>JANLTP010000079.1:0-88163 GCA_031363055.1 Burkholderiales bacterium | reverse complement strand
ATTGATTCCGAGCTTTCGGCCCTGCTTGAGTTCATGAAGCGAGAACCACAGGCTCTGATGATCACCGGTGACCCTGGGATCGGCAAATCTGATCTTGCTTATGAACTGGCGGCGGCCTTGCTCTGTGAGCGAGGGGCCGGTTTGACGGCTGCCTGTGGGCAATGCCCGGCTTGCCATTGGTTCGCACAAAACAATCATCCCGATTTCCGTTTTCTGACGCCGATACAGGACGAGGCGAAAGGCAAGTCAGAGCCGGCGTTTGAAATCAAGATTGCGCAGATCCGCGAGATTGCCGAGTTCGTCGCGACTGGCGCGCATCGCGCCGGCAAACGGATTGTCTTGCTCGATCCGGCAGACGCACTGAACACGATTTCTGCCAACGCGCTGCTCAAGACCCTCGAAGAGCCGACCACGGATCTGCATTTTCTGCTGGTCAGCTCGCACGATCAGCGCTTGCCGGCGACGCTGCGCTCGCGCTGTCTGCGCTACGCCATGACGTCGCCTGCGCGGGCGCTCAAGGTGCAGTGGCTGGCCAGCCAATCTGCACTGCCGGCGAAACAGCCATTACCGGCAAAACAGCTCGAAGCCGCATTGAGCGCAGCCGGAGGGTCGCCACGGGCTGCGCTTGCCATGCTCGATCCGGCCCGACGGGCCGGGTTTGATGCTGCGCTGGTACTGATTGCGGGACTCCCCGAGGCTGATTTGCTTCAAACCGCCGATCGTATGGCGTCGATTGACGCGCGTCTTTGGCTGGAGCTGCTGCGGCGCTGGACGGTGGATATCGCACGCGTTCTGGCCGGCAGTGCACCGCAAACGTTTTCGGAACAATCAATGCGATTAACGCAACTGGGGCAGAAAACCGACTTCGAGCGTCTTGCATTGGGCGCGAGTCGACTAGACCGCCAGTCGGCATGGTTATCCCGTCCACTCAACCCGCGCTTGTACTGCGAATCGGTTTTGCTTGACTATCTCGGAATCTTCAAAACCTGACGCCCCTAAAACCTGACGCCTGCGGAGCCTGTCCATGCAAGTTGATCCTAACGCCAAGCCGCCTGCGGCCGACGCCTATGGCGGCGCCCGACCGAGCGTGCTGTCGCTTGCGATCAAGGAAAAGGCGGCGCTTTACGCTTCGTATATGCCATTCGTCAAGGGCGGCGGCTTGTTCATTCCGACTACCCGACCGGCCAAACTGGGCGATGAAATCTATGCGCTGGTGTCGCTGCTCGACGATCCGAACCGTTTACCGATTCCAGGCAAGGTCATCTGGATAACACCGGCGGCATCGGCCGGGCGAGGGCAGGGTATCGGTGTGCAATTTTCGGCCAACGACGCCGGCGAACAGGCCCGTGCACGCATTGAAAATTTACTGGGTGGCGCACTGAAAGCCGCGCGGCCGACCCACACGCTCTGAAAAGCAATCAGACCGGCAACGGTTTGTTGCTCGCTCAGCCGCTGCAATGGCGGGTTTTCTGCGATGATCCGCGCATGAGCATATCCATCAAGGAAAAGCCGCTGCGCGCGGTCGTCACAGCAGTGCAGTTGCCTTCGGTCAGCGACATCGAGTTCCAGGAGTCGGTCAACGAGCTGCGTGAACTGGCCACGACCCTGGGGTTTGAGGTGGTCGGTAGCCTGTTGCAAAAGCGGGCGAGTTTCGATACGACCGCCTATCTGGGTTCCGGTAAGCGACAGGAGTTACGCCAGCTCGTCGAGCATGGGCTCGATGCCGCTGTGGATTGGGGCAAGGCGACCGAGACGCGCGAAGCAGAAATTTCGGCATCGTTGGCCCAATCCAAGGAGCGGACGCGGGCGGCGGCCGATCCTGATACACGGCAGGTCGACGTCATCCTGGTCGATCATGAAATATCTCCCTCACAAGCGCGCAACCTCGAGATCGAGGCGGGCTGCGAGGTGATGGATCGCACGATGGTCATTCTTGAAATTTTTCAGCGCCATGCGAGCTCGCGCGCCGCACGCGCACAGGTCGAGATTGCTCGGCTGGGCTATATGGCGCCGCGATTGCGCGAGGCGGCCAAGCTGGCAGGTCCGAAGGGGCGGCAGCGCAGCGGCACCGGCGGGCGCGGTGCCGGCGAGGCGCACAGCGAACTCGATCGGCAAAAGATCCGCAACCGGATTGCCGAGCTGCAACTGGAAATTACCGCCATGGATGTCGAGCGCCAGACCCAGCGCGCCCGACGCCAGCAAGGGCAGGGCCTCGCCCGGGTGACGCTGGTCGGCTACACCAACGCCGGCAAATCAACGTTGATGCGCGCCCTGACCGGCAGCGACGCGCTGGTTGCCGACAAGTTATTTGCAACACTGGACACCACCGTGCGAGCTCTTTTTCCGCAGAGCGTTCCCAGGATACTGGTCAGTGACACGGTGGGATTCATCAAGAATCTGCCGCACGATCTGGTCGCGTCATTCAAGTCGACGCTGGAGGAGGCCGCCGAAGCCTCCTTGCTCCTGCATGTCATCGATGCCGGTGACGACGGCTTCGAGCGCCAGATGGCGGTCACCGATAAAGTTCTGGACGAGATCGGCGCGCAAGACGTTCCCAGAATCAGGATCTTCAACAAGATCGATAACGTCGGTGACCTGCCAGCTCAGAGTGCTCGCGAAACCGCACTGCGATTAAAATTCCCGGAGTGTGTGGTGATGAGTGCGCGCCGCGAGGCCGATGTCGCCCGATTGCATGCACAGGTGGTCGCGTTCTTCCACACCGATCTGGCCGAGGCAGAAGTGTTTCTCGGCTGGGCAGCACAGCGACGACGCGGTGAGATTTTCGCAAACTTCAAGGTGCTGGAGGAACGCAGCACCGATGACGGTGTTGTGCTGCGGATTCGCGGTGACCGTCATGCAGTAGCGAACCTTCAGGAAACACTGGCAACCGAGAGCAAGTCATGATCCCCTTGAATCATCCCGCCGATCGCTCACTGAGTGCGCGCGTCGCGATTGTCACCGGTGCCGGTACGCAAGGCGACGGTATCGGCAACGGCCGGGCTGCGGCCATTTTGCTGGCACGTGACGGCGCGCAGCTTGGACTGATTGATCGCAATATCAAAGATGCCGAGCGGACCTTGCGAATGATCGAAGACGAGGGCGGCAAGGCGATGGTGTTGTCTTGCGATGTCAGCGAGCCAAGCGAATGTCAGGCGGCCATAGAGTGTGCATTTGAAGCCTGGGGTCGCATCGATATTCTGGTCAACAACGTCGGCATTGGCGGGCCAATCGGCACCGCCGTCGATCTCGATCTGAAGGCCTGGGACGACGGACTCAGAATCAACGTGACCTCGATGATGCTGATGGCTCGTTATGCGATCCCGAAAATGCGCTTGCAGGGCGCAGGTTCGATCATCAATATTGCATCGGTCGCTGGCCTCTTGGGCGGACATCCCGGCTTGCTTTATCCGACCTCGAAAGGTGCGGTGGTCAACCTGACGCGCGCCATGTCGGCACAGCATGGCGCCGAGGGGATTCGTGTCAATTGCGTGGCGCCCGGTATGGTCTACACGCCGATGGTGTACGGCAAGGGCATGTCGGACGAAAAGCGCCGGCTACGACATTCACGGGCACTGTTGCCGACCGAGGGCAGCGGCTGGGACGTCGGCCATGCGGTGCGCTTTTTAGCCAGCGACGAAGCACGTTGGGTTACCGGTATTGTGTTCCCGGTCGATGGCGGTTCAACGGCGGCCAGGCCGCTGCCAGGATCGTCGCCGGATCACGCCTATCTACCCAAAAGCTAGCTTCATGTTGGTCGACTCACATTGTCATCTGGATTTTCCCGAGCTGTCCGAGCAGATCGATGCCGTCCTCGAGCGCATGGCCGCACAGGAGGTGACGCACGCGCTGTGCATATCGGTTGACCTGGAGAACTTTCCGAAGGTCAAGGCACTGGCCGATCGCTTTGCAAATCTGTTTGCTTCGGTCGGCGTGCATCCCGATTACCCGGATGTATGCGAACCCACCGAAGTTCAACTGGTACAGTTGGCCGACGATCCACGGATTGTGGCGATCGGGGAAACCGGCCTCGACTATTATCGGTTGACCGGTGAGCTCGAATGGCAACGCGCACGCTTTCGCACGCATATTCGAGCGGCGCGCCGGTGCGCAAAACCGTTGATCGTACATACCCGAGCCGCCGCCGAGGACACCATTCGCATCATGCAAGAGGAGGGTGCCGCTGAGGTGGGTGGCGTCATGCATTGCTTTACCGAGACCTGGGAGACGGCGCAAGCAGCACTTGAACTTGGTTTTTACATTTCGATGTCTGGCATCGTTTCGTTCAAGAACGCCAAACAACTGCAAGAGGTGGCAAAACTGATTCCCACCGACCGCCTGCTGGTTGAGACCGATTCGCCCTACTTGGCGCCAGTGCCGTTTCGCGGCAAGACCAACGAACCGGGCTTTGTTCGTTATGTGGCTGAGGCGGTTGCCAATCTGCGTAGTCAAACGCTGACTCAAATCAGCGAACAGACAACGCGAAATTTCTCTAATCTATTCAAATGTATATAGAGTCCTGTCGGCGCGCGGCGGCCGTGTTGATTATCGGTGCAGGTTCATTCGCTGCGTCAGACCTGTTCGGTAGATCAATCCCGGTTCAACTGCTGGCATCGGCACACGCACAGGCTAGCGTGCCAGCGCAGGTCAACCATCGCACCGCCACCCAATCTCTCTTTGAAGCGCTTCGCCAGGATGACGCCAAGGAAGTTCGCACGCTGTTGTTGCGCGGTGTTGATCCGAATCTGGGTAAGGTCGATACGGCACCGGCCATCGTCTACGCGGCCGCACAAAAGTCGTTTGCGGCGCTGCAAGCCCTATTGGAGTCACCGGCAACGGATGTCGACAAGACCAACGGCAAGAATGAGAACGCTCTGATGCTGGCCAGTTTTCACGGCGACCTGGCGACCGTCAAGGCCTTGGTCGGTCGCGGCGCCGAGGTCAACAAGACCGAATGGACGCCATTGCATTATGCTGCGACGGCTGGCCACCTCGAGGTGGCGAAGTTTCTGATCGAGCAACATGCGTTTATTGATGCGATGTCACCCAACAAGACGACGCCGCTCATGATGGCTGCCCGACATAAAAACCCGACCCTGGCGCGCTATCTGATTGAGGAAGGCGCTGATCCCACCCAGCGCAACGAAAACGGCTGGAGCGTCGCGGATTATTTTGAGCGCCATGGCGAAACCAAGGAAGCCGATTGGTTTCGGACGCGCGCCAAGGAATTCGAAGCCCGATACGGAACGATTCAAGCCCCGAAAATCAGCGAGCCGGTGTCAAAGCCATAAGGGCATCTGTTTATTAATCCCACTGATTGCGCATAATGTATATTATGTCAAATAAAAGAAGTATTTAGCCAAATTGTTTACATTTTGGTTAATTGCAATTGCGACGAAACTATTGACCATAGAACCGCAGCAAGTGGCCGTTCGTGCAGGACGCTGACCCAGGGTGATGCGCCGATTCAAGGACGCGTATATCTTGGCGGGATGCTTCCCAACGGTATCCATTCGGTAGCAGCCGACTTTCGCGACGATCCGATCCTTGTAGCGCTGTTGCGCAAGGCGATTTCGGCCGTCGGCTTTGCACTGCCCGAATTTGACGATACAACGCACGAAAGCCTGTTGACGAGCTACCGCGAAAGCAAGGGCGAGCGCGGCTATAACGCGCAGTTTTCGATGGCCAAACAGGAACTCGATGCCCATTCCTCGAAATTCCGCAGCCAATACGCGTCTGTGCTCGGGGCTTGCCTCTATTCCCAATTGGATCGATTGCAAGGCCGTGAATCGTTCTGGCCGGCGCCCGACAACGACTCGCCGGAACTGGTACCCGACTCGGTGATTGAGCGCCGGCTCGTGATTGACGAGCTGACCCGACTGATTGATATCGATGCCGACGAAGGCGTCAAAACATTCGATGTGCTGGTCTGCAAGGCGCTGGGTCGCCAGTCCACCACGATTCGCGAGAACCCTCTGCGGCCGGCAGTGTTCTTTCATGCGCTGGGCCTGTGTTGGACCCGTGCCAGCGGCGATGCTCGCGACGAGCTGTTGATCCTGCGCAAATTCGGACCGCAGATCGCACAACGGGTCGTCTCGGTTTATCCGATCATGACGGGCATTCTGAGGAAAGGAATGGGCGTCGAAAAACCGAATTCGAGCGCCCTGCTCAAGCGCCGTGGCGAAGGCGAAGGCAAGCTGTACGGGCGGCTCAATGAAGACAAACTGGCGCAGGCAGAAGCCGCACTGGCGCAGGCGTTTGAGGATTCCGAGAATCCTGCAGGCGGCCGAGCGCCAGGCGAATTCTCGACCCAGGCCGGCAAGGGCAGCCAGAGCAGCAAACGGGCCGCGGCGCTCGATACGTCGATGGCGCAGATTCAGACCGCGCTCGATCATATCGTCGCGATGTTTGAATCCGCGCTCAGCGATGATCGCCTGCCGATCACCGTGCGAATGGCCATCGCGCGCATGCAAATCCCGTTCGCCAAAACCGCCTTGGCCGATCCGGCCAGCCTGGCGACGCCTGATCACCCGCTGCGTCGACTGATGCGCGATCTGATGAATCCGACCGGCTGGAATCGGCTGGCCGGTGGCCCTGAAGTGATGGAGGCGATCGTCATGCACATTGGCGTCATCGCGGAGTTGCTCAAGCGCGAACGCAAGGATCCGACCCGCGACGCCCTGCTCTACGAACATTTACGCAGCCAGTTTCTGGCCCTGCGCAGTACCCCGGCGCCACGGGTCAGTACGGCTGAGGACGTAGCGGCATCCGAGGATGAGGAACAGGCCGATGATGAGGAACCGGCGCACTGAGGAACACGCAGACCCCGCAGGCGATTGAACTAATCCTTCATCGTCGGTGCTGCCAGACTCGACACCTGAACGTTCAGGCAGCACGGTTGTGTACTCGAGATGGCGCGCTGCAATTGTGTGCGCAACTGATCTTCGCTTTCGATTCGCTCACCTGTGCCCCCCATGGCAAGCGCTATCTGTTCGTAAGCCGGGTCAGTCAGCTCGCAGCCGAGCAAGCGATCTTCGCCGTATTGACGGAGCTGAATCTGGTACTCGGCATTCCAGCGGCGGTCATTGCCGATAATGACCACAAACGGCAGCCCGGCCCGAACCGCAGTGTCGAACTCCATCGGATGAAAGCCGTAGCCACCGTCGCCCATCAGCGCCACCACCGGCGCATGGGGCTCGACGGCACGGGCCGCCAATGCCATCGGCAGCGCGGTTCCAATCGCCCCGGCAGGGCCATTGATGATGCGTCGCGCCGGGTCAACACAAGCTTGCACCCATTGGCTGAATTCGCCACCGTCGACGACCAGAACGGCATCGGGATGGGTCAGAAACAGATCGTTCAACACGCGGCCAATCTGGGCCGGGTGCATCGATGCGGTTGGCGAACGAGGCAATGCCGCCCACGACGCTGGTCTGGCTCGGCAGGCCTCCCGAACAGCGCCCAACCAGTCCAGTTTCGAAGCGGCCGGTGTGTCCGGCGCAAGTGGGGCCGCCAACCCGGCAAAGCAATCCTCAGGGTCCCGACATTCTTGCTTGACCAGACGGGCACCCAGCGTATTTCGAGCGCGCTCAAGCTCCGCCTGATCAGGTTCGAATTGCATGAATTCGCAATCGGCGGCAAACGCCGGTGTACTGGCGAAGCGAACGGTAAAGTCGACTCGTTTGGCCACCAGCAGTACACGATCGGCAATCGCCAGTTTGGCTGCAAATCGCCCGAGTCTTGGATCGTCAATGCCGCGCGGGCTATCCATGGCAACGACCGGAATACCCAAGCGCGTCTCAAGTGAGGTAATTTGAGGGCGTCGCAAGGCGCTGAGCATCGTCGGGCCTGCGAGGATGAGGGGTCTGCGGCCGCTCGCCAGCCAGGCTAGCGCCGACGCCCAGACCGGCGCTGATGTGCTGGCAACCGCTGACTCTGCTTGGCGGCCAAATACCGGTTCTGCCAGGCGGCCGAATACCGGTGACGCGGCCAAGCTCGAAATACCTGGCACTTGAGCCCCTGCAAGGTTCTCCAGCAGATCACTGGGTACGGACAAACTGACCGGCCCGGGACGACCGCTGGCGGCGATCTTGAACGCCAGTCGCAGATCGCTTTGCAAACACTCGGCCTGTCGAATGGACCAGGCAGCCTTGCAGACCGGTGCGGCCATGGCCACCTGATCAATTTCTTGAAATGCGCCCTTGCCGGCCTGGTTCAGGGGCGACTGTCCGGATATCAGCACCATTGGAGACTCGGCCATCAGCGCGGTGTATAACGCACCGATTGCGTTGGCATGACCGGGCCCGCCCGTGACCATGGCGACGGCTGGCACGCCCGTCAGGCGACCCTGCGCGTCGGCCATATGCACGCATGCGGCTTCATGACGGCTGTGGATCAGCGTGATCGCGCTGCCAATGCAAGCATCAAAGATCGACATGATGTGATTGCCCGACAGTGTATAAATGCGCTCTACCCCGAATTCGCGCAGTGTATGGACGAGCAGATCGGCGCCGCGTAGCGGTCTTGATTCAGGCATTTTGATCCTATTGAGAAGTTTTTTCGATTTTAGGCAGATTCCAAATATTCGAGGCCGATGCTTTTTCAGGCCGACGCAATTTGACTGGAGACATGATGACCGATTTTCTGCAACCTCAGCCTGACGCGGGATCGCGACCTCGATCGAAACCCTATCCGCCACCGATCGCCGGAGCGGCCCATTGGTACGGACCCGTATTGGCCGAGGATCGACGCTGGATCTGGACCCTGAGCGTCGCCGAAATTGCAGAGCTGGAAGCGGCTGCCGATTCATTCGAGGCAAGCGGCTTGGCGCTCGAACACATTTCAACCGTCAATTTTCCGTTACCTGGGTTGGCCACAAAACTTCAGGACACCTTGACCGAACTTCTGGAAGGCCGTGGCTTTGTGATGATCAAGGGCCTACCGGTGCAGTGCTACACCTTGCGCCGCTCTGCACTGATCTACCTGGGTCTGGGACGACACTTCGGCAGTCTGCGCAGCTCCAACGGCAAGGGCCATCTGCTCGGTCACGTCAAGGACATTGGCCGCAGCATTGAAGACCCGAACACGCGTTTTTATCAGACCAGCAAACGGCTCGATTTTCATACCGACTCGGCCGATATCGTCGGCCTGCTCTGCCTGCAAGCGGCCAAACAAGGCGGCGAATCCTTTATCGTCAGTTCGACCACCGTTTATAACGAAATCTGCAGGCATCGACCCGAGCTTGTCCCTGCCCTGTTCGAGCCCTACCCGACCGATCGGCGTGGCGAGGTACCGGACGGCTTGTTGCCTTGGTTCGAGATCCCGATCTATAACTGGTATCAGGCTCGTTTATCGGCGATTTACTTGCGGCACTATATCGAGCAGGCCCAGAGCCGTTTCGAGCAGGCGCCTCGATTGAGCGCCCAACAGTATGCGGCGATGGATCTGATCGACCAACTGGTGAACGATCCGAAGCTTTACTTGCAAATGGCGTTCGATCCCGGCGATATGCAGTTCTTGCACAACCATCAGATCTTTCATTCGCGCAACGATTTTGAGAACTGGCCGGAACCGGAACGACATCGTCATTTGCTGCGTCTCTGGATGGCACCGACGCGCGGCCGGCCGCTACCCGACGTCTATGCGCCGCGCTATGGCGGCGTGACGCCGGGTGATCGCGGCGGCATCATCGTCCCGGGCACGCGATTGACCGTCTCGCTGTCGGCCCAATGAATTCTCGCTGAATGATTGTCAGCCGAGCGGCAGACGTCTGGACGGCCGAACTCGAGCTAGGCTACGACTCGGACGGCGCTCGGACCGTGCCGGCGTTGCGTCGTCACCTGGGGCCGCTGCGCATTCAGAAGGGCCTGTTACCTGAAGGGCCCGCAGTCTGGCATCAGATCATCGTGCATCCTCCGGGCGGCATTGCGGCGGGCGATCAACTGTCGGTGTCGGTCGATCTGGCCGCTCGGGCGCACGTATTGATCACCACGCCGGGTGCGGGCAAATGGTATCGCTCGTCAGGCCTGCCGGCGTTGCAAAAAACTCGCTTGGTGGTGGGCGCTGGTGCCTCGCTCGAGTGGCTGCCGATGGAAAATATCTTTTTTACCGGCGCGCAGGCGAAACTCGAATACGACATCGAGTTGGCGCCGGATGCGCGCTTCATCAGCTTCGATCTGAATTGTCTGGGCCGAATCGCCGGCAATCAGGCGTTCGAGCGCGGCGTCATTCGATGGGCCACAACCCTTCACCAAGCGGATCAAGTGATCTTCTCTGAACGCATGCATTTGCCGGCTGCCGGTGTTCTGCAACGCTCGCCCGCTGGACTGGCCGGGCAACCCGTTTTCGGCACACTAATTGCATACGCCGCTGCCATGAATGATGATTGGGTGACACAAGTCCGCACACTGAAGTTGCCTGGTGAGTTGGCAGTCACGCGAATCAAACACTTGCTTATCGCTCGTTGGCGCGGCCCGCACAGTGATGAAGGTCTGTTTGCACTGCGATCTATCTGGGCCTCCTTGCGGCCCGAGATTATCGGCAGGCCAGTCTGTTATCCTCGAATCTGGTCAACCTGAACGCAACATTCAAGACCGAACCCGCATGGAACTTACACCTCGAGAAAAAGACAAGTTGTTGTTGTTCACGGCCGCCTTGTTGGCCGAGCGGCGACTGGCACGCGGTGTCAAGCTGAACTACCCGGAAGCGATTGCATTTCTCTCGGCCGCCATCATGGAAGGGGCTCGTGATGGCAAGACCGTTGCCGAGCTCATGCAGGCGGGCACCACCTTACTGTCGCGCAAGGATGTCATGGACGGTATTGCCGAAATGATCCCTGAAATCCAGATAGAAGCGACCTTCCCCGACGGCACCAAACTGGTGACTGTGCACCAACCGATTGTTTGAGGACAGCCTGCTCATGATTCCCGGTGAACTCTGGACACCCGACGGCGAGATCGAGATCAACGTCGGCCGCCACCTCATTCAAGTACGTGTCGCCAACAGTGGCGATCGCCCGATTCAGGTTGGCTCGCACTACCATTTTTTCGAAACCAATGATGCCTTGCAGTTTGATCGAAAAGCTGCGCGTGGATTTCGGCTGAATATTCCGGCCGGTACCGCCGTGCGCTTCGAGCCGGGACAGAGCCGCGACGTCGAGTTGGTCAGCCTGGCTGGCCTGCGCAAGGTCTATGGCTTTGCAGGCCGCATCATGGGCGCGCTCGATCAGCCGAGGGCCCACGCGGCGAACGCGCGCGCGCCAACGAAGAAGGCCACGATCAAGCAGGGCACAACCAAGCAGGGCACAACCAAGCAGTCAGTTGCGAGTACGGCCGCATCTACGAAGAATCGGGTATTGTCGAAAAAGTCACGGAGCGCAGCATGACCAGAACCATTGGCCGACGCGCTTATGCGGAAATGTTTGGGCCGACCACCGGTGATCGACTGCGCCTGGCCGACACCGAATTGTGGATAGAGATCGAAAAAGACTTCACGATTTACGGAGAGGAAGTGAAGTTCGGCGGCGGCAAGGTTATACGCGATGGCATGGGTCAAGGACAGGAGTTGGCTGCCAAGGTCGCCGACACCGTCATCACCAACGCCGTTATTATCGATCATTGGGGAATCGTCAAAGCCGACATCGGCATCAAGGGTGGGCGCATCAGCGGTATTGGCAAGGCCGGCAACCCGGACATTCAACCCGGCGTCGACATTTTGATTGGCGCGGCCACCGAGATCATCGCCGGCGAAGGCATGATCGTGACCGCTGGCGGCATCGATACCCACATTCACTTCATTTGCCCGCAGCAAATTGATGACGCGCTGGCCTCGGGTATCACCACCATGATTGGCGGTGGCACCGGGCCGGCGACCGGCACCAACGCAACGACGGTCACGCCGGGACCCTGGCACATCGCCAACATGCTGAAAGCGGCCGACGCCTTCCCGATGAATCTGGGCTTTACCGGCAAAGGCAATGTGTCCTTACCGGGGCCTGCGATCGAGCAGATCAAGGCCGGCGCGATTGGACTGAAGCTGCATGAAGACTGGGGTACGACACCGGCGGCCATTGATAACTGTCTGGCGGTTGCCGACCAATATGACGTTCAGGTGGCGATTCATACCGATACGCTCAATGAGTCAGGCTTTGTCGAGACTACAGTGGCCGCGTTTAAGGGCCGCACTATTCACACCTACCATACCGAGGGTGCCGGTGGCGGCCACGCGCCGGACATCATCAAGGTCTGCGGTCTGCCCAATGTGTTACCGTCGTCGACCAATCCGACTCGCCCCTATACGATCAATACGATTGACGAGCATCTCGATATGCTGATGGTCTGTCATCATCTCGACCCATCGATTGCTGAGGACGTTGCTTTCGCGGAGTCGCGGATTCGCCGCGAAACCATAGCGGCCGAAGACATTCTGCATGACCTCGGCGCCTTCTCGATGATGTCAAGCGACAGTCAGGCCATGGGTCGGGTTGGAGAGGTGATTTTGCGCTGCTGGCAAACGGCCCACAAGATGAAGATGCAACGTGGCTCTTTGGCCGATCCCGACGGCGCGCTGAGTACCGATCACGACAATTACCGCGTCAAGCGCTACATCGCAAAATATACGATCAACCCGGCGATCACACACGGCATCTCGCATGAGGTGGGATCGATCGCCAAGCGACGGCTGGCCGATCTGGTGTTGTGGCGGCCGGCGTTTTTTGGCGTCAAACCGTCGATCATCATCAAGGGCGGGCAAATTGCGCTGGCTGCGATGGGCGATCCCAACGCGTCGATTCCAACACCACAGCCGGTGCACTATCGCCCGATGTTCGGCGCCTTTGGCGGCGCACTCGCCGACAGTTGTGTGACCTTTGTTTCGAAAGCTGCACTGGCCGCTGGTGTGCCTCGCAAGCTCGGCCTGCGTAAGCGCGCGGTGGCCATCAGCAAGGTTCGCAAGATCGGCAAAAAGGACCTGATTCACAATAACGCCATGCCGAGCATTGATGTTGACCCGCAGACGTATCAGGTTCGGGCCGACGGTGTTTTGCTGACTTGTGAGCCCGCCAAGATATTGCCCATGGCACAACGATACTTCTTGTTCTAGTTATGGATCTCTGAATATTGGTCTCTGGATGTTGATCTTCATATGCTGATCTTCAGCGAGTTGTTATCCGACAGCGCCTTGCCCGACAGTACCCTGCCCGTCAGTTCACTGCCTGTCAGTTCACTGCCTGTCAGCGGTGAGTTGCGTCTGTCCTACGAATGGCGGCAGAAGTCGCGTTTTGTGGCATCGCTGGTCAGTGGGCCGCAGGCAGGTGATGCCGTCGGCGTCCGGATCGCGCGCGGTCATGTGTTGCAGGAAGGCGACCTGCTCGGCTGCCGATCGAAGGTCGACGCACAACTTGTGCAGGTCATTCGTGTGCGTGCAGCCGCCGAACAGTTATTGCAAGTCACGGCCGCCGATTCGTTAAGCTTGGCCCGTATTGCCTATCATTTGGGCAACCGTCATGTACCGATACAAGTGGGTGAAGACTCGACGCAGCGGCTGTGGTTACGCTTGCAATTCGATCACGTACTCGAGAATATGGTTGACGGCTTGGGTGGCACGATCGAGACGCTTTCGGCACCGTTCGAGCCCGAGTCAGGTGCCTACGGTCAAGGCCTGGGTACGGGTACGGGTACGGGTACGGGTAACGCCGAGACTACGGGTCATGTTCACCTGCATGAACATGATCATTCGCATGACCACAAGCATACACATGGCCATGAGCATGTTCACGGCGATGCGAGCGATCCTCATGCAGTGCACAGCCAGGGTCGCGAGCACGGCCACGACGATCGTCGTCATGCGCCGAGGATTCATGACTTTCTGGAATGAGTGAAATTCGCGGGTTGCTCGCGAGTTTTCGGCTGGCCAGTCCGGCTTTGCCCATCGGTGGCTTCAGTTATTCGCAAGGGCTGGAGACTGCCATTGATCGCCAATGGATACACGATGAAGCCAGTGCACTGACCTGGATCAGCGATTGCATCGACCTGAACATGGGTGCCTTTGAAGCACCGTTGTTGTTCTCGATGCTCAATGCGCTGAGCGCGGCAGACTTGCCTCGGGTGGTCGCCCTCAACCAGTGGTATCTGGCGTCGCGCGAAACCCGTGAGCTACATGCCGAGACCCTGCAAATGGGCTACTCGATGTTCAAGCTGCTCCAGGACGACCTGATGCGGCCGTCGGACGTTTTGCATGAGCGTTGGACGCAGTTATCGCAGCGGATTGACGTCGAAGAGGCATTGAGTTTGCCGCTGGCCTGGGCGCTGGCGTCGATCAGTTTCGAAATCTCGTCGGCGAACGCGGTGGCCGCTTATCTTTGGGCCTGGGCTGAAAATCAGGTCATGGCCGCAATGAAATGTATTCCGCTCGGTCAGCAGGCCGGACAACGCCTGCTCAAGGCGCTGAGTCCGATGCTCGAGCGGGCGACGCTTGCTGCGCCCACCTTGCCCGAGGAACAATGGTCCAATGGCGCACCGGGGTTTGTCATCGCCTGCGCTTGGCATGAAACCCAATACTCACGCATGTTCCGGTCCTGACGAGGATCGGTTGATGATGATTCGCAATCGGCAAAATAACCGCATAAATCGCAACTGGAGATCATCTTGACCCTTGCACTTAGAGTGGGCATTGGCGGCCCGGTGGGATCGGGCAAGACCGCCCTGACCCTGTCACTGTGCCGCGCACTGCGCGAGCGCTACAACATGGGGGTGGTCACCAACGACATTTACACTCGCGAAGATGCCGAGTTTCTGGTGCGCAATGATGCGTTATCGATCGATCGGATCCTCGGCGTCGAAACCGGCGGCTGTCCGCACACGGCGATTCGCGAAGACGCGTCGATCAATATTGAAGCCGTCAATCGCTTGCAGCGTCGTATCCCGGGACTCGAACTGATTCTGGTTGAAAGCGGCGGCGACAATCTAGCCGCCACGTTCAGCCCGGAACTGTCGGACTTCACGATCTATGTCATCGATGTGGCTGCTGGCGACAAAATTCCGCGCAAAGGCGGCCCTGGCATCATGAAGTCTGACCTGCTGGTCATCAACAAGATTGATCTTGCCCCCTATGTCGGCGCTTCGCTCGAAGTGATGGAGCGCGATGCCAAACAGATGCGAGGTCAGCGACCCTTTGTGTTCACCAATTTGAAGACCGGCACCGGCCTGCAAGCGGTCATTGATCATCTTGAGCGTGACGGCCTACTCGCCCATTAAAAGTGTCTGATGCCGATTCAATGGAGCATTCACCCTGAGATCCGCTTCGTTGACGGCGCACCGTTCAGCAGCTTGTTCGAGGATGTCTACAAAAGCCGTCACGGCGCCTTCGATGAAGCCCGTCAGGTATTCATCGAAGGCTGTGCACTCAGTGAGCGTTGGCGCAGCTCGTTTCATCATACGATTCTGGAAGTAGGCTTTGGGCTGGGGGTAAACTTTCTGGCCACCTGGCAGCATTGGCAGTCCGATCCCAACCGCTGCGCCCGGCTGTTTTATCTGGCGATCGAAAAGCATCCGCTGCAAGCCGTTGATCTGAGCCTGGCGCTGGGCAGTGTTGGCGCCTCCGAACGGCATCAAACAGAGCTGATCGCGCAGTGGCCCGTCCTGATGGCTGGCCTGCATCGACTGAGTTTCGATGACGGGCGCGTCAACTTGTACCTGTGCATTGGCGATGCACAAGGGTGGCTGAACAACCTGAACGCAATCGTCGATTCGGTTTATCTGGACGGTTTTAGCCCATCGCATAACCCGATGCTTTGGTCGCCGCCGTTCCTTTCGGCGGTCGCGCGGCTGTGTCGTCAGGGCGCCTGCCTGGCAAGCTACAGCAGTGCCCCGGAGGTGCGTCAAGCCCTGCAGCACAGCGGCTTCGAGATCACATTGAAGCGCGGCTTTGGCGGTAAACATCATCGTCTCGAAGGACGCTTCAGTCGTCAGCCTTTGCGCACACATTTAGCCGATAAGGGGCTGGCGGATGTCCGGGTTCCTTCGAATCAGCCTACGACCCGATCAGTCATTGTGGTCGGCGCCGGTCTGGCCGGCTCAGCCGTCGCACAAGCGCTGTGTCGACGCGGATGGCAAGTCACTGTCTTTCGAGACCCGGCGCAGTCGCTGCTAGGCTCAACCCAGCCGGCGTGTGTCGAGCATCTGCATGTTTCACCCGATGAGAACTTGCTGGCAAGACTGACCCGGAGCGCCTGGCAACTGTCGCGCAGTGGCGGTTGGCTTGCCACAAACCGCGATCTTGGGAACGACCGGAATCTTGATACCAACCGCGATCTCCAGTCAACGCACCTGAACCGCTTGCGCGGCAAATTGATGCTGTTGCACACTTCTATGGAGTATGACCGCTGGGCCAAAGCGTTGGCTGAACGGCAACTGGCACCGCAATACCTGCAACTGCTCGATCGCGATCAGACGCTGACCGTGGCCGGCTGGCCGCCCATGCATGCGAGCCCAAGTCTGCGCGGCGCACTCTGGTTTCCCGACGCCCGCGCCGCCGATCCGGTGCATCTGTGCAATGCCTGGCTAAGCACTGATCATCGATCGTCGCGTTCGGGCAACATCAACGTGCGAGCCTGCAGAATCGAACACGTTCGAGCGATCAACGATAGCTGGGCGGTGCTCGACGATCGGCGAGTTCAGTTGGCGCAAGCGTCAGTGCTCATCCTGTGCAGCGCGGCTGACGCGCCCCGGCTGCTGCCCTTGCAGTCGATCAGCACCGAAAACAGGGCTGGTCAATCAACTCTGCTTCACGCCCAAACCAGCGTACCACGGACCGCATTGGGTGGCGCTGCCTACCTGTGTCCGATTGATGAGCAATCGTTTTTGATTGGCGCAAGCTTCGAGTCACCTGCAGGGTTTGTCGCCAGTGCGGCCGGTGATACCGCGAACTTGAAGCGATTGTCGGATTCACTCGGCGTCAGCGAAGCTGAGTTCAATTGGCAGCTTAAACCTGCGTTACTGTCGCGCCATGTTGGTGTGCGATGCACGACCCGCGATCATCTCCCTGTAATTGGTCGATGGCCGGATGAATCGCAGGCCAGCAAAGACTCTGAAAATCTGTTGAAGAATAGCAAGTTGCCCGTACCGATCTTGCCGGGTGTTTATGCGAACTTTGGTTATGGCGCGCGCGGCTTATTGTGGAGTGTGTTGGCTGCCGAAGTCATCAGCGCGCAGGTCCATGACGAGCCGATTCCGTTGGCCCGTGATCTCGCCGCAGTGATCAATCCATCGCGTTCGATTCGGCGTTGGCTTCGAAAGAGCTGATGTAAACTGCGTCCTCGATTCGCATCGACTGATGACCATGTCAAAGCCTGCTCCAAAAATTCAATACGACTGCGCCAAGTGCCCTGGATACTGTTGCAGTTATCCGCGTATCGAAGTCAAAAACGTTGACCTCAAACGCCTGGCCAAACACTTCGATCTGCCGCTGGCGGCGGCCGAGAAAAAGTTCACGCGCTGGTACAAGGATGACGACGGGCATGAGCGCATTCTCAGACATCAGAAGGACGAAATCTACGGTACGATCTGCCGCTTCTTCGATACCGACGAGCGCCGATGCACGATCTACGAAGCGCGCCCCGCCGTATGTCGTCAGTATCCGCTCAAATCAAAGTGCGGCTATTACGAGTTCATCAAGTTCGAGCGCAAACATCAGGATGACGAGAGTTTTATTCCGTTGAACTGATCCCTCCGTCGAATTGATTAGTCTCTTGAATCGATCAATCGATTGAGACTAGTCGATCAAGTTCGACGTCACTATTCCGTCAGCTTCCCCGCTTTGCTCTCACTCAATAACTCGGTCGCGCTGGTACCTGCAGGCAGAACACCCGTCCGCGCATAGATACCCAGTTTTTCGCGCGAATCCATGATGTCCAGATTGCGCATCTGGAGCTGTCCAATTCGATCGGCCGGCGAGAACGCTTCGGACTCGACGCGCTCCATCGAGAGTCGTTCGGGATGATAAGTCAGGTTCGGACCGTCGGTATCGAGCAGGCTGTAGTCGTCGCCGCGCCGCAGCTCGATCGTGACTTGCCCGGTCACTGCCCGACCGACCCATTTCTGCAAGGTGTCGCGCAGCATCAGGCTTTGAGGATCGAACCAGCGACCCTCGTACAGCAACCGCCCGAGCTTGCGGCCGAGGGTGCGGTAGTTATCGATCGTGCCTTCGTTGTGAATCGCTGACACCAGTCGTTCATAGGCAATGAACAAGAGCGCCATGCCCGGTCCTTCGTAAACGCCGCGGCTCTTGGCTTCGATGATCCGGTTCTCGATCTGATCGGAGATTCCCAGACCGTGGCGCCCACCGATCCGGTTCGCTTCGAGCACCAGTTCCAATGGACTGTCGAACCCCTGGCCGTTCAGTGTCACCGGCAAGCCCTCTTCGAATCGCACGGTGACTTCCTCGGGCTTGATGACGACATCGGGGTCCCAATGTTTGACCGACATGATCGGCTCGACCAGACGCAGACCCTTGTTCAGAAATTCCAGTTCCTTCGCTTCGTGAGTGGCGCCCCAGATATTTGAGTCGGTCGAATAGGCGCGCTCGACGCTCATCTTGTAGGGAAAACCGTGGCGAATCAGCCACTCGCTCATTTCCTTGCGGCCACCGAGTTCACTGACGAAGTCGCGGTCGAGCCAGGGTTTATAGACCTTCAGCGATGGATTGGCCATCAAGCCGTAACGGTAAAAGCGCTCGATATCATTGCCCTTGTAGGTCGAACCGTCGCCCCAGATGTGGACATCATCTTCCTGCATCGCCTTGACGAGCACCGTGCCGGTGACCGCGCGGCCCAGCGGGGTGCTGTTGAAGTAGGTGCGCCCGGCCGTCGTGATGTGAAACGCACCGCACTGCAAGGCCACCAGTCCCTCTTGCACCAGCGCTTCGCGGCAGTCGATCAACCGAGCTCGCTCGGCGCCATACTGAATCGCGCGCCGGCTGATGTCTTCGTAATCGCTTTCATCCGGTTGCGCGAGGTTGGCCGTGTAGGCGTACGGTACGGCGCCATGGTGGCGCATCCAGGCCAGCGCGGCGGAGGTATCGAGTCCGCCCGAAAAGGCGATACCGACGTTTTGACCGGTCGGTAGGGACATCAGAATTTTGCTCATCTTAATCGACCTCAATCACCTTTTGCCGCGCCAACTGGCCCAGCCGTTCTTCAGAAACCCCGAGCCATTCAACCAGCACTTCACGCGTGTGTTGACCAATCCGGTAGGGTACCGGCCCACTCGGCACCACCGGTCGACCGTCGAGTTGAAACGGCGTGGCGGTGACCCGTGCTGTGCCGGCCACCGGATGGGGCACCGTCGGAAAGGCGCCGCGATACGCAAGATGCGGATGAACGATGACCTCTTCGGGCAGCAACATCGGCACCGCCGGTACGCGAGCATCAGCCATCACGGCGACCGCCTGCTCAACCGACTCGAATCGGGCCAGCCAATCACCCAGGATGGCGAGCAAGGCTGGCCAATGTTCGCGTCGTGCAGCGGGCGTCGCAAAACGCGTATCGGTGGCCAGTTCGGGCCGGTCCATGAGCTTGGCGATTCGCGGCCACATGGTCGGAGCACCACCGACCTGCATCGCCACATGACGACCACCGACCGAATGTACGACCATGCCGATTCGCGGCTGGCGTGCAACCGCTCCGCCATTGAGCAGCGTCGGGAAGTTGACATCGTCCGCCGCGATCAGACATTCAAGCATCGACACATCGATGGTGGCGCCGCGGCCGTTTCGCGCACGCCGCAGCAGCGCCGCGCAGATGGCGCCAAACGCGTGAGCGCCCGCCAGTACGTCGGCGGCCTGCAAGTTGGAGGCGCGTGGCGGGTTCTGGCCACCGCGCTCAAGCTCCATCATGCCCGAGAACGCATTGATCAGATGCGCATAGGCTTGCATCGAGCACAGCGGCCCGGTCTGCCCGAAGCCCGAGATCGAGCAGTAGATGAGCGCCGGCTTGATCGCTCGCAAGCTCACCGAGTCGAGGCCATATTTCGCCATCACGCCCGGTGAAAAATTCTCGATGACGACGTCGGCCTTGGCGACCATCTCGAGAATCACCTCGCGCGCCGGCGGATTCGAGAAATCCAGTGCGATGCTTTTTTTGCCGGCATTCATGCGTGCAAAGTAGGCGCTCTGATCGCTACGATCCGGATCGAGCTGAAGTCCGGCGTAGCGCACTTCGTCGCCCTCGCCCGGTCGCTCGATCTTGATGACCCGGGCACCCAGGTCGGCGAGAAGGCGCGTGCAGTACGGACCCGACAGCACCCGGGTAAAGTCGACCACCGTGAAACCAGTCAGTGGCGCGTCGTCGTCAGTGTGGTTCGAGCTCACTTTATTCCTTGCCAATCAACTGCACCACCTTCGCCATCCTGGCGGCGTCCTTGGCGACATAACTCGCGAATTCCGGCGCGTCCAGATAGGCCAGTGGCGTCGCCATGGTGTCGAGTGCGGCTTTGAACTGCGCATCCGTTACCGCAAGCCGAATCGCCTCGCGCAGGGTTGTCTTGATGGCATCCGGCACGCCGGCCGGAACAAAAACACCAGACCAGATATAGAACTCGGCGTCCAACCCCAATTCCTTCAAGGTCGGCACCTCCGGCAGCGACGCCAAACGACGCTCGCCCCAAGACGCGAGCACCCGAAACTTGCCGGCCTTGACCTGCGCTAGCACCGCCGAAGGACCTGAGGCCAGCAGTTGCACCTGGCCGCCCAACAACGCGGTCACCGCCGGCCCCGCACCCTGGTAGGGTACATGCTGGAATTTGACGTTGGCGGCATGGGCGAGCATTTCAACAGCAACATGCAAGGTTCCGTAAACGCCGGACGAGCCGTAGTTGATCTCGCCCGGCCGACGCCTGGCAGCGTCTAGCAGGTCCTGCAGTGTTATCCAGGGACTATCGGCCGACACGCAGAGAACCGTTGGATCCGCCGTGATCAAGGCCAGCGGTGTCAGCTCAGCCAATTCGAACTGCGGCTTGCGACCGTTCAAGCGGTCAGCCGACGGAATCACGGTAATCGAGGAAAGCGCCATCAAAATCGTGTAGCCATCCGGTTTGGCTCGCGCAACCGCTGCCATGCCGACACCGCCGCCGGCGCCCGCGCGATTCTCGATCACGATCCGGCCCTTGAGCGCCCGCTCGAGCGCCACCGCCAGAGGCCTGCCGGTCAGATCGGCCACGCCTCCCGGCGGAAATGGCACGATCATTTTGATCGGTTGATTCGGATACGCATCTTCGGCGTGAACCTGACCTGACCCATTGAATAACCCGAACGACAACGCACCGCCCGCCGTGCCGTGCATAACCTGCTTCAAAACGCCGCGCCGACCTTGATTCATGATCTGGAATTATCCAAGTGAGCGCCGCGCGTTGCGAAACATCCGCAGCCACGGCGAGTCTTCATTGAGTGCGGCACTACGCCAACTCATCTGAACCGTGCGAAACACACGCTCCGGATGTGGCATCAGTATGGTGGCTCGACCATCGACGCTGGTGAAGCCCGTCAGCCCTGCTGGCGTTCCGTTCGGATTGGCCGGATAGCGGTTGGCAACTTGGCCGTGATGATCGACAAAGCGCAGGCTGGCTGGCGCAGCGGCCATTTCAGCGTTGCTCTCGAACACTGCCCTGCCCTCGCCATGGGCAACCGCAATCGGCATTCGACTGCCGGCCATGCCATCGAAGAACACGGACGGTGATGCCAACACTTCGGTCATCACAAAACGCGCCTCATATTTCGAGCGATTCGCCAAAAACTGTGGCCAGTTTTGGGCACCTGGAATGATGGCCTTGAGCTGCGACATCATCTGGCAGCCATTGCAGACGCCCAGACTCAGCGTATCGGCGCGCGCGAAAAATTCCGCAAAGTAGCCAGCGAGTTGCGCATTGAACAGAATCGATTTGGCCCAGCCGGCGCCTGCGCCCAGCACGTCACCATAAGAGAAGCCGCCACAAGCGGCGAGCGCCTGAAAATCGGCCAATCGATGTCGGCCTGCGGCCAAATCGGTCATGTGGACATCAAAGGCATCAAAGCCAGCGCGGGTGAAAGCGGCCGCCATCTCGATTTGGCCATTGACGCCTTGTTCGCGCAAGATCGCGACTCGAGGACGTTTTCCGCTCGCGATGAAGGGCGCCGCGATATCTTCATCCGCATCAAAAGTGAGCGCAACCGAGAGCCCTGGATCGTCTTCGGAAATACTTGCAAACTCTTCGTCGGCGGCATCGCGATCATCACGCCAGCGTGAGAGCTCGTGACTGGTTCGCGCCCAGGCGCGTTGCAGCTCGATCATCGGTTGACTGTAGATGACTTTGCCATCGCGATAGATTTCAATTTGCGGCTTTAATTGCGGCTTGCCAATGACGTGCGAAAAGCGACTCAGCCCGTGCTCGCGTAGTAATGCGAGCACACGGTCGCGATCGCCGGCTCGCACCTGCACGACCACGCCGAGTTCCTCATTGAACAGCGCCCGGATGGTCAGATCATTTCTTTGTACCGCCACTTGCTCGGGCCGAATCTTGAAGTCACCCCAATCCGAGGAATAAGGATCAATCGTCAGCAGATCAATGTTGAGCGTGAGTCCGCAGTGACCGGCAAACGCCATTTCGCAAGCGGTCACGTAAAGGCCGCCGTCGGAGCGATCATGATAGGCCAGCAACTGGCCGGACTGATGCAAGGCATGCATCGCCCGGCCCAACGCCACCAGCAAGCCGGGCTCATCCATATCCGGTGTTCTGCCACCGGCGTGGCCGTACACTTGGGTCAGCGCCGAGCCGCCGAGGCGCTGCTTGCCGGCACCCAGGTCGATCAGAATCAACACGCTGTCCAGATCACTTCGCAATTGCGGGGTCAACACGGCGCGCACATCGTTGACTTCGCCAAAGGCGGTGACGATTAAAGACACCGGACTTGAGACCTCGCGCTGGCTGCCGTTGTCAACCCAGCGGCTGCGCATCGACAATGAATCCTTGCCAACCGGCACGCTCAGGCCAACCGCCTGACAAAATTCCGAGGCGGCCTTGACAGCCTGATAGAGCGCTGCATCATCAGTAGGGTCGCCGCAGGCCGCCATCCAGTTGGCCGACAACTTGACACGATCGAGGCTGGCCACGGGTGCCGCCAGCAAGTTGGTGATCGACTCTGCGATCGCCATGCGTGATGCCGCTGCGGCATCGAGGCTCGCGATCGGCGTTCGTTCACCGATCGCCAAGGCCTGGCCTGAATAACCGCTGAAGTCCATCAAGCCGACCGCGACATCGCTGACCGGCACTTGCCAAGGACCGACCATCTGATCGCGCGAACACAAGCCACCGACGGTACGATCGCCGATGGTAATCAAAAACGATTTACTGGCCACCGCCGGCAAGCTCAGCACCCGCAGACCAGCTTCCTCGAGCGACAGGCCAGTGACATCGAACTCGGGCAGTTTCACGGTTGCACTGTGCGCGACTCTATGCATGCGCGGCACTTTGCCGAGCAGCACTTCCATGGGCATATCAACCACCAAGGTGCTCGTCGGGGCGTCGCCCGCGACTTGCAATCGGCCACTATCATTGGCCACACCAACGATGGCATAAGGACAGCGCTCGCGTTCGCAGATCGCATGAAACAAAGGCACCGATTCGGCGGCGATCGCCAGCACGTAGCGCTCCTGCGATTCGTTGCACCAGACTTCGGCCGGTGACAGGCCGCTTTCTTCAACCGGTACGCGATCAAGCTCGAAGCGCGCCGCCAGTCCGGCACCGTGGACGAGTTCGGGCAATGCATTCGAAAGTCCGCCGGCGCCGACGTCGTGGATCGACACGATCGGATTGTCGTCGCCGAGGGACCAGCAGCGATCGATGACCTCTTGCGCTCGCCGCTCCATCTCCGGGTTGTCTCGCTGTACTGAATCGAAGTCAAGGGCGACCGTGTTGGCACCAGCGCCCATGCTGGAGGCTGCACCGCCGCCCAGACCGATCCGAAAGCCGGGTCCGCCCAACTGGATCAACAGATTGCCGACTTTGATCGGCAATTTCTCGGTGTGGCGGGCATCGAGATCGCCGACACCGCCGGCAATCATGATCGGCTTGTGATAACCGCGCTCGATCGTACCGACCGTTTGCTGATAGGTGCGAAAGTAACCGAGTAAATTCGGCCGCCCGAACTCGTTGTTAAATGCCGCCGCGCCGATCGGTGCCTGCAACATAATTTCGAACGCGCTGGCGAGGCGCTGCGGCGCCGGAGCACCTTGCTCCCACGGTTGCGTCATACCCGGAATTCGCAAGTCGGAGACGGTGAAGCCCACCAGACCAAACTTCGGCTTGGCGCCTCGACCGGTTGCGCCTTCATCACGGATTTCGCCGCCGGCGCCGGTCGCCGCGCCGGGGAATGGCGCAATCGCGGTCGGGTGATTATGCGTTTCGACCTTGAGCACCGAATGGGTCGGCAAGGCGCTGGCCACATATTGACCGGCGCGCTGGGCGTCGGCACGAAAGCGCGCCACGGTATGACCTTCGAGAATCGCAGCGTTATCGGCATAGGCGACGACCGTTCCCTGCGGATTTGCCGCATGGGTGGCGCGAATCATGTCGAACAACGAATGCGCGGTGGGCGCGCCATCCAGCGTCCAACTGGCGTTGAAGATCTTGTGCCGGCAATGTTCGGAGTTGGCCTGGGCGAACATCAGCAATTCGACGTCGGTAGGATCACGCGCCTCGCGACCGAATGCGCGCTCGAGATAATCAATCTCGTCTTCCGAAAGCGCCAGCCCCAGTTCGCCGTTGGCGTCAAGCAAGGCCTGCTTGCCCCGCTCGAGCAAGGCGATGTGCACCAGCGGCTTGCCCGGCAAGTGCACAAACACCTGGGCGGGATCAACCGGCCCGAGCATCGCCGACTCGGTCATCTGGTCATGCAGCTTGCTGCTGGCCGAACGCAATTGATCGGCACTGAGCGGCTTTTGACCCCCCAACAGTCCGCGCTTGCCGAGTAACTGGTACTCGATGCCGCGCTCGATCCGGCGCACCGCGTCAAGACCGCAGTTACGGGCAATGTCGGTCGCTTTGCTGGCCCAGGGCGAGATGGTGCCGATTCGAGGCAGGACGGTCAGTATCGCGGCTTGCTTGCCGGCGGCGCTGGCGTCGTCTGCATCGTCCACTTGCGCGTCAATCAATGCGAACAGTCGCGAACGTTCGTCGGCGCTGAGCGGGCGCTGGAGCCAGACCCAATAGCGCCAACGGGCGCCGAGTTCACGAAACTGCTCGACGGACTCCGGTTGGGCTGCGCGTACTCGGTCGAGCAGTTTGGTGAGTTTTGAAGGGGAAAGCGCGGCGGCGCCGCGTAACGAAAGGTAGCAGGCAGACATCACCGGAATTATAAGGGTTTGCCCTCAATCAAGGCTTTTCGCCATACGGCAGGCCAGCTCGAACGCATTTTTCATGGCCGTCGCATTCGCCAACCCCTTGCCGGCGGTGTCATAAGCCGTACCGTGGGCCGGGGTGGTAATCGCGATCGGCAGTCCACCATGGGCGGTGACGCCGCGCTCGAAGCCCATGAGCTTCATCGCGATTTGACCCTGATCGTGGTACATCGTCACGACACCATCGAAGCCCTGCCCGTCCTTGCGAATGGCCCGCACAAACGCCGTGTCGGCCGGGAACGGACCATCGGCCGCAAACCCTTGGGCGGCGGCGAGCCGCACGCCGGGCGCGATGATGCGGCCTTCCTCATCGCCAAAATTACCGTTATCGCCGTTATGTGGATTCAGCCCTCAGACCGCGATCCTCGGTGCAGCCTTGCCCGACGCCCGCAAGGCCTGGGTAATCATGACAATCGCCTCGGCTACTTTCTCGACGCTCAACAGCGCACTGACGTCGCGCAGCGGTACATGCGACGTTACTCGTGAGGTCCACAGGTCCTCAAGGACATTGAGCTCACCACAGTGTGCGTCATGCTTCAACAGCTCCGCGAACCAGCGCAATTCGTCTTCATGATGCATGCCGCCGGCCCGCAAGGCGGTCTTGTTCAGCGGCGCAAAACACAAGGCATCGGCCTGACCCCGAGTGACCAGGTTGACCCCTTCGGTCAAGGCATCGAGCATGAATCGACCATTGCGCTGGCCTGCAATTCCGCGCTCGAATCCGCTCGCCTGCGACCCCGGCCACTGATGTACCGTGACCGCTTTGGATCCTGTCGGGCCAGCCTGATCGCTGATGGCCTGATGACCAATTAACACGACGTCAGCACGAACGGCAGTCTGCGGATCGGCCAGCAACTGTTGCACGAGTTCAGGGCCAATACCGGCCGGGTCACCGGTAAATAGCGCTATACGGGGCTTCATTCAGGCCTTCATTCGGGGCTTCATTGACCGACCTCATCATCCAATAATTTCAACCGCTGGATTTTGCCCGAAGGCCCCTTCGGAAGTGCCTTCAACAGTCGGATTTCGGCAGGCGTTTTGAAAGGCCCCAAGGTTTCGCGGCAAAATTCGCGCAACTCGGCCGCACTGACCTCAGCATGGTCGCGCAACACCACGCAGGCCATGATGTCCTGTCCATAGGTTGGATGCGGCACCCCGACGGCCGCTGCCTCGAGTACCGCAGGATGCGCGAGCAGCGCTTCGTCAATTTCGCGCGGTGCGATGTTCTCGCCGCCCTTGATAATCAATTCCTTCAAGCGGCCGGTCACAAAATAGTACCCATCGGCGTCGCGATGGCCCAGATCACCGGTTCGCAGCCAACCGTCAGCAGTGATGGCCTCACCGGTTTGCTCGGGCGACTTGAAGTAGCCCTGCATGACATTGGGGCCGCGAAACCAGATTTCGCCCTGCTGCAGATCGGGCAGCTCGTTGCCATCGGGCGACATGATTCGCGCTTGAACGGCGACCGGCAAACCCGGCGTACCCGGCTTGCGAATGCCGGGCGGCATCGGATTGCAAAATACGACCGAAGACGACTCGGTCATGCCCATCGCTTCGATCAACACGACGCCAAAGCGCCGCTCGAACGACTGATGATGCTCGGGCGGCAAGGGAGCCGAGGCGCAACGAGCGAAGCGTACCGTTTTGCCGGCCTGGCGGGCGCGCGCGATCGACTCTTCGCTACTCGATTGATTCAGCAAATAGGCGACGATGGTCGGCACCAGATTGATCCAGGTGCACGCGTATCGCTCGACATCCTGCCACCAGCTCGAGGCCGAAAAGCGCCGCTGCGTGACCAGCGAGCCACCGGATATGAGCGGCGTCAAGGTTGCGATCACCTGACCATTGATGTGATAAAGCGGCAGCGCCGACAGGACGCGGTCATCGCGTGCCAGGCCATGCCAGGCGGCAACTGCGCGCGCCGCATGCAGTAGATTTGAGTGCGACATCATGGCCGCCTTCGGCTTGCCGGTGGTGCCGGAGGTGTACATCATGAGGGCCGTTGCGGAAGCGCAGTCAGACGCGTTGTCATGCCAGCCAGTGCGGCCGTCATTTCGGTTGATCGGGTCGTCATGTTGGCTGACACCCTTCCCGGACACACCATCCTCGTTCATCGCCGGCCAAGCAATTGAATCCGGATCGATGAACAGCATTCGCGGTGGAACCTGCACTGACTTCAGTGCACCAGCCAGGCGCTCTCGATGCTCCTCGGAGCTGATCAGAATATCCGCCTCACAATGCTCGAGCACGTATGCAAGCTGGCTACCCTGCGCCAACAAATTGATCGGCGTCACCACGCGATTGACCGCCATGATGCTCAGAAAGAGGCTGCTCATCGCCAGACCATTGTCCAGGAACAGGGCAACGCGTGCACCCGGCGCAATGCCTTGCGCATCGAACCAGTCGCCAAGACGACGCGCATAGGCTGCGAGCTCGCCGTAGGCAATCGATCGACCGGTCTCGGCCGAAAATACGATAGTCTTTGCTGCTTGCTGGCTGGCCCAGTGCTTGAGGTAAGCGCCGACGGTAGCTCCGATCGTATCGACGGCCATCGCTGCACTTGCCAGGGTCACGAGCGACCGAACCGGGCGAAATATTGACCCAGCAGTTCGTCCTCGGCAGGCACCACTTCGGCAATCGGTCGGGCGATCCTCGTGATGTTCAGATAATGCCGATAGGCCAGATTATCCGAAAAGTTGTTACCACCCCAGGTACCGCAGCCCATGGAGAGGGAGAACGGCAAGCCATTATCAAAGCTGCCGCCGGTCGCGATGCAGTGCGCTTGATTGACGATGACCCGCGCTACGGGTAGGTCACGTCCGATGCGATCGGCACGAGCTCGAACGGTGCTGTGCAAGCCCACCGAGTGTCCAGCACCTTGATACTCATAGATGCGACGCACGACGCCACAGGCCTCTTCGAAATCACTGACCCGGTACACCGCCAGCACGGGGGAGAGTTTTTCACCCGAGAATGGATGTCCGGCGCCAAAGCCACTTTCATCGACCATGAGGAATTTCGCGCTGCGAACGCTCGGCTCCTCGAGCCCGGCAAGACTGGCAATCACGCCGGCCGGTCGGGCAATAACTGCCTGCGACAACTTGCCCTCCGGCCACATTATTTGTTGTAACCGGGCCCGGTCCTCGGCTTGCAGCCAACAGCCGCCTTGCGCGCGCAGCGCAGACATGAACGTATCGAAGATCGCATCGATCACAATAATGGAGTTTTCTGACGAACAGCTGGTCGCATGATCAAAAGTTTTGGATAGGGCAATTTTTACAGCCGCGTCGTCCAGATTGGCCGTTTCGTCAACGATCACGGCGACATTGCCGGCCCCCACTCCGAAGGCTGGCGTTCCGCTCGAGTAGGCCGCTCGGATATTGGATTGCGAGCCGGTTGCCACCACCAGGTCAGCCTGCTTCATGAGCGCTTCGGTACGCGCCTTGTCCACTGGCGCCGGGATGACTTGAACCAGCGCTTCGGCAAGCTCGCGACTCATGCCCGTTTTGCACAATTGCGCATGAATCATCTGCAACAATCGTAGCGCCGTGCTGTGTCCCTTGGGCGACGGCGCCAGAATGATGGCGTTCGCGCACTTCAGCGCGTTGAGAATTTTGTTGGCCGGCGTGGCACCCGGGTTGGTCGATGGCGTAATGGCCGCCACCACACCCACCGGCCGGGCGATTTCGGTAATCCCGGTCTTTTCATTTTCCGAAATGACCCCGACCGATACTGCCGATTTCAAATCGCGCAACAAGCCCAGCGTCTTGCGATAATTCTTGCGCACCTTGTCCTCGACATCGCCCAAGCCGGTGTCGCGCACGGCCAGCTCGGCCAACTCGCGGTTGCGTCCGGGCTCCATGATTGCCCAAGCCGCAGCGACCACGACCTCATCGACCTGGGCCTGGCTGTATTGCGCGTAGGCCGCTTGCGCTCGGCGCGCCCGCTGCACCAATTCCGCGATCAGTAAATCGGCTGCCGGCATTTCAAGTTCTCTGCATTTCAAGTTCTCTTTGGATCAGGGCGTAATTTTGGCATCTCGAACCAGACGCCTCCACTTCGGGATTTCACTGCGAACCACGGCACCCAACTCTTCGGGCGAGCTGCCAACGGCTTCGGCCCCCTGGGCCAATAACTTTTCCCGAATCTCGGGTTCTCGCAAGGCTTGAGTCATCGCAGCATGCAGACGAGACACAATCGCTGCTGGTGTGCGCGCTGGCACAAACAGCGCATACCAGGAGTCCACTTCAAAGTCGGCGAATCCGGATTCGATCATCGTCGGGACGTCCGGGAACACTGCGCTGCGGCTTCGCGTGCTGACCGCTAAAGCCTTGAGCTTGCCGGACTTCACGAATTGCGCGGCGGCAGGAATCGACACCCAAAGCAATGGAACCTGGCCGCCGATCACATCAGTGACGGCCGGACCACCCCCCTTGTAAGGAATATGCGCCATGTCAACGCCAGCGCTCAATTTGTACATCTCGCCGGCAATGTGACCCGGAGAGCCGTTGCCGACCGACGCATAGTTCAGACTGCCTGGCTTGGCTTTGGCCAACTCGTTGAGTTCGGACATTCGGTTGACCGGGAAGTTGACGGTTGCGACCAATATCTGTGGCAGTGACGCCACCAGTGAGACCGGCAGAAAATCGTTCTCGACATCAAAACCGAGTTTCGGATAAATCGCCGGATTGATCGTGTGCGAGGACAAGGTGAACAGCAGCGTGTAACCGTCGGCGGCAGCCTTGGCCACCAACTCGGTGCCGAGCGAACCGCCGGCGCCGCCGCGATTCTCAATAATGACGCTCTGGGCCAGCGCCCTGGAAAAACGCTCATGAACGATACGCGCGATCACGTCGGTGCCACCGCCCGGCGGGTACGGCACGATCATCCGGATTGGCTTGTTCGGATAGTCCTGTGCGTTACCCGCTACCGGCCCGGCAAGCAACAGCACAAGGCCAAACAAACACCGAATACCGAAGCACTCGAGGGCAAGGTGCCGTGCACCTGAATTCCGTCTGAACATCAGTCTCATGGCGATCAGTACTCCCGTCGCGTTTACCCGATGTTACTCTTCGCCGAATCCGCCGCCGCCGGGTGTCTCGACGACAAAGCAATCCCCCGGCACAAGCTCGGCGCGATCGGCATGCGCCAACGGCAGGCGTTCACCATTGGCGCGCAAGACGTAGCTTTTGCCGGTCGCGCCGTCACCGCCGCCGCGCGCGCCGAAGGCCGGATAAATTCGGCCATTCGAGAGAATCGAGGCCGTCATGGGTTCCAGAAAGCGAATCGTCCGGATGCCGCCATCGCCACCACGCCAGCGTCCATGACCACCGGAATCCGGGCGCAGGCAATAACTTTCGAGACGCACCGGAAACCGCTGCTCCAATACTTCCGGGTCGGTCAGCCGAGAATTCGACATATGGGTTTGCACGGCCGAGGTGCCGGCAAATCCGCCGATCAACTGGCCGCTACCGTCAAATCGGCCACCGGCACCGGAGCCGCCCGAGATCGTCTCGTAGTACTGGTAACGCGCATTGCCAAAGGTAAAGTTATTCATCGTCGGTTGGCTCGACGCCATCACGCCCAAAGCACCATATAACGCATTGGTAATGCATGTTGAGGTCTCGACGTTGCCGGCGACGACCGCCGCCGGGTAACTCGGATTGAGCATCGAGCCAGCCGGAATGATGATCTGCAAGGGCTTCAGGCAACCGGCATTCATCGGAATCTCGGCATCGACCAGCGTACGGAACACATAGAGCACCGCTGCGGTCGTCACCGCCATGGGTGCATTGAAGTTGTTCGCTTGCTGCATCGATGTGCCTGTGAAATCGATGATGGCGCTACGCGTGACATGATCGACCGTGATCGCGACCTGAATCTGCGCGCCGTTATCGAGCCGCACACAAAATGAGCCGTTGTTCAGCGCGGTGATCACCCGCCGTACCGATTCTTCGGCATTGTCCTGCACATGGCTCATGTAGGCCCGTACAACGTCAAGCCCAAACTGCTCGACCATGTTCAGCAGTTCCTCGCGACCCTTCTCGTTGGCCGCGATCTGCGCGCGCAGATCTGCCAGGTTTTGATCGGGGTTGCGCGACGGATAGCTGGCCGTTGCCAACAAGGCCCGCAACTCTGCCTCGCGCATTTTGTTTGCTTCGACGAGCTTGAAATTGGTGATCAGCACGCCCTCGTCATCGATGACTCGGGAATCGGGCGGCATCGAGCCGGGTGTGATGCCACCAATATCGGCATGATGGCCACGCGAGCCGACGTAGAAAAGTATCTCGGCGCCGCTCGCATCAAACACCGGCGTAATGACGGTCACGTCGGGCAGATGGGTGCCGCCGGCATAGGGATCGTTCAGTACATAGGACTCGCCCGGCGCCAAGGTCGCCGCGTTGGCTGCAATCACCGCTTGCACGCTGGCACCCATGGATCCCAGATGTACCGGCATGTGCGGTGCGTTGGCAATCAGATTGCCCGCCGCATCGAACAGTGCGCAGGAAAAATCCAGACGCTCTTTGATGTTGACCGAGTGCGCGGTATTTTGCAGACGATAACCCATCTGCTCGGCAATCGACATGAAGAGGTTGTTGAAGATCTCCAGCATCACCGGGTCGGCATCGGTCCCCAGCGCCGTGTGTTTCGGGCGAGCCTCGACGCGCGCTAACAGCAGGTCAAGCCGCGCACTCATCTGCGCCCGCCAGCCCGGCTCGATAATCGTCGTGGCGTTGTCCTCGGCGATGATCGCCGGGCCGTTGATACGATCGCCCGCTTTCAAGTCGGCTCGTCGATAAAGGGTGGCCTGGCGCCAGTCGCCCGTGCAATAGAGGGGGACTTGGCTGACTGGTAAAGGATCGCTTGGCACCGAATCGCGCAACCGCACAAACGCCTCGGGCGATTCGCTGGGTGGCGCTGGCTGAGTGACTGTTGTCTGTTCGTCGGTCACCAGTTCGCTGGCCTGCGCAACAACCGATTCGATGATCAGTGCACGCCCGGGCATCAGAAAAGCAAAACGATTACGGTAAGCGCGCTCGAATTGCGCGCGCATGGCTGCATCACTACTCCAATCAACGGGTAGGCTGGTATCGGTACCGTCATAGCGCAGATGGACGGTACGACGAACCGAAACGCCACTGGAAGGATCAGCCTGACTGTGCAGCTCGGCTCGCGTTTGCCGCTCCAGTCCATCAAGCTGCAGCTCGGCCGCCTGCAAACCGTACGCATCAAGCGGCAGCTCAATCGAGCGTTCCCGGATCGCGGTTTGTCTCGCCAGACCCATGCCGTAGGCCGACAACACGCCTGCCAATGGATGCGCCAAAACCTGGGTCATCGCCAACGCGTCAGCGACCAGGCAGGCATGCTGACCGCCAGCACCACCAAACACGGTCAGCGCGTAACGGGTGATGTCATAGCCGCGCTGCACCGATATCTTCTTGATGGCGTTGGCCATGTTGGCCACGGCAATATCGATAAAGCCCTGCGCCAGTTGCTCCTTGCTCAAAATCCGGCCAGTGACGTGTGAAACCTCACGCGCCAAAGCCGTGAACTTTTCGTCGACGACCTGCGCGTCCAGCAGTTGGTCAGCATTCGGGCCAAATACCGCCGGAAAGAATGCCGGTTGAATCTTGCCCAACAACAGATTGGCATCGGTAACGGTCAGCGGGCCGCCGCGCCGATAACAGGCCGGACCCGGGTTGGCACCAGCCGAATCAGGGCCAGCGCGCAGCTTGCTGCCGTCAAAGTGCAGGACCGATCCGCCGCCAGCGGCGACCGTGTGAATACTGAGCATCGGCGCACGCATGCGCACGCCGGCGACCTGAGTATCGAAGACATGCTCGAACTCACCGGCGTAGTGTGAGACATCGGTGGACGTTCCGCCCATATCGAAGCCGATGACCCGCCCCTGCCCAGCCGCTTCCGAGACGCGCGCCATACCGACAATACCGCCGGCCGGCCCCGACAGGATCGAGTCCTTGCCTTGAAAGGCGCACGCCTCGGTCAGTCCGCCGTTTGATTGCATGAACTGCAACGACACGCCCGGCATGGCGGCGGTCAATTGCTCGACGTAACGCCGCAATATCGGCGACAGATAGGCATCGACGACGGTTGTGTCGCCACGAGCGACAAACTTGATGAGCGGTGAGACTTTGTGCGACACCGAAATCTGCGTAAAGCCGATGGCACGCGCGAGCGCCTCAATCGCCTGCTCGTGCTGCGAATACCGGTAACCATGCATGAGCACGATGGCAATCGAGCGCAGGCCACGCTCGAACCCGGACTGCAGCAAGGCGTGCGCCGACTGCCGGTCAAGCACTTGCAGGACGGTGCCATCGGCAGCCATCCGCTCGTCGATTTCGATTACCTCGCGGTACAGCAATTCGGGCAATACAATTTCGCGATCAAACAGCTTTGGACGGTTCTGATAAGCGATTCTCAAGCCGTCACGAAAGCCCTTGGTCACGGCCAATAACAACGGTTCGCCCTTGCGCTCGAGCAAGGCGTTGGTCGCTACCGTCGTCCCCATTTTTACGACTGAAACCTGCTCGGCGCTGATTGGTTGGCCGGCGCGCAGGCCGAGCAATTGCCGAATCCCTGCGACCGCCGCGTCGGCGTATTGCTCGGGGTTTTCCGACAGCAACTTGGCGGTCTGTAAGCTACCGTCCGGTCGCCGACCGATGACATCGGTGAATGTGCCGCCACGGTCGATCCAGAACTGCCAACGCGAACTCACGTCGGTCACGCTCATAGCGACGCGGCGCCGCGTGCCGCCTGGTCGTACAGACCCGAGAGCATGCGCAGCACCTGCGCCACCTGGGCCAGTTGTTGCGTATCAGCGATTTCAGATTGCACCGCCGGCAACAGGCATTGATCGCGCACCTTGCGATAACGCTCAACTAGGTGAGCGCCGTCCGCAGTGGTCGAGTAGTAGACCTCCTTGCCGATTTTCTCGCTGGCCAGCAATCCCTGGGTCAGCATTTTCTTCAGCGAGTAGCTGACCACGTGGGTGTCCTCATAGTTCAGCGTAAAGCTCAGATCGGCGAGCTTCTTTTTACGGTCGCGGTGATGCGCATGGTGCAGCAACATGATGTCAATGTGAGTCAGGTCGGGCGCTCCGGCTGCCGACATGCAGCGCACCACCCAACGTGAAAACGAATTGTTGGCGACGATCAGACCGAATTCGAGTTCGGATAGCTCTGGCACCGCTCCGGCCGCAAGATGCGCCGACGACAGAATCCGGAACGGAATTTCGCTGGTGGGCAAACCGCTGGTGGGTAAGCCACCAATACGTATGCCGCTAGCGGGTAATCCGCTGGTAGTTAGTCGGTTTGCAGGTAAGCGATGGGTGACGTTGGCTTTTGACTTGCGCTGCTGCATGAATTGCTCTCCGAAGTCTCTTTATTCTGCCGCAATAAAAATATGATATCAATAAAACATTGACAAATCGTTACTATAAATCTTAGCATCACGGCCATCGTAATTCGCGATTGCCGCTATTGCAGCCGCGTAACTATCTGTTGTGGGCAAGGCCGCGTAAACTTTGCGCCGACTCGCTCGTTGTACCCAAACCATCATTCGATTCCCTAGCTTCGGAGGCTTAATGAAACAGTTCGGCTCACTCGCAATCGCCATCGCTGCGATTTTTTCGGCTAACCCCGTATCGGCTCAGACCAAATGGGACCTGCCCGCCGCCTATGCGGCAGGCAATTTTCATACCGAAAATCTGGTTCAATTCGCCAATGATGTCGAGCGAGCAACGGCCGGCAAACTCAAGATCACGGTCCATGCCAACGCGTCGCTGTTCAAGGCGCCGGAGATCAAGCGCGCGGTACAGAACGGCCAGGCGCAATTGGGCGAAATCCTGTTGGTCAACTTCGAAAATGAGAATCCGCTATACGGGCTCGACGGCATGCCGTTCCTCGCCACCAGTTACAAGGATGCGCAACGCCTGTCGATCGTTCAAAAGCCTGCGCTTGAAAAAGTGCTTGGCGCACAAGGCATGATGCTGCTGTATTCAGTACCTTGGCCACCCCAGGGCATTTACGTCAAAAAAGAGATTGACAGTGTCGCTGACATGCGCAAGATCAAATGGCGCGCCTACAGCCCGTCCACCGCCAAGATCGCCGAGCTGATTGGCGCGCAACCGGTCACGATTCAGGCGGCCGAGCTGCCGCAGGCGCTGGCGACCGGCGCAATCGAGTCGTATATGTCCTCGGGCTCTACCGGTTTCGACTCGAAGACTTATGAACACATCAAGTACTTTTACGACACGCAGGCCTGGTTACCGAAAAACGCGGTCCTGTTGAACCGGAAGGCGTTTGAGGCGCTCGACAAGCCGACCCAGGATGCCGTGCTGAAGGCCGGCGCTGATGCCGAGAAGCGTGGCTGGCAAGTCTCCGAAGAGAAGAACGAATTCTATAAAAAAGCGTTGGCCGAAAAAGGCATGAAGATCATGGTTCCACCCGCCAAGTTGACGGCTGACCTCAAACAAGTCGGCTCAACCATGCTTGACGACTGGCTCAAGAAGGCCGGCCCGGACGGCAAGGCGCTGGTCGACACGTTCAACAAGAAGTAATGCGCCGCGCGCTGAACGTTCTATACGACGCCGCGGGCTATCTCGCGGCGTTTTTTGTATTTGCCATCTTCATATCCATGCTGGCGACCACCACCATGCGCGAATTGGGTCTGAGGACCGGCGGCTGGGAAGATGTCGTTTCCTGGTTAACCGCAGCCGCCGCATTCTTCGGTCTGGCGCACACCTTTCGACGCGGTGATTTCGTTCGCGTCGAATTGTTTCTCACCAAACTTTCACCCGTATCGCGCCGTTGGTTCGAACTATTCAGCCTGTCGTTGGGCACCGTATTTGTCGGCTATCTCGCTGTGTCCACCACAGCTTATGTTTATGGCAGTTGGAGCGGCGGTGATATGTCTGGCGGCCTGCTGGTAATACCGATCTGGATCCCGCAGTTGAGTTTTGTGTTCGGTGCCTGGTTGCTGTTCGGCGCAATCGCAGAAGAGCTGTATGCGGTCATGCGCGGCGAAAAGCCGTGTTATGTCCGCGCCGTCGAAGAACGCCACGCACGGGGTGACTTCAGTGAAGATGTTTAAGAATGTACTGACTAATGTACTGACGGGAAGTCATCATGTCGGTCGTTGAAATCGGCGGGCTGTTGCTCGTCATCATGATGATCCTGCTGACCGGCGGCGTCTGGATCGCGCTGACCTTGGCCATGGTCGGTTGGGTCGGCATGACCTTGTTCACGTCCAAGTCGACCGAACAAATCAGTCAAACCCTGTTCTCGGCACTCTGGGAGTCGAACGCCTCCTGGGAATTGGCCGCGCTGCCGATGTTCATCTGGATGGGCGAGATCCTGTTTCGCACCAAGCTCTCCGAGCAGATGTTCGAGGGCCTGACCCCTTGGTTGAACCGGGTGCCCGGCCGCCTCATGCACACGACCATTCTGGGCTGCGGAATTTTCGGCTCGGTGTCGGGTTCTTCGGCCGCTACTACCGCCACCATCGCCAAGGTCGCTCTGCCTGAACTATTGCGCCGAGGTTATGACGAACGCCTGGCACTGGGCAGCCTGGCCACGGCCGGCACGCTGGGCATTTTGATTCCACCTTCCATCACGATGGTTGTCTACGCAGTCGCCGCCGACGCCTCGATCATCCGGATATTCCTGGCTGGCTTCATTCCGGGCTTCCTGCTGATGATCCTGTTCTCCGGCTATATCGCCTGGTGGTCCTGGCGCAATCCGGATCGGGTGCCGCCACCGGAGCCTGATCAGCCCTTCCTTGAAAAACTGCGCCGCTCGGGCAGCTTGATACCTTGCGGCTTGTTGATCGTCTTCATTGTCTGGGTACTGGTCGCCGGTTGGGCAACCGCCACCGAATGTGCGGCTTATGGCGTACTCGGCTCGTTGTTGATTGCCGCCGCTGGCCGCTCACTGAATTGGGCGAATTTTCGCGACAGCCTGATGGGCGCGACGCGTGTGTCCTGCATGATCATGTTCATTCTCGCCGGCGCAGCGTTTCTGACCAAGACCATGGCCTTCACCGGCATTCCGCGTGCGCTCGCCGAATGGGTGTCGGCGCTCGGTTTGTCGCCGACCTTGCTGATTGCCCTGCTCGCAGTGATCTACATCATTCTGGGCACCGCCCTCGACGGTATTTCAATGATCGTTCTGACCTCGGCCGTGGTCTTGCCGATGATTCAAAAGGCCGGCTTCGATCTTGTCTGGTTCGGCATCTTCATTGTCCTGCTGGTTGAAATTGCCGAGGTCACACCACCGGTCGGCTTTAACTTGTTCGTACTTCAGAACATGACGGGCAAGGACTCGAACACCATCGCGCGCGCGGCGATTCCGTTCTTTGGCTGCCTGGTGGTTTGTATCGCCGCGATCACGGTCTTTCCGATTCTCGTGACCTGGCTGCCTGACTATGTGATGGGCGTCGCGAAATAGATGCATAAATTAGATGCCTGAAATAAACGCATAATGTGGCGATGAATGTAATCGTCATTGGTGGTGGAATCATCGGCGTGACCACCGCCTACTTCCTGCGTCAAAAAGGCTTTGAGGTGGCCGTTATCGAGCGGCGCAGTGACGTCGCTCAAGAGGCCAGCTTTGGCAACGCCGGCATCATTGCGCCCGGCTATGTCACCCCCTGGGCCGCACCCGGTATGCCGACCAAGGTGTTGTCGTACTTGTTCAAGTCGGAAGCGCCGGTGCTGTTTCGACCGAACCTGAATCCGGCTCTGTGGCGTTGGCTGCGGCGCTGGCTCAGGGAGTGTTCGCTCGAGCGCTACCGCGTCAACAAGGAGCGCATGCAGCGCGTTGCCTTGTACAGCCGCACCTGCTTGCATGCGCTGCGCGAAGAGTATGCGATTGATTATCAGCAGTCGCAAGGCTATTTGCAGTTGTTCCGGTCGCAGGCCGATCTCGATCTGTCCGAGCCGGGTCGGCAAATGCTGCGCGAACAAGGCATCCTGCATGAAGCCTTGGATGCCGCCGGTTGTTATCGTCTTGAGCCGGAGCTTGCCCGTCACACGCCATTGGCTGGAGGCCTGCACTTGCCCGCCGACGAGTCCGGCAACTGTCCATTATTCGCAAAACGCTTGAAGGTCATCTGCGAACAACAAGGCGTCAAATTCCATTTTGGTGAAACCGTCAAAGCGCTGCAAGTAGAGAGCAAGAAGCTGGTCGGGGTGAAGCTGAATACGTCGACGCAGAAGGCCGATGCCTGTGTGATCGCCGCTGGCCATGAAAGTGCTGCGCTGCTGGGCTCAGTGGGGATCCGGGTACCGATCTACCCGGTCAAAGGCTACAGTGTCACGATGCGCTTGAAGAGCGACGGGTTCGGACCGAATCGCGCCTTGATGGATGAAGCCTACAAAACCGCGATCACACCGATGGGCAATACCTTGCGGGTTGCGGGCACGGCCGAATTGGGCAACCATAAACTCGATTTGCGCGAGGCCGCCCGCCGCACCCTCGAACGCGTTGTATCCGACTGGTTTCCGGGCGTCGCCGACTTTCAATCGGCGCGCTATTGGGCAGGCGCACGGCCCATGCTTCCCGACGGCCCGCCGCTCGTGGGGCCATCGCCCATTGAAGGTCTTTTTTTGAATTGCGGGCATGGCTCAACCGGCTGGGCCATGTCCTGCGGCACGGCCAAACTGACAGCGGATATTCTCGCCGGCCGAGCCACCGAAATTTCGATCGACGGTCTGACCTTGAAGCGTTACGCCTGACACGGGCTGGATGGGACAATGTCTGAATTATTCAATTGCGTATCCGTGCGTGAGATCGAACAATTGGCGCTCGCATCCTTGCCTGAAGGAACGCTCATGTCGAGGGCGGCACTTGCCGTCGCCAATCAGGCCGAACGCATGTTGCTCGGGCGCACGCTGGCTCAGGGCAACGCCAACACGGGCCACATCCTGATTCTGGCTGGACCGGGTAACAACGGCGCCGATGCGTTGCTCAGTGGCCTGCTATTGGACCAGCGCGGATTTTACGTCCGGGCCCTGGTACGAGATGTGGCCAAGGCTGAGTCGCCCATGCCCAACGCGTCGACAGAAAGCCCACCGATTGCAGGTAGCCGCTCTCCGAGTCCGTTGAGTTCGTTGAGTCCGTTGATTCTCGCGGACTATAAGGCACGGCAGTTACCGATTGCTAACTACGCTGCCCGTGCGACATTCTTGTCGGAAAGTGTCTTGATCATCGACGGGTTGCTGGGTATCGGTCAGAACCGGCCGCTGGCGGACGAACTCCGGGCGCTCGTCGCCGACGTGAATAGACACGACGTACCGGTGCTATCGGTCGACGTACCGACCGGTCTGAACGCAGATACCGGCGCCATTCTGAGCGGCGTTAACGGCACCTGCCTGCGCGCTCACACCACCGTCACGCTGCTGCGCGACAAGCCAGGCTTGCATACCGGGGCTGGCCGGGAGTTGGCTGGCGAAGTCATCGTAGAGCCACTCGGATGTGCGTCAGCTCGAAGCGCCGATGCTGAACTGTTCGATCACTCGTTGGCGAACACACTTTTGCCGCGCCGGGCAGTCAACAGTCACAAGGGCAGCTTTGGCAGCGTGCTGATCATGGGTGGCGCACGCGGCATGCAAGGTGCGGCCATCTTGGCGGCAACGGGTGCGCAGGCCGGCGGCGCAGGCAAGGTCTTTATCAGTTCGCCGAATCATCCGATTTGGGTGGCCGAACAGGCACAGTGGATGACCCGCGCCTGGCTGCCATCCTTCGACGATATCGATGCCATTGCACTGGGCTGCGGTCTGGGCAACTCGGACGCCGCACTGCACGCGCTCGATGCCTGCTGGAACAGCACGGTGGCGCTGGTACTGGACGCCGATGCTTTGAACGGGCTCGCCACCGAGTCCAGGAACTCGACTCGGCCAGCGCGACCGGTGATTACGGTGATGACGCCTCATCCACTCGAGGCAGCGCGTCTATTGAATTGCAGCACAGCAGACATTCAAAATGATCGATGCACGAGTGCGTTGCAGATAGCCAAAAAGTTTTCCTGTGTCGTCATTTTGAAAGGCGCCGGCTCGATCGTCGCCTGCCCGCAGGGACACTACGCCATTATTAATTCGGGTGCACCGACCTTGGCCGTCGCCGGTACTGGTGACGTATTATCAGGCGTGCTCGCCGCCCTGCTCGCTCAGGGCCTGTCCGCATGGGACGCCGCCCGACTGGCTGCCTTCAGCCATGGCCGCGCGGGCGAATGGATGTACCAACGATTACCCTTGGGGAGCGGTTTGGCCGCAGGCGAATTGTTCGATCCAATTCGACAAATATTGAACGGAACGATCCTTGACCAACACACGAACAGCGGTTCTATTGCGTTACTTCCTGCAGGCTAGCTTCGCCAATGGTGAACCGCAGTACCGATCGCCACCAGTTCGTATCGACGCGATCGGGCCAATCGCTATGGTTGCTGGAGCGGATCAGAATCAACTGTTTGGACCCGCTTAACGTGGAGTGCAGCGCTACCCCGAATTGCGATGGCACGATAAGGTCATTTTCGGCGACCGCGACCGCAACCGGTTTTTCGAATTTGGCCAGATTCACGACCGTATCGTATTGGTCACGAAGCATCCATTTGACGGGTAACCAGCGATAGTGATGGGCAGCGACATGGGCAAGCCGATCCCAGGGTGTGATCAGCAACAAACCGGTAACGTGCCCAGCTTGCTGCGCAGCGGCGGCAGCCGCGACCGCCGAGCCCAGCGATTCGCCGACGATCAATAGCGGCCCCGCGAACTGCCGATGGGCAAGCCTCACCGTCTCGACCGCGTCCGCAACCAGACTTGATTCGCTTACCTCCCCCGGGCGCGGGCCGAAGCCCGGATATTCCGCCAAGATCACGCGCATGCCCAAAGGCACCAGTGCCTCGGCATAGGAGCCGCGATAGCCAACGTGCCCGGCGTTGCCGTGAAAGACGATGGCAGTACCTCGAAGTGCTGCGGTCGGCTCAACAATCAGCCCGCGAAAGTTATTGGCCGAGGGCCACGCTCGCAGTCCGCTTTCGGAGGCACGCTCGACGGTCGTGTATTCAGGAAAATAAAGCAGCCGATCCTGAAAAAAGTAAATTGCTGCCAGCAACAATAGGCAAGTGGCAACGATCACCATCAGGATGGCGGCGAAATTCATCGGTGTCTGGTGAGTCCAGTGTCCAGGTACTTTATGCAGATCAAGCAGCTTACAAGATTTTGGTGGCTCATATGACAAGGTGTTTCGTCGTGGCGACGGATTACTATTAAATCCTCTGTCAATCATCGCCGTGTTTTTTGGCGGCTCTGGATTGGTCAACTAAAATTGTTGGTACGTACTGGAGAAATTGATGAGCCTGGTCACCGTCGAACATCAAGATAACGGCGTGAGTCTGATCGCGATTAACCGCCCGGAGCGCAAAAACGCCATCTGTGCGGACACCGCCTTGCAACTTCAAAGCGCTTTCGCCGAGTTTGATCGCTCCGCCCAGCGCGTTGCCGTGATTACCGGCACCGGTAACGAGGCGTTTTCTTCGGGCGCCGACGTCACCAAACTGCCCGAGCTCTGGCGTTGCATTCCGGGCGTAGGCATTCAGACCGAGAAGCCGATCATTGCGGCGGTTGGCGGCTGGTGTGTTGGCGGCGCGCTGGTGCTGACCATGATGTGCGATCTGATGGTTGCAGCCGAAAACGCCAAATTCTCATACCCGGAGGCCAAGCTCGGATTCACCGGTGGCCTGATCGCCGGTCTGGCCGCCCGTATTCCCCATAAAGTTGCCATGGAAATGATTCTGCTGTGTCGCACACTCGATGCACAGCGTGCCTATTCGGTCGGCTTGGTCAATGAAGTCGTGGCCACCGGACAACAGGTAGCCAGCGCGCTGGCCATGGCGGGCGAAATCGCGACCTTCTCACCGAAGGTGCTGACAACGCTCAAACGGTTCGTCAACCGGGACGTGCTAGCCAAGGGGCCGTCCGAACAGATGGCCATGACGATGGCAGCGCTGTCGGAAGTACGCGACAGCGATGACGGTCGCGAAGGCGTGCTCGCCTTCAAAGAGAAGCGCAGGCCGCGCTTTACAGGCCGCTGACTGCGCGCTCCGACAGCGAACGCTGGATAATTGAGTAATGAACAGTCCAAAAAAAGAAAATTCTCCGGCCGCCCTCACCTCGCTCTTGAGTCGAGTCGATGCCAGTCGAACGTTGAACATCAGCGCACTAAGCCGCCAAGAGCCGGCACGGTCCGAACAGTTTTGTGTTGACGCCGCCGGCCTGTACTGCGATTTTTCGCGCAGCCTGTGCAGTGCTGACGACCTGCGGGCATTGCTCGGCTATGCCGATTCGATTGGCCTGGCCGCCAAGCGCGATGCGATGTTGCACGGGGCCAAAATCAACAGCACCGAGCATCGTGCCGTGCTGCATACGGCCTTGCGCCAGCCGCCGGGGCAATCGATTCTGGTCGACGGCGCCGACGTCATGCCCGATGTGCATCAGACACTGAACCGGATTGCAGCGCTCAGCGATCGCGTGCGCAATGGGCAGTGGCTGGGCGCTGGCGGTCAGCGCATTACCGATGTGGTGAATATCGGCATTGGTGGCTCGTATTTAGGGCCGGAACTGGCCTGCGATGCGTTGCAAGGGTTTGGACAGGCGGCCGTGCGCGTGCACTTCCTGTCCAGTCTGGATCCATCGGCCTGGCAGCAGATTTCGCAACGACTCGATGCGAACCGCACCTTGGCAATCGTTGCCTCAAAGTCGTGGAAGACACTGGAGACCGCGTTAGGTGCGCTCGCCGTTCGTGACTGGTTGCTGGCCCAGGGAATTGCTCACCAGAGTCTGCGCAAGCACCTCGTAGCCGTCAGCACGAACATTGCGGCCGCCACTGAATTTGGTATTGACGAAGCGAACGTATTTCCGATTTGGGATTGGGTTGGCGGCCGTTATTCACTTTGGTCGGCAATCGGGCTGCCGGTCATGTTGCAGATCGGCTCGGTGCAGTTCCGGACGATGCTGGCCGGCGCCCATGCCATGGATCAACATTTTGCGCGGGCGCCGCTGCACCGCAATGCGCCGGTGTTGCATGCCCTGATTTCGTGGTGGCAGAACCTGGTCACCGGCAGCCGCAGTGAAGCGATCCTGCCGTACAGTTATGGCCTGCGCCGTCTACCTGCCTACTTGCAGCAGCTTTCGATGGAGAGCAACGGCAAGTCGGTCGATCTGCAGGGCCAACCACTGGCCACCGCGTCAGCACCCGTTACCTGGGGTGAGCCCGGCACCGAAGCGCAGCATTCGTTCTTTCAATTGCTGCACCAGGGCAGCGACGCCATACCGGTCGAATTCATTTTGCCCCTGCCACAGCGCGACGCTACCCACAACAGCGATCTGGCCTTGGTCGCCAACTGTCTTGCCCAGGCCGATGCCCTCATGCGAGGGCGCTCGGCCGATGAAGTCCGAGCCAGTTTGCAACAGCAGGGACTCAGCGCTGAGGCGGTACGACAACGGACCCCGCATATGGTCTATCCCGGCAATCGCCCGAGCAGCCTGATTCTCATGAATCACCTGGATCCAGCCACATTTGGAGCACTGGTCGCCCTGTACGAGCATCGAACCGCTGCGCTCGGCATGCTCTGGAACATCAATTCGTTTGATCAGTGGGGAGTTGAAGTCGGCAAACAACGGGCAACCAGCATTCAGCCGCTGATCGAGAATCCCGATGAATCGGTGTTGCAGGGGCTCGATGCCGCCAATCAAGCGCTATTCAAGAGGATTCGCGCTGGACTGCAAGCACGTCAGTAGCAGTCTCTTAAAATCGTACGGTCGGCGGCAGCTTCTGATGGTAAGTCAAGGCAACCGCAATGCAGAACGCCAGATGATGCACTGGCATCTACGCAGTGACCAAGCGTCCGGCGCGAATCGTCAACTGCTGATCACAACTGGCTGCGAGATCCGAATCATGGGTCACGAGCACCAGCGTCGAACCCAAGCTCTGCTTGAGTTCCATCAGCTTGCTGATGATGCGCTCGCCAGTCACGGTATCCAGGCTGCCGGTCGGCTCATCGGCAAACAGCAACTTCGGACGTGCAACAAAGGCACGGGCCAGCGCCACCCGTTGCTGTTCGCCGCCCGACAGAGTTCGCGGATAATGATGGATGCGCTCCGACAGGCCCACCGAAGCCAGCATCTGTGTCGCTTTGCTGCTCGCCTCGCGTTCGCCGGCCAACTCGAGCGGCAACATGACATTCTCAAGTGCGCTCATCTGCGGCAACAATTGAAACGTCTGGAATACAAAGCCAAGATTGGCGGCTCGCCAGATAGCTCGCTGGTCTTCGCTGCGCTCGAACAACGATTCGCCAAACACCGTCACCGAGCCCTCGGTAGGCGTATCGAGCCCGGCCATCAGGCCCAATAGGGTAGATTTCCCTGAACCCGAAGCTCCAATAATAGCAACCGACTGCCCGGCCGGCACCGTAAAACTGATGTTCTCGAGTATTGTTAGCCAACCATCTGCATCCCGTACCCGTTTTGAAACCTGTTCAACAACAATTGCACTCATGCGCTATCTGACAACTCCAACTGGCCAATAACAATACTCCCCATGCGGTTGAACAGGGAACTCAATCGACTGGGTTGAATTATCGCATCGAGTCGCCATTGAAGATGAACGACCTCAAACGCTGGAACTCCTGAATCACCTAAACGACTTGAATCATATGACCGACCTGAATCAAACGTACTTCCTGAAACGCTTGAACCTGTCCAAATTCGTCATTGTCCAGATGGCGGTGCTGATAGCCGCACAGCTCACGCTGATTACCTCGGCCTGGTCGCAGCCGTCTGCCGATCGGCTCAGTCGACCGATCCTGGTGGTCGGCGATAGTCTCGCAGCCGAGTACGGCTTGCGCCGTGGCACTGGCTGGGTGGCACTGCTGGCGGCGCGACTTCAGAAGGAGAAGCTGCCCTATTCTGTGGTCAATGCCAGCATCAGCGGCGAAACGACGGCCGGCGGGCGCAGCCGGATCGACGATCTAGTGAAGCAGCACCGGCCGGCCTGGGTACTGATTGAGCTGGGTGGCAATGACGCGCTACGCGGGCTTGATCTGGCCGGCACCGAATCGAATTTGCGCACCATGACGCAAACAGCGCGCCAAGCCAAGGCGCAAGTCGTGCTGATCGGCATGATGGTGCCGCCCAACTATGGCAAGACCTACACCCAAAAATTCGCCGCTCTGTTCGAGCAAATCGCCAGTTCGGAGCGCTCGGCGCTCGTGCCGTTTCTACTCGATGGAATCGCCGATCGTCTCGATCTTTTTCAGTCTGACCGAATTCATCCCAACCAAGCCGCCCAGCAACGGTTGTTCGAAAACGTCTGGAATGTTTTGCAACCGCTTCTCAAAGCTGAGCGAGCCCGATAGGTCCAGTGATTTGCGAAGGCGGATGGTGTTTTCACCGTCGCGTCGCCAGTAGCTCACTTGATCGCAGACCGTGTTGATGATCTGCAGACCAAAACCTCCTTCGGGCAATTCGGACAAAGGCGATGGATCATCCCGATTAGCAACGGCCACTCGATCAGTCGGAATGAATGGGTCGCCCCGGTGAATGAAATCGGTTTCGAAATAGCCGCTAGCCACGCGACTTTCGACCGTAACCGGCGCGTGCGTCGACGCAGCGCCGCCGTGCCGGACCATATTGGTAAACACCTCAACGGCGGCAATTTCGATCAGGCCGACGGCTGCAACCGACAGTCCGGCAGCCGAAGCCTGCGCGTGTACGAAGTGGCGCAAGCTGTGGATGGATCTCATCACCGGGTCAAATTCGCGCCGAACCGCGTTCTGCGCCTGCGAAAAGTGCTGGTGCTGCCCCTTCGAAAAGTGCCCGTGCTGCCTCTGCAAATAATGCATGCTCAAGGAAACGACTTTAACGCGGCCTCACGGGTCTCATGTATCTTGAAAACCCGATGCATGCGCATCAACTCGAACAGTGCATTGACGTTGCTGGTCAGCGAGCACAGACGAAATTCACCCTTGCGCGAATTCATCAATCGCTGGCAAGCAACCAGTCCGCCCAGCCCTGAACTATCCACAAAATTGACCGCCGCCAAATCAAGCAGCACCCGTGGACGCTCTTCGATGATGAGTGCAACCGCCTGCTTGAATACACGAACATTACTGGCGTCCAGATTTTCCTCAGCCAGCGACAACACGATAATGTTCTCAGCTTCGAGGTGCCCCTTGAGTTCCATCTTGCTCTCCCGCAACGACAGTTGACGTCCGAGCAGTCGAAGTGTAGCAACGGCCAACCTGTCCGAAGCAGATCCGAGTGTCGTAGCGCCAGCTTACCGAGTCGGCGCGATGATCAAAGCCGGCAAAAACCATGGGTTTGGTCCGCAATTCGCTAGTCAGGAGAGTGGAATCCTGATGGTGCCTCGAACCGGAATCGAACCGGTACGCCTTGCGGCCAGGAATTTTAAGTCCCTTACGTCTACCTATTTCGTCATCGAGGCGATGCACTCTGTTCAGGTCGCGGATTATAGCGATGCCCTTGGCACTGTTTGCACCAGGCGCACCCAAACTGGACCCCGACAACTGCAAGGCCTCGGCTAAAATGCCATCTACTGAATTCACCCGCGTCCTCGCGCCTCGCCCATGAACTCATCCAAACCCGATCTCTCATCAGTCCGCGTCGCCGTCATCGGCCTGGGCGCGATGGGCTTTGGCATGGCCGAAAGCCTGCGAAGAGCCGGCGCCATACCGCACGTATTCGATCTTCGCGCCGACGTCGTCCAGCGCTTTGTAGCCGGTGGCGGTGTCGCCTGCCCTTCGGTCATCGAGGCAACACGCCAAAGCGACGTGATTCTCTCGGTGGTCGTCAACGCGCAGCAGACCGAGGCGCTGTTATTCGGCGAGCAAGGTGCGCTACCTGCGCTTAGCGCCGGCAAAGTGTTTGTCATGTGTTCAACGGTGCCACCAGCCTTCAGCATGGCACTGGAAGGCAAGATCCAGGCAATTGGCGCCGAGTATCTCGACGCACCGATCTCCGGCGGCGCCAAACGGGCCGCTAACGGTGAACTGACGATGATGACCGCTGGCCGCAACGCCGCCTACGCACTGTGCAATCCGGTGCTCGAAGCGCTGTCAGCCAAGGTGTACCGACTCGGCGACAAGGCTGGCGCTGGCAGCAAAGTCAAGATCATCAATCAACTGCTCGCCTGCGTACATATTGCGGCTGCCGCCGAAGCCATGGCGCTGGGAATCCGGGAGGGGGTAGCGCCGGCCGATCTCTACGAGGTCATCACCCACAGCGCCGGCAACAGTTGGATGTTCGAGAATCGCATGTCCCATGTCGTCGCGGCCGACTACACGCCGAGCTCGGCCGTCGACATATTTGTCAAGGACCTGGGCCTCGTGCTCGATACCGGCCGCGCCAGCAAATTTCCACTGCCGATGGCGGCCACGGCTCATCAAATGTTCATGCACGCATCGAGCGCGGGTTACGGTGCCGAGGACGATAGCGCCGTCATCAAGATTTTTCCGGGCATCACTTTGCCACAGGCTCACGCCGATGAATGAGGACCAGGCTCGCGATGAAATGGCGCGGGTTGGCGAAAGCCTTTTTAACCGCGGTTATGTCCATGCCACAGCGGGCAACATCAGCCAGCGCTTAAACGATGGGTATCTGATCACGCCGACCGATGCCTGCCTCGGATTTCTCGACCCGTCGCGTCTGGCGAAGGTTGCACTCTCGGGTCAGCAGCTCAGTGGCGATCCGGCAAGCAAAACACTCGCCTTGCATCGCAAGATCTATGAGTCGGCGCCGGCGGCAGGCTGCGTCATACATACTCATTCGACGCATCTGGTTGCGCTGAGCCTGGCGGGGGTCTGGACGCCGGGCGATATCTTGCCGCCGATAACACCCTACTTCGTCATGAAGGTCGGCCATGTACCGCTGATTCCCTACCATCGCCCCGGCGATCCAAAGGTCGCGGAACTGGTCGCAACTCGCATCGCGCTGGCCGAACAGATTGGCAAACCTTTGCATGCCGTCATGCTCGATCGGCTGGGACCCAACGTCTGGCACAAGACGCTAGCCCAAGCCATGGCTGTGCTGGAAGAACTTGAGGCAACAGCCCGAATCTGGCTCTTGAGCGGCCGCAATATCGAGCCACTGAGCTCAGCCCAACTTGATGAGCTGCGTTCGAGCTTCGGCGCACCGTGGTAGTTCGATGCGGTCAAATCGTACCTGTGCGCTCTGCTCGTGCCTGTGCGCGCGCCAATTTTTAATCGACCATCACGTGGTCACGATGACCTATTGCGTTCTACCTTGCTAACGGAGTGAATCATGCCGAAATTTGCCGCCAATCTCTCGATGATGTATCAGGAGCACGCCTTTCTCGATCGCTTCGCGGCGGCGCGCAAGGATGGCTTTCGCGGTGTCGAATTTTTGTTCCCTTATGATTTCGCAGCCAGTGACATCAAGCGCCAATTGCAGGAACATGGGCTGACGCAGGCGCTGTTTAACGCCCCCGCCGGCGACTTTGTGAATGGCGAGCGTGGACTGGCCAGCCTGCCGGGGCGAGAGTCTGAATTCCGGGCGTCGATTGCCAAAGCGCTTGAATACACGGCGGCTTTGGGCAACGACCGCCTGCATGTCATGGCCGGCCTGATCAAACCCGGAGACTCACGGCCAGCGCATCGAGCGACTTATCTGAGCAATCTCGACTATGCAGCGAGCCAGGCCAAAACCTTGGGTGTGACAGTGGTGATCGAGCCCATCAATACCCGCGATATTGCTGGCTTCTTTATCAATCGCCAGGATGAGGCGCATCAGATTTGCAAAGAAGTCGGCGCGCCGAATCTAAAGGTCCAGATGGATTTTTATCATTGCCAGATCGTCGAAGGCGACCTCGCGATGAAGCTCAAGCAGTACATCGCCAACGTCGGACATATTCAAATTGCCGGCGTGCCCGAGCGCCAGGAACCCGACATCGGTGAAATCAACTATCCGTATCTGTTCAATTTGATTGACGAAGTCGGCTACAAAGGCTGGATCGGTTGCGAGTACCGACCACGCGCGGCTACCTCTGCCGGTCTGAACTGGATCAAACCCTATTTGAGCGAATGAGCCGGGGTGATGCAAAGCGCCGGGAATTTCGTCGCAATGATGGAGGCGGGGGTCGGAATCGAACCGGCGTAGACGGCTTTGCAGGCCGCTGCATGACCACTCTGCCACCCCGCCCGCTATTTGGCATTCACCTGAACCGCATTCACGCTCACCCTGCGGTGCTCGTTGAATGGTGGTCACCGGACAACTCGCTCCAGGAAAAACAAAAGGGAAGCTGAGCCTCCCTTGAACAGGATTTGGAGCGGGAGAAGAGTCTCGAACTCTCGACCTCAACCTTGGCAAGGTTGCGCTCTACCAACTGAGCTACTCCCGCTTATCCGGAGCTTTCGTCTGCACGCGTTGATCCTGATGCAAACGAAGCCGGATTATAGACGAGCGCATCCGGCTGTCAAACGGGGGCCTGCCAGAATCGAAGGCTCACGGGCGTGCCGAGTTTTGAAGTAACGGCCAGGCGCGCTTCAGATAATAAAACATCGACCAGACTGTCAGCAACGCGGCGACAACAATCAGCACTCTGCCGATCGCACGACAATCGATGATGCCGAATAGTCGATCGTCGTAGAGCAGCATGGGAATGGCGACCAACTGCGCGGCGGTCTTGAATTTGCCGATCGAGTGCACCGCAACGCCGGCACGCTCACCCATGGTTGCCATCCACTCGCGCAACGCCGAGACGGCAATCTCACGCCCGATAATGATCAGCGCAATCAGCGCATCAACCCGGTCCAGTTGCACCAGCAGGACCAGCGCCGAGCATACGATGAGCTTGTCGGCGACCGGGTCTAGAAAGGCTCCGAACGCCGATGTTTGTCCGAGCCGTCTCGCCAACCAGCCATCCAGCCAGTCGGTCAGCGCGGCCGCCACGAAGATGATGGTTGCCACCAGATTGATGGTCGGTCGTTGCCAAGGGAGAAAATGAACCAGCACGAGTAGCGGAATGGCCAACAGCCTGCTCCAGGTGAGCAGATTCGGGATATTCAACATGGACGAAGTTTCTGCGGCATCGGATCAGTGCAATCGACGGTAAATTTCTTGCGCCAGCGTTTGCGATACACCCTCAACCGTAGTCAGGTCCTCGACGCTGGCCGACATAATGCCACGCAATCCGCCAAAGCGGGCCAGCAAACGCTGGCGTTTCTTGGCACCAATACCATCAATTTCTTCCAGCGCCGACACCTGCCGTGTCTTGGCCCGCTTCGCGCGCATTCCGGTAATCGCGAAGCGATGCGCCTCATCGCGAATCTGCGCGACCAGCATGAGCGCAGCCGAATCCAGACCCAATTCGAGCGCTGACCGATCGTCGGCAAACAGCAAGGTTTCCAAACCGACCTTGCGGCCCTCGCCCTTCGCAACGCCGACCAGAATCGATGGATCCAGGCCGAGTTCGGTAAAGACCTGACGTGCGATTTCGACCTGGCCCTTGCCTCCATCGACCAAAACCAGATCGGGTATGCGGCGCGGCTCGACGCCGACGCGCGGCAATTCGGGATCAGCAACGGGCACTACCGGCTCACTATCTGGTAAGGCAGTCCGTTCAGGCGAGGGACTTTCAAGCGTCTCGGACTCGGTAAGCGGCTCCGGTTGAGCAAGCTTTTCCGACTGGGAAATTTTTTCATACCGCCGGGTTAACACCTGGCGCATTGCCGCGTAATCGTCGCCGCCGGTAATGCCCTCAATGTTGAAGCGCCGGTACTCACCGCGTTGCATGGTGTGATGCTGATACACCACGCAGGAGGCCTGGGTCGCCTCACCCATCGTGTGGCTGATATCAAAGCACTCGATGCGCAATTGATCCAGATCGAATTCATCGTCCAGATTCAGTACCTGAGCCAATTCGCGAGTACGGGCTTTTTGCGATCCTTCCTCGGAGAGCAAACGCGCCAAGGCGATCTGGGCATTTTGCAGCGCCTGATCCAGCCATTTACGCCGGATCCCTTGCGCGCCTTGCACCCACAAAACCGGATGCCCGGCTCGCATTTGCAGCAGTTCCAGGATTGCATTCACAGGCGACCCATCGGCGCCCTCTTCGGCACTTTCGCCCAAGTCACCGTTAGCAATCAAAGTGGCTGGAATAAAAAGTCCATCGTAATGCTGAGTCACGAATGATTGCAAAATTTCGCTGATCGTCTCGGGCTCGTCATTGTCATCTGCATGACGCGGGAAGTAGGCCTTGTCGCCCAGATGGCGCCCGCCTCGAACCATGGCCAGGTTCACGCAGATCCGACCACCCTTCGCAGCCACTGCAATGATATCCGCGTCGGCGTCATTGCCGGTCTCCATGGTCTGTTGCTGCAGCACCCGCGACAGCGCACTGATTCGATTGCGCAAGACCGCCGCCTCCTCGAATCGCAAGTCATCCGAGGCGAGCATCATTTGTGCATTCAAGTCGTCGAGCACCGATTTGTGTTCGCCGCGCAGGAATCGCGCGGCACGGTCGACATCGCCAGCATAAGCTTCGACACTGAGCGCAGCGACACAAGGCGCGCTGCAACGATCGATCTGATGCAAAAGACAGGGACGCGAACGGTTCGAGAACACCGAGTCCTCGCAGGATCGCAATCGAAAGACTTTTTGCAGAACCTGAATACTCTCCTTGACGGCCCAGGCGCTCGGATACGGCCCAAAGTACTGGCTTTTGCGATCGACCGCGCCGCGATAATAAGCAACCCGCGGAAAGGCGTGCCCGGTCAGCTTCAGATACGGGTAAGACTTGTCATCGCGAAAGACAATGTTGTAGCGCGGCTGCTGGGTCTTGATGAGATTGCTCTCGAGCAACAACGCCTCGGCTTCGGAACGCGTGACGGTCGTATCAATACGGGTGATGCGGGCAACCATATGCGCAATGCGTGGGCTGCCAGGCGTCTTTTGAAAGTACGAGGAAACACGCTTTTTCAGGCTGCGTGCCTTGCCGACGTAGAGCAGAACCTCGGCCTCGCCGATCATCCGGTAGACCCCTGGACGGTTCGGCAAACGACTGATGTAGGCCTTCAAGTCCTGCGTAGCATCGCCCGGCTCAGGAAGCTCTGTCGTCATGGCTCTGTCGTCATGAATCGGTTGTCAAAGCTCGGCAATCCTGGCCGTCATCGCAAAAACATGCGGCGCAGACGATGGTCAAAGTGCGGCCCGGCCTTCCATTGCAGCTTGCCCAACAACTCGTCGACCAGATCGGCGCGATTGCAGACCAGCGCCATGTCACAACCAGCGCTCAAGGCCGCCCGGCTGCGCTGGTGGATGTTGCCGGCGACCGCCGCCGCCTCCATACACAAGTCGTCTGAGAAAATCAGCCCGCTGAAGCCCAGCCGTTTGCGCAAAATGTCCTGCAGCCAGATTCTTGAAAAGCCGGCCGACTTGCGGTCAACCTCCGGGTACACGACATGGGCCGGCATGACCGCGGTCAAGGTTTCGCCCATCCAGGCATAGGGCGCGCCATCTTCATCGAGCAGCAGCTTCTGCGGGCGCTCGTCGATCGGCAAGTCATAGTGCGAGTCGGCATGCGCAAAACCATGACCCGGGAAATGTTTGCCGCAGTTCGCCATTCCAGACAGCAGCAATCCGTGCGTCAAGCTGCGCGCCAGCATGGCGACCACACGAGCATCGTTATGCAATGCGCGATCACCAATCACACTGGCTGACCCGTAGTCCAGATCAAGCACGGGCGTAAAGCTCAGGTCGACACCCACTTCGCCGAGTTCGCGTCCGATGATCTGGCCTAGTTCGGTTGCCCGCTTGCAGGCGCCGAGCACATCAAAATCCCACATGGCACCGAGATCACGCATCGGCGGAATCTCGGTAAATCCCTTGCGAAATCGCTGTACTCGACCGCCCTCATGGTCGACGCAGACCAACAGTCTCGGGCTGCGTAGTGCCCGGATCTCTGCGCACAGTTGGGTAACCTGCCGCTTCGACTCAAAATTGCGGGCGAACAACACCACCCCACCGACCAGCGGATGCGTCAGGCGCTTGCGGTCGGCATCATTCAACGCTAATCCGGTAACGTCAACGATGAGCGGACCGAGCTGCAAGGAGTTCTTATTCATTAGGCTCTTCTTTCTGTTCGCTTGTATGCTCGCTTGTACGTTCGGTTATGTGTTCGTTTTTCTGTTCGATAACTACGAAGGCCACCGCGCTGTCGATCTCATCGCTCAACGAAACATGCCAGCTCAGTCCGCGTTCGGCGAGATAGCCGGCCAACTCCTTGCGCGCATGCGCTATCGGTTGGCCGCGCGGATTATTCAGGATCTGCAGCGACAACAAGGTCATGGGTGCACGCAGCCCGAGGCCCAGCGCTTTCGAAAATGCCTCCTTGGCCGCGAACCGTTTGGCCAGATAGCGACAGGCATAACCAGCGCCATGGGTGCCACGCGAGCGCCTGCGTTCATATTCACGTAATTCGTCCGGCCCGAGCACGCGTCGCGGGAAACGATCACCCCATTTCTGGATCAAGGTGTCGATGCGCGCAATCAGTACGATGTCGGTGCCGATGCCGTAGATCATGTCAGGAACCGGTCTGCGCGCCTTCGCGAATCAGCCGCTTCATTTCCCGTACCGCGTCGCGCATGCCGACAAAAACGGCTCGCGACACAATGGCGTGACCGATATGCAACTCGCGTACGCCGGTCATGGCCGCCACCGGTTGCACGTTGAAGTAGTTCAAGGCGTGACCGGCGTTAAAGCGCATGCCGGCAGCCCGCACCGCCGCGCCGGCGAGTGCGATTCTTTCCAGTTCGGCGCGTACGGCTGGACGTTCGGCATCACGCCCAAGCTCGTGAAACGCATGCGCATACGGACCGGTGTGAATCTCGCAGACCGACACACCGATCGATTGTGCCGCCTCGACCTGTTTGAGGTCAGCATCGATAAACACACTGGTATTGATGCCGGCATCGGCCAAGCGCTGAATCACCTTGCGCAACGATCGACGTTGTCCCGCTACGTCCAGGCCGCCTTCGGTCGTGACCTCGTGTCGGCCCTCGGGCACGAGCATGGCCATTTCAGGTTTCAGCGCCAGCGCCATCTTGACCATTTCGCTGGTCGCCGCCATCTCGAGATTGAGCTTGATATGCGTCAGTTCACGTAGTCGTCTGACGTCATCGTCCTGGATATGCCGACGATCTTCGCGCAAATGCACGGTAATGCCGTCAGCACCGCCGAGATGCGCTTCGACGGCGGCCCACACCGGGTCCGGCTCATAGGTGCGGCGCGCCTGCCGTACTGAGGCCACATGGTCAATATTGACACCGAGTTCAATCATTTAAAGTTTCTGTTCAATCATTTAAAACGCTTTTTGATCATTTAAAGTTTCTGCAAGTCAATGAGAATCTGGCGCGAATGAATCGGCGCACCATTGAGGTGATGGCTGATGATTGTACGGGTCAAAACCTTGGCTTGTTGGCGAGCCAGCGAACTCTGGAACTGTCCGCTGGAGAGGTCATGCAAGGTTGCACCGGTGACCGACGAGCCGTCGTCCGGTTCGCTGACCATGAACCCGGCGTTCGGTATCCAGCGATAAGAGTTGTCAGCAGCAATCTGCGCACCCGCTGCATCCAGGCGCAAATCGGGTGCATAGCCGATTTCACGCAGTAGATGCCATTCAAAAATTCGCAAGGTCGCATCCAGGGAAGCGGCGGCGGCGAACGCGTTCAAGGCCTGGCAATAGGCGTCAAAAAGCTGCGGGTGCGGATCCTCGCGCGCCAGCAGCTTGATCAGCAATTCATTCATGTAGAAACTGCAGATCAGCGCGTCACCATCGGGTGCCACCATGCCACCTGACCATTCAGCACCGATCAGGTTGCGCAGCTCATTGCGACCGCTGAGGATGACGCGAATCGGCTGGAACGACATCAGCACCGGGCGCAAAGCCGACTGACGCCTGCGCGCCCCTTTTGCAACCGCCGCTATGCGGCCATGCTCGCGAGTAAACAGATCGACAATAAGGCTGGTTTCCCGATACGGTATTGAATGCAGCAGAAATGCGGTCTGTTCGCTTCGTTCATTCGTAACCATATGCGCGCAAACTCTGTTCGCTGTCGGCCCAGCCGCTTCTGACCTTCACAAATACCTCGAGAAAAACTTTGGTGCCCAGCAGCGCTTCGAGATCCAGTCGACTCTGGGTCGCGATTCGTTTCATTCGATCGCCGCCAGCGCCAATGACGATCGGCTTTTGGGCTTCTCGTGCCACCAGAATCGTCGCATTGATCCGCGTCACCGCTTTGACGACCTCAAAGCTTTCAATGATCACGGTGCTTTCATAAGGCAATTCGTCACCCAGAATTCGAAACAACTTTTCCCGTATCAGTTCGGCCGCCAGAAATCGCTCGCTACGATCGGTCAGATCGTCGCCACCATACTGCGCAGGACCGATCGGAACATGGGCGGCGCACCACTCGGTGAGTATCGGTACCTGTTTGCCGGTGCGCGCCGACAGCGGAATGACTTCGGCGAATTCGCGCAGCGCACTGGCCGTCTTGATGCTGCGAAACAGCACGTCCGGGTCCTTGATGCTGTCGGTTTTATTCGGAATCAGTACCACCGTTTTGCCGTTCGGCACACCGGCAAGCGCCTGCGCGTCGGCGTCGCTCCAACGGTGGCCGTCAAACACGAACAACACGAGATCGGCGTCGGCCGCCACCTGGCGTGCCGTTCGATTCAGATAACGGTTCATGACGCCGCCCTTGACCGTCTGAAATCCGGGGCTGTCGAGCAGAATCAGTTGTGCGGCAGCGGTAGTGACGACACCCGCGATCCGGTGGCGAGTCGTTTGTGGTCGCCGCGATGTGATCGCCAGTTTCTGACCCAGCAGGCGATTGAGCAGCGAAGATTTACCGACGTTGGGTCGACCCACAATGGCGATCGTGCCGCACCGGAAGTCCTTTGCGATTGCCTCTGCGGCCATCAAGGCGAACTGGCAACAATGCGCGTGCGACGCTCGTTGGCTCGCTCTGCTGAGCCCGTTATCACGTCGTCGGAGCGGCTCGCTTCGGACTCTGATGCCGACTCGGAGTCGGCCGGGTCGACGGCAATTCCGATCGCTGGAATCTCGATCGTCGACACGGCAATCGGCTTGACTGGCGCCACGACGGTTTCGGCTGGCTTGGTGCGAGTGCGCCGTACCGGCGTCGGAACCAGTGCCAGGCAACGTTCGAGCGCCAATTTGGCCGCCGCCTGTTCGGCCGCCCGGCGACTACCGCCACTGCCGAGCACCTGAACATCGAGCTTTTGAATCGAACACTCGACTTCAAACAATTGATTGTGCGCGGCGCCGTGGGTCGCCACCACTGAATAAACCGGCAGGGAAATCTTGCGGCCTTGCAAATGTTCCTGCAGCAAAGTCTTGGCGTCCTTGCCGAGCGTTTTCGGATCGACGGTTTTCAACACCGGACTGTAAAGGGCGCTGATCACGGCTTGCGCCGACAGGAAACCACCGTCGAGGAAAATCGCGCCGATCACCGCTTCAAGTGTATCGCCCAAAATGGACGGCCGGCGAAAGCCACCGCTCTTGAGTTCGCCGTCACCCAGCAAAAGGCTGCTGGAAAGGTCCAGGCGCTGGGCAATTTCATAAAGACTCTGTTGTTTGACCAGATTGGCCCGAAGTCGCGACAAATCTCCTTCGTCGATTTTGCCAAAGCGCTCGAATAGAAGCTGCGAAACGACACAATTCAGCACGCTATCGCCCAGAAACTCCAGCCGCTCGTTGTTCTGATGGCCATGACTGCGATGGGTGAGCGCCTGACGGAGAAGGGCCGGGTTCTTGAACAGGTAGTTGAGCTTGTGCTGCAAACCTTCCATATATTAGACCCGAGTGTGACTCACCAGTTTGGACTCATTGTTGGCAACTCATTTCTTGCTGCTGCCCTTGTATTCAAGCAAAAGGCTCGCTGGCCCGAACAATTCGATCTTTTTCTCATAGGCGAACGATACAACTGTTTTGTCGCCTTCGCGCGAGACGATCAATTCTTTGCCTGAAATGGCAGTGACAGCGTCAATTTGGGCGCCGCGGCCGAAATTCGACTGAATTTCGCTGACTGAGCCGCCAGCCGTCGCGGCCTTGTCGACCAGGCGTTTGACGGCAAAGTACTCGGTGACCGTCGGAAATACCTTCAAGGCAACCATGATCAGAAAGCCAGCCGCCGCGCCCACCACCAAGAGGCTGATCAAGCTCATGCCGCGCTGCTTGTTCATTGAGTGTTTCACTAGTGAAATCGTCCAATTCTGCCGGGATTGCTGAGATTCATCCAAATGAAGAATGCCTTGCCAACGATATTCGCTTCTGGCACAAACCCCCAAAACCGGCTGTCCTGACTATTGTCCCGATTGTCGCCCATCACAAAAAAGTGACCAGCCGGCACGGTACAGGTCATTACATAACGTTCGTACTTGCACTGCTCTTTCAGCGCGAACTCCATAGGTGTTATGGAAGACGTTTTTTCCAACTCTGTCAATATCTTATGATCGATATCTCCAAGTTTTTCTGAGTATTGCTTGTGGTACGAAACCCGATCGACATCATAAAATTCACCGGCCGCTTGCAACGGTACCGGACTGTTGTTAATTTCCAACTTATTGTTCTTGAACACTATTTTGTCGCCCGGCAAGCCGACCACGCGCTTGATGTAGTCGAGCGAGGTGTCGTGCGGATACCGAAATACCATGACGTCACCGCGCGCCGGTTGGCCAGAACCAAACACTTTGGTGTGAATCACCGGCAAGCGCACGCCATAGGTGAACTTGTTGACGAGAATCAGGTCACCGACCAACAACGTCGGCAGCATCGAGCCGGAAGGAATCTTGAACGGCTCGGCAATGAAGGAGCGCAGAAAAAATACCACCAGAATCACTGGAAAGAGTCCGGCGGTGTATTCGAGCCATAACGGTTGTCTCTGCGCAGTTTCTTCAACCGCACGGCGACTGGCCGGCTCAATACTCGCGCCCCGAGCGATCTGCTCCTGTTCCCACGCGGCCACTCGGGCCTGCGCCCGGACGCGACGGCGCGGCGCGAAGATCAGTTTGTCGAGCAGCCAGGCGATTCCGGTCACCACCAGCAGCAGGAACAAAATAAGGGCAAAGTTCATCTATCCTCCACTTGCAGGACGGCCAGGAACGCCTCCTGCGGAATTTCAACCGAGCCGACCTGTTTCATTCGCTTTTTGCCGGCTTTCTGTTTTTCCAACAGCTTTTTCTTGCGAGTAATGTCGCCGCCATAACATTTGGCCAGAACGTTCTTGCGCAAGGCCTTGACGTTCTCGCGCGAAATAATGTTCGCGCCGATCGCCGCCTGAATAGCGACGTCGTACATTTGCCTCGGAATCAGTTCGCGCATCTTTGAAACCAGCAGTCGGCCGCGGCTCTGCGAAATCGAACGATGCACAATGATCGACAAGGCGTCGACCCGTTCGGCGTTGACCAGCACGTCGAGTTTGACGACATCGGAGGCCCGGTATTCGAGGAACTCGTAGTCCATCGAGGCATAACCACGCGATACCGATTTCAACTTGTCGAAGAAGTCGAGAACGATTTCGTTCATCGGAATTTCGTAGGTCAAATGCACTTGCCGGCCGTGATACGCCAGATTCTTCTGCAAGCCGCGCTTGCCGGTGCACAGGGTAATGACCGAACCGACATATTCCTGCGGCACGAATACAGTCACTGTCACGATCGGCTCGCGAATCTCGACAATTTTCGAGGGCTCAGGCATCTTTGATGGGTTCTCGACCTGCAATTCGCTACCGTCTTGCAACAGCACCTGATACACGACCGTCGGCGCGGTGGTGATCAGATCGACATCGAACTCGCGCTCGAGCCGCTCCTGGACGATGTCCATATGCAGCAGGCCCAGAAAGCCGCAGCGAAAGCCGAACCCCAGAGCCTGCGACACTTCCGGTTCAAAGTGCAACGACGAGTCATTCAGTTGCAGCTTTTCAAGCGCATCGCGCATCGCCTCGAACTGATTCGCTTCTATCGGATAAAGCCCGGCAAACACCGATGGCTTGATCTCCTTGAAGCCGGGCAGCGCCTGGCTGGCTGGCGTGCGTTCATGCGTGATGGTGTCGCCGACCTTGGCGCCTTGCAACTCCTTGATACCGGCAATAACGAAGCCGACGTCGCCCGCCGTCAGCAGTTGCCGGGCCAGCGATTTTGGCGTGAACACGCCGACCTGCTCACAGTTGTACTGCGCGCCGGTCGCCATCATTCGAATCCGATCCTTCAAGCGCAAGACACCGTTGACCACCCGCACCAGCATGACCACACCAACATAGTTATCGAACCAGGAGTCGATAATCAGCGCCTGCAATGGGCTGTCGGGGCTGCCACGTGGCGCCGGAATGCGGGTAATGACCGCCTCAAGAATCTCGTCGATGCCCATGCCGGTTTTAGCACTGGCCAGAATGGCGTCGGTCGCATCGATGCCGATGACGTCTTCAATCTCCTGGGCCGCCGCGATCGGATCGGCCTGCGGCAAATCCATCTTGTTCAGTATCGGCACGACCTCGACATTGAGCTCGATGGCGGTATAACAATTGGCTACAGTCTGAGCCTCTACGCCTTGCGAGGCATCGACGACCAGCAGCGCACCTTCACAGGCTGACAGGGAGCGACTGACTTCATATGAAAAGTCGACATGGCCCGGCGTATCAATCAGGTTCAGGTTGTAGATCTGGCCGTCCTGCGCCTTGTAGCGCAACGCAGCGGTTTGGGCCTTGATGGTGATGCCGCGTTCGCGCTCGAGGTCCATCGAGTCGAGCACCTGGGCTTCCATTTCGCGATCCGACAGGCCACCGCAGCGCTGGATCAGGCGATCGGCAAGCGTTGATTTGCCATGGTCGATGTGGGCAATAATCGAAAAATTGCGAGTATGTTGCATCAAGGAACCCGGTGACTACTCACCCGCCACCCGCAATGGCGATGCGTGCACAAGGAATAGGCAAAACCACTGATTTTAGCAGTGCCGGCGTCAAGCTGGTACTGCGCGCGCGCCGCAGCAACAAAATCAACGTAAGGCAAGTGGCCTGATCGGCACAAATGAGGCGTTTTCACCGCGCCGAACCAGTGCAACGCTGGTCTTGGCGCGGTCGGTCTTGTTCACCAGCTCATTGAACTGACGGGCGCTTTGAACGTCCTGATTATCAATCGACAAGATGACGTCGCCGGTTTGTATGCCGGCACGAGCCGCCGCTCCATCGGACACCTCGACCAGCACGCCACTCTTGATTCGTAATTGCGTCTTCTTTTCATCCGGTATGTCGGCCACCACCAAGCCGAGCGCATTGCTGGCCTTAGGTGCCGGCGTTGTTCCACCCGGGCCGGCTTTAGGGGCCGGCGCTTTAGCGGATTTCTCGGGCTCGAGTTCAACCACCGTGACGTTCAGGTCCCGGGTTGCGCCCTTGCGCCAGACCTGCAGTCCGGTCTTCGAACCCGGCTTGGTACCGCCAACAATCCTCGGCAAATCACTGGATTTTTCAATCGCTTTGCCATCAAAGCGGATGATGATGTCACCAACCTCGATGCCGGCTTTCTCGGCAGGCCCATTAGCTTCAACACTTCGAACCAGTGCACCCGACGCCTTGGACAGGCCCAGCGGCTCAGCGACGTCCTTGGTGACTTCGGCGATACCAACACCGATTCGGCCGCGAACGACCCGGCCGTTGATTTTGAGCTGCTCGACGACGCGGTTGGCCTCATCGATCGGGATCGCAAACGAGATGCCCATGAAGCCGCCGGTTCGGCTGTAAATCTGCGAGTTGATGCCGACCACTTCACCGCGCATGTTCAACAACGGTCCGCCCGAATTGCCCGGATTGACCGCGACATCGGTCTGGATGAAGGGCAAGAAGTCGCCGGTGTCGCGTCCTTTGGCCGAAACGATTCCCGCCGTCACAGTATTCTCCAGTCCAAATGGTGAACCGATGGCGACCACCCATTCGCCGACCCGCAACCGGTTCGGATCGCCCAAGGTGAGCTTTGGCAAGTTGGTCGCTTCAATCTTGACCAGCGCGACATCGGTGCGGCGATCCGAGCCGATCAGCTTGGCCTTGAACTCGCGCTTGTCGGTCAAGGTGACGTAAATTTCATCGGCGCCATCGACCACATGATGGTTGGTCATCGCATAACCATCGGCCGAAATAATGAACCCGGAGCCGACGCCGCGCGGTGACTCTTCACCACCTCGTCCGCGAGGGCCATTCGGCGCATTCGGCGCATTCGGTGCGTTAGGCGCATTGGGGGTGTTCGGCGCGTTGGGAGCGGCTCCCGGTCCTTGCTGATTACGCGGCGGCATGAAGCGGCGGAAGAATTCAAAGAACGGATCGTTTTCATCTAGCCCTTCTGGCATTCCTGGCTGGGCATTGGCTCGATCGCCACGGGCTCGTTCGGTGGTGCGGATATTCACCACCGCCGGCCCGGTGCGCTCGACCAGATCAGCAAAGTCGGGCAGCTCGCGAGCCTGCGATTGAGCCGCCAGCGGCATCAAACCGGCTGACCAGAAGGCCGCCCAAAGTACGCTCAGCAACAGCCACTGGCTCAGGCGCGATCGGGAACGTGTCCGGAGGATCGCTGACTTATGTGCTGAACGACGTGCTGGGGGATGCGCTGAATGACGCTCTGAATAATGCGCCGGATTGCGCTCCAGGGAATGGCCATAATTTGCAGCTAACGTTGTCGGCATTACAGACCTTCCAGGGTGAATCCAAAATTATAGGCTAGCCGCAGAAGAAGTCTCGAGCTAGCCGGTATCCGCGCCGACTTCGACCTACTTCGACCTACTTCGACCTACTTCGACCGACTTCGACCTACTTCGACCTACTTCGACCTACTTCGACTTAGTTCGACTTAGTTCGACTTAGTTCGATTCGTTCGCCATCCACGTCAAGCTGGCCAGCAACTGTCGCCACTGCGCATCCGTACACTGATCCCGGGCAAGCAAGAATCGCAGCAACGAGCGTCCCGAGGTGAACGTTGGGTCGGCACTCCTGATATCAAGTGCCAGCAACGGACCAACCCGGGTCCAGTTGACGATTTCCAGGTCGAATTCACCGTCGCGGCCTTTCAAGTGCGCCCGCCAGCGGCGGCTTGCTGCCGGCTGCAGTGCGCGTAGCTCGAAGGGCTTGGGGGCCAGCGATCGGCGCCAAAAGACCAGCAGACAGACAGCGAGTAACGTCAAAGCGGTCCAGACGGCCACGCTCAGCGCGTGACTGCGCAATTGCCAGCCAGTTAGCCCCAACGCTGCCAAGCCAATCAGATGCGCGCCTGAGATCAGCATCGGGAACAGTCGCGAGCGGTGAAATTCGATCAGGTGAGGCTCTGCCAGACAAGACCCGGTCGACTGCTATAAGCGGCGGAAAACCAGCGTACCGTTGGTGCCACCAAAACCGAATGAATTCTTGATAGCGACATCAATACGCATCGGACGCGCGACGTTGGCACAGTAGTCGAGGTCGCATTCCGGGTCCTGGTTGAAGATATTGATCGTGGGCGGTGAAACCTGGTCGTGAACGGCCATCACCGTGAACACCGATTCAATGCCTCCCGCGCCACCGAGCAAATGACCGGTCATCGATTTGGTCGAGTTGACGACGATTTTTCGAGCTGCTGTTTCACCCAACGCCAGTTTGATCGCCTCGGTCTCGTTCTTGTCGCCGAGCGGCGTCGAGGTGCCGTGCGCATTCAGATAAGTAATCTCATCGGGATTGACGCCCGCACTGCGCAGCGCCATACCCATGCAGCGGCGTGGACCATCGGTGCTCGGTGCCGTCATATGATAAGCGTCGCCCGTCATGCCAAAGCCCGACAACTCGGCGTAAATCTGCGCGCCGCGCGCTTTCGCATGTTCGTACTCTTCAAGCACCATGACCCCGGCGCCCTCGCCCAGCACAAACCCGTCGCGATCCTTGTCCCACGGGCGCGATGCGGTGGTCGGGTCGTCGTTGCGGGTAGACAGGGCGCGCATCGATGCAAAGCCACCAATGCCCAACGGCGAGATGGTCGATTCGGCGCCGCCAGCAATCATGACGTCGACGTCGCCGTACTCGATCATGCGGCCAGCCAGTCCAATGCAGTGCAAGCCGGTGGTGCAGGCGGTAACCACGGCCAGGTTCGGACCCTTGACGCCCGTCAGGATCGACAGTTCGCCCGAGATCAGGTTGATGATCGAACCCGGCACAAAGAACGGCGAAATTCGGCGCACACCACGATTCAGATATTCGGAGTGCTGATCTTCAATCAGCGGCAAGCCGCCAATGCCCGAACCGACCATGACGCCGATGCGATCCGAGTTGGCGTCGCTGACCTCAATGGCGCTATCGCGAAAGGCCTGCAGGCCAGCCGCGATTCCAAAGTGAATGAACGTATCAAAATGCCGAGCCTCTTTGGCGGGCATGTAAGCGGCGATGTCGAAGTCCTTGACTTCACCCGCGAACTGCACGGGCATATTCGACACATCGAAGCGGGTTACCCTGGCGATACCGGACTTGCCGGCCAGTGCATTCGCCCAGGCGCTCTTGAGATCATTGCCAATGGGTGAGACGATACCCAAGCCGGTTATGACGACGCGACGTCGGCTCATCAAATTACTCGCTAAGCATCAAAGCAGATCGGGCAGCAGTCACGAACTGCTGACTTCAGGCCTTGCTATGGTTCTTGACGTAGTCAATCGCGTGTTGAACGGTCGTGATCTTCTCGGCCTGCTCATCGGGAATCTCGGTCTCGAATTCGTCTTCGAGCGCCATCACCAGTTCGACGGTATCAAGCGAGTCGGCACCCAGATCATCGATGAACGATGACTCTGCCTTGATCTCGGCTTCGTTGACACCTAACTGCTCAGCGACAATCTTTTTAACGCGTTGTTCGATGTTTTCCATTCTGACTCCTGAATCTTTCAATAGCGCAGCGTTTAGCTTCAATCCACCGCTTCGATCTCGCACCGGTAAGCCACTTGCAAACGGCTAATCGCGGGCCGTCCCCGGCTGGGGCGCGATTGTAACAGCATCATTCCATGTACATGCCGCCGTTGACATGCAGCGTCACACCCGTGATGTAGCCCGCTTTCGGTGAAGCGAGAAACGCCACGCTGGCCGCAATCTCATCGGGCTGCCCCAAGCGACCCAACGGTATCTGCGCCATCAATGCAGCGGTCTGCTGCTCGCTGAGTGCCTTGGTCATGTCGGTCGCAATGAAGCCCGGTGCAATGCAATTCACCGTGATGTTGCGGCTGCCGAGCTCACGCGCCAACGAACGGCTCAGGCCTGCAACGCCGGCCTTGGCTGCCGAATAATTGGCCTGGCCGGCGTTGCCGCTGGAACCGACCACCGAACCGATGTTGATGATGCGCCCTTCCCTGGCTTTCATCATGCCGCGCATCACCAACTGCGACATCCTGAACACGGCCTCGAGATTGGTCGACATGACTGCCGACCACTCTTCGGGCTTCATGCGCATCGATAAATTGTCTCGCGTGATGCCGGCGTTATTGACGAGAATCAGAATCGGCCCGAATTCCTTGACGATCGAATCACAGAGTTGTTGGCACTGCCCGGCGTCGGTGACGTCGAGCACGCGCCCGCAGCCCTTCTGCGCTGAATCGCGCATGTAGTCATCAATAGCCAGGGCGCCCGCTGCACTGGTGGCTGTGCCAATGACCATGGCACCTTGTTTTGCAAGCTCGATTGCAATGGCCCGGCCAATGCCTCGACTGGCGCCTGTGACCAGAGCGACGCGGCCTTGCGTCATGCCTCCGCCTTCTGTTCCGCTACCACCTCGGCCAACACTACCGCAAGACTGGCTGCATCGAATACGGCGCTGACCTTGATCGACTTGTCGATGCGCGGGGCCAGACCGGTCAATACCTTGCCGGGTCCGAATTCGATCATTCGAGTCACGCCGAGAGCAACCATTTGTTGCACCACCTTGACCCACTGAACCGGGCCGTAAGATTGCCGCACCAGGGCATCCTTGATCTGTACCGGATCGCGCTCGATCACGGCATCGATGTTGTTCACCAATTCGTAGCGGGGCAGCGATACCTGCACTGCTGCAAGCGCCGTTTGCAGACGCAGACCAGCGGGTTTCAGCAGGCTCGAATGGAACGGCGCTGAGACACTCAAAGGCAAGGCGCGCTTGGCGCCCAGTGACTTGGCCTGGACACAGGCCTGCTCAACGGCGGCCGAATGCCCGGCAATGACCACTTGCGAGGGCGCATTGAAATTGACGGGCTCGACCACCCAATGCTGACCGGCCTCGACTCCAATGGCGACAGCTTGCCGGCAGGCTTCGCTGACGCTTGCATCGTCGAGTCCGAGAATCGCTGCCATCCCGCCGGTACCGACAGGCACCGCTTCCTGCATGGCCTGGGCTCGCAAGCGAACCAATCGTACGGCGTCGGCCAACGGCAAGCCGCCAGCGGCCGTCAGCGCCGTATATTCGCCCAGGCTGTGACCAGCAACCATGGCGGGCTCCGGACCGCCCGCCTCCAACCAGGCCTTGAAGCAGGCAAATCCGGCGACCAGCATCGCCGGTTGCGTATTGACGGTCAGGCCAAGCGCCTCAGCGGGTCCGCGGGCAATCAGCGAAGTCAAGTCCTCGTTCAATGTGGTATCCACCGTGTGCAGAATCGCCTGGACGGCAGTGTTGTCCGCAAAGCTGTCGAGCATGCCGACGACCTGCGAGCCTTGACCCGGAAATACAAAGGCTAGTTTCAAGATGCTGGTTTCAAAGTATTAAAGCGTCGCCAACACAGCGCCCCAGGTGAAACCGCCACCAACGCCTTGCATCATGATTTTATGGCCTGGCTTAATCCGGCCATCACGAACGGCCAGATCGAGCGCCAGCGGCACCGACGCTGCCGAGGTATTGGCATGTTGGTCGACGGCGATCACCACTTTTTCGATCGGCATGCCGAGCTTGCGTGCGGTGGCCTGGAGAATACGAACATTGGCCTGGTGAGGAATCAGCCAGTCGATATCTGACAAGGACATACCGGCCGCGTCGACCGTAGCCCGGGCGCTCGAATCGAGCACCGATACCGCTAATTTGAACACCGCCTGCCCGTCCATGGTCAACATCGGGTGGCCGATGATCTGGCCGCCACTGACATTGCCGGGGGTACGCAAAATATGCTCGTAACGCCCATCGGCGAACAGGCGACTGGCGTGAATGCCCGGCCGTTCGTCCGCCGCCAATACGACGGCGCCGGCACCATCGCCAAACAATACGCAGGTGGTGCGATCACTCCAGTCGAGTATTCGCGAAAAAACCTCGGCGCCGATGACCAGCGCGCGCGTCGCCGCGCCGGTCTTGATCATGGCATCAGCCGTGGCAAGCGCATAAACAAAGCCGCTGCACACTGCCTGCATGTCAAACGCCGCCTGGCCCGAAATGCCAAGCTGCTTCTGAACCAGACAGGCCGTACTCGGGAAAACAAAGTCCGGCGTTGAGGTCGCGACAATAATGAGGTCGAGCGACGCCGCATCGATACTAGCGGCAGCGAGCGCCTTTTGCGCCGCCTCGGTGGCCAATTGGCTGCTGGTCAGCTCCGGGGTAGCCAGATATCGCTGCCGAATGCCAGTGCGCTCCATGATCCAGGAGTCGCTGGTTTCAACACCGCGCAAGGCCAGTCGTTTGGCCAGCTCGTCGTTGCTGACGCAGTCTGCGGGTAAGGCCGCTCCGGTGCCGATTATTCGGGAATAGCGTTGCATGGGCGCAAATTCTGGGTTTGGGGCGTCAGTTGGAAACGGGTCGAACGTTATCAGCGGGGCGTAAGATACAAGCTTTCTACAAGCACTCGAATTGTACGGAGGGTTTGCCCGATCGGCGAGGGCCGAGACTCAAGGAATCAGCACTTTCGACACATCCGAGTTGGCGGCCAGCTCTGCAAGACCACTGGCAATGCGGGCCACCAGTCCGTTACGCGCCGCATCATAGGCCCGGCCCAACGCGCATTCAAAGGCGTAGGCATCGGCCGATCCATGACTTTTGATGACCACTCCGCGCAATCCCACCAGACTGGCGCCGTTGTAGCGACGATGATCAACCCGAACCTTGAATCGCTTGAGCACCGGGTAAGCCAGCAGACCCATGAATTTCGAGCCGATACTGCGGCTGAACTCTTCGCGAATGAACCCACCCATCATTTGTGCCAGACCTTCGGAGGTCTTCAAGGCGACGTTACCGACAAAACCATCGCAGACCACAACATGGGTTGTGCCCTTGTATATATCATCACCCTCGACGTTGCCGTAAAAATTAAGCGCGCTGGCTCTCAGAAGTTCGGCCGTCAGTTTTACGACATCGTTACCCTTGATAACCTCTTCACCGATATTGAGCAAACCCACCGACGGCGATTCATGCCCTTCGAGCGCACTGACCAGCGACACCCCCATGAGCGCAAACTGCAGAAGATGAATCGGTTCGCAGTCGACGTTGGCGCCCAGATCGAGCATGGTGGTGGTACCGCCCAGTTGATTGGGAATCTGCATGGCGAGTGCAGGTCGATCGATACCTTCCAGCGTTTTCAGGACGTACCGGGAAATCGCCATCAGCGCACCGGTGTTGCCAGCGCTGATACAGCCTTGGGCAGCGCCGTCCTTGACCAGACGCGCAGCAACCCGCATCGACGAATCGCGCTTGCCGCGCAGCGCCACAGCGGGACTTTCGTTCATGCCGACCACTTCGCTGGCATGCTCGATGGTGCAGCGCTGCACCAAGTTCGTTGCCGCTCCAGCCAAGGCAGCATCCAGCGACGCCTTGTCGCCGACCAAAATCAAGTCGCAATCGGGGTGGGCTGCCAAAAATGACAAGCTGGCTGGAACGGTTACCGATAGCCCGTGATCACCGCCCATGCAATCAACAGCAATTTTCACGCGTTTCAACTCATTCGCTTGAACTGAGCGACTCGGGGCAATGGTTCGGGCTGGTGCTGCTTAACCTGCTGCCTGCACTGCTGCCTGCTCTGCGTCGCGTTAAGCAGATTACTCGTCAGACTTGGTTTTGACGACTTTCTTGCCGCGATAAAAGCCGTTTGGGCTGACGTGATGACGGCGGTGAACTTCACCGGTAGTCGGCTCAATGCCCAGGGCATGGGCCGACAAAAAGTCGTGGGCACGGTGCATGCCACGCTTCGAGGAGGATTTCTTGTTCTGTTGGACGGCCATGGAGCTACTCCAGCCTTGAAAAGCAAAGACCACGAGTATAACAACAAACCGTTTCCAGGACCGATCGCGTCGGCGCTATTTTTCCGGATTGCGCCATTGGGCCAGTGCCGCGAATGGATTTCGCGCCGGTTCTGGCTCGGCTTCGGCCTGCACCGGCCGACAATCCGGATGGCTCACAAAGCTGGGTAGCGCCATCAAACACTCGTCTTCAAGCAGATCGGTCAGCGAAAATCGCCGATCATCAACCAACACGTCGTAGTCTTCGGCCTCATCATCGAGCAGCTCGGCGCGGCGCTCGTCGGCGACCAACAGGAACTCACGCGCCAGCGAGACGGCCACTGGCGCCGGTTCGTCACAGCGTGAGCAGGTCATCTGGGCATCCAGATCCGCTGTTAACGAAAGCCAGCGCTGCACCGTACCATCGGCCAATCGGCCGGATCGGCCGGTAAAGCGCCAATTCACCGTACCCGGGTCGCCGTCCAGCGACGACTCAAGCCGCTCAAGTTGCGGTGTCGCTGTTGACCCTGCCTTGATGCCATTCTGTTCAGCAAAGTTGCTGGAATCGACCCAGCCCGGCGGCGCGCTGCGCGCCGGGCTTTCTGGTGTTGGGTTTGCGTTGCGGGGGATGCTCTTCATATCGGTATCATAATTCGACTAGTATTATTTGACACGACCGCAATCACAATGGCACGCCCCGGCTCCAAACCGTTCCCCGAACTTATTCTTGCTTCGAGCTCCACTTACCGGCGGGCGTTGCTGGAGCGCCTCGGTGTGCCGTTTGAGGTTTTGGCGCCACAGATCGATGAGTCGCCGCAACCCGGCGAATCGCCCGCAGCCGTCGCCAAGCGACTGTCGATCGAAAAAGCACAAGTCATCGCTCGCCAGCGTCCTTCAGCCTGGGTGATCGGATCCGACCAGACCGCAACGCTGGACGGGACAACCATCATTGGCAAGCCGATGACCCATGAACGGGCCTGCGCACAACTGACTGCAGCCTCCGGCAAGACCTTGCATTTTTATACCGGTCTGGCCCTGGTCGGTATCGAGGACGGCATCGAGTTCTTTGATCTATCCGAAATCAAGGCCAGGTTCCGGGACTTGAGCGCCGAACAGATTCAAGCGTATCTGCTGCGCGAACAACCCTACGATTGCGCCGGTTCGGCGAAAAGCGAAGGACTCGGAATCGCCTTGCTCGAGTCGATGAGCGGCTCCGACCCGACTGCGCTGATTGGATTACCCTTGACCCGGCTTTGCGATCTATTGGCCCGCTGCGGCTACGATGTTTTAACCCAGCGCTATCGGTAAGCGAGGTGATGAATTTGCAGGTCGTCTTTCGCATCAATCAGCGTAAATCGTGACACCACCATGAGTACGGGGAGGCTATTTTGCATACCGACGCCGATTGGTGAAACGCGCACGGCTCGGCAGGTTCTGCCGATGGACACGCTCGAGCGAGTGCGCGAGTTAAACTTTTTTGTTGCTGAAAGCGCCAAGAACGCGCGACGCTTTTTGAGGCAAGTGGATCCGGATCGCAATCTGCCGGCCACTCAAATTGCCGAACTCAACGAACACACGCCTGAGACCGAACTGAACGCATTGATCAAGCCTCTGATGGACGGCTTTGATCTGGGCTTGTTATCGGATGCCGGCTGCCCGGGTGTCGCCGACCCGGGTGCCAACCTGGTCTGGCTGGCCCAAAGCCGAGGCATTCGGGTGGTGCCCTTGATTGGTCCGTGCTCGATTGTGCTGTCGCTGATGGCCAGCGGCATGAACGGCCAGCGCTTTGCGTTTGTGGGCTATGTCGCGGCTGAACGTGAGCAGCGCGAACGTGAACTTCGCTTGCTGGAAAAGCGCTCGGCCACTCACTCGGAGAGCATCATCATGATCGAAACGCCCTACCGTGCGCGGGCGCTGCTCGATTCACTGTTGTTGGTATTGGCACCCCAGACGCGCCTGTGTGTGGCCCATGAAATCGGCGAAGCGGCCGAAAACCTGGTCTCTCAAACCGTTGCAGGCTGGCGCCAAAAGCCGCCCGAATTGTCGAAGGGGCGCGCTGTATTCTTGTTGCAAGCGGTGTTTCAGCGTAACACCGGCGCCTCGAAACCGCTGCGCAGCGATCGTTGCAGCGTCTGACCGGCGCTGATGCCAATTCGTTTGGCAATTTTCTCGGCAAAGTTATCTTTTGGCGAAAAATCGACGACTTCTTCAGCCTTGATGACTTCTCTGGCCACCGACTCCACCGTGCCGAGACCATCGGCCAGACCCATTTCGATACTTTTAGCGCCGCTCCAGACGAGGCCGGAGAATGTGTCGGGCGACTCTTTCAAGCGCGTGCCGCGACCCTTTCGAACCACATCGATAAATTGCTGATGGATCTCCGCAACCATATTTTGCGCCACTTTGCGCTGCGCCTCGTTCATGGGTGAGAAGCTGTCCAGAAAGCCCTTGTTGGCGCCCGCCGTGATCAGGCGTCGCTCGACGCCGAGTTTTTCCATGGTGCCGACAAATCCGAAGCCGTCCATGAGAACGCCGATCGAGCCAATCAAGCTGGCCTTGTCAACATAGATCTGATCGGCAGCTGCCGCGATGTAGTAACCGCCGGACGCGCAGATCTCCTCGACGACGACATGCAGCGGAATCTTCGGATACTTGGCCTTGAGTCGGCGGATTTCGTCAACCACCATGCCCGCTTGTACCGGGCTGCCACCGGGGCTGTTGATGCGCATGACCACGCCGCTGGTATTGCTGTCCTTGAAGGCCGCCTGCAGCGCGTTGATCAAGGCGTCAGCGTTGGCCTCGGCGCCAGAATCGAGCACGCCGATGACGTCCACCAGCGCGGTGTGCTTGGTGTTGACCGCTTCCGTGGAATCAAAATTCAACTTGCCGTTCACGTACAGGAAGGCCAGCACCGCCAGCGCCACGCTGGTCAGCTTGAAGAAGATTCCCCAGCGGCGGGCGCGCCGTTTCTCTTCCACCAGGGAAAGCGCCAGTTTCTCGAGCACCGAGCGCTCCCAGGGCGCCTCAACACCTGCGGCGGTCAGGTTTTTCGCAACTTCAGGCTTGCCGGCCCGTTCGGCTTGCGATGAATAGTCTTCCATTAACTTGCTCCGTGAGTTTCCTGTCGAACCCAGATCGATGCGTGTTCGTCCAGGCATTCAAGCTTGCGTAATCCGCGCGATGCGCAGGGTCCGCCCTGGCAACGCCCGTTCTCGGGACTATAAATGGCGCCATGCGTCGCGCAAACAAGATTGGCGCCCGATTCATCGAAAAATTGACCGGCCGGAAAATCGAGTTCGACCGGCACATGACGGCATTGATTCACATAGGCATGCGGGATACCCGCATGCCGAATCACGAACGCCGGCGAGGGCTGGGATTGCGCAGCACCGCACCATTCGAAGCGGACACCAACGCCCCGCTCCAAAAGTTGCGAGGAGTCACAGACTCGGATCCAGCCGGCTTTTGCAGCTTGATTGTTGTCGTCCGGCAGCCAGTTCAAGGCGTAGCCCGCGAAACACACAAGGGCAACAAAAGCTCGCGCAGTTCGGTCGCGGAATCGCAGAAACCGGCGGCGCCGATACGTTGCAACTCTGCCATCGGATGGGCGCCATAAGTGACCGCAATCGCCCAGACACCGGCCGCCTTGGCCATCAGCAAGTCATGACTGGTGTCGCCAATCATGACGGTTTTGCCGGGTGCGCTGGCCATTTGCCGGCATAGCTCATTCAACATCCACGGATCCGGTTTCGGAATACCCTCGTCAGCGCAGCGACTGGTCTCGAAGTAGTGCCCCCAACCGACCGAGTCGAGCGCCCGGTTCAGCCCGAGTCGCGACTTTCCGGTCGCAATGGCGGTTGCAATTCGCCGATTCTTGAGCGCCCTGAGCAAATCCTCGGCGCCTGCGAACGGTCGCAGTACGCGATCACGCTCCAGGTAGTGAACACTGTAGCGCTCGACAAATTCGGTCAGGCGAGACGGCGGCAGGCTTGGCACCGCCAACTTCAATGCATCGTGCAGTCCAAGTCCAATCACGTGACTGGCCTCCTGGTCGCTGGGCACCGGCAAATCCAGGTCACGCGCGGCCAGTTGAATCGATTCGGTGATGGCGCGCGTCGAGTCCATCAGCGTGCCATCCCAATCAAAGACGACCAGCGCAATGTCCTTCAAGGCGCTACCGCCCGCGACATCAGACGCGAAAACTCATCGGGCATCGGCGCCTCCAGCAGCAAAGCGATTGAATCCTCAGGATGCCCGACCGTTAGACTAAATGCGTGCAAATACATACGCTTATATGATAGTTTGTGAAGTGCTTTATTAAGTTCAAATTCGCCGTATTTCTGATCACCCAGAATCGGAAAACCGGCATGCGCCAGGTGCACCCGGATTTGATGCATTCGCCCGGTCTCGATCCGGCAGTTAACGAGGGTGCAAACGCCGGCCAGCGGCGCCGTGAACGACTGCACCCCCAACACATGAGTGGTTGCGCTTCGGCCGTCGTCACTGACCGAAACGCGACGCTCGCCGTTGGCGCTCACCGAGGTTTCGAGCTGGCCACGCAGTGTCTTGGTGCGCAGCGGCCAACGTCCTTTGACGATCGCCAAATAGGCCTTCTCGGTCGAACGCTCGCGCAGTTGTTCCTGCAGTCGAACCAGAGCACTACGCTTTTTGGCGATCATCAACAGACCCGAGGTGTCGCGGTCGATTCTGTGCACCAGTTCGAGAAATCGCTGTTCAGGTCGCGCCGCGCGCAACTGTTCAATGACCCCGCTCGACACACCACTGCCGCCATGTACGGCCACGCCCTCGGGCTTGTTGATGACCAGCAATTCGGCATCTTCGAACACTACCGGAAATTCCTGGGATGGCACGTATCGCGCTACGACCTGCGCAACCCGGACCGGCGGAATGCGTACCTTATCGCCGGTGGCCAGGCGCTGCAAGACTTCGACGCGCGCGCCGTTGATTCGTACCTGGCCGCTGCGGACAAGCTGATAGATATGGCTGCGCGGCACGCCTTTCAGCAATCGAATCAATAAGTTATCGAGCCTCTGGCCGGCGCTGTCAGCGTCGATCAGCACTTGTTGGACCTTGAGGGCGGGCGCGTCAGACGGATTTGCATCGACAACCGGCGCTGCCGCTCTGGTACTCGCGCGCTGGCGGAATCCGTCAAACGGAGCGCTGCGACGTGCAGGCGGAATGTCAGCTTTTTTGCGCAAGTCATTCATCTTGCTATACTTTGGGTGTTAACTTGCGCAGGCGTTTTGGTCGACTCATTGTAGCCCCCCGTTTTAGCGCCCTTAAGTTATCAAGAAAGTTCACCAAGAAAATTAACGATTAACGCGGTTTCTCAATGGTTGAGGAACGCGGGATGTCCCGAATACAAGCCAGAATGTTGATCGGTCGCAGTCATCTTGCGACCGGAATGGTCTGAAGTGCAGATTTTCCCAAACCTGATCGCAAGCCTTCTCCAGATCCTGCTCGGATCGGGCGGCTTTCGTGCGCCGCCGAGGCGCCCGGGTCCATCTCGAGGGAGAATTACAGGTTGCCCAGAGTACCGTTCGTATTCAATTGCCGCTCCGAGCTATATCCACTTAGCTATACGCATTTAGCGGCACTGGTTAGTTACTCGCTGGCCTGTTAAAGGCCCTCCCGCCGGCCAAGCACACGCCGCCAGTTTGTGCCGGGAGAATTATTTGAAACGCATGCTGTTCAATGCCACGCACTCCGAGGAGTTGCGGGTTGCCATTGTCGATGGCCAGAAACTGATCGATATCGATATCGAATCAGCCAGCCGGGAATCCCGGAAAAGCAATATTTACAAAGGAATTGTGACTCGGATCGAACCGAGTCTGGAAGCCTGCTTCGTCAATTACGGCGAGGAGCGCCACGGTTTTCTGCCGTTCAAGGAAATTTCGCGCGCCTATTTCAAGCAAGGCGTCGAGGTCAACAAGGCACGTATTCAGGACGCGATCGCCGAAGGCCAGGAACTGCTGGTTCAGGTCGACAAGGAAGAACGCGGCAACAAGGGCGCTGCCCTGACGACCTTCGTGTCGTTGGCTGGCCGTTATACGGTGTTGATGCCGAATAACCCGCGCGGCGGCGGCGTTTCACGCCGCGTCGAAGGTGAAGAGCGCCAGGAATTGCGCGAGACCATGGACAAGCTCGAAGTGCCTTCCGGCATGAGCTTGATTGCCCGCACGGCTGGCATCGGTCGTAACGCCGAAGAGCTGCAGTGGGATCTGAACTACCTGCTGCATCTTTGGAGTGCCATCGATTCGGCCGCCAAGGGATCGCCCGGTGCGTTTCTGATTTATCAGGAATCAAGCCTGGTGATCCGCGCGATTCGTGACTATTTCACCCCGGACGTCGGCGAGATTCTCATCGACACGGAAGATATTTACGAGCAGGCGCATCAGTTCATGGCACATGTCATGCCGGACAACGTCGCCAAGGTCAAACGCTATCACGACGACGTGCCGCTGTTCTCGCGCTTTCAGATCGAACATCAGATCGAAACCGCGTATTCGCGCGTCGTTCCCCTGCCCTCGGGCGGTGCCATAGTCATCGATCACACCGAAGCGCTGGTCGCTATCGATGTGAATTCGGCGCGCTCCACCCGCGGCTCGGACATCGAGGAAACCGCGCTGCGCACCAATCTGGAAGCGGCCGATGAAGGGGCGCGGCAGATGCGTCTGCGCGATCTCGGCGGACTGATCGTCATCGACTTCATTGACATGGAGAGCCAGAAAAACCAGCGCGAAGTCGAGCAGCGCCTGAAGGACGGTCTGCATCATGATCGCGCCCGCGTCCAGGCTGGCAAGATCTCCCGCTTTGGTCTGATTGAATTATCGCGCCAGCGCCTGCGTCCAGCGCTCAATGAGGGCACTCACATTACCTGCCCGCGTTGCAATGGAACCGGCGTGATTCGTGACGTCGAATCGTCTGCATTGCATTTGCTGCGTGTGATTCAGGAAGAGTCGATGAAGGAGAACACTGCGGCGGTTTATGCGCAGGTTCCGGTTGACGTCGCGACCTTCCTCTTGAATGAAAAGCGCGCCGAAATCGCCAAGATGGAAGCCCGGTTGAAGGTCGAGATTGTGCTGGTGCCCAACAAGTACATCGAAACGCCACATTACAAACTCGAGCGCTTGCGTCATGACGACGAGCGCCTGACCAACTACCGCGCCAGTTATGCACTGGCCGATGGTCCGGCTGAAGACGATAACTACATCGATCGCAAACTGGAGCCGGCCAAGCAACGACAGGAAGCCGTCGTCAAGGGTATTACCTCGGGAACGCCGGCGCCGATGCCGACAGCGGTGATCGTGCCGGCGCCGGTAGCGGTACCCGCACCAACGGTCATGGCCAACGCCGTTGCCAATAGCACTCGCGCCAGTTCGACGGCGACCCGGGTCGTACAACCGGCAACCAACGGTGACGAAGGATTGTTTGGTCGGCTGTTTGGCTGGTTCCGTCGCAAGGCCGCCAACGAAGGCGATGCCGTTTCAAGCGCTGGTGGATTTACCAAAGTAGGCACCGATCGGGCTGCCGCCAGCGCTACCCAGGTTCCCGCGTTGGAACAAGGGCGTGCGGCGCGCGAAGACCGTCCGCGACGAGGCGGTCGGGATCGCGGTGATCGTAACGAACGCGGTGACCGTCCACGCGAAGATCGCAATAAGGAAGGTCGACGTGATCGGAACGAAGCTCGCGCTGATCGCCCGGAAGGACGCGGTGATCGCACAGACGGCAAAAATGAACGAAGCGAGGCGCGTAACGATCGACCCCGTGAAGATCGTCCGCCGCGAGAAGATCGTGGGCCGCGAGAAGACCGTCCGCCACGCGAACCGCGTGAGCCACGCGAAGCCCGTACACCGCGTTCGCAAGACATTGCGACGGAAGCTGGTCAGCGCACGGAGCACGATCCAAATAGCGCGACTCCGCCCTCTGGCGAGAATCGGCGCCCGCGTCGCGACGGTCGTGACCGCCAAGGCCGAGAGCGCCCGGGGCGCGATGAGAATCGCGCGCCACGAGCCGACGTAGTGACTGACGCCAACGCCGTGGTCGTTGGCGCAGCCGCCGTTGCCGCCACCGGTGTGGTCAGTTCGATGGTACTTGACAGCAGCAGCCAGGGCCATCAGGTCACCGGCACCGGCACCGTCAATACCGATGAGAACGCCAACGGGTCGGAGAACGGCTTTGACAGCAATGCTCAGACCGGTGAATCAGCCGACAGCGAGCGTCGCGGCCGTGGGCGCCGGCGCCGCGGTCGCCGCGGCGAGGGACAGCGCGCGGAGTCAGGCGGTGAAGTCAGTGTAGAGACAGGCGCAGAGACGGGCGCAGAGACGGAAGTAGAGACGGACTCAAGGACGGACTCAAGGGCAGGCTCGGAGACGGGTTCAGATACCGGCACAGTGCCAGGGTCGGTAGGCGCAGCCGAGGCAACACATGCCACCTCAGCCCGTGACACCGGGTCAGTTTCCGGCCTGCCGACGCTGGATGGCATGGTCAGCATGTCGTCCGCTTCGACTCCGATGATCTACAGTGAAGCGCCGGTCAGGCGCGAAACCGTTGTTCAGGTTGTCGCTCAACCGGCCACTTCAGAACCGCAGTTCGTAGCCGCTGCTTCTTCCATGGCGGTCGATCCTCCCGCGCCAGTCACGATATCGACAGCGGTAACGCCGCCGGCGCCGGTGATCAGCCCAGTTGACCGTCCAGTTTCTACCGAAGAGCTGAAATCGGTTTTGGACGAGGCCGGCCTGCAATGGGTGGAAACCGTTGCCCGCACCGATACCGCTCTGCCGATTCAGATATCAACACCGCGCATACCCCGGGCCCGCAAGCCCAAGGCAGTGATCGCTGATGAGCCGATGCAACAGGTCGAGACCCAACCTCGGGCTGAACCCTGACCGCCGGCTAGGAGCCAAACGCCAGAAGCTTACGGAAGAGCACACTTGCGCGGCGTTGGACGTATCCATCCAACGCCGCGCAAGTAATGGCGACGATAGGTCGCTTCAGCAACATTCAAGTTATCTTGTTATATTGGCTGTCGAGTCGACTGGGTCGCTGCTCCATTACCTGACCCCTGATCCGATACTGCTGACTGAATATGACTGAACGCATTATTCCGATTGCCGAGGCCCGCTACCAGGCGGAGTTACCGTTCGTGCCGACCGATTACGCCGGCGCTGAAGGTCGGCTGGCCGACAGTCGCCAACGCGCATTGCACGACCTCAGAATCTCGGTGACCGATCGTTGCAATTTCCGTTGCACCTATTGCATGCCGAAATCGGTGTTCGACAAGGACTATCAGTTCCTGCCGCAGTCGTCCCTGCTGAGTTTCGAGGAAATTGAACGTCTGGCGCGAATCTTTGTCGCCCATGGCGTCGAGAAGATTCGACTGACGGGCGGTGAGCCGCTACTGCGCAAGAATCTCGAGCGACTGATCGAGCGATTGGCAAGGCTGAACACGCCCTCGGGCAAGCCGGTGGATCTGACCTTGACCACCAATGCTTCGCTGCTGGCTCGCAAGGTCCGCGCGCTGGTCGATGCCGGGCTGCAGCGGGTCACGGTCAGTCTCGACGCGCTCGACGATCCGACCTTTCGTCTTATGAACGATGTTGATTTTCCAGTGGCCGATGTACTAAACGGCATTGAAACCGCGGCGGCCGCCGGCCTGCGACCCATCAAGGTCAATATGGTGGTCAAGCGCGGGGTCAATGATCATCAGGTTCTACCGATGGCGCGCCACTTCAAGGGCAGCGGTCATGTGGTGCGGTTTATCGAGTTCATGGACGTCGGCGCCAGCAACGGTTGGAAGCTTGACGAAGTGCTGCCCAGCGGTGATGTTGTCGCAATGATCAACCAGGAGCTACCGCTGGTCTCGGCTGATCCGAACTACATCGGCGAGGTTGCCGAGCGCTGGCGATATCGCGACGGTAGTGGCGAGATTGGTGTGATTTCGTCTGTGACCCAACCGTTCTGTTCGAGCTGCACGCGGGCGCGTCTGTCGACTGAGGGCAAGCTTTATACCTGCCTGTTCGCCACGGCCGGTCATGATCTTCGCGCACTGTTGCGGCAAGGATTCTGCGATGAGCAAATCTCTGCCGCTGTCGCGCATCTATGGCGGGCGCGTACTGATCGCTACTCCGAGTTGCGATCCGGACAAACGCCTGGCCAGCGAAAAATAGAAATGTCCTACATCGGCGGATGAAGCGCCTTCCGGTCATGACGGCCAATACGCGACCGGCTGTATTCCAGGTGCAAGCGACCGACGAATTTGGCGCCAACCGCACGACGTCGATCGCGGGCGAACATGCGCTGACGGTCTATCTCGACAAGCGGGAATTGATCACGCTGATGACCTTGGGCGCCGCGCCCGAGCACCTGGTGTTGGGTTACCTGCGCAACCAGCGCATTGTTCGGGAGCTGGCAGATATCGCAGCCATCCAGGTCGATTGGGACAGCGCGTCGGCTGCGGTCACCAGCCGCTCACTGGCCGAAGCAGGCATCAGTTGCTGGGACGCCGGCGATCTGAACGCCCGACTGGAAAAGCGCACAGTAACGACCGGTTGCGGACAAGGCACGATGTTCGGTGACGTCATGTCTGAAATCAATTCCATCGTCCTGAACAGCGCCGCTCGCCTGACCCAGAAAACACTTTATCGGATGTTGGATCAGGTGCGGCGATTTGAATCCATTTACAAGCAGGCCGGTGCAGTGCACGGCTGCGCACTCTGTGCCAATCCACAATCTGCTCCGTCTGCTCCGTCTGCTCCGTCTGCTCCGTCTGCTCCGTCTGCTCCGTCTGCTCCGTCTGCTCCGTCTGCTGGCGATATCTTGTACTTTGTCGAGGATGTCGGCCGCCATAATGCCGTCGATGCGATCGCCGGTTGGATGTGGACCGAAGCGGTCAGCGGCGATGACAAGATTTTCTATACCACCGGCAGGCTGACCTCGGAGATGGTCATCAAATGCGCGCAAATGCGTATACCGGTGCTGGTGTCCCGCTCCGGGCTGACGCAAATGGGTTACGACTTGGCGGCGCGTCTGAACATGACGCTGATCGGGCGCTGCCAGGGGAAACACTTTCTGTTGTTCACTGGCCAGCAACGATTTGTCGCAGCCACCATCGAGCGCCCGAGCACTGCAGCGCAAGTCACCGGCCTGGTGCTGGCCGGTGGTCAGGGTCGGCGCATGAGTAGCGACGGTCAGGGCGTCAGCAAAGGTCTGCAACTGTTTCGGGGGCGAAGCCTGATTGAACACGTGCTGACGCGCCTGACGCCACAGGTCGGCAGCATCATCATCAATGCGAATCAGGCGCCCGCGTCCTTCAACGCTTTGGGTCACGAAATTGTCAGCGACGAACTCGACGGCTTCCTGGGACCTCTGGCGGGGCTGCATGCCGGCCTCAAAGCCTGTCGCACCGATTGGTTGCTCTGTGTACCGTGTGATTCGCCCTTTCTACCCGAAGATTTGCTCACTCGCATGTTGGCTGCCATGAAGCAATCCGCCGCCGAAATATGCGTTGCCTCAGTTCGCGGCCGCTGGCAACCGGTATTCGCCTTGGTTCATACCAGCCTAACGGGTGATCTCGAACGCTACTTGCGCGCCGGTGAACGCAAGATCGATCGCTGGTACCAGACGCGCGACGTGCTGGCGGTCGAGTTTGAAGACGACGAGGCTTTTCTGAATTTCAATACGCTTGACGAGTTGCGCCGTTATGAAAATTGACGCAGCCGTCGCAATTGACGCGGCCTTGGCGAATGACGCAGCGCTAGCGCTGGCGATTGACGAAGCCCACCAGCAGCTGACCGAATTGATCGAACCCCTGACTGAAGTCGAAACGGTCACGCTGGTCAATGCGCACTGGCGAGTTTTGGCGGCCGAGCTGCGATCGCCGATTGATGTGCCGGCCTTCGACAATTCAGCGATGGATGGCTATGCGCTGCGACATAGCGATCTGGCTGAACATACCGCCACCCGATTGCAGATCGTCGGTACCACCTTGGCGGGCCACCGCTTTGAGGGGCAGGTTCCGCGATTGAGCGCATTGAGAATCATGACCGGCGGCGTGCTGCCACCGCCGTTGGATACGGTGGTCGCTCAAGAACTGTGTCTGCGCGACGGCGATACGGTCACCATCCCCGCAGGCCAGTTGCGCGGCCAGCATTTTCGACGGGCTGGCGAAGATATCGCCCGCCATTGCGTTGCGCTGCCGGCGGGCCGCATCTTGCGCCCGGCCGATATTGGTTTGGCAGCTTCGTTAGGGATCAGCACGCTGACGGTGGTGCGGCAACCGCGCATCGCAGTATTTTCTACCGGCGACGAGTTGCTTGAACCAGGCGCGCCGTTCCAGGCAGGTCGAATCTACGATAGCAATCGATTTGTTCTGATCGGCTTGCTCGAGGAATTGGGGCTACTGGTGACCGACCTCGGAATAGTCGCGGACCGCCCTTCGGAACTTGAAGATATCCTGTCCAAAGCCAGCGAACACGACCTGATTATCTCCTCGGGCGGAGTTTCGGTCGGCGAGGCAGATTTCACGCGCACGGTCATGAAAAGACTCGGGCGAGTGTCGTTCTCGGTCCTGGCCATTCGCCCGGGTCGACCCTTGGCGTTTGGCAAGATTGGCAAGGCTTATTATTTCGGTCTGCCCGGTAATCCGGTTGCCACCATGGTCACTTATTTGTTCGTGGTTCGCCGGGCAATTTATCATTTGCTGGGTGCGACACCGTCGCCGCTGCTTTCGTTCGCCGCCCTGTCTGAAGTCAATATCAAAAAGCGACCGGGCCGCACTGAATATCAACGCGGTATCGCCCTGCGTCAGTCGGATGGCCAACTGGGCGTTCGCCTGACCGGTCAACAAGGGTCCGGTGTCCTGAGCTCCATGACGCTCGCCAACTGCATGCTGGTACTGGAGCCGGGGCGAGCCGATATATCAGTCGGTGAATCCGTCATGATCATCCCGTTTAACGGACTGTTGTAAGTTGTATGCCGGTCCGTAACGCCGTCAGTCCCCAACCACCCCCCGTACGCCCTGTTCTGACATAATCCGCCCGGTCCTGACCGCAAAATAGAGCGGATTGCAGCCTCGCGCCGCTGGTCCGACATTCCTAGAAAATTTCGCTTATTCCAGTTCAGGTAATACCCGGTGCATCTTCGTTACTTCATATCGGTACTCCCGTGGCTGCTGGCTTGCGGCGTCGCAGGCAATCTGTTCGCTCAGGTACCCGCTGCGCCAGTCGTTGCGCTCGAGGCAGGTGACGCTCTGAGCTTGCGGCGCGCACAGGAATTGCAGCGAGACAACAATCGGGCGATTCGCGCCGCCGTGCGCCAAGCCGAGATCGCCGGTGCCGAGGTCTATCGAGTCAACGTTCGCCCTAATCCAACCCTGACAGGGCAGGTTTCAAATACCGAGCCCAATCGCTACCGGCCCGGAGCGACAAACCGACTCGTACGGCTCGATCAATTATTCGAGCGCGGCGGCAAACGCGAGTTGCGTACGCGCCAGGCGCAATTACTCGAGCAAGCCTCAAAATGGGATCTTGCCGATGTCTCCCGACAACAGCGCAGCCAGCTTGCTACCGGCTATTTTGACCTGGTCGCCGCGCAGGAACTATTGAATCTCGCGTCCGAAAATCTGACCGGCTACCAACGCCTGCAAGCCGCTGCCGAGCGTCGGCAGAGTGCAGGCGATCTTGCCGCGATCGAGGTCTCGCGTTTGCGGGTCGAAGCAAGTCGCGCGGCCAACGAGTTGCGCAGCGCTCAGTCGCAACGGCTACAGGCGCAATTGGCGCTGGCTCTGCTGATCGGTCAAGAGACGAGCGCCGCCAAAATGATCGCCGGTGACCCCTTGCCACTGCAATCAGCGATTGCAGAAATCAACACCAAAGTCGATTTGAATTCACCATCGCTCGAAGCCGACTCGCAGAACCGTCGCGCCGATATTTTGGCGGCGCAGTCCCGGGTCGATGCCGCGCAACAATCCATCGAGTTGGCTCAAAGCCTGCGTGCGCGCGATGTCTCCATCGGTCTTCAGACCGAGCGCTCACCGTCGCTGGGCGGACACGTTTTTGGAATCAGCGCCACCATTCCGCTGTTTGTAAATAATGACTTTGCCGGCGACGTGGCCCGCGCAAAGGCTGAAAAAGACGCCGCCGAGGAAGATCGCGACCGACTCAAGGCATTGGCACGCAGCGAACTTGATCGCGCATTGTCGCAATTGCGCGCTGCCGCCGACCGGGCCAATCGCCTGTTATCGAGCACGCTTGCCGACGCCGCAAAGGTCGTCAGCGGCATCGAGTTTGCGTTCGCCAACGGTGCGGCCACGCTGACCGACTTGTTTGATTCAAGACGACAACGCGCGGCGGTTCGCGCCGAAGCGATTGGCGCTCAGGCCGATTTCGCTAAAGCCTTTGCCAACTACGAGGCAGCCTCCACACTGGAGAGTTCGCCTTGAGATCAGGAGCCACGCCGACGTGAAGACTGCGATTGCAATCATTATTGCGATGGTGTTGTTTGGTCTGGGATATGGCACCTCACTGCTAACCCGACCGAAAATCAGCACTGCCGCCACTGAATCATCCAAGGCCAGTACGGCCGCGACGGCCCCGAAAGAGGCGTTACCGGTTGACTCGGTGCGCTTTGATGCCGGCGCCGCGCAATTGACCTCCATTCGCGTCGAGCCTGTGATTGAAGCAACGGTGCCCTTGGCCGAGCCGCTGAATGCCCGACTGGCTTACAACGAGAATGCAACCGCCCGGATTGCCAGTCCGGTTGCAGGACGAGTGACATCGCTGAAGATCCAACCTGGCGATGCCGTCAAGACGGGTGACCCCCTTCTGGTGATTGACTCCCCCGAGTTAGCCAAGGCCGTGGCCGATTTCCAGTTGAGCGTGTCGGACGAAACGCGCAAACGCCTGACCTTCGAGCGCACTCAGAAGTTAGTGCAAGCGGAAGTCGCGCCTCGCAAGGATCTAGAGGCTGCCAAGGCAGACTTCGATGCTGCCCGCGCAGAGTCGCAACGGGCCCAACGTCGGCTGCGAAATCTGTCACCCAAGGGCGCCGATGGCTCGGCCTATACCTTGCGCTCGCCGATCGCCGGTGTCGTCGTCGAGCGTCGTGTTAATCAAGGCTCGGAAGTTCGCCCTGATTTGCCTGAGCCGCTGTTTACGATCACTGATCCCTCGCGTCTCTGGGTCATTGTCGATCTGCCTGAGCGGGACCTGGCACTGGTTCGGGTAGGACACCACGCCCTGGTGCAAGTCGATGGTTATGCAGGCGAAAAGTTTAATGCAACCATCGAGCGAATCGGCGAGATTGTCGACCCGTCAACGCGTCGAATTCAAGTGCGGGCGGCACTCGATAATTCCGCCCGCAAGCTCAAGCCGGAAATGTATGCGCGGGTGATTCTGGTTGCCGATGATGCGCCGCAGGCCGTGCGAGTGCCCAATTCCGCCCTGGTGACGCAAGGTCTGTATAGCTATGTCTTCGTTGAAGCCTCGCCCGGGTTGTTCAAGCGACGCCAGATTTCCCTTACGGTTCAAGACCGCGAGTTTGCTTACGTCACCGGTGGGCTCGTGCGTGGTGAGCGTCTGGTCACCGCCGGCGCGCTGTTGTTGAATTCCGAATTGGCGACCAGCAGCAAATGAACCGCATTCGCCCGTTGTTGATTCTCATCCTGCGCGCCTGAACCCATGCTGGAACGGTTAATTACCTTCTCACTGCACCAGCGTGTATTCATTCTGGTGCTAACCGCTGCACTGGTGGCAGCCGGCTGGGTCGCGCTCAGCAATCTGCCCATCGAAGCGTTTCCCGACGTGCAAGATGTCCAGGTCCAGGTCGTTACCCAGCTTCCAGGACTGGCACCGGAAGAGGTCGAGCGCAGCGTCACCCTGCCGATCGAACGCGAGATGAGCGGCGTGCCGCGCCAAACACAATTACGTTCAGTTTCAATTACCGGCCTGTCGATCGTGACCCTGACCTTTTCGGAAGGTACGGACGACTACTTTGCGCGTCAACAAGTGCTTGAGAAACTCGGCAACGTCACTCTGCCGCCGGGCATTCAACCGCAATTGGCGCCGCTGTCGACAGCGGTCGGCGAAATATACCGATATGTGCTGGATGCGCCGGCCGACATGCCGATTTACGAAGTTCGGGCGATTCAGGATTGGGTGGTCAAGCCATCCTTGCGAATCGTTTCGGGGGTCGCCGATGTCATCAGCTTTGGCGGGTCGGTCAAGGAGTATCAGGTCAGGATCAACCCGTTCTCGCTCAAGCGCTATGGTGTCACGATCGATCAGGTCGCGACCGCCTTGACCAATAACAGCGCCAATGTCGGCGGCGGGTTGTTGCGTCGCGGCGATGAATCGTTGGTGATCCGCGGTATCGGTCTGTACGGTAATCTCGAGGACATCGCGCGAACCATCATCGCAGCACCCGGTGGGCGGCCAATTCTGGTCGGCGACGTGGCGCAGGTCGCGATCGGTCCGCGCGTGCGCTCCGGTATCGTCGCGTTTAACGATCGCGATGATGTCGTGCAGGGAATCGCCGTCATGATCAAGGGCCAGAATGCGGCCAAGGTGGTCAAACGTCTGCGCGATACGGTCGAGGAAATTAATGCCAAGCTGCCTGCCGGCGTCAAGATCCGGCCAACCTACCAGCGCTCGGACCTGATCGAACACACCGTCATGACGGTCATCGAGAATCTGGCGGTCGGCGCCGCTCTGGTGATCGGTATCTTGCTGATTTTCCTGCGCGACTGGCGCGCAGCGCTGATCGTCGCCACCGTCATCCCACTGTCCTTGCTGTTTGCGTTCATCCTGATGGATCTGCGCGGCGTCTCGGCGAATCTCATCTCGCTCGGTGCCATTGACTTCGGAATCATCATTGACAGTGCGGTGGTGCTGGTTGAAGCACTGATGGTCAGACTGGCGCTAGGCAAGAATGATCCTAACCCACTGCACTCCGGTTACGGATGGCGATTGCACGAGTTGAAGGCGACCGCAACCAGTCTCGCGCACCCGATTCTGTTCTCGAAGGCCATCATCATTACCGCCTTCTTGCCGATTTTCACCTTCCAGCGGGTTGAAGGGAAAATCTTTACGCCGGTCACTTACACCCTGACTTTTGCATTGCTCGGCGCCGTCTTGCTGACGCTGACTTTGGTTCCGACCTTGCTGGCCTATGTGCTTCGAAAACACAGCCTGGAGGAAAAGCATGTCGGCTGGATCGATGCCACCCAGCGCGGCTATCGCGCTTTGCTGGTTCGGGTCGGCAATATCAAGATGATCATCAGCGCCGCCTCCATCGCGATACTGGTCGTCACTCTGGCAGGCGCGCCGTTGTTGGGAAGCGAGTTTCTGCCCAAGCTGGATGAAGGCAATATCTGGTTGACCATAACCTTGCCGCCACCGACCTCACTGCAAAAAACCAAGGAAGTCGAGCAGGAGGTGCGCGGCATCCTGCGTGCCTACCCTGAAGTCAAAATGGTGGTGACTCAGGTCGGCAGACCTGACGATGGCACCGATCCAAAGGGGCCCAATAACCTCGAGATACTGGCCGATCTGAATCCGCGCGGTACCTGGCGATTTGCGAGCAAAGAGGCGCTGGTCACCGACATGTCTCAAAAGATCCGAAAAATACCGGGTGTGCCGACCAACTTCTCGCAAGTCATTCAGGACAACGTCGAGGAAGCGCTATCGGGTGCCAAGGGCGAGATTGTCGTCAAGATTTTCGGCTCGAATCTGGAAATTCTGCAGGGCCGGGCCGACAAGGTGGTGACGATTCTTGAAAAGATTCGTGGCGCCACCGATGTCGCTGCCTTCAAGATCAGCGGCCAGACCGAACTGACCATCACGATCGATCGCCAAAAGACCGCCCGACTAGGCATCAATGTATCCGATGTCAACCAGGTCATTCAGGCAGCGCTGGCGGGCAATTCGGTCAGCTTTTTCTACGAAAATGATCGTCGTTTTGATGTCACCTTGCGGCTGCAAAGACCTTACCGCGACGCGGTCGACGATATTGCCGGGCTACAGGTCCCCCTGCCCGCTTCAGCAGTCAGTACTCCCGCCGTGGGCCCCGGTAATAACGCTGCGTCGATTGGGCCGCCGACCGTTGCCTTGGGCGACATTGCCGAAGTCGCCGTCCGGCAAGGCGCAACTCGTATTGCTCGCGAGGCCGGAGCACGCAGTGTTGCGGTCAAAGTCAATTTGATCGGTCGCGACCAAGGCAGCTTCGTGGCCGAGGCGCAAAAAGCGGTCGCCGCCGAAGTCTCCTTGCCGCCGGGTTACCGTTTGACCTGGGGCGGTCAGTTCGAGAATCAGCAGCGTGCCATGGGTCGACTGAAGATCGTCGTACCGCTGTCGATCCTGATGATCTTTTCGCTGTTGTTCTGGGCCTTCCGATCCGTGCGGCACGCCACCTTGGTATTGGCGATGGTACCGTTCACTTTGATCGGCGGCATCGCGGGCTTGGGGCTTTCAGGGTTGCACTTGTCCGTATCAGCGGCGGTCGGATTCATCGCCGTCGCCGGCATTTCGGTTCAGAACGGCGTCATCATGGTCGAGCAAATTCTCGAATTCATCCGGCGCGGATCCAACGTCAAGGACGCCGTCCTTGATGGCGCGGTGCTTCGCCTGCGGCCGATCATCATGACCGCACTCATGGCCGGCCTGGGACTGCTGCCGGCTGCACTGTCACGCGGTATCGGGTCAGAAACTCAACGGCCGTTTGCGGTCGTCATCGTCGGCGGTATCGTCACGGGCACAATCTTCACCCTGCTGCTATTGCCTATGCTTTACGCCTGGTGGTGCAAACCGGCCGCTGAAATCCAAAGTGATCCCGAGTGATCTTGGGAAATTCTCTACAGCAGGTCTATAGACTAACGCTTGTGGCTGAATTAACGCTTGTGGCTGAGCTGCCCAGGCATTGACGCGTAGTACGCCGCCAGGTTCTTCATGTCCTCTTGCGAGAGTTGCTTGGCCTGGGCACCCATGATGGCGTTCTTGCGGCGATCGACCTTATAGTCGACGAGTACGTAATACAAAAAATCGGCATGTTGGCCGGCCAGCCTTGGATAACTCGGATCGATCGGCGTATTGCCGTCCTTACCGTGGCAAGCCGAACAAACCTGGTCAGCCTTGACACGACCGGCAGCAATATCGGCGGCCTGAACGGTGCCGGACAAATTGATCAAAAGCAGAGCTGAGGCCGCAAGTATCGATCGCCTGATCGTCTTCAATTTTTTCAACATCATTTGGTACCGTAGAAAGCCGCGAGGTTGCTGATGTCCTGATCGCTCAGGCTACCGGCGATGCTGCGCATGGTCGGATGGCCGCGATCACCTTTTCGGTAGGCTATCAGCGCATTTTCCAGATATTTGGCACTCTGACCATAGAGCTTGGGCACCGAATAGACCGTCGGAAATGACGCTTTGTAACCCGGGATTTCATGACAACCGACACACATTGCC
>JANLTP010000122.1:0-2718 GCA_031363055.1 Burkholderiales bacterium | reverse complement strand
GCGCAGCCAGCATGGTCTCGCAGGTCCGACGTAAATCGCGCATCTGGAACGGCACCTGAATCAGCTTGGCGTTCACCAAACTCTTCGAAATCTGCGTCACCACCGTTGACAGCGTTTCGACCCTTACGGTGGTTTTACCGTAACCGGTAACTACACGGCGTCTTGCTTAGTGTTTACCGAGCTGATACAGGTCGGAGCGCATCGGGTTGCCGGCGAAGTGTTGCTTCCATAATCGCGGCGTGAGTTGCGAGACCAAGTGGTTTGGCTGCACGCTGATTCGCTGCAACACATCGACCAAGTAATCGTAGGGATTGACGCCCTGCAGTCGACACGTCACGATCAAGCTGTTGAACACACCGATGTGCTTGGCACCGAGTTCGGTCCAGGCAAAGAGCCAATTTTTTTTGCCCATTGGTATGACTCGAAGGGCCCGCTCCAAGTGATTGGTATCGATCGGCACGTCGGCGTCGGTGAGAAACACTTCGAACGCTGCACGCCCGTCACGCGCATACGCCAAGGCCTGGGTCAGCGGATTGCTGGGAAACAACCCCTGGTTAGCAAATTGCTCGTCGACCCAGGCGAAGAAGGCGTCCACGATCGGCTTGCTGTGCTCGGCGCGGTACTGCTGCTTGGGTTCTTCGACGAGTTTCTTATCCCGTATTCGCTCCTCAACCTTGTAGAGCGCTGCGATCATCTGCATCGCGGCTTCGGCCGCCTGCGGCTCGGCACCCTTGGCCTCGAAGAAGTGGCGCCTCAGGTGCGTCCAACATCGGGCATGCTGAATGTGCGCCTTGGCCGCGTATTTCGCGTAGGCGTCGTTACCGTCGGAGACGAGCACCGCACCGGGCGGGTTATTCAGCCCGAGCGTCTCGGCCACCCGGTCGTGATGGTGAGAAGGGTGAAACGCAAAGCAGATCTCATCGTGTTCGCCGTAGACCGGCCAGAAGTAGCCGGTCTTCATCTTCCCCGGCCCTGTTAGACCGGCCCGGATCGGCGTTTCATCCATCGATTTGATCCGCGACATTCGCACCGAGTCGAACTGCGCCTCGTAGATCGGGGTGAGCAGCTCAGCCGCCTGTTGCAGTAATTGGGTCAACCACTGCCGACTCACCTTGAACCCGGCGTCGATGAGCCGCTGGTGCTGGCGGTACAGTGGCAAGTGATAGGCGATCTTATCGATCACCATCGCTGCGATGAAGCTGACATCGGCACGGCTGCCTTCGAGCACGCCCAGCGGTGCTGGCGCACAGGCGATGACGCCGCTCTCGCGTTCCTTGTACTGGGGCCGCTCGTACTTGAGCACCACGAAGCTGCCCGGGCGCTGCGCCAAGCGGTAGGTGAGCTTTACACCGATGGGTTCAAATTGCTGATCGATTTCCGCTTGACTCAAGCCCGCTGTCAGCGGGCACGGCAAGGCGATCGTCTCGATCGGCACGCGCGACTCATCGAAGAACGGCTGCGCTGCTTCGTCGCCCGGGCGGGCGGCTCGTTTGCGTTGGTGGGCTTTGACTTCGCTGCTGGGCACCTCAGGCTCTGGCGTCGACTTAAAGGCCTCGCCCAGGCTGAGCTGCTGTGCGTCGGGCGCGAGATGTCGTTTCTCGCTCTTGGTGCCGAATAATTGTTGCCTGAACCAGTTCAGTTGATGGGTCAACGATTCGATCACGGCTTGCAACTGAGCGATCTGCGCCTGCGCCACCGAAAGCGCGTCGGAATGGGTCGTTTCGGGGCTGCTTTGCATACCCCAAATTATACCGCTAAGTGACTGTAATTGCTATCGTTTTAACGCTATAAGATGCCGCTATTTGTACTCGTTTGCGACTCAGTATTTGGTCTCGCATAGCGCTTGTGATAGCCCCTGACCTGCACCCCTTCGAGCAACAACTTCAGGCCCGTGTAGTCGAGCTCTTCGGTGGCGCGCGTCCGCCAGTTCGAGACGAACTTGCCTGCCTCTAAACGTTTCCCCCAGATGCAAAAACCGGAGCGGTCAAAATACAAAATTTTTGTCTGCGTGCCGCGCCGATTGATAAACGCATAAAGGTGGCCACTCAACGGATTCTGGCCCATCGCGTTTCGGGCCAGCGCATACAAGCCGTCATACGATCGGCGCATATCGACCGGCTGGCCGTACACATACACTCGGATCTGGCCTTCGGGAAAGAACATCGAGCGGCCTTCAGCCTCGACTCACCGTCAGCACCACACCGCCACCGAATTCCAAACGCAGATCGATACGAGCATCCGGTAACACACCGGCCGGCGAATTGACCACCGCCTGATGCAGCGGACCCAAGTCAACAAACCCTTTGGTCGGTGCCATCACTCGACGAGTCGACTTGCGCACAGGGACCTTCGGCGCGCTTGCCAGCAATGAACGCCAGCGATAGAAATTCGATTCGCTGATTCCGAACTGCTCGCAGTACTTCGACACACTCAGGCCGCTGTCGGAAAAACCGCTCACCATTTGCGACCACTGCGAGCGCGTGCGCCGCTTGCCCAAATAGCCAGCCTCTGCCATGTTCGTCATCACCGTTCTCCGTTGCTGATTAATGAAGCCCGATTCTGACAACTCGCGCGATCCTTGAACAGAACGCCGTAAGGTTACCGCTTACTTTAGGCCAGCGCTCGGAATTCGCGTGTCGGATACGTAGGAAGACGGTCTTCGCCCACACTCACGGCATTCGCTAACGCTCATGTCCGTTCGCGCGGGCCGCCGATTCG
>JANLTP010000114.1:0-17368 GCA_031363055.1 Burkholderiales bacterium | reverse complement strand
GTGTTGGTGCGCTTGATTTTGTTCTGCAACTGGATGATGCCGTACAGCAAGGCTTCTGCGGTCGGCGGGCAACCGGGGACGTAGATGTCGACCGGCACGATCCGGTCGCAGCCGCGCACTACCGAATACGAATAGTGGTAGTAGCCGCCACCATTGGCGCACGAGCCCATGGAAATCACCCAGCGCGGCTCGGGCATCTGGTCGTAGACCTTGCGCAAGGCCGGCGCCATTTTGTTGCATAACGTGCCGGCGACGATCATGACGTCGGAGTGCCGCGGGCTTGGACGAAACACCACCCCGAAGCGGTCGAGGTCATAACGCGACGCGGCCGAGTGCATCATCTCGACGGCGCAACAGGCCAGACCAAAACTCATGGGCCACAACGATCCAGTCCGGGTCCAATTGACCAACTTATCGAGCTGGGTCGTCACAAAACCTTCGGCCAGTACACCTTCAATACTCATGGTTCATTCCCAATCGAGGGCACCTTTCATCCATTCGTAGATGAAGCCGACCACCAAAATCGCGAGAAAAATCATCATCGACAGAAAGCCGAAAAATCCGATCGATCCGAGTGACACCGCCCACGGAAACAGGAATGCAATTTCCAGATCGAACAAAATGAACAGAATGGCGACCAGGTAATAGCGAACGTCAAACTTCATGCGCGCGTCTTCAAAGGCCTCGAAGCCACATTCATAGGGTGACAGTTTTTCGGGGTTTGGCCGATTGGTTCCCAATATCTTGCCGAGCACCAGAGGACCGACGCCGACCATCGCGCCAACCATGATGAACAACAGGACAGGGAGGTATTGTTCGAGGTTCAAATATTTAATCCTGAAACGTTTTTATAGCTCATGTCCACGCTACAAACTCCAATACCTATACTCGCAAAAAACTCTGGTGCCGACGGCGAGACTCGAACTCGCACAGCTTTCGCCACTACCCCCTCAAGATAGCGTGTCTACCAATTTCACCACGTCGGCCAAGCGTCACATTTTACTTCGGAATGCCGCCACCTTGAGCGGGCTTCTCAGCGTCCGACTTTACCGCCTCCGGCTTCAGCGTATCGGGCTTCTGCGTTTCGGGCTTGGCCGAGTCAACTTTCGCTGCATCCGCCTTTGGCACTTCCAGCGTACCGGTCGCGGCTGGCGCAGAAGGAATATCGGATTTAACAGCCGGCACTGCCGGTGTCCCAGGAGATTTGATCTGACCGGAGTCGGCCGGTTGATCCATGACGCTGCCGCCGCCGCTACGCGTGCCGGGTCGCTGCGACATGAAAGCCAACACCAGGGTGCAAACAAAAAATACTGCCGCCAACCCACCAGTGACCCGGCTCAAGAAATTCGCTGAACCGCTGGCACCGAATAAACTACCCGAGCTGCCCGAGCCGAACGCTGCGCCCATATCAGCGCCCTTGCCATGTTGCAATAAGACCAGAATAATCACACCCAGTGCCGCCAGCACTTGCAGGACCATGACTGCGGAAAGCATAAAGCTCAAAAAGTTCTCCTTGATTACATTCGTCAGGCGCGCCTGTGACCCTCACCTGTGACCCTCACCTGTCACTCGCGCCTGTCATTCGTACCTGTGACACGCGCTCGTCAGGCCAGACCCGCAGCCCGACAGATTGCGACAAAATCATCGGCGACCAACGACGCGCCACCGATCAGCCCGCCATCAATATCGGGCATAGAAAATAGCTGCGCTGCGTTCGCCGGCTTGACGCTGCCGCCATAAAGCAGGCGAATCTGGTTGGCCTTGCAGCCGGCGCGCTCCAGCAACTGCCGAATTTGCGCGTGCACTTCCTGCGCCTGGTCGGGCGATGCCGAACGTCCGGTGCCGATGGCCCAAACCGGCTCATAAGCAACCACGAACTGATCCGGTTTGGCCGCCGCGCCGGCCACGGCGATCGCTTGAATCTGACGACGGATGACCTCTTCGGTCTTGCCCTGCTCGCGCTCTTCCAGCGTTTCGCCAACGCAAACAATCACCCCAATGCTCTTTTCCAGCGCGCGCGCCAACTTCGCCGCGACCTGCTCATCGGTTTCCTTGAACAGTGCACGCCGCTCGGAATGACCAATCAGCACCCATTTGCAGCGCAGATCGGACAACATCGCCGCTGACACTTCACCGGTGTAAGCACCGTTCTCGAAAGCGGCCAGGTTCTGCGCGCCGAGCATCATATCGGTGTCGCCCAGCCAGGCGGCGGCCTGCCCCAAATACGGGATCGGCGGACAAATCGCGATGTCTACCCGCGATAGCAGCGGTCGATCAATGGCCGAACGCAATGCCGTGAACAGATGCTCATTGGCTATGACGTCGCCGTTCATCTTCCAATTGCCGACCACGAACGATTTTCTTTGCTTCATCGCCCACCCAGGAAAACCCTCAATTCTACGTTGCGCAGCGCAACACGGCAATTCGACGTCAGGATTGAGGGGGTTTCGAGACATTCGGGCCGCGCGTATGGCGCAAACGGCGCCAGGCCCAGACCAGATAACCCGACACGCCGTAGACCACGAACAACGACCAGAGCACCAGGGGGGGGTCGACCGAAATCAATACAAAGGCCAGCACCAAGCCGAGCACAAAGATAAACGGCACCGAGCGCTTCAGATTCAGGTCCTTGAAGCTGTAAAACGGCACATTCGAAACCATCGTCACGCCGGCGTACAGGGTCAAAATCCACGCATACCAGGCGAAATCTGCGGGTACGTAATTGATCCATTTAGTCTGGGCCAGTTCGGTCGCGACCCAGACGAGGCCTACGACCAGGGCGGCTGCGGCCGGGCTCGGCAGACCCTGGAAGTAACGCTTGTCGACGACGCCAATATTGGCGTTAAATCGCGCCAGACGCAGGGCCGCCCCGGCGCAATAGACAAAGGCGGCCAGCCAGCCCCATTTTCCGAGTCCGCGCAGCGTCCATTCGTACATGATGAGCGCCGGCGCGACACCGAACGAGACCATGTCCGAAAGCGAGTCGTATTGCTCGCCAAAGGCGCTCTGGGTATTGGTCAACCGTGCCACCCGGCCGTCCAGGCTGTCCAGCACCATTGAAAAGAACACGGCAATAGCGGCCTGCTCGAAACGAACGTTCATCGCCATCACGATCGCGTAAAAACCGCAGAACAGTGACGCGGTGGTGAAGGCATTGGGCAACAAGTAGATGCCACGGGCGCGACGCCTGGGCAAAACGGCCGCGACCGGCTCACTGGCAGGGATGGCAGAATCGATCAAGGCGCTGGGCTTCTCCACCACCGCCTTGCGGGCGCCAAACTTCAGCGGTTTGAACTTTCGCCGACCGGTTCTGGACATATCAACGTTTCTCGATCCACAAACGCTCAGGACGCAACATACTGCCCCTGGCGCAACCACTTGGTGACGATCCATTTTTCACCGCGGGTGACCGGTGCGCCGCCATGCAAACAGCGAAGATCAAGCTCGGACTTCTGATTTTGATACTCGAAGTAGACCGCGCAGCCGCGCACCGCCTTTACCGACAGTTCGAGCTCGGGGAAGATCGTTTCACCACCGCCCTCGACATCATTCAAATAGATAATCATCGTGGCCAGACGCTGCCCGCCGGCCTTGGTCAGTACCGCGCTGCCCGGCTCCTTCGGATCAAAATAGTCATGATGCGGCTTATACTCGCCGCCAATCGTGTAGTGCAGCATTTGGAACGGCTCGCCGTTGATGACCGGAACTCCGGTCAAGGCTTCAATGCGCGACTCGAGACGCTGCACCACCGCGCCCTCGCCGCGCTCGAAGTGCGCACCTTCGCTGGTCCGCGCGGCGCTCACTTCCGACGCCCCGGTTTTTGGCTCCACGACTTCTGAGCGCTTGAGCTTGCCCTGCGACATACGAATCAGAATCTGGCATTCCTCATCCGATAACAGATTGGTGATCAACGCCACATTCGGGTTGACCAGCGCAAACGCGATCGTCACTTCCCGATCGGCCGCCCGCACCCGATTGGCATTCGGCAGGCGCATCGGATCGGCCTCATATTCACAGAGCAAGGCTGGCGCGGTCCTCTGGACACGTTCGGTCATGGCGCGCACCACACTGATGGCTACCCGCGCATATTGCTCATCAAAGCCGTTGTTCTTCATGCCGGCCAAAAGCTCGTCGTCGCCAACGCCGCGCACCAGGTTGCTGGCGAGCCAGTCCTGCCATTCGGCGGTCAGGCCAACCGGTGCGGGGATTGCGCTTACAGTCATCATTTTCGCAAGTGTAAAAGAAAAACGGGCGACTCATGGTCACCCGCTTCGAGGATTGCTGCGGATTGCAGCGTTCCGGACACGTTCCGCCAACTTCTGCGGTCAGTTACGCGTCTTGTCAACCAACTTGTTGGCCTTGATCCAAGGCATCATCGCTCTGAGCTTCTCCCCCACGATTTCGATTTGATGCTCACCCATGAGGCGGCGACGCGACAACAAGGTCGGTGCGCCAGCGCGATTCTCCAGGATGAATTGCTTGGCATATTCGCCGGTCTGAATGTTGGTCAGTACTTCGCGCATCGCCTTCTTGGTTTCTGCAGTGACGATCTTCGGGCCAGTGACATATTCGCCATATTCGGCATTATTCGAGATCGAATAATTCATGTTGGCGATGCCGCCTTCATAAATCAGATCGACAATTAGCTTCAACTCATGCAAGCACTCGAAGTAAGCCATTTCCGGCGCATAACCGGCTTCAACCAGCGTCTCGAAGCTGGCCTTGATGAGCTCGACCGTGCCACCACACAGCACCGCCTGCTCACCAAAGAGGTCAGTCTCGGTTTCTTCGCGAAAATTGGTTTCAATAATGCCGGCACGACCGCCGCCAATCGCACAAGCGTAGGACAGCGCAAAATCGCGGGCCACACCGGAGCGATCCTGATGAATCGCCACCAGCATCGGCACGCCGCCGCCGCCCGCATACGTTGAGCGGACCGTGTGGCCCGGTGCCTTCGGTGCAATCATGACCACGTCGATGTCCGAACGCGGCTCGACCTGACCGTAATGCACGTTAAAGCCGTGCGCAAAAGCCAGGGTCGCACCTTTTTTCATGTTCGGCTCGACTTCGGCCTTGTAGGTGGCGCCAATATGTTCATCGGGCATCAGCATCATGACAAAATCCGCGCCCTTGACCGCATCGCTAACCTCCGCGACGGCAATCTTGGCCTTCTTGACCTTGTCCCAGGACGGGCCGCCCTTGCGCGCACCGACCACGACCTTGACACCCGAATCATTCAAATTTTGCGCATGCGCATGGCCTTGCGAGCCGTACCCGATGATCGCGACCTTCTTGCCCTTGATGAGTTTCAGGTCGCAATCTTTATCGTAATAAACCTTCATATGTTCTCCGTTGTATTTTTTTGATCAAATCCGCAAAATTCGCTCGCCGCGCGCAATGCCCGAAGCGCCGGTTCGTACCGTTTCCAGAATGGCGGTTCGATCGATCGCCTCGATAAAGGCATCGAGCTTGCTGCAATTGCCGGTCAGCTCGATGGTGTACGAGCGTTCGGTCACGTCAATGATGCGGCCGCGGAAAATCTCGGCCATGCGCTTGATCTCGTCACGATCCTTGCCAACCGCACGCAGCTTGATGAGCATCAATTCGCGCTCGATGTGCGGCGACTCGATGAGGTCAACCACCTTGACGACTTCAATGAGCCGGTTCAAGAGCTTGGTGATCTGCTCGATCACATCGTCCGAGCCCGACGTCACGATGGTCATGCGTGACAGCGACTTGTCCTCGGTCGGCGCTACCGTCAGAGTTTCGATATTGTAGCCACGCGCCGAAAAAAGATCGACGACGCGCGACAACGCGCCCGGCTCGTTTTCAATCAGAACTGAAATGATATGTCTCATGTCAGCCTCGCTCACAAGTCTTCGGCGCTAAGCACCATTTCGGACAAGCCCTTGCCGGCCTGGATCATCGGCCAGACATTCTCGGTCTGATCGGTGATGATGTCCATGAACACCAGGCGATCCTTGTATTTGCCAAAGGCATCACGCAGGGCCGGCTCAACATCGGCCACCGACTCGATACGCATACCGACATGGCCGTACGCCTCGGCGAGCTTGACGAAGTCCGGCAAGGCATCCATATAGGATTCCGAGTAGCGCTTACCGTATTCAATTTCTTGCCACTGCCGCACCATGCCGAGGTAGCGGTTGTTCAGGTTCACGATCTTCACCGGCAGGTTGTACTGCTTGCAGGTCGAGAGCTCCTGGATGCACATTTGAATCGAGCCTTCGCCGGTCACACAGGCAACCTGCGCGCCCGGGTGGGCGAGCAACACACCCATTGCGTACGGCAGACCGACCCCCATCGTGCCGAGCCCGCCCGAGTTGATCCAGCGGCGTGGCTTGTCGAACTTGTAGAACTGCGCGGCGAACATTTGATGCTGGCCAACGTCGGAAGTAATGAAGGCATCGCCCTTGGTGACTTCCCAAAGTTTCTCGACCACGTACTGCGGCTTGATGATGTTGCTCTTGCGATCGAACTTCAGGCAATCACGCTTGCGCCATTCCTCGATCTTCAGCCACCAGTCGGCCAGCGCCTTGGCATTGAGCTTTTGTCCACCGGCCTGAGCTTCATCAACGGCCACCGAGAAATCGCGCAGCGTTTCGCGCACGTCTCCGACGATCGGCACATCGACCTTGACGCGCTTGGAGATCGACGACGGGTCAATGTCGATATGAATGATCTTGTGCGGATTCTGCGCAAAATGCTTCGGGTTACCGATCACGCGATCGTCGAAGCGCGCGCCAATCGCGACCAGCACATCGCAGTGTTGCATGGCCATGTTGGCTTCATAGGTGCCATGCATGCCGAGCATGCCAACGAATTTGGGATCGGTCGCCGGAAAGCCGCCCAGCCCCATCAGGGTATTGGTGCACGGAAAGCCCAGGTGGTGTACCAGTTTGGCCAACTCGGGCGCAGCGTCCGCGAGAATGATGCCGCCTCCGGTGTAGATCATTGGCCGCTCGGCGTTCATGATCAACTGAACGGCGCGCTTGATCTGGCCTTGATGGCCCTTGGTCACCGGGTTGTACGAGCGCATCGACACCGACTTCGGGTACTCGAACTTGCATTTGTCGCGGGTGATATCTTTCGGGATATCGATGAGTACCGGGCCAGGCCGGCCGGTGGTGGCGATATGAAACGCCTTTTTCATCGTCATCGCCAAATCCTTGACGTTCTTGACGAGGAAATTGTGTTTGACGCACGGCCGGGTAATGCCGATCGCATCACATTCCTGAAACGCGTCCTGTCCGATCGCATGCGTCGGCACCTGACCGCTCAGAATGATCAGTGGGATCGAATCCATGAAGGCGGTTGCGATGCCGGTGACCGCATTGGTAACGCCCGGGCCGCTGGTCACCAAACAGACGCCGACCGTGTTGGTTGAGCGCGAATAGGCATCGGCCGCATGAACCGCCGCTTGCTCGTGGCGCACCAAAATGTGCTCAAACTGGTCTTGGCTGAAAATGGCGTCGTAGATGTATAAGACCGCACCGCCCGGATACCCGAACACGTGCTTGATGCCCTCTTCCTGAAGGCAACGGACGAGTATTTCGGCTCCTGATATTTCCATTTTTCTTTCCTTTCAAGATCCAGGGAGCCCGCCCGCCGCCGCCAACGCTTTGCGCGCCGACGAAGACATTGAAACAGGGCCTGGGAGAATGATCGGACGCTCGCAATCGCTTCTTTTGGAGGCTTTACGAGCATTCGGGTTAAAAAAAAGACGCTCAGGTTCAAAAAAGAGCCGGGAACGTCATTTTCTGTAAGCCGAAGCATAATTCAGGGGTGGCAATTGGTCAAATCGGTGCGCCGTACGGTGTTGTGTTCTGTGTCAACCACGTTCAGGTCTGAGACAGTGACGATCGGGTCTGTGATCGAGTCTTCGATCGGGTCTTCGATCGGGTCTGATAGCATTCGCGCGTTTTCACTTTTCTGACTCTGCCTTCGGACAGAGGAAATAAAAACCTTAAATGGCCACGCGGCAGGAAATGTCGCTGTTTCTGGCTTCTGTGCAGCGTCGCGCCTTCAAACAGGCGGTGTATGCGGTACGGGACGACGAGGCAGCGCTTGATCTCGTGCAAGACGCGATGCTCAAGCTCGCCGAAAAATATTCGGACAAGCCAGTCGCCGAAATTCCGCCGTTGTTTCAACGAATACTCCAAAACGGCATCACCGACTATTTCAGGCGCCAAAAAGTCCGCAATATGTGGACGACGCTGTTGTCATCGCTGCAACATGATGATGAGGAAGGCGGTGAGCGTGACATACTCGAAAGCATAGAGGCAGAAGTCGGCAGCGAGCAGGCCGAAAGCGCCGCCGATCGGGTTTCCCGCGAACAGACCTTGACGATTATTGATAACGAGATCAAGAAGCTTCCAAAGCGTCAACGAGAGGCCTTTTTGATGCGTTACTGGGAAGACATGGATGTCGCGGAAACTGCGGCTGCCATGGGGTGTTCCGAAGGCAGCGTCAAAACGCACTGTTCGCGCGCAACCCATACCTTGGCTGCGGCACTCCGGAGCCTGGGAGTTACCTTATGAACGAAAAACAATTTTCTCTTCAGATCCGCAAAGCACTTGACGAGTCGGCCGACCGATTGCCGTACAAGGTCACGCACCGGCTTGGTGCCGCTAGCGAACTCGCGTTATCCCGCATGCAGTCGATGCCGGTAGGGTTTGCCGCCCTGGCACCGACGATGGCCGGCAATGTCACAAGCTCGTCCATGAACGGTGCGGGTGCGATCTGGCGGTACACGGCCACCCTCCTGCCGCTGCTCATCGTCGTGGTTGGCATGTTTGCCATGCAGGCTTGGGATGTTTCCGCCAAGGCCGAAGAGTTGGCTGAAGTTGACGCGGAAATGCTGGCTGATGAAGTGCCAATAGATACTTATGCCGACCGAGGGTTTGGCGTTTTCCTGAAGAACACCAAACAATAATGGCGCATCGAACACGACTTGCCCCGGCACTGATTGGTGCCGTCCTGCTGGGTCTGACACTGGGATTGGGATCACAAGCCGTCTGGTCACAATCTGCACCGGCACAGTCAACCCAGACCCCGGCCGCCAATCCGACCCCGAGCTTGCGGCCTTCATTGTTGCCACTGGCACAGCCACTTTGGTCCGAACTCAAGCCGACCCAGCAAGCTATTTTGGCGCCACTCGATGGGCAGTGGAATTCCATGCCCATTGACGAAAAGCGCGCCTGGGTCGCTCTGGCCGCACGGTTCCCTAAAATGTCAGCGGCCGATCAACTTCGAGCGTCAGCGCGCATTCGCGACCTGGCCAAACTGAATCATGAGCAACGTCGTATGGTTCGACAGAACTATCGGCTGGCCAAAGGTTTGCCTCAGCAAGAGCGCGTCGCCCAGTCCGAGCAATATCAGAGCATGACCGAAGAGCAAAAGCACGTGCTTCAAACCAGCGGATCAACCAGCAACACCGGCGCCCGGCACGCCGGCTCGCGCACCGCGCTGGCCAAAGAGGCCTCGCAGCCGCTGGTTGCGGAACCCAAGCCGATCACGACTCAGGCGCCGAACAAAACAAATCCTGGCAGCGCGCTGCCGCCAGTCAACAGCTTGCAGCCAAAAAGTAATTAAAGTCCCTCTTACACCATGAATGGGCACAGCGTTTGATGGCCTCGGACGACACCAGGCTCTGGCCACTGGCAGACTCGTGGCGGCGGCTCATGGGCCTGACCTACGAAGCGATCATTTTGTTCGCAGTGCTGTTTTTCTTCGGATATGCCTATTCGGCGGTCACCCAACTGAAAAACTCATCGGGCTGGAACAGCAACGGATTTCAGGTCTGGATATTTCTGGTCCTGGCCGCTTACTTCAGTTACTTCTGGAGCCAGCGTCGACAGAGTCTGCCGATGAAAACACTGAACCTGCTGTTGCTGACCCAGGACCGGCAGACTGTCTCGACGCTGCGTGCATTTCTCAGATATTGTGCGGTCATCTTCTTGCTGTTTGCGCCGCTCGCAATGGCCAAGTACTGGCATCCGGGCTTTGCCGTCTTGTCGCTGGCTACGTTTATCTGGACCTTGTTCGATCGTCAATCGCGCGCTTTGCATGACCTCATCGGCGGCACCTTGCTGGTGGTGACGCCCCAGTCCCCGGACAAACTCGGCAAGACCCAGGTCATCGCGAAATAGGCTGTCCGCTCAGCCTTCGGTCTTGCGCACACAATCCACAAAGTAGCGAGTTTCGGCACCGATGACGTCCGTCACCAAGCCGTGGACATCGGTCTCAAAACCCGGAAATCTCAAGTTGAACGCACGTACAAACTGCAGATACTCGACGATGGTCCGATTGAACTGCTCACCGGGAATCAGCAGCGGAATACCCGGCGGATACGGCGTTACCAGCATGGTGGTGATGCGACCTTCGAGTGCGTCGATCGGCACCCGATCGACGCGGCGATGCGCCAGGCATTCGAACGCATCCGAGGGCTTCATGACCGGAATCATCGCCGACAGATACATTTCGGTAGTCACCCGCGCGACGTCGTTCTTTTTGTAGTTCTCGTGAATCTGCTGTGCCAGATCGCGCAGTCCAACCCGTTCGTACTGCGGGTACGCGGCCACGAATTCGGGCATGACCCGCCAGAGCGGCTGATTCTGGTCATAGTCGGCCTTGAACTGCTGCAGCTCGGTCACCAGCGAATTCCAGCGGCCCTTGGTGATGCCGATCGTGAACATCACGAAGAACGAATACAGACCGGTCTTCTCGACGATGACGCCATGCTCGGCCAGGTATTTGGTGACGATCGCCGCCGGTATGCCCCAGGCAGCGAAGCGGCCGTTGATGTCGAGCCCGGGCGTGGCAATCGTTGCCTTGATCGGATCGAGCATGTTAAAGCCGCTCGCCAATTTTCCGAATCCGTGCCAGCGATCACTCGACTTCAGGAACCAGTCCTCGCGCTTGCCGACGCCTTCGTGTTCGAAGTTCTTCGGGCCCCAAACCTGAAACCACCAGGAGTCGCCGAACTCGGCATCGACCTTGCGCATTGCACGCCGAAAGTCGAGCGCCTCGGAGATCGATTCCTCGACCAGCGCCTTGCCACCGGGCGGCTCCATCATCGCGGCCGCGACGTCGCAGGACGCGATGATCGCGTATTGCGGGCTGGTTGAAGTGTGCATCAGGAACGCTTCGTTAAAGCGCGGTATGTCGAGTTCGCGCGTCAGCGAGTTCTGCACCAGAATTTGCGACGCTTGCGACAGCCCGGCCAACATCTTGTGGGTCGACTGGGTGGCATAGACCATCGCCTCCTTGCTACGCGGGCGGTTCGGGCCGATGGCATGCATCTCGTGATAAAACGGATGAAACACCGCGTGCGGCAGCCAGGCTTCATCGAAATGCAGGGTGTCAATGAAGGTGTTGACGGTCTGCTTGATGGTCTCGACGTTATAGATCACACCGTCATAAGTGGATTGGGTAATGGTCAATACGCGCGGCTGCTTGTTCTTGTCCTTGACCAGCGGATTGGCGGCAATTTTCTTGCGGATGTTCTCCGGGCTGAATTCGTCGAGTGGAATCGGCCCGATGATGCCCAGATGATTGCGCGTCGGCTGCAAGAACACGGGGACGGTGCCGGTCATCATCAGCGCATGCAGCACCGATTTATGGCAATTGCGATCAACCACAACAATGTCATCGGTGGCGACGTTCGCATGCCAGACAATTTTGTTTGAGGTTGAGGTGCCATTGGTCACAAAGAACAAGTGATCGCAACCGAAGATACGGGCCGCATTGCGCTCGGACGCCGCTACCGGTCCACTGTGATCGAGCAATTGGCCCAGCTCGTCAACCGAGTTGCAAACGTCGGCGCGCAACATGTTTTCGCCGAAGAACTGGTGAAACATTTGCCCCACTGGTGACTTCAGGAACGCCACGCCACCCGAGTGTCCGGGGCAATGCCAGGAGTAGGAACCGTCGTTAGCGTAATTGACCAGCGCCTTGAAGAACGGCGGCGGCACCGAATTCAGATAATTATTGGCCTCGCGAATGATGTAGCGCGCGACGAACTCAGGCGTATCTTCAAACATGTGAATGAAGCCGTGCAACTCCTTGAGTACATCGTTGGGCAAGTGCTGCGAGGTGCGGGTCTCACCGAACAGGAAAATCGGAATGTCGGCATTGCGCTTGCGGGTTTCGCGGATGAACTTCTTGAGCTCGATGACGGCCTTCGAGTCCTCGCCGTCTTCGTTGATTTCCTCGTCATCGATCGACACGATAAACGCCGAGGCCCGCGCCGCTTGATTGGCGACCATCGATACGTCGGTGTAGGTGAAGCCGCCGACGACATCGATATCCTGATCCTCAATCGCCTTGGCCAACGCGCGAATACCCAGACCGCTGGCCGAATCGGAGCGCCAGTCTTCGTCGATGATGACCACGGGAAAACGATATTTAGGTTGCATGCGGATTCAGGTCCTCGTACGAGCCGGTCAGATGGGTCATGGCGTTTCGGAGCGCAAGTAGATCATAAAACTTTGCGCGTGTGTCGGTGCGCCAACCGATCGTCGGGCAATTTACGGCTGAAATTCGCGCAGCAGCCGACCCGGGTACGGACCGCCCTTGGCGAGCGCATTCGGCATCGGTCCCTGGGCATCAACGACGCGCTGGCCATTGACCCAAACGCCTGCAACACCAATGGCCGGGGTCGTCAGTCGCTTGCCGCCTCCGGGTAGATCACTGACCCGCTGTTTTGCGCCACGATTCACCGTCTTCGGATCGAATAGCAGCAGGTCGGCGAAGTAGCCCGGCTTGAGCTGGCCGCGCTCGGCGATGCCATACAGGTGTGCCGGTTCGCTGGTCAGCTTGGCGATGGCCTGAGGCAAGCTCAGAACGCCTAACTGGCGGACCCAATGGCCGAGCAGATGCAGCCCGAAGCCGGCGTCATTGAAGAACGTCAGGTGCGCGCCCGCGTCGGACAGCGACACCAGGCTGGCCGGGTGATTGAGCATTCGCGCCACAGCCACCTCGTCGGAATTCAGCAAGATCGCAACGAACAAGGTGTCGAGGTTTTCATCGAGCGCCAGATCGAACATGAAGTCGAGCGGATCGACCGCGCGCTCGCGTGCCAACTCGGCGATGCTGCGATGCTCGTAGGGACGATGCTCGAGTTTGGCGACTTCAACGACGTGCACCTTGTCCCACTCACCGTTGAACAATCGAAACACCGCCGGCGAGGCGATTTCATCGCGAATCGACTGACGAAACTTCGGATCGCGCAATAACGTTCGGTAGGCCTCACCCCGCAAGCTCAAGGCCGGCTGCCAGGACTTCAGGCCTTCAACCGGATACGGCGAATGCAAGGTAAATTCATTGGTCAGTGGGCAGGCCGAAATCGCGCCGGCCATGCGATGGCCGCGTTGGCGTGCAGCCTCGAGCTGGTCGAGGTCCGTGAACACCGCCTGCGGGTTGGTGCTGTTGTGTAGCAGCGCTGCCACCACCACCGGTCGGGTAGAAAGCCGGGCCAACTCCTCGAGAAATGCGATCGGCGTATGACCGCCCTTGGTCAACATGAAAAGACCTCGGCCCGCCTCTTTCAAACTGCCGACCAGGGCTCGTAATTCATCGTCGTCGGCCAGTCGTGAGGGCATGGGCAAGCCGCCCTGACCGTTATGGGCCGGCGAGGTCGAAGTTGCAAAGCCAATGGCGCCGGCCTGCATGCCCTCGCGCAGCAGGGCCGTCATCGCAGCGATCTCGGACTCGGTGGCTGCGCGACGCGACGCGTCTTCACCCATGACAAAAGTTCGCAGCGATGAATGGCCGACAAACGCCGCCAGATTGACCACCGCGCCGCGGCGCTCGATAAAATCCAGGTATTGCGGAATCGACTCGAACTGCCAGTCGATACCGGCCCGCAAGACCTCGATCGACATGCCCTCAACCTGGGTCAGATTCGCCATGGTGCGCTCACGATCGGCGGGCCGGCACGGCGCGATGGTAAAGCCGCAATTGCCGATCACGGCGGTCGTGACGCCGAGTGCCACCGACGGGCTGCACCAGGCATCCCAGGTCACCTGAGCATCGTAGTGGGTGTGGTTGTCGATGATGCCGGGCATCAGCATGAGTCCTTCGGCGTCGATCACCTCATCGGCGTGGACGCCGCTCAGGTCGTCGAGCATTGACGACGCCGATGCATAGTCTCCACTCAGTACACCGGGCGCGCCGATCGCAGCAATACGGTCGCCGCGAATCAGCAGGTTTGCCCGCACCGGCACGCCGGCACAGCCGTCTTGCAAGATGGCGTTCTTGATCAGCGTCGTAGTTGCATTCGGCATAGCGCTCTCTAGTTCAAAGCACCATATTATTCGATGCGGTGGGCCATCCGTACACTGCAAGACGTCACTGTTTCAGTCTGCCAGACCAGCGTCAGTTGTAGCCGTTGTGCGAGTTGACACGCCAGTACCCAGTGAGGATTGCGCGAGGGATCGTTGGCTGGCATTACGCCCAGATCGAACAGGACCGGCTGTCGATCGGCCGGCAGGGTTCGCAGGATGACCTCGCCGTCATCGGCCTCAAGGCGCAGAACCTGTGCCCGGTCACGAGTGCCGGCTGGACGCACTGATTCAAACAGACGAAACAGCATGAACACGAGGCGCCCGAACAACGCCGGATCGGTGCTGATCAGCGTGTCGGCGACGGTTCGGTCCTGCACCACCAGAGTCAGCAGTTCCGGCTCCAGCACGACCGATTCACAGTCAGCGGCGAACTGCTCCGCCAGTCGATTCAGCAAGCTGCGAATCGGCAGGCTCTGAAGTCGAACAGCCAGACGTGAACTGGCTAATTGCGACACCAGCAACAGATCCTCGAAGAGATTCTGTAACGAGGCGCCCGCTTGTTGAATCTGCTTGACAGTGGCAAGCGCGGGCGTCGCCACAAGCTGTTCGCGTAACGCCGCACCGTACAGGTTGATTGCCATCAAGGGTTGACGAATGCCGTGCCCGACCGACTCGATCAGTGTCGGTGGCGGTAAATCGCCGGGGCAGTCTGAGGCCGACCAGTGCGCGCTCGAGGTTGTCATGGCGTGATGCTGCCTGCCGGAACGCCGACGCGCAATCAGCCGCTTGGCCTAGGAGCATCTCCAGGGCGCGCTGGGGCCGCTCTTAATGCACTGTCCGGGCAAACACAAACTGCCCGCCCTTGTAATCGACGGGTATCACATCGTTCGGCCCATATTTGCCTTCCAGCACCAGCTTGGCCAGCGGATTCTCGATCTGCTGCTGGATCGTGCGCTTGAGCGGCCGGGCGCCATAAACCGGATCAAAGCCGGCGCGCGCAATCTCGGCCAGCGCCGGTTCGGTCACCGCCAGGGTCATGTCCTGCTTGGCCATGCGTTCTTCGAGAATGCGCAACTGAATGCGTGCGATCGACAGGATGTTCTTCGCGTCCAGCCCGTGAAACACCACGATCTCATCGATCCGGTTGATGAACTCAGGCCGAAACGCACGTTGCACTTCTTCCATGACCGCCGACTTGATGAGCTCAGGTTTGTTGGTTTTTGGATCGGACGATAGCCGCTGAATTTCATGGCTACCGATGTTCGAAGTCATCACGATGACGGTGTTCTTGAAGTCGACCGTGCGACCCTGGCCGTCGGTCATGCGACCGTCATCGAGCACTTGCAACAGCACATTGAAGACGTCCGGATGCGCCTTCTCGATTTCGTCAAAGAGAATAACGCTATAGGGCCGGCGACGGACCGCTTCGGTCAGATAGCCACCTTCGTCATAGCCGACGTAACCAGGTGGCGCACCGATCAGGCGTGCGACCGAATGTTTTTCCATGAACTCGCTCATGTCGAGTCGAATCATGTGATCCTGACTATCGAACAGAAACGCTGCCAACGCCTTGCAGAGCTCGGTCTTGCCAACCCCGGTGGGGCCGAGAAAGAGGAACGAACCGTACGGGCGATCGGGGTCCGACAGCCCGGCGCGCGAACGGCGAATCGCATCCGACACCAGCCGAACAGCTTCGTCCTGCCCGACCACACGTTCGTGCAGTTTGCCTTCCATTTGCAACAGCTTCTCGCGTTCACCCTGCATCATGCGCGACACAGGAATACCGGTCGCACGCGACACCACTTCGGCGATTTCCTCGGCGCCGACCTGCGTGCGCAACAGACGCGGTCGATCGCCACCGGCACCCTTGCCAGCCTGACGATTGACTTCAGCCTCATGCGCCGACTTGAGCCGACCCTCGAGTTCGGGCAACTTGCCGTATTGAATTTCGGCGACCTTATCGAGTTTGCCACTGCGCTGAAATTCGATCATTTGCGCGCGCAACTTTTCGATGTCGATCTTTATCTGGGCTGAGCCTTGCACGGCCGCCTTTTCGGCGCGCAGGATTTCGTCGAGATCGGAGTATTCACGATCGAGTCGCGTGATTTCCTGCTCGATCAATTCGAGCCGGCGCCGCGAGGCATCGTCCTTTTCTTTCTTGACCGCTTCGCGCTCGATCTTCAATTGGATCAACCGGCGGTCGAGCTTGTCCATCGCCTCGGGTTTCGAGTCGATTTCCATCTTGACCCGCGCGGCTGCCTCATCGATGAGATCAATGGCCTTGTCCGGCAAAAACCGGTCAGTTATATAACGATTAGACAATTCGGCCGCAGCCACGATCGCTGGGTCGGTGATCTCAACACCATGATGCAGTTCATAGCGCTCCTGCAGTCCGCGCAAGATCGCAATGGTCGCTTCCACGGTCGGCTCGCCGACCAGCACCTTTTGAAAACGCCGCTCGAGTGCTGCGTCCTTCTCGATGTATTTGCGGTATTCGTCGAGCGTGGTCGCACCGACACAATGCAACTCGCCGCGCGCCAGCGCCGGCTTGAGCATATTGCCGGCGTCCATGGCGCCATCGGCCTTGCCGGCACCGACCATGGTGTGCATTTCATCGATAAACACAATGGTCTTGCCTTCGTCGGCGGCAATATCCTTGAGCACCGCTTTCAGGCGCTCCTCGAATTCACCGCGAAACTTCGCACCGGCCAGCAACATGGCCATATCGAGCACCAACACACGCTTGTTCTTCAGCGTCTCCGGCACCTCGCCGTTGACGATACGCTGCGCCAGGCCTTCGACGATCGCCGTCTTGCCGACACCGGGCTCACCGATGAGCACCGGGTTGTTCTTGGTTCGACGCTGCAGAATCTGGATGGTTCGGCGGATTTCATCATCGCGCCCAATCACCGGGTCGAGCTTGCCCTGGCGCGCGCGTTCGGTCAGGTCGATGCAATATTTCTTGAGCGACTCGCGTTGTCCCTCGGCTTCAGCATTGTCCACCGATTGACCGCCTCTGAGGGCGTCGATCGCGGATTCCAGGGTCTTGCGCGTCAAACCGG
>JANLTP010000100.1:0-51482 GCA_031363055.1 Burkholderiales bacterium | reverse complement strand
CAACAGATACGCCGTGTCTCGATCAACCTGCACAAATCTGCTCATCGGAGACCTCAACCCATGACGTCAAATAACAGCACAATTTTATCGAACTCGATCCGAAGTACGCAGCGAAACTGCGATACTCCGACAAACTCCTAGGGCCCGGCCTTGAGCTCGACCAGCAGCGGCAGCAGTTTCGAGTTGACCAGCTCCAGCGTGATCGGCCCGACATGTTTGTAGCGAACGATACCTTGTTTGTCGATCACAAAGGTCTCGGGTGCGCCGTAGACGCCGTAGTCGATGGCGACCTTGCCTTTGAAGTCCATGACCGCCGGATCATAAGGGTCACCAAACTTCTTGAGCCAGGACTTCGAGTTGTCCGGCATATCCTTCCAGGCCAGCCCGACCAGCGGCGCCGCCCTTGCTTTGGCCAGATCCATCAACAGCGGATGTTCGATCTGGCAGGCACTGCACCAGGATCCCCAGACATTCAGCAACCAGACTTCGCCCTTAAGCTGCGCGGGCGACCAGGTCTTGCCCATGTCGGCGAGCAAGGGCAGACTGAAGTCAGGTGCTGGCTTGCCGATCAGTGGCGATGGAATCTCTCGCGGATTGCGATCGAGGCCGCGCATCAGAAACCAGCCGATCACGAGAAACGTAACCAGCGGCAACACATACTTGAGGCTGCGTATCACGGCGTCAGGTCGCGCGGCATGTTCATCGCACGGGCGGCTGGCGACGTTACCGTCCGACGCCGGTAGCGCTTGTCGAGAATGGCGAACAAGCCGCCCATCGCCATCAGCACACAGCCGATCCAGATCCAGTTCACGAACGGTTTGATCGAGAGTCGTACTGCCCAGGTTCTTTGGTCAATCGGCTCGCCCATCGACAGATAGACATCGCGCGTCAGGCTGCGATTGATGGCCGCTTCGGTCATCGGTTGCTTGCCCGCTCGATAGATACGCTTTTCCGGATTCAGTTGCTCCACGATGCGATTGCCCTCGAGCAGGACAAAGCTGCCGCGCACCGCATCATAGTTCGGGCCGGCCTGCTCGCTCAGCGCATCGAAGCGCAAACGGTAGGATCCCAATTGGATGGTCTGCCCGGTCTGCATGCGCGCCTCGACTTCACTCTCATAGCTCTTGACCAATGTGACGCCCAGCACAAACACGGCAATACCGACATGCGCCAGATGCATGCCCCAGACGCTGGCCGGCAAGAGCCGGGCACGACGCAAAGACAGACGCCCATTCGGGTCGCGCAGCGCTTCCAATACCTGCACGCCGCTACTGGCCATAATCCATAGACCGAACATTAGACCTATGCTGGTCAATGGCCGAAAGCCAGAAACAGTCAATGGCAGCAGTACCGCACAGACCAGCGCAATCAGGAAGGCCCACCGCAAACGACGCGCCAGATCGGGCAGGTCGGCCTGGCGCCAGCGACTGAGCGGGCCGACGCCCATCAGGAACAGGGCCGGCGCCATCAGCGGAAAAAAGACGCTCTCGAAGTAGGGCGGACCGACTGATAACTTGCCAAGGTTCAAGGTGTCCAGCAGCAGCGGATACAGCGTACCCAGCAACACAGCCGCAGCCGCAACCACCAGCAAGATATTGTTGGCCAGCAACATCGATTCGCGCGAGACCAATGCGAAGCCGGGGCCATTGCCGATTCGGGGCGCGCGCCAGGCGAACAGGGCCAGCGAACCACCAACGACAATGATCAGGAAGGCGAGAATGAACACCCCGCGGGTCGGATCGGTCGCAAACGCATGCACCGAAGTCAGCACACCCGATCGAACCAGAAAGGTACCGAGCAAGGACAAACTGAAGGTCAGGATGGCCAGCAAAACCGTCCAACTGCGAAAGGTGCCGCGCTTTTCGGTGACCGCCAGTGAATGGACCAATGCGGTGCCGACCAGCCAGGGCATGAACGACGCATTTTCAACGGGATCCCAGAACCACCAGCCGCCCCAACCGAGTTCGTAGTAAGCCCAGAACGAACCCAGGCAAATACCCAGCGTCAGGAAACACCAGGCCGAGGTCGTCCAGGGGCGAGCCCAGCGGGCCCAGGCGGCGTCGAAGCGGCCTTCAATCAAGCCCGCCACGGCAAAGGCGAAGGCGACTGAAAAGCCGACATAGCCCATGTAGAGCAAGGGCGGATGAAACACCATACCGGCGTCTTGCAACAAGGGATTCAGGTCGCGACCGTCGGCGGGGATCGGCAACAGGCGCGCGAACGGGTTCGAGGTCAACACCAGGAACAACAGCAGGCCGAACTGAATGAGGCCGAGCACGGCCAGCACGCGCGCCGCCAGGGTGTTGCTCAGGTTGCTGCTGGCGAACGCGACGGCGCCGGTCCAGATGGCCATCATCAGCACCCACAGCAACATCGAGCCTTCGTGCGAACCCCAGGTGGCCGCGAATTGGAATGCGGTGGGCAGGGAGCGGTTCGAATGTTGCGCCACCAGTGCAACCGAAAAATCACTAGCGAGAAACGACTGCGCCAGACAGGCGAATGACAGCGCGATCAGCACCAGGACGGCCACGGCGGTCGGCCGCGCGCTGGCCATCAATCGGCCATCGCGGCGGGCGGCGCCGACCAGCGGTAGCGTGCCCAAAAAGAGCGATGACACCAAAGCCAGCAGCAGGGCGTAATGTCCAAGTTCCGGAATCATGATTTTTCCAATGGTTGCGGCTATTTCAACTGCGCGGCGGGTTTTGACGTCGTTTGCTGGCCTGCCTGCTGGCCGGCCTGCTTGAGTGCAGCGGCCGCCTCGGGCGGCATGTAGTTCTCATCGTGTTTCGCCAGTACCTCCGTCGCTTTGAACGAACCGTCGGCCTGCATCACGCCTTGCGCGACCACGCCTCGGCCCTCCTTGAACAGATCCGGCAAAATACCGTTATAGGCGACCGCCACCGTCTTGGCGGTGTCCGTGACCTGAAAGTTGCCACCGGTTCCTTCGGTGTTGCGCTTGAGGCTGCCCTCGACGACCATGCCGCCGATTCGAAACGGCTTGCCGCGCGGTGCCTCGCCGTTGGCGATCTGGGTCGGCGTGAAGAAGAACACCAGATTGCTCTGGAATGCGTTCAGGATCAAGGCCACCGCCAAGCCCAGCGCCAGCAGACCGGCGCCGATCCAGAGCATGCGTTGCTGACGAGGCTTCACGCGTGTTCCTCGCGACGCAACGAACGGCCATAACGATCGGCCACCTGTCGAGCGTGCTGGGCGGCCGTGAGCGCCGCCTGGCGACGCCGACGCAAGGCCCACAATTCAATGATCACGGCAAGGGTCAGCGCGGCGTAGGAACCAACAATAAAGAATGCGTGTGGGCTGGACATAAAGTTCACTGACGAGTTTCACAGGCGAGTTTCATAAATGAGGCGCAAGCCAGTCGTTACCGGCCTCGCGCTCAAGCACAATGCTGCGCAATCGGTACAGCGACACCGCTATTGTGTAGAACCAGGCTGCCAACGACATGATCAGCATGGCGCTCAGCATGGTTGTTGCCATCTTTGGCGCAGACGTCAACGACACACTGGCGCCCTGATGCAGCGTGTTCCACCATTTGACCGAAAAATAAATGATCGGGACGTTGATCGAGCCAATCAGTGCCAGCACGGCGCAAGCGCGGTCGGCGCGCCGGACGTCATCAATTGCCGCATGCAGCGCCATAAAACCGATGTACAGGAACAACAGGATCAAGGTCGAGGTCATGCGGGCATCCCAGGCCCAATAGGTGCCCCAGGTCGGGCGTCCCCAGAGCGAGCCGGTGACCAAGGCGATCAGCGCAAACATCGCGCCGGTCGGTGCCAGGGCCAGTGCCATCATCGACGACAGCCGAGTTTGCCAGATCAACGACGCCGCACACCAGCCGGCCATGACGAGATACGTAAACATGGCCATCCAGGCACTGGGTACATGAATAAAGATGATCCGATAGGACTCACCTTGCTGGAAATCGGTGGGTGCAACAAAGAAGCCGATGTATAAGCCGACCAGCGTGAGCAGACCCGCGGCGGCGGCGAACCACGGAACCAGGCGGCCGGCGAGCGGATAAAAAGTCGAAGGAGCGGCGTACTTGAAGACAGACATGATGTTATTCGTGCGCAATTCTAACTGCCAGGGCGGTGACCCAGGGACCAAACACCCAGACCAGTAAAAAGCCGGCGCCGAGCAATGAAAAGTGGCCACTGGCGCCTTGGCCATTGACATTGGCAAAGTCAGCATCGACCGCACCGGCACCGAAGATCAGAACCGGCACGGCCAGCGGTAATACCAGCAAGGCGAGCAAGGCGCCGCCGCCACGTGCGCCGAGCGTCAGGGCCGAGGTCATCGCACCTAGCCAGACCAGAATCGGTGAGCCCAGCGCAATGGCCAACGACAGTACCGCGATCTCGCGGGCCGACAGGCCAAACTGCAGGCCGATCAGCGGTGTCGTCACGATCAGTGGCAGACAATTGCTGAGCCAGTGAGACAGCACCTTGCCGGCAACAATTGCGGCCAGCGGCGCCGGTGACATCAGCATTTGCTCGAGCGTTCCATCAGCATGATCAGCGGCAAAAAGACGCGGCAGCGACAGTAAGATGGCCAGCAGGGCGGATACCCAGGCGACGCCGGGACCGATCTGCTTGAGCAGGCTCGATTGCGGGCTCGTTGCCAGTGGGAAGAGACTCGCGATCAGCACAAAAAAGACGAGGATCAGCAAAACTTCGGCACGCGATCGCAGGGCCAGGGCAAGGTCACGCCGCAGAGCCCAGAGCATCGTTTTCATTCGCGACTGGACTTCATGCGCGACGGCAGCCCAATGTGTCCACGCGAGGACAGGCCGACAGAGGACAGGCCGAGCGAAGACAGGTCGAGCGAGACAGCCGCTCGCTGGATGTGTAGATCCTGATGGGTGGCAGCGACCACGACGCCATGGTTCGCGAGCTTTTGATCGAGTAGTTCACCCAGAAGATCGAGGCCCTGTTCGTCGAGTGCGGTCGACGGTTCGTCGAGCAACCAGATCGGTCTTGAATCGAGCATCATTCGCGCCAGCGACAGACGCCTTCGCTGACCGGCGGAGAGTCGTCCAAAAGCCAGTTGCGCTTGCTGGGCGATACTGGCGCGCTCGAGTGCCGCCAGGATTGCGTATTGATCGGCGTCGATCTCGTCAAGCGCGATTTGCAAGCTGAGGTTTTCGATTGCACTGAGCTCGAGTTTCCAGCCGCTGTTGTGACCTTGATAAAGGCGCCGACCGTCCGCAGCCCAAGCAAAGGTTCCCTGAGTTGGCCGGGTCAAGCCCGCCAAGGTGCGCAACAAGGTCGTTTTGCCGCTGCCGTTTGGTCCCTTCAGCAGCAGACATTGTCCGTCGAACAACTCGAGGCTCAGGCCTTCGAATAGCACCCGATTACCGGCGCTGCATTGCAGATTGTTGATGCTCAGACGCGGCGAGCGGGCAGAGGGGGTCATGAGCGGGCGCAGAGCTCGGGGCAGAAGTCAGGGAACAACCTGATCGATCAACAATTCGATCGCTGTAGAGCCGGGTTTCAGCGGTTTCGACGTACCGATCAGGTCGCCGCCTTGCCGGATCGCGTTGCCGCTGGCTGATATTCGCGCTTCGAGAATGACCGACTCGTAGCTCGATAACTTGCGCTCGGCGGTCATCGACTGCGCATCGCTGATCTGGAACTCGAAGGGCTGCGACGAATAGGATTGACGTGACACTGCAACTGGCATGCGCTGACCATCGGCGGGGCGCGCTACGACAAATATGGTCGCATTAGCCGGTATTTTCGCCAGCAGTTCGGGCGCAATTCGTACTCGTCCGGTGACGCTGACGCCAGCCGGTGCCTGAGACGGCGCGCCGGCCGTCACATTGTTCGCCAGGTTTGGCGCAGAGGCCATTTCAGTTTCAATTCGTTGCACTACCGCAGCAATCTGGCGACTCTGTTCGGAGTCGGCCGGCAGGCTTTTCATGAGCTTGCGCAAATAACTGAGGCCCTGATCCGGTTTGCCCAAACGGTACAGGCCGGCGCCGATCAAACCGAGCGCTTTCTGATCATCCGCGTTGTTCTGAAGTGCCCGTTCGAGCAGGGCCATAGGCTCACCGTTGAAATCGCCCTGACGCTTCATCAACAGTGTCTCGGCAAACTCTGCCAGCAGGCGCGCCGTCTCCGGCTTGCCGACCGGTGCCAGCGCTGCCGCCTTTCTGAATGCAGCAATTGACTCGTCGAGTTCACCCTGCAAACGGTGCGCTTGAGCCAGCATGGCCCAGGTTTGCAGGTCATTCGGGTCTTTCTGAGCGTTCTGCTTGAACTCCACAATGGCCTGTGCAATTTGGGCTGGTGTGGTTTCGCCGCGGGCTATGGCCGGGTCCAGTGACATAACTCGTGGCTCGCCGAGCGCGAAATACAGACCGGCGCTCGCCAATGGTATAAAAACAGCCATGGTGACGGCCAAAAGTTTCTTCGCGGCGCGATCATTGTCGATTGAGACATCGCCCTTAATCGTCGATAACGTCAAGGTTTCACTGAGTTCCACCGCCAGACGCTCGATGGCTGCGTCGGCGTCCTCGGCGCTGAGTCGGCCGGCGTCGCGATCGGCTTGAATTTCAAACTTGCGATCACGCAGCACCGTCAGTCTGCGATCCTGATCAATCGTACTGCTGTTTAACGCGTCCCGACGAAGCAACGGCCGTAGCACCACCCAAACAGCAAAGACGGTCAGTACGGCGGCAAGAACGCCGAAAATCAGCAGTGAATTCAATTTAAGGACCGGTTGCGCAGGCGTCAATGAAACGCCGCAAACATTTGATTCGACTGAAATTGTCGCATACGCATGGCTAGATCAAACGGCACGCCCATACTCGACCCCGGTACTCTTCGCTGCGACCCCCATTTCAAGTCCGACAGGCTCCTATTGTGGTGTTTCGCGTCTATCAGCGTGAAACACCACACTAGGTAGTCGCGGTCTCAGGCCCAGAGTTCGCCCATGACCCGCTCAAATCGCAGTTCAATCCGATCTTGCTGCCGGTGACGTGCACGACGCAATACGCGACGCCCGGCGACAAAAACCGATTCCGGATAAACGCCGTGACTTGAAAACATGCAGGCGTCGAGTTTGCAGGCGTCGGGAATGCCGAGCAGGCCGTCGCTGCGATCGTCAATGACCACCGCATCGGCTCGTGCGCCGACTTCAATACCCTGGATGTCGACCCCACAACTGGCGGAGCCACCGGCGAGCGCGCCGTTGAACAAACGATGCGCGGTCGCCGGGACGCCCTGTAGCGGCAGGGCGCTGATGTTGCGCTGTTGCCGCAGCAGTCGCTGCCCGTATTCCAGCAATCGCAATTCCTCGACGGCGTGCCGCCCGACTTGACTATCAGAGCCAACAGAGAAGGCGATCTGACGGTTGAGCCATCCGGTCAGGTCTGGCACGCCATCGCCCAGATTCGCTTCGGTGCTCGGGCAAAAAACCACACTGGCCCCCGTCCGCGCAATCGATTCAATCTCCGTCGATTCGGCGTGGGTGGCATGCACAAGTTGCCAGCGTGCATCGAGCGCAATGGATGAATTCAGGAACTCAATCGGACGCTGACCGGTCGCGTTCAGGCAGTCATTGACTTCGCCGGTCTGTTCGGCGATGTGGATATGGATCGGCCCGTCGAGTTCGACGGCGAGTTCAGCCAGATGTCGAATCGATTCCATTCGTGCGGCCCGCAGGGAATGAACGGCCAGGCCCGCGTTGAGCTGGGCGCGGCCTGCTCGCTGAATTTCAAGCGCCAATTGCATGACCTGATGGGCCGAACTCGCAAAGCGCCGTTGTTCAGGGCGCAGAATCGGTTGTTGAAATCCGGCGCGATCGTACAGAACCGGCAATACCGTCAATCCGATTCCGGCCTCCTCGGCGGCATCGGCTAGCGCCCAGGCCATGGCGTTGCGCTCCGCGTAGGGCTGGCCGTCGATGTCGTTGAGTAAATAGTGAAACTCGCACACCTGTGTGTATCCGCCGCGCAGCAGCTCGAGATAGAGTTGCGCCGCAATCGCCTGCAATTGCGGCGGCGTAATTTTGTTGGCGATGCGGTACATCAAATCGCGCCAGCTCCAGAAGTCGTCGTGCTCCGATTCGCGCCGTTCGGCCATGCCGGCGAACGAACGCTGAAAGGCATGACTGTGGGCATTCACCAATCCCGGCAGCAGATAACCATCCAACCGTTCTGCGGACTGCGGAGCATCCGCCACGTCACATCGGATCGATGACCAATGACCGCGCGAGTCAATTTCAAGCAATACCTGCTGTTGCCAGCGCCCGACGACCCAAGCGTAGGGTACCCAAAGCAAGGTCGAGCCGGGATTATTCACGCGGGCTCGCGCTTGAAGAGTGATCGCCCGAGACGTTCGGGCGCCAATCGAGCATCACTTTGATCAGGCTGAAAAGTACCGGTTGCAAGTTCGCGACGCGCTCAGGCGCGAGTTCGTAGGGCGGCGCTTCGTCCATATAGCAGCGCCAGCACATTTCAAGTTGCACAGCGTGAATGGATGCTGCCGGTTGGCCGAATGAACGAGTGATGTAGCCACCTTTGAATCGCCCGTCAACGACATAAGAAAAATGCTGTTGTGCGGCCAGGCAAGCGTCCAGATTTCGACGCAAGTCAGCAGCGCAGCTTGTGCCGTCGGCCGTGCCCAGGTTCAAGTCAGGCAGTTGCCCATCGAACAGCCAGGGCAGTTGCGATTTGATGCTGTGAGCATCGAACAGGATGGCATAACCATGGATGGACTTGATGCGCGCCAACTCCAGTGACAAGGCTTGGTGATAGGGCCTCCAATAGTGCTCCAGGCGTGACTGGATCTCATCGGATAGCGGCGCTTCGCCGTCTTTGTAAATCGGGTCACCGGTAAAAAATCGCGTCGGACACAGCTCGGTGTTATTGGCGCCCACGTACATCGGTTGATTGTCCGGCGGGCGATTCAGATCGATCAAAAATCGCGAATAGCGCGGTGCGATCAGGCTGGCGCCCTGATCGAGCACAAAGCGATAAATGTTTTCAAGATGCCAATCGGTATCCTCGACGTCCAAGGCACGCGCGACCAGACGCGGTTCAAGCCATTCCGGTAGCGCCGTACCGGAATGGGGAACGCTGACCAGCAACGGAGTTTTACCGCGATTGAGCGTGAAGCTGGTGCCGGTCATGACAAGCGCCCGCCGGCAACACGTTCGCCCCCGACTATGACCTGCTTGCATGGGTTCCAGCCGAACCAGTAGGCGAGCTCATTCGGATGATCGAGATCCCAGACCGCGAAATCTGCGCGCTGACCGACAACGAGACTGCCGCGATCCCGCAAGCCGAGCGCGCGCGCGGCATTGACCGTGATGCCGCGCAGTGCTTCTTCGGGCGTCATCTGAAACAGCGTGCAGGCCATGTTGAGAATCAGTAGAGGTGATAGTCCGGGCGATGAGCCCGGATTGTGATCGGTAGCCAAGGCGATCGGAACACCGGCCGCGCGCAGTGCCGCGATCGGCGGAACCTTCGTTTCGCGCAGGAAATAGAACGCGCTCGGCAAGAGCACCGCAACGCAGCCGGCGCGCGCCATGGCGGCAACACCGTCGTTGCTCAGAAATTCGAGATGATCGCAGGACAGCGCTGCGAACTCGGCAGCCAGTGCGGCGCCTTGCTGATCGCTGAGTTGTTCGGCATGCAACTTGACCGGTAGTCCGAGCGCCTTGGCCGCTTCGAAGACACGCCGGGTTTGTGCCGGGCTGAACGCAATGCGCTCGCAAAACGCATCGACGGCATCGACCAGCCGGTCGGCATGAAGGCCAGGCAGCCACGCACAAAGCGCATCGATGTAGGCGTCCGGTGCATCGGCATACTCAGGCGGCAACGCATGGGCGGCCAGATAGGTCGTCGTCACCGTCAACGGCAAGGTGCGTCCGATTCTGCGGGCAGCGGCCAGACAGCGCGCCTCGTCATGCTGGCTCAAGCCGTATCCGGATTTGATTTCGAGCGTGCTGACACCTTGATTCAAAAGCACCCGCGCGCGCTTCAAGCCACTCAGGAATAGTTGCTCATCACTGCAGGCGCGGGTCGCCAGCACCGTCGAGCGGATGCCGCCGCCGGCCCTCGATATCTGCTCGTAAGTGGCGCCTTGCAGCCGCTGCTCGAACTCATGGGCGCGTTGACCACCGTAGATAAGATGGGTGTGGCAATCGATGAGTCCCGGCGTCAACAGGGCACCTTGCAGTACGTGCTCGACATCCGGTTTCAGGCCTGCCGGCAATCTCGAATCATGACCGATCCAGGTGATTCTGCCGTCCTCGCACAGCACACTTGAGTTCGATTCAAGGCCCCATCCACGTACTTCATTGAGTCGGACCATGTTTGCATCTCGCCAGAGCGTTTTCATGAGGGTGATCCGAAGTAGCCGATTCGCCACGCAGGGGCCTGAGCTGAGGGCTGCTCATTGGCCGACGGAGCGGCGGACCGGGCGGTCGACAGAGCGGTCGACGGATTGGTTGAACGCGCTGAATGGGCTTCAAAGCGCCAGTCTCCCTTCTCTGCAGTTTGCGACCAGACCAAACAGTCCGCAGCCACTTCGATCGCCTGATGCCCGTCGCGGTAGAGTCGGCCCACCGCCATTGTGAACAGTCCGGATTGGACCGCCTTACCAGCCGAGTAGGACTGATTCGAATCGAGCGGTGCCATCATGCCAGACGCCGCCAAGCGGTCGCCGGTCTCGGACGATTGAACCATCAAGTTAAGTGCACGCGCTGGCCCGCCCAGCAGACGGCATTGCGGCGCTTCATCGCCCTCGAAAAAGCAGGCTGGATCGCCAGGTTGCAACTCAATGCTGCGGTCCTGGAAATCAAGTGCAACGCCGTGGCCATCGAGCAGGGCAAACCAGCGACCGACCCCCGGAAATGACGAAAACGGCCCGCTGCGATCAATGGTGGCAACACTGATACGGCATCGCCATGCGCTATCCCAGCCAGGGGCCGCCGGCCAGACCCACAAGTCGCTCATCGAGCCGCCGCCATTGCGCCAACCGAGCACCGGCTGGTCAGACAAGCGGATTTGCACGGGCGCATTCAAGGTTTGTATTGTCCCTCGATCTGATAGCGCGAACCGGCATGAACCAACTGCGCAAACGTGATGGGAATCTGGCGACTGGCGGTCCTTCGAGACAAAACCAGACAGGATTCAGACGCTCTGATTGCCAGCATTTTTGCCTCCAATGCGGACGGCGCACGCGCTTCGATCGAATACTGCGCCTCCCACAGGGGCGCTACCTCCAGCAAGTAGTGAGTCGCTGTCATTCGCATGAAATCGAGGCTCAAATAGTCTGGCGCGGCCTGCGGATTGACAAAACGGTCTTCAAATTGCAAGGGCACTGCATCTTCAAGGTGGACGATTTGGGTGTGAAAAATGCGTTCGCCTGGACTCATGCCAATTCGCGGAGCCAGTGTTTCGGACACGAGTTCTTCGCGTGCCAGATGAACACGGGCACTGTGGGTACCTCCTCGCGAGGCAATTTCGTCATGCAAATCCTGGATTCGCAAGGTCGATGACATTTTATGCAGCGGCGCCGCAAAGGTTCCCGAACCCTGTACCCGATTGACCAAACCTTCGGATTGAAGTTCGCGCAAGGCGCGGCCCACGGTCATGCGACTGACGCCGAAGCGGGACACCAACTCGGCTTCCGACGGCATCAAGACACCCGGCAGCCAGCGTCCGCGCTGCAGCCCCTGCTTCAGGAAGGTCTTGATCCGGGTATAGGGTAGCGGCTTGATGACTGGCGGCAGAAATGGGGGTTGAGGGGGCGGGGTGAGCGAGCGTTAGAGATAGGCGAACATTACTCAGGCGAATTCTACTTGCCAAAACTTGTCTAGACAAGTAAATTGCGATCAGTGAATTGCAATCGGCAAATTGCAGTCAACAAATTGCAAACAGTAAATTGAAACCAGTCCATATCAGGTGATCATCATGACCGATCTGTCAGCCATCCAGAAGCATCAAATACCAGCGGCACCACGGCCGGTCCGCTCGCCGCGCGGAACTACGATCAGTTGCAAGAACTGGCTCATCGAAGCCGCTTATCGAATGCTTCAAAATAATCTTGATCCCGAAGTGGCCGAGAACCCGGATGCGCTGGTGGTTTATGGCGGCATTGGCAAGGCGGCCCGCAACTGGGATTGTTTCGAGGCCATTCTGGTGGCGCTGCGGGCGTTGGGCGAGGACGAGTCTTTGCTGATTCAATCGGGCAAGCCGGTCGGTGTATTCCGAACTCATGTCGACGCGCCGCGCGTGCTGATCGCCAACTCGAATCTTGTTCCGCGCTGGTCCACCTGGGAACATTTTCATGAACTCGATCGCAAGGGCCTCATGATGTATGGCCAGATGACGGCGGGTTCCTGGATCTACATTGGTAGTCAGGGCATTATTCAGGGTACCTACGAAACCTTTGTCGAGGCTGGCCGCCAGCACTATGGTGGCGATCTTGCCGGTCGCTGGATTCTGACGGCTGGCTTGGGTGGAATGGGCGCGGCCCAGCCGTTGGCGGCCAGCTTTGCCGGCGCCTCGTCGCTGGTCATTGAATGCCAGCAATCGCGTATCGATTTTCGCTTGAATACGCGTTATCTCGACGAGCAGGCCAGCGACCTCGATGACGCTATGGCCCGAATGGCGCGTTATGCGCAACAGAAAAAAGCGATATCGGTCGGGTTGCTCGGTAACGCCAGCGAGCTTTTTCCGGAACTGGTTCGGCGCGCCCAAGCCGGACAGTGTCGCCCTGATCTGGTCACCGATCAGACGTCGGCCCATGATCTCATTCATGGCTACCTGCCGGCCGGCTGGAGCGTCGAGCAATGGCAGAGCGCGCGCCGGGATGATGCGCAACATACGCGTTTGCGTGACGCAGCGGCAAAAAGTTGTTACAGCCAGGTCAAGGCCATGCTGGCGTTCAAGGACATGGGCATACCGACGGTCGACTATGGCAACAACATTCGCCAGGTCGCATTGGACGCCGGACTTGAGCGCGCGTTTGATTACCCCGGCTTTGTGCCTGCCTACATCCGGCCGCTGTTCTGCCGCGGCAAGGGGCCGTTTCGCTGGGTAGCGCTATCCGGCGATCCCGCTGACATTTATGCCACTGATCGAAAAATGAAAGAACTGTTTCCAGAGGATCGCCATTTGCACCGCTGGCTCGATATGGCGGGCGAACGCATTGCGTTTCAGGGACTGCCGGCGAGGATCTGCTGGATCGGGCTGGGTGAGCGTCATCGTGCTGGACTGGCGTTCAATGAGATGGTCAAGAGTGGCGAGCTAAAAGCGCCGATCGTGATTGGGCGCGACCATCTCGACGCTGGCTCGGTTGCATCACCGAATCGTGAAACCGAGGCCATGAAAGATGGCAGCGATGCCGTCTCGGATTGGCCGATGCTCAACGCGCTGCTCAACACTGCTGGTGGTGCGACCTGGGTATCCTTGCATCACGGCGGTGGCGTTGGACTTGGCTATTCGCAACATGCGGGTGTCGTCATTGTCTGCGATGGTACCGAGGCGGCCGCCCGCCGCATCGAGCGAGTGCTCTGGAATGATCCGGCTACCGGCGTCATGCGGCATGTCGACGCCGGCTATGAATCGGCCATTGAAAGCGCGCAGGAGAATGGCTTGAATTTGCCGATGATGGGTCGTTAGCCCGAGCTCGGCTAAAGCCTGCACGCCAATTGTTTCTCCCACTGCCCAATGGGCATGAACGTCGGGTCCGCCCGGCAGATCGCCTCAGTCTCGCGCAACATGTCGGTCTCGAGTCGTTAGTCTAACGGTGAGTGAACCTGGGCGCTCGTTTTTGCAAGAAGGCGGCTACACCTTCCTCAGCATCGGCACTGGTGAAGACTTCGCGGACAACCTGATCTTCAACCTCGAGTCCAGCGTCGGTGACTTCGATATCAGCGCTGGCCACGCAACGCTTGATACCGTCAATCGCTGGTTGGCTGAATTGGGTGACCTCGCGTGCAAAATTCAGAGCGTCGTCGGTGATCAACGCATTGCCCGACACCAGCCGGTGAATCAGCCCTATGGCCTGTGCCTCCGGTGCGTTGACGACGCGACCGGTCAGCATCATTTCGAGCGCGCGCGACTTGCCGATCAATGCCGGTAGAAACTGGGTTCCCCCGTAAGCGGGTAGCAGACCCAGTTTGATTTCAGGCAGACTCACCGTCACTTTTTCGGTCGCGATTCGAAGCGTGCAGGCCATGGCCAACTCCAATCCACCGCCAAATGCCAGACCATTCAAGGCGGCAACCGACAAGACGTTCGAGCGCGATAGTCGAACGAACAGCGCTCGCGCCATCGCGCTCTTCTCAAGCCGCTCCGGCTTTGGGCTGAGGGCGGTTTCGGCGAGATCAGTTCCGGCGCAAAAGGCTTTGTTGCCGGTGCCGGTGATGATCAGCAGGCGCGCACCTCGAGCCTCCAGCGAGTCGAGCAGTGCAGCCAATCCGGCCAGGATCGGCTTGGTGATTGCGTTAAGTTTTGCCGGTCGCGAGAGTCTGAAGATCGCGCCGTCGGGCAGTTCGTCAACCTCAAAGTCGCCATTGGCAATCGGCGAGTTCGGACAAGGCTGCAAGTCCGAAGAAGGCATGCGAGTCGGCATTTTCGGCTTAGGTCTTTTCAGACCAGAACTGACCACCGGTGGCCCAATCGGACTTCTTGACTTCATTCAAAATGATATCGACCGATGCCGCAGGACATACCAGCACGCGGACGGTCGCTTCGGTCAGTTCCTTGACCAATGCTTTTTTAATTTCGGGACTGCGGCCTTCAAAGAGATCAATTCGAATGGTGGGCATATATTTCTTCTCGATTCAGGGTTGATAACGCCATGATACGATGACAGAACAACAGGGAGCATTCAATGACCACCGCTTATGAATTTTCAGCGAATGATATCGCCGGTAAGCCGCGCAAGCTTGAGGACTACCGAGGCAAGGTATTACTCGTGGTCAACACGGCGAGCAAATGCGGGTTGACACCGCAGTACCAGGGACTTGAGGCGCTCTACAAACAGTACAAGGACCAGGGGCTGGTCATACTGGGCTTTCCGTGCAACCAGTTTGGCGCTCAGGAACCTGGCAGCGAAACCGAAATTTCAGAGTTTTGCGAAATCAACTACGGCGTCAGTTTCCCGATGTTCGCCAAGATTGACGTCAACGGCGACGGCGCTCATCCGCTGTGGAAGTGGATGAAACATTCAGCGCCGGGTCTGTTGGGATCAGAGGCCATCAAATGGAATTTTTCGAAGTTCCTGATCGATCGCAAAGGGTCGGTGGTAGAGCGATTTGCACCCACGCTGGTGCCCGAGGATCTGGGTGCGGCGATCGAAAAAGCGTTGGTGACTAACTGATACAGTTTCATCACGTCAACAGATCGCCTTTTTCAAGTCGCCGGGTGAGTCCACCCAGAAAGCCCATGCATTGCTGTAGTTGTTCGATCTCGACAAATTCGTCCGGTTGATGCGCCACCTTGATGGAGCCCGGCCCACAGACCACGGTTTGAATGCCGATTTCCTGCAGCATGCCAGCCTCGGTTCCAAAGCTGACGCGGCCAATCACCGAGTGCGAGCATAACGGCATGAGCGCGCGCGCCAGATGCTGGTTACCGCGTTCATCCAGGCCGGGTGCGTCCATGACTTCGTCGATAACGATATTGCATTCGGTGGACACCTGGTGGATTTGCGGCAACAGCGTCAAGCGGCAATAGTCGCGCACCTGGTCGGCGATTCGGCCGGCGTTGGCACCCGGCAGGGTTCGTACTTCAAAGATGAAATCGCAATACTTGGCCGTGATGTTGTGTGCCGTCCCGCCCGAGATGCGGCCGACATGAACGCTGGTGTGCGGAAACTCGAAGCCGTCGTGCCGACCGGCATCGCGCAGCCGCTTCTGCAGCGCGTTGATGAACACAATGATTTCAGCGGCGACCTCGACCGCCGATACGCCGTCGTCGCGCAGCGAAGAATGTACCGGTTTGCCGGTTACCGAACATTTGAAGATGGCCGCGCCCTTGTTGGCGACCACCATCTGCATGAGCGTCGGCTCACCGATGATGCATACTGAAGGCTTGACCGTCGCCGACTGCAAATGCCGGGCCAGCAATCGCATGCCGTGCATATTGCTTTCTTCGTTATAAGACAACGCCAGATGCACGGGTTTCTTGAGTTTGGCGGCACGGAATTCAGGAATCATCTCGGTGAAGCAGGCAATGAAGGCCTTCATATCGGCCGAGCCTCGGCCGTATAAATTGCCGTTGCGCTCGGTCAGCGTGAAGGGATCGCTCTTCCAGAATTCGCCGGCCACCGGAACGACATCGGAATGGCCCGACAACATCACGCCGGCCTGGTCTTCGGGGCCGATGGTCGCGAACAGGTTTGCCTTGCCGTCTTCGTCACCGTTTTGAACCCAGGCCTTGATGCCGTGATCCTCAAGACGATTGGCGACCCAGTCGATGAGCGCCCGATTACTGTTCGAGCTCGTAGTATCAAACGCCACCAGTGTGCTCAAGGTTTCGATCAGCGCGCGGGTTTGGTTGGTATCGGTCAGCATGGGGTGTTACCTTTATCAAGAACGCACCGTACTGATGTCGAGTCTGACGGCGAGTCCGACCAGAGTTCAGTACCATTTCAAGTTTACCTGTTTGATTCCGGGTCAATGGATTCCGGGTCAGTAGAGTCAGAGTCAGTGTGCCTCGGCCAGCACCCGCTCGGTATGGCTGACGTTATGAGCAGCCAGCGTTTCCGGCGTACCGGCCGCGATAATATTGCCGCCCGCTTTGCCGCCTTCGGGTCCCAGGTCGATGATCCAGTCGGCTTCGCGCCAGATATCGATATTGTGTTCGACGACCACTAGTGTGTTGCCGGCGTCAACCAGTCGGTGCATGACCCGAATCAGTTTTTCCACATCGGCCATATGCAGTCCCACCGTTGGTTCATCCAGCACATACAAGGTGTGCTGTAACAGTCCGCGTGCCCGTGCGCGCACTGCGGCGGCTTCGTCCTCCGGATCGGTGGCCAGCGGATTCAGGTCGCGCACCTTCGACAGCTCGGTGACCAGCTTGATTCGCTGCGCCTCGCCGCCCGACAGGGTGGGGCTGGGTTGACCCAAGGTTAAGTATCCAAGTCCGACATCCTGCATCAATTTAAGCGGATGCTGGATCGAGCGATGGGCGGCGAAATACTCGACGGCTTCGTTGATGTTCATTTCCAGCACATCGCCAATGCTGCGGTCGCGTAGCAAGACGGCCAGGGTTTCGCGGTTGAATCGCTTGCCGGCACAGACGTCGCAGCCGATGCGCACATCGGGCAGAAAACTCATCTCGATTTTTTGCTGTCCCTGGCCGTCGCAGGCTGCGCAGCGGCCGCCGGGCGTATTGAACGAGAAGCGACTGGCGTTATAGCCTCGTACCCGAGCCTCGCTGGTATCGGCAAATAATCGGCGGATCGAATCCCAGAATCCAATATAGGTTGCCGGGCAGGAGCGCGGCGTTTTGCCGATCGGTGTCTGATCGACTTCAAGTACCCGGTTGATCGTTTCCCAGCCGGTAATGCTGTCACAACCCTCGATCGCTGGCAGCTTCTTGCGATTGTTTCGGGCGCTGACCAATCGGGCCAGGTTCGGCATCAGTAAGTCACGGGCAACCGTCGACTTTCCCGAACCGGAAACGCCGGTCAGCACTGTCAGCCGCCCCAGCGGAATGTTGATCGATTGCTGCTTCAAATTGTGCAGCGTTGCGTTGTTGATATTCACCCAGGCACAACCGTTTCCCATGTCTCGGCGCGCCTGAGTAGGGTGTGACATGGGACTGGCCATCAACCTGCCGGTCAGACTCAGCGGATTGCCGAGTATTTCGGCGAACGTACCGGTAGCGACGATATGGCCACCTTCGCGGCCGGCACCCGGGCCGATGTCGATGACATGGTCGGCACGCTTGATGGTGTCCTCATCATGTTCGACCACCAGCAGCGTATTGCCCTTGTTCCTGAGCGACTCCAGCGTATCCAGCAAGATTCGATTATCGCGCGGATGCAAGCCAATCGTTGGTTCATCGAGTACGTAACATACCCCTTGCAGGTTCGATCCCAGTTGTGCGGCCAATCGTATGCGCTGCGCTTCGCCGCCCGACAGCGTCGGTGCCGCCCGATCGAGCGCCAGATAGCCGAGGCCAACTTCATCCAGGAACTTCAGTCGTGAGCGAATTTCGCTGACAATGCCCTGCGCAATTTCAGCTTCGCGTCCAACCAGGTTCAGGCGGTCCAGCCAACTCGCGCATTCCGCTACCGGCATTTCAGTCAGACGCGCGATCGACAGATCGTCAAACCGGACCGCCAGCGCCACCGCGTTCAGGCGCAGGCCCGAGCAGCGCGTACAAACGCACACAGGCGGCTTGCTGTTGTAGGCATCGTCGACAACGCTACTGGTACCGCTACCGCTACCGCTACCACTGCTACCGTTGCCACTGCCACTGCCACTGCCATTGCCGTTCGCACTGTCACCACCAATACCATTGCTCTTTGCAGTGCCGTCGCGGTCAGCACCGGTCCGCGATTTCCGGCCATTGCGTGTCTTGCGCTCGCCTGGCCGATCGCCGACTTCTTCCTCCAGCCAGCGCGTTTCTTCGCCGGTCTGCTCGCCATCAAAGCCTTCAATCTCGACGCCGGTACCGTAACAGCCGACACACCAACCAAGCTTCGAGTTAAACGAGAACAGTCGTGGGTCGAGATCGGCGAAACTGGTTCCGCATCCCGGGCAGGTTCGCCGAGTTGAGTAAATCTTGCATTCGAGCCGCGCACCGGTTCCGGTTTTGTCGCCCGCTGCAATCGCCTGCTCGAGCCCGTACAAACCGGTCGCGACCAGTACCGTGCCTTTGCCATAGTCGAGCGCCTGGGTCAGCAGGCGACGCAACTGCGCTTCGTTTTCGGGAGCAACGATCAGATCGCCGACCGGCAGTTCGATATCGTGTTCGCTGTAGCGATCGATTCGCGGAAACGGGTCAGTCGTAATGAATTTCTGGTCAATCCGCAGATGGCTGAAACCCTTGCCGTTCGCCCACTTCGCCAGGTCGGTGTAGACACCTTTACGGGCGACCACCAGTGGCGCCAACAGGCCAATTCGCTCACCGCGATAGTCCCTCATCAGCGCCGCTACCAAGGTGTCATAGGACTGCGGCTCGATGGCAATATCGCAGTCGGGGCAATACTGCTTGCCGAGCTTGACATACAAGAGACGCAGAAAGTGGTAGATCTCGGTTTGAGTCGCTACCGTACTTTTGCGACCGCCACGGCTGCTGCGCTGTTCAATGGCGACGGTCGGCGGGATACCAAAAATTCCGTCAACGTCAGGGCGCGACGACGGCTGAACAAACTGCCGCGCATAGGCATTCAACGACTCGAGATAACGACGCTGGCCTTCGCCGAAAATGACATCAAACGCCAAGGTCGACTTGCCGCTACCAGAAACGCCGGTGATCACCGTGAGTTGATTGCGGGGTACTTCGACATCGATATTCTTGAGATTGTGCTCGCGTGCCTTGTGCACAAAAATGGCATTGGAGGCGCGCTCGCGTGCGGCCGATTGTTGCGACTTGATTTCCTCTGATGCATAGACCGCCGACGGCTCACGAGCGACGCGAATATTCTTCAGATCGATTTGATACTGCCGCAACGCCTGGCCGGTATGAGATTCGGGCGCGAGCATGACCTCGGCTGGTGTGCCACTGGTGACCAATTGGCCGCCGCCATCGCCACCCTCGGGGCCGAGATCGATGATCCAGTCGGATGCCTGGATCACATCAAGGTTGTGTTCAATCAGCAGCACCGAGTGTCCAGCCACGACCAGCTTGCGCATTGCCTTGAGCAGGCGCGCAATATCGTCGAAATGCAAACCGGTGGTGGGTTCGTCAAACATGAACAAGGTGCCGCCGCGACCGTTCGAGTTGGTCCGGCGGCTGCTTTCGGACAGAGGCCGGCTGGCAACCTGGGCCAGGAACAGGGCTAGCTTCAGGCGCTGCGCTTCGCCGCCTGAGAGCGTCGGTACCGGTTGGCCCAATTTGACATAGTCGAGACCGACGTCCACCAACGGTCGCAACAAGGTACAGAGTTCGCGGTCATCGGCGAATTTTTGCAGCGCTTCGTAGACTGTGAGCTCCAGCACATCGGCGATCGACAAGTCTTCGCGTTCGAGTCGGACCTCCAGTACTTCGGCGCGGAATCGCTTGCCGTCACAGTCGGCGCAACGCAGGTAGACGTCGGACAGGAACTGCATTTCGACATGCTCGAAGCCATTGCCGCCGCAGGTTGGGCAGCGGCCGTCGCCGGCGTTAAAGCTGAATGTGCTGGCGGTATAGGCGCGTTCCTTCGACTTCTCAAGTGCTGCGAAGCGCTTGCGGATGACGTCGAACGCACCGATGTAGCTGACCGGGTTTGAGCGGGTGGTCTTGCCGATCTGCGATTGATCGACGAAGGCAATATCGCCCAGCAATTCGGCGCCCAGAACACTGGCTGAGCTGACCGGATGTTCACCGGATTTACGAAAATGCTTTTGCAACGCAGGTAACAGTACCTGTTGCATAAGGGTTGACTTGCCGCTGCCGGAGACACCGGTAATCGACACAAATCGGCCAAGTGGAATCGCGACGTCGATGTTCTTCAGATTGTGGACCGCCGCGCCACGAATCACCAGACGCGGCACGCTGATCGGTACTGGCAGGTGCGGCGTCGTGTCGACGACCCGGCGGCCGGACAAGTAGTCACCAGTCAGAGTATTCGAGCCGAGAATGGCATCCGGTCGCCCGTAATACGAAATCTCGCCGCCGCGCACACCGGGCCCGGGACCAATATCGAGCAGCCGATCGGCCGCCAACATGACCTGCGGATCATGTTCGACTACGACCAGCGTATTGCCACTGTCGCGAAGTCGCTCCATGACATTGATGATGCGGCCCATGTCGCGTGGATGCAGCCCGATCGAGGGCTCATCCAGCACGAACAAGGTGTTGACCAGCGAAGTACCCAGCGCAGTGGTCAGATTGATTCGCTGAACTTCACCGCCCGACAGCGTGCGCGATTGTCGGTCCAGTGTCAGATAACCGAGACCGACTTGCTTGAGGTAGCCCAGGCGGGTGCGAATATCCATCAATAACTGATCGGTCGCTTCGTCCAGCGGCGCCGGCAGCGCCAGCGTTTGAAAGAAGCCATTGATCCGGTCAATCGACAGCAACATCAGATCATGAAAGCTCAAGCCCGCCAAACTCTGCTGGGCGTCGTCGGACCAGCGACTATTCATGGGACGAAAGCGGCGATAAGGTCCGAGTGCCTGATCGGCCTCAGTGCGCGAGCCAACCCGCCAAAGCAACGCGTCGGGCTTCAGGCGTGCGCCTTCGCAAACGGTACAGGGCGTGTACGATCGGTATCGCGATAACAAGACGCGAATGTGCATCTTGTACGCCTTGCTCTCCAGCCAGCCGAAAAAACGGCGAATGCCAAACCATTGCCGCTTCCAGTCACCGGTCCAATCGGCGGCGCCTTCAATCACCCAGTGCTTCTGCGATTCGTTGAGCTCGCTCCAGGCGACGTCGAGCGGAATGTTGTGCTGCGGCGCCAGCCTGAGCAGATCTTTCTGGCAGTCCTTGAAGCTTTCGGTTTGCCAGGGCTTGACGGCGCCGTCGCCAAGCGTCTTGCGTTCGTCCGGAATGACCAGGGCCAGATCAATGCCAATGACCCTGCCGAATCCGCGACAGGTGTCGCAGGCGCCGAGCGGCGAGTTGAATGAAAAGAGGCTAGGCAAGGCATCGCTGTAGCGAATCTGGCAGTCAGCGCAGGCCAACTCGACTGAGTAACGCCAGAGGGCTTCTGGCTGATCCTCGGTTTGCGTGAAAATACAAAGAGCGCCCTGGCCGCGCCGCAGCGACGCTTCGATCGCATCGGCCAATCGTGATGACTCGATGGAGGCCATGCGGAATCGGTCCTGAATCACATACAAGGTCTTCACGCCGTTCGTGCTCGGCTGGTTTCGCACGGCCGGCGTGTGTCTGCGCGTGTAGCCCTGAGCGAGCAAGTGCTGTTCGATCTCGGCTTCCGTAAAGTTGGAGGGCACAGCCACTTCAAAACAAACCAGCAGCCGTGGATCGCCGGCGGCCTGGGCGCGTTGCCGCAGACTGTCGGTGATCGTGCCGGCGGTGTCGCGCCGCACCGGTTGCGCGCATTGCCGGCAATAGAGCACCGAGCCGCGTGCAAACAGCAGCTTCAGGTGGTCGTTGATCTCGGTCATGGTTCCAACCGTCGAGCGCGAGGTGCGCACCGGGTTGGTCTGATCAATCGCTATGGCCGGCGGCACGCCGTCGATTCGATCGACCTGAGGCTTGTCCATTCGGTCGAGGAATTGCCTTGCATAGGCAGAAAACGTCTCGACATAACGTCGTTGACCCTCGGCATACAGAGTGTCAAAAACCAGCGAGGATTTTCCGGATCCGGACACACCGGTGACGACCAGCAACTCGCCGGTTTCGATATCCAGGTCGAGGTTTTTGAGGTTATTCTGGCGGGCGCCGCGAATCTGGATGGCTGGATTCCGGGGGCGGAGCGAGCGCGACATATCAGGTAATCTCGATGCAAATACTGAGGAGGGAGTGGCAGTCTAGCAGCGCGCCTGTCGGGCTTGCTTTAACATCACATTCCAAACAATTTCGTGGGGGCTTTGCATGTCCAAAGAACATTTGTCGACACCATTGGCACCGGCCGCTATCGGCCCTTATTCGCAAGGGGTCAAAATCAATGGCACCGCCTATTTATCCGGCCAGATCGGCATGGACCCGGTCAGCGGACAGCTTGTCGCCGGTGGCCTCGAAGCTGAAGTACGCCAGGCCTTCAACAATTTGCAGAAAGTCGCCGATGCGGCCGGTGGCACGCTCGACGACTGCGTCAAGCTGACCTTGTTCCTGACCGATCTGAGCCATTTCCCGAAGGTCAACGAGCTCATGCAGGCTTATTTTCATGCGCCTTTTCCGGCCCGCTCGACCATCGGCGTGGCCAGTCTGCCTCGGGGTGCGCAGTTCGAAGTCGAAGCCATTATGGTGATTCATCGCAACTGGTGAAGCCCGGCCCCGACCTGTCGCGTTATGCCCGGCTCGGAATTCGCTCCGAAGCCGATTTGCTGCTGCATCTACCGCTGCGCTATGAAGATGAAACGCGTCTGACGGCCATCGCCGATTTGCGTGCTGGCTCGCTGGCGCAGGTTGAGGGCGAAGTCATTCGCAATGAAGTCACCTACAAGGGGCGCCGCTCCTTGCTGGTTGAACTGCGCGATGACTCCGGCACGGTCGGCCTGAAATTCTTCAATTTCTACGGCTCACAACAAAAACAACTCGCGCTGGGTAACCGCATTCGTGCCTCCGGCGAGGCACGCGGTGGCTTGTTCGGCATGGAGTTTGTCCATCCGAAGTGTCGCGTCGTCCGGGCCGATACCGCCTTGCCGACCAGCCTGACACCGGTCTATCCGACCGCCCAGGGTATTGGTCAGGCAACCCTTCGCGGCGTCATTCTCGAGGCACTGGATCGGGCACACATAGTCGATACAGTCCCATCTTCCTGGCTGCCGAAATCAGCGTTTGACGATGCCACCTTGCCGTCGATCCAGGAGGCGTTGCAAATGCTGCATCGACCGGGTCCGACGGTGTCTATCGAAGCATTGCTCGAGCGCAGTCATCCGGCTTGGCGGCGGGTCATTTTCGATGAATTGCTGGCACAACAGTTGTCGCTGAAGCGGGCGCGCGCAACCCGTAGTCAACAAGCGGCGATTCAGTTATCTGACGATCGCCAGTGTCGGCAATTGATGACTCATTTGCCGTTCGAGTTGACGGGCGCACAGCGCCGTTGCTGGGCCGAGATTGGCCATGATCTGGCGCGTTCGCAGCCCATGAATCGCCTCTTGCAAGGCGACGTGGGCAGCGGCAAAACCATTGTCGCGGCACTGGCTGCCGTCCGGGCGATCGGCAGCGGCGCGCAAGCCGCGCTGATGGCGCCGACCGAGATCCTCGCTGAACAGCACCGCAGCAAACTCGAGCCGCTGCTGGCGGGTATCGGCATCCGAATCGGCTGGCTAGCGGGCGCGCTGAAGGAGCGCGAGAAACGCCTGGTTCGGCAGGCGCTGACGGCCGGCGAAATTGATCTGCTGATCGGTACTCATGCATTGCTGGAAGACGATGTTCTGTTCAAACAACTGGGTTTGGTCATCGTCGACGAACAGCATCGTTTTGGTGTCGGTCAAAGGCTCGCCTTGCGGTTGCGGCAGCAGCCTGTGGCTACTGCGCGCAACATTCCGCATCAATTGATGATGAGTGCGACCCCGATTCCGCGAACCCTGGCCATGAGCTATTTCGCTGATCTCGATGTGTCAGTCATTGACGAATTACCTCCGGGTCGTACGCCAATCCTGACCAAGCTGTTATCGACCGGTCGACGTGACGAGTTGATCGACCGTATCTATGCCGAGGTCAGGAAGGGCCGGCAGGTCTATTGGGTCTGCCCGTTGGTCGAAGAGAGTGAAGCCCTGGATTTGCAGAACGCCATTGCGACGCATGAAACCCTGAGTCATGAATTGGCGCCGCTGTCGGTCGGCCTCGTGCATGGCCGCTTGCCGGCGTCCGAGAAACAACAGGTCATGAGCGAGTTCGGCGCCAACCGATTGCAGGTCCTGGTGGCCACCACCGTGATCGAGGTGGGGGTCGATGTACCAAATGCGTCGTTGATGGTGATCGAGCATGCCGAACGATTCGGCCTCGCCCAGTTGCATCAGTTGCGCGGCCGCGTCGGTCGCGGTCGCCACAGTAGCGTCTGCGTATTGCTCTACAAGGCGCCGCTGACTTCGACGGCTCGCGAGCGATTGAAGGTCATGTTTGAATCCAACGACGGATTCGAAATCGCCCGCCGCGATCTTTGGCTAAGAGGCCCCGGCGAATTTCTCGGCGCTCGCCAATCCGGTACTGCACTGTTGCGATTTGCCGATCTCGATCGTGATGCCGATCTCGTTGAGCAGGCCAGAAACTTGGCAGACCGGATGCTCAGGGACTACCCGCAGCAAGCCGACGCGCATCTGGCGCGCTGGATGAGTGGTCGCGAGGAATTTCTGAAGGCTTGAAGTACCTTGCAGACGCGCTCAGCCGGTATGCTAAAATCGGAGCACAGTCAATCGCTTGCAACCCACTTAGCGCTTACATTTTCTGACCCTGGACCGCCCCGTTGCAAGTCAGCGCGGGGTAGCTTGATCTTCCTAGGCAAGTCGCCTGGAAAGTCGAGGTCGATACAAGTTGCTGGCGGGTGGAGCCGATTTCGGAGTCACCCGTGTTTCCCCAAAGACCTTTAGCTGTCCTCGTGCTTGCAGACGGCGCGATTTTTCGCGGCCACTCAATTGGCGCGCCGGTTCGTAGCGTTGGAGAAGTCGTGTTCAACACTGCGTTGTCCGGCTATCAGGAAATTCTGACCGACCCGAGTTATTGCCGACAGCTCGTCACTCTGACTTACCCGCACATCGGGAATTGCGGCGTGAACATCGAAGACGATGAGTCGGGCAAGATCCACGCCGCCGGGTTGATTATCAAAGACTTGCCGTTACTTCATTCCAATTTCCGTGCGACGCGCAGCTTGCAGCAGTATTTGAGTGATGAAAACATTGCTGGTATTGCAGGGATTGATACTCGAAAGCTAACCCGGTTGCTGCGAGAAACCGGTGCTCAGAATGGTTGCCTGGTTGCCGCATCTGAACCCGGTGAATCGATCGACGAAGCGGCCGCCCTGATGGCGGCACGCGGCTTCGCCGGTTTGGCCGGGATGGATTTAGCCAAGGTGGTTTCAGTCGACAAGCCGTACCACTGGAGCGAAGGCGAATGGGTAATGGGCCGAGGCTATGCAGCCGCCAAGCCTGGTCGATTCAAAGTCGTTGCCTACGACTTTGGCGCCAAACGCAATATTCTTAGAATGCTCGCCGATCGCGGTTGTGACTTGACGGTGGTGCCCGCACAAACCCCGGCAGCACAGGCGCTGGCTTCGCAGCCCGATGGCGTGTTTCTGTCGAATGGCCCGGGTGATCCCGAGCCTTGCGAGTACGCGATTGCCGCGACCCGCGAGCTGATCGATCGTGGCTTGCCGACCTTCGGTATTTGCCTGGGTCACCAGATCATGGGACTCGCCTCTGGCGCGCGAACCCTGAAAATGAAGTTCGGCCATCATGGCGCTAATCATCCGGTTCGCGATTCCGATACCGGCCGCGTGTCGATCACCAGTCAGAATCACGGCTTTGCGGTTGATCCGGCCAGTCTGCCCAAGAACTTGCGGGTTACCCATGTGTCGCTGTTCGATCAATCGATACAAGGCCTCGCCCGCACCGATCGGCCGGCGTTTTGCTTCCAGGGTCATCCTGAAGCCAGCCCCGGACCCCATGACATCAGCTACTTATTTGATCGTTTCATCGGTTTGATGGAACAACACCAGCATGCCAAAAAGAACTGACCTCAAGAGTATTCTGATTATCGGCGCCGGCCCGATTGTCATCGGGCAAGCGTGCGAATTCGATTATTCGGGTGCGCAGGCGTGCAAGGCGTTGCGTGAGGAGGGCTACAAGGTCATCCTCGTCAACAGCAACCCGGCGACGATCATGACCGATCCGGAAACGGCCGATGTCACCTACATCGAGCCGATAACCTGGCGGGTGGTCGAGCGTATTATCGAGAAAGAGCGACCCGACGCGATTTTGCCGACCATGGGCGGACAGACTGCCTTGAACTGTGCGCTCGATTTGCATCGGCACGGCATTCTCGAGAAATACCAGGTCGAGTTGATCGGTGCCAAGCCGCATGCGATCGAGAAGGCCGAGGACCGCCTGAAGTTCAAACAGGCGATGAGCTCGATCGGTCTGGCGTCTGCCAAATCGGACATTGCACATTCAATGGAAGAGGCCTGGGCGGTTCAAAAGCGCATCGCTGTCGGATTGGGTACCAGCGGTTTTCCGTCCGTCATTCGACCAAGTTTTACCTTGGGCGGAACTGGCGGCGGTATTGCCTATAACGCCGAAGAGTTTGAAACCATTTGCAAGCGTGGGCTCGAAGCTTCACCGACCGGCGAGTTGCTGATCGAGGAAAGTCTGATCGGTTGGAAAGAGTTCGAGATGGAGGTGGTCCGCGACCAGGCGGATAACTGCATCATCGTCTGCTCGATCGAGAACCTCGACCCGATGGGCATCCACACCGGCGACTCGATCACCATTGCGCCGGCGCAGACCCTGACCGACAAGGAATATCAATTGATGCGCAATGCGTCGATTGCGATTCTGCGCGAAATCGGCGTCGATACCGGTGGTTCGAACGTGCAGTTTGCAGTGAATCCGCTCGACGGTCGGATGATCGTCATCGAAATGAACCCGCGGGTTTCGCGTTCGTCGGCGTTGGCGTCGAAGGCGACCGGTTTTCCGATCGCCAAGGTGGCCGCCAAATTGTCGGTCGGATACACCCTCGATGAGTTGCGCAATGACATTACCGGCGGTGCGACACCAGCCTCCTTTGAACCGAGTATCGATTACGTAGTCACCAAGGTGCCGCGATTTGCCTTTGAGAAGTTCCCGCAGGCCGATGCACATTTGACGACCCAAATGAAGTCGGTCGGCGAAGTGATGGCGATCGGTCGAACGTTTCAGGAGAGTTTTCAAAAGGCGCTGCGCGGGCTCGAGGTCGGCGTCGACGGCATGAATCAGAAAACCGTCGATCGCGAAGTCATTGAACTAGAGCTCGGTGAGCCTGGACCGGAGCGTATCTGGTATGTCGGCGACGCATTTGCTCAAGGTTTTACGCTCGACGAAGTGCACGCACTGACGCACATCGATCCGTGGTTCCTGGCGCAGATCAAGGAAATCATTGATCTTGAATTGGCGATCGAAAAGAGAACCATCGCCGATCTGGACCGGTCGAATCTGCGAGAGCTCAAGAAAAAGGGCTTCTCGGATCGGCGCCTGGCCTATCTGCTTGACACCAATGAACAGGAGATTCGCAAGCTGCGACACGCGCTCGGTGTGCGGCCTGTGTACAAACGGGTTGATACCTGTGCGGCCGAGTTTGCCACCAGCACCGCCTACCTTTATTCAACTTATGAAGACGAGTGTGAGGCGGCGCCGACCAATCGCAAAAAAATCATGGTGCTGGGTGGTGGTCCGAATCGAATCGGGCAAGGCATCGAATTCGACTATTGCTGTGTGCATGCGTCGTTTGCCTTGCGCGACGCCGGCTACGAAACCATCATGGTCAACTGCAATCCGGAAACCGTGTCGACTGATTACGATACCTCGGACCGGCTCTATTTCGAACCGGTGACTTTGGAGGATGTGCTCGAAATTGTTGACCTCGAAAAGCCGATCGGCGTGATCGTTCAGTACGGCGGCCAGACGCCGCTGAAGCTGGCCAAAGCGCTCGAGGCTGCCGGCGTTCCGATCATTGGCACGTCGCCCGAGTCGATCGATATTGCTGAAGACCGCGAGCGCTTCCAGAAACTGCTGGTGAAATTGAATTTACGGCAGCCAGCCAATCGCACGGCACGCGCCGAGGCCGAAGCACTGAAGCTAGCCGCCGAAATTGGCTACCCGCTGGTGGTGCGGCCCAGTTATGTGCTGGGCGGGCGTGCCATGGAAATTGTTCATGAGCAGCGCGACCTCGAGCGCTACATGCGCGAGGCGGTGCGGGTCTCCAACGACAGTCCGGTGTTACTCGACCGGTTCTTGAATGACGCCATTGAAGTCGATGTCGATTGCCTGTGCGACGGTGAGCGCGTATTCATTGGCGGCGTCATGGAACACATCGAGCAAGCGGGTGTGCATTCGGGCGACTCGGCCTGTTCGCTGCCGCCTTATTCCCTATCAGCGACCATGGTCCATGAAATCAAACGCCAGACGGCCGTCATGGCCAAGGCGCTGAAGGTGGTCGGCTTGATGAACGTGCAATTCGCGATTCAAAGTGCGCAGCCTGGCGTGCCCGGCTCGGAAGATCTGATTTATGTGCTCGAGGTGAATCCGCGGGCGTCGCGCACGGTGCCTTACGTATCCAAGGCCACTGGTCTGCAATTGGCGAAGATAGCCGCCCTCTGTATGGTCGGACGCACGCTGGCCGAACAAAACGTCACACGCGAAATTACGCCGCCGTATTTTTCAGTCAAGGAAGCAGTATTCCCGTTTGTAAAGTTTCCGGGCGTGGACACCATTCTGGGTCCGGAAATGAAATCGACGGGTGAGGTCATGGGTGTCGGTTTCTCGTTTGGTGAAGCCTTCGTCAAATCGCAATTGGGTGCCGGTGTGAAAATTCCCGAGTCGGGTGCGGCGTTCATCTCGGTCAAGAATTCGGACAAGGCCAAAGCCGTCGAAGTTGCCCGCAAGCTGCATGCTTTCGGCTTCAAGCTCTACGCCACCAAGGGTACGGCCGCCATGATTCTGGCGATTGGTGTGCCGGTCAGCTCAGTGAACAAGGTGCAGGAAGGCCGGCCAAACATCGTTGATTTGATCAAGAACAACGAAATTACGCTGGTCATCAACACGGTCGAGGAAAAGCGCGGGGCGATCTCCGATTCACGCTTGATTCGTACCTCTGCACTGGCAAATCGGGTAACCTTCTACACTACGATTGCAGGTGCGTTGGCGGCGGTGGAAGGCATCAAATATTTGCAGAAGCTGGAGGTATACAGCCTTCAGGAATTGCATTCGAGTCTGCCCGCGCAGTAGTTGGTCGCAGTCGCAGTAGTCAGTCGCAGTCGTTGTTAACCAAGGAATGATATGGCATCGGTACCTCTGACCCTGCGTGGCGCGGAGATGCTCAAGGAAGAGTTGCATCGTTTGAAATCGATTGAACGTCCGAGCATCATCAACGCGATTGCTGAAGCGCGTGCCCAAGGCGACCTCTCCGAGAACGCCGAATACGATGCAGCGCGTGACCGCCAGAGCTTTACCGAGGGCCGGATTGCCGAACTCGAATCCAAGCTTTCGAATGCTCAGGTCATCGACGCCCAGTTGCTCGACGCCGAAGGCCGCATAGTGTTCGCAGCGACGGTCGATCTCGAGGATTTGGCCTCCAGCGATACCTTCGTTTATCAGATCGTTGGTGAAGATGAGGCCGATCTGAAGGTCGGCAAAATATCGATTTCCAGCCCCTTGGCGCGGGCGCTGATTGGTAAGTCAATCGGTGATGTTGCCGAGGTTCGGGCGCCGGCCGGTCTGCGCGAGTACTCGATTCTCAATGTCCGCTACGAGTGACCTTACGCAATAAACTGACCCCTGCGACCTTGCCACCTGGCGCCCTCGGACGGGCGGGCGAGCGCGCAGCCGAGAGGGTCGACGACGCCGAACGCGACCGCGCGCCGGAAGAGTTCTCCTGCGTTTCGGGCAGTGGGCGACTGGGTACGTATCTCGATCCCGGATCGCGCACATCGGTGGCCTGCAAGGGCACCTCCACGGGGGCTTCCTTGCGCTGTGGCTCAGTTGCGGTTGTCGACTGCCTGACGTCATTGCGCTTGAGCTTGGTGACCCGAAACGGCAGCGCGTTGGGGTCGCGTCGAAGCGGCGGCAAAGCGCCCGCCGGCTTGCGCTCGGATCTGCCCAGACGTTTGGTGCCAGCACGATCGGGACGGTTTTTGCCGGCAACCTTGGTGCTCCTGGGCGGCGCTTTTTCGGCGGCGGGGCGCCAGACGACCAGCAACTTGCCAATCATCTGCACAGGGGCGCAGCCAAATTGATGGGTAATCGATTGCAGGATCGCACTGCGCTGGTCGCGATCATCGCCAAAGATTCTGATCTTGATCAGTTGGTGGGCGGCCAGCGCGCGTTCAATTTCAACCAGTACCCCGGCCGAAAGGCCGGCCTCGCCAATCATGACGACCGGATCGAGGTGATGCGCTTGCGCGCGCAGGGCCTTTTTGCCGCCGGGGGTCAACGTCGGTACCGCTCTGGCAATAACTTCGCTGGCCAGAGTAACGGCCGCCGACTTCGGAACTTGGGCCGGTGCCTTGCCCGGGATAGGGGTCCGCGATTTGGCGGCTGGTTTGCCGGCCACGGATTTAACCCGCGCTTGGCCAAGTGTTTGGCCAGAAGACTTGCCAGGCAATTTGCCGGATGGCCTGGTGGTGAAGCTCGACGGGGTTTTGACAGGTTTCAGCAATTGAGGACTCTCCGGACCAAGCCGTTGGCGTTGCAAGCCATTGTAAGAGTGCATGGCCGGCCCGACCTAATCGGCAAGTCGCAAGGATTGGCCAGATCTGCCAGCCAGCCCGCTCCATAGCACGCTCCATAGCACGCTCAACAACCGCCAAGGATACCGTGTCAGCAAAGAATAAATTCAATCAGAACTGGATCCATGCACACATTAACGACCCTTATGTAAAGTTGGCCGCCAAACACGGCTATCGCGCTCGTGCGGCCTATAAGCTGATCGAAATCGCCGATCAGGATCATCTGATCCGGGCCGGTATGACCGTGGTCGATCTGGGTAGCGCGCCGGGTGCCTGGAGTCAGGTGCTGGCGCAGCGCCTGGCCAGCCCTGCCGGCGGTATTGCCGGCCGTATCCTGGCGCTTGACCTGCAACCGATGGAGCCGATTGCGGGCGTTGAATTTCTGCAAGGCGATTTCCGCGAAGAGTCGGTGTTGCGAGACCTGGAGCAGAGCCTTCGGGGTACCAAAGTTGACCTTGTTATTTCAGACATGGCCCCCAATTTGAGTGGAGTAGCGGCAGCAGATTCGGCGCGAATGGCTGATTTGCTTGAGTTGGCGGTGTTTTTTGCGCTTGATCACCTAAAGCCACAAGGTGCGTTGCTGGCTAAATGTTTCCACGGCAGTGGTTACAGTCAGACTGCCGAGCTGTTCAAACGGAGTTTTGTCAAAGTGGTGGCACGAAAGCCCAAGTCCTCTCGGGAAAAGTCGGCGGAAACTTATCTTTTAGGGCGGGTTGTCAAGTCTGACGCACCCGGCCGACCCACCTTTGGCAACCATTTGGCCGAATAACCGTTCTTTAGTTGGTGTATCACCTTGAATCGTCTAGGGTAAGGCCACGGCTAGGCGTAAAATGCTTGACAATTAGGCGTTTTCCAATGCTTGTCCAAGGTTGACTGGTGTCAAAAGGAGTTGATGAGTGAATAGCATGTTCTCGAAGGCCGCAATCTGGCTGGTTATCGCACTGGTTTTGTTCACCGTGTTCCGCCAGTTTGATTCCCGCCAATCACGCGGCGCTGACATTCCGTACTCGCAATTCATCAATGAAGCCAAGGATGGCCGGGTCGATTCGGTCAGCATCGAGGGCCGTTCGGTTCGGGTCAAGGGCAAGGACGGCAAAACCTACACGGTTTACGCCCCTTCTGACATCTGGATGGTCAGCGATCTCATCAAGTACGGCGTCAGCGTCAATGCCAAACCCGAGGAAGAGCAGTCACTGCTGCTGAACATTTTTGTCTCCTGGTTCCCGATGTTGTTACTGATCGGTGTCTGGGTGTTCTTCATGCGCCAAATGCAAGGTGGTGGCCGAGGTGGTGCCTTCTCGTTCGGTAAATCGCGTGCCCGCATGCTCGATGAAGGCAGCAACAGCATCACCTTTGCCGACGTCGCCGGTTGCGACGAGGCCAAGGAAGAGGTGTTCGAGATTGTTGAATTCCTGCGCGATCCGTCGAAATTCCAGAAACTCGGTGGCCGGATTCCCCGCGGTATCCTGTTGGTCGGCTCTCCAGGTACCGGCAAGACATTATTGGCCAAGGCGATTGCCGGCGAAGCGAAGGTGCCGTTTTTCTCGATTTCGGGATCGGACTTTGTTGAAATGTTTGTCGGTGTCGGCGCGGCCCGCGTTCGGGACATGTTTGAAAATGCCAAGAAGCATGCCCCGTGCATCGTCTTCATTGACGAGATCGACGCCGTCGGCCGTCAGCGCGGTGCTGGCCTGGGTGGTGGCAATGACGAACGCGAACAGACGCTGAACCAGTTGCTGGTCGAGATGGACGGATTCGAAACCGGCCAGGGCATCATCATTATCGCGGCCACCAATCGGCCCGATGTGCTCGACCCGGCCTTGTTGCGTCCAGGCCGCTTTGACCGCCAGGTGGTGGTGCCGCTGCCTGATATCCGTGGTCGCGAGCAGATCCTCAGCGTGCACATGCGCAAGGTGCCGGTTGCGCCTGACGTCAAACCTGACATCATTGCCCGTGGCACGCCCGGAATGTCCGGCGCCGATCTCGCCAACCTCGTCAATGAAGCGGCGTTGTTCGCGGCACGTCGCGCCGGCCGTCTCGTCGAGATGGTGGATTTCGAGCGCGCCAAGGACAAGATCATCATGGGCGCCGAGCGTCGGTCGTTGATCATGCCCGAGGAAGAGCGCCGCAACACGGCCTACCATGAGTCCGGACACGCCATTGTCGCCAAGTTGCTGCCCAAGACCGATCCGGTTCACAAAGTGACCATCATTCCTCGCGGTCGCGCGTTGGGTGTGACCATGCAATTGCCCGACCAGGACCGTTACAGTCTTGATCGTGACCGCATGCTCAACACGATCTCGGTCTTGTTCGGCGGTCGTATTGCCGAAGAACTGTTCATGAACCAGATGACCACCGGCGCATCGAACGACTTCGAGCGTGCCACCGCGATCGCCCGCGACATGGTGACTCGTTATGGCATGAGCGACGCTTTGGGCCCGATGGTGTACGCCGAGAACGAGGGTGAGGTGTTCCTGGGCCGGTCGGTCACCAAGACCACCAGCGTATCGGAAGAAACCATGCGCAAGGTCGATGGTGAAATTCGCCGGATCATCGATGAGCAGTACACGGTTGCGCGCACGATTCTGAGTAATAACCGCGAGCGGGTTGAGGCCATGGCCAAGGCTCTGCTTGAATGGGAAACCATCGATGCCGATCAGATCGATGACATCGCCAGCGGTCGGCCGCCGCGTCCGCCGAAGATCCCGTCGGTGCCGGTTGGTGGCCCAACAGTGACACCGATCGTGTCGCCGAATGCTCCGGCTGCACCGGCCGCGCAGTAAGGATCGTTGCGGTCGCTGACCGCAGCGCGTTCGCGCCGTTGCTTCGTCGCTGTGTGTACGTCGCCCGTGTTAAGTGCGGCTGATCCGCGTCGAATGACTCAAGTTCCCGTACTGAACTGTGGGCGATTTCAGCTAAAGCTGGACCGACCGTTGGTCATGGGCGTTCTGAATGTCACTCCCGATTCATTCTCGGATGGGGGTCATTTCTTGAATCCGCAGGCCGCAATTGCGCGCGCGCATCAGATGATCGCAGAGGGCGCCGATATCATTGACCTGGGTGCAGAATCGACCCGACCGGGTGCTAGCGCACTTGGCGAACAGGAAGAGCTCGACAGACTACTGCCGGTACTCGACGGTTTGCGTGATATCGCCGTACCGATTTCGGTCGACACCCGTCGCGCGGCGGTCATGACTGCAGTGCTCGAACGTGGCGCCGACATGATCAATGACGTCAACGGATTTCGCGATTCGGCGTCTATTCGGGCGGTTGCCAACAGTTCGGCGGCGCTTTGTATCATGCACATGCAAGGTGAGCCGTCGACGATGCAACAGGCTCCCGTTTATCGGGACGTCGTGTCCGAGGTGTCGGAATTCCTTTACCGTCAGGTCGATGCCTTGATTTTATCCGGGGTATCACGCTCGCGAATTGTGCTGGATCCGGGCATTGGCTTCGGCAAAACGCGTGAGCAGAACCTTGATCTGTTGCACAGCGTTGCGACGTTGGGCAATGATCGGTGGCCAGTCCTGATCGGTCTGTCGCGAAAGGCATTGATCGGTGAGCTGACCGGACGCACAGTTTCAGATCGTTTGGCGGGCAGTCTGGGTGGCTTGATTGCGGCCGCATTGAACGGCGCTAATATTTTGCGTGTTCATGATGTCGCACAAAGCCTGGATTGCCTGAAGGTTGCCTACGCAGTATTGAATCGTTAGGGGAATATGGTGGGTCGTCGCTATTTCGGAACCGATGGAATCCGTGGCAAGGTCGGCGAGATGCCGATCACGCCAGAGTTTGTGTTGCGCCTGGGTTATGCCGCCGGCAAAGTTCTGGCGCAGGGCAGCGGCACTGGCCGACCCAGTGTTCTGGTCGGCAAAGACACGCGCATCTCCGGCTACATGCTGGAGGGGGCCTTGCAGGCGGGGTTTTCCGCCGCCGGCGTCGACGTGCTGATTTCGGGTCCGTTGCCGACACCGGCCGTCGCTTACCTGACGCGCGCGCTGCGTCTGTCGGCCGGTGTGGTGATCAGCGCGTCGCACAACCCCTACGACGATAACGGCATCAAGTTCTTCAACGCCGATGGCAACAAGTTGCCGGACGAACTCGAGTCGCGGATCGAGCAGGCCATGGACAATCCGGTGAACTGTGTCCGTTCCGACTTGCTCGGTAAGGCCAAACGAATTGATGACGCCGCCGGGCGCTACATCGAGTTTTGCAAGAGCACATTTCCGGTCGCCCTTGATTTGCGCGGCATGAAAATCGTCGTGGATTGCGCCAATGGCGCTGCCTACCACACGGCGCCGCATGTCTTTCATGAACTCGGTGCCGATGTCATCACCGTTGCAGTTTCGCCGAACGGAACCAATATCAATGAGGGTGTCGGCGCCACCCAGCCCGAGTCGGTGCAGCGGGCGGTACGTCTGCATAAGGCCGATCTCGGTATCTCGCTCGATGGCGACGCTGATCGGCTGATTCTGGTCGATAACGCTGGTCGCATTTACAACGGCGACGAGTTGCTCTATGTGATCGTCAAGGATCGCCTGCGCTCGGAACTGGTTACTGGTGCCGTCGGTACACTGATGAGCAATCTCGCGCTCGAACACGCGTTCCAGCGACTCGGTATCCGTTTTGCCCGCGCCAAGGTTGGCGACCGCTATGTACTGGAAATGCTCAGTGAAAAGGGCTGGAAGTACGGTGGCGAAAGCTCAGGACACCTGCTCTGTCTCGATTGCCACACCACCGGCGACGGCACCATCAGCGCCTTGCAAATTCTCTCTGCGATCCGGCGCTCGAACAAGACCCTGGCCGAGTTGACCTCCGATCTGCAACTCTTCCCGCAAAAGCTCATCAACGTCAAAGTGGTCGATGGTTTTGACTGGAACAAGCACAGCGGTCTGCAGAAAGCCAAGACCGAAGTCGAAACCCAGTTGGGCGCACACGGTCGGGTATTGATTCGCCCCTCGGGTACCGAGCCGTTACTGCGGCTCATGGTCGAGGCGCAGAGCACCGAGATTGCGGAGCGCTGCGCGCGGCATCTGGCCCATGCGGTGAGTTAGCCGCTCAAATCGGCGTTGCGGTACAATCCAATAGTGTCCGGGGCGTAGCTCAGCCTGGTAGAGTGCTTGCTTTGGGAGCAAGATGTCGGAGGTTCGAATCCTCTCGCCCCGACCAGATTCTCTTGACAGGATCTCTGCCCGTAGCTCAGTTGGATAGAGCATCAGCCTTCTAAGCTGAGGGTCACAGGTTCGATTCCTGTCGGGCAGGCCAACTCCGGTTGGTTGTAGCAGTTTCTCAGTGGTGGCTGTAGCTCAGCGGTAGAGTCCTGGATTGTGATTCCAGTCGTCGTGGGTTCGAATCCCATCAGCCACCCCATCGATTTGCTTGGAAGCTCCTGATCTATGCCCCAGGTATCTGCTGACGCCAGCGCCGCCAGCCCAGATACGCCATCGCGATAAACACCACGTATAAAGCCGCACTCAAATACAGTGACTTGTAGCTGAGAAGTGCTACGCTAGCCAAGTTCACCACCAGCCAGACCAGCCAGTTCTCGAGAAACTTTCGACCCAACAGGATCTGTCCGATCACACTGCCAGCGGTCGGGAAGGCATCAAAGTAAGGCACATCGCTATCGGTGACGCGCATCAGTAAATAGCCAATGGCCGGCCAGAGGATGAGCCATGCCAGCACAACCCTGATACGGCCACCGCTGCGAAGTCTGGCAATACGCAGCGTGTCCAGCGTGCCCGCTTTAGTCCGTCGATGGCCAAACATCCATTCCCACCAAGCCCAAAGCGCGGCAAGCGCAAAGAATACCTGTACGCCAGCGTCGCCGTACAGTTTGTGATGGCTGAAGAGCCACATATAAAGCAGACAACTGACCACCGCGAACGGCCATCCCAACGGGTTTTCGAGCACGTTAAAGGCTACACAAATGAACGCCAGCGTGACGGCTACCAGCTCCAGCCAGCTCGTGGACGCGCCCCAAAGGGTGAAGGCCGGTACAAAGAGAAAGTTCATGGCGGCTGAATTCAATAGAATCGTTGTTATGAACTCATTATCCCGCCAAGATGAACAAAAGAGGGCTGCTGCGCACGCCGCGGTGGATGAACTGCTGATCGATACCGTCGTCGGTGTCGGAACCGGCTCGACGGTCAATTTCTTTATTGACGCGCTGGCGCGGCGCAAACTCGAGTTCCGTGGTGCAGTTTCAAGTTCAATCGTTTCGACGCAACGATTGTTGGGCCATGGAATCAGCGTCTTGACGCTCAATCAAGTCATTCAGCAAGGATTGACATTGCCGGTCTACGTTGACGGCGCCGACGAAATCAATCCGCGCCTGCAAATGATCAAGGGCGGAGGCGGTGCCTTGACCCAGGAAAAAATCATTGCGGCCGCCGCGCAGCGTTTCGTCTGTGTGGCGGATTCAAGCAAACTCGTTGATGTACTCGGGAAGTTCCCGTTGCCGGTTGAAATCATCGGCAGCGCATCGGAAGCCCTCATTCAGCGCTTTTCCGGCCTGGGTGCGGTCGCCAAGCCCAGGGCTGACTTTGTTAGCGACAACGGTCATCCGGTACTCGATGTCTCGAATTTGAAGATTGCCGATGCCATCGCTTTGGAAGATGAAATCAACGCCTGGCCGGGTGTCGTCACAGTCGGTCTGTTCGCGCGCCGGCCGGCCGATCTGGCGTTGATCGCGACGACCGACGGTGTGCGCAGGATCGCGCGGACATGAGATGGCAACGAACCTGTCATTTTGCAGCAGCAAGACGGCGCGCTTCGAGCGATTAGCCGCCTGCTTGCCGCGCAACGATTGCTTTGCAGGCACTTAGCCGCCGCACAAAGTAACCATCATCGGCGTTGCGCCCGCCGTCTGAGCGATGTCGTTGCTCAGCGCTGCGAGCGCTAGATTGATCGCCGCCACCGTGCCCATCGCGCCCGACGGCGTCACCTCAAGGGTCTGGCGAAAATCGGCATGGCGAATCAGTTTCGAGTTCTCGCGCCCGGGTGTAGCCAGACTCAATAACTGCCAGCGTGCCTGAACCTGCAGGCGGCCCGCAACCGGTTCGAGTTGATCGATTGCCAGATCGAGTGCGACGGCGGGCATCTCGCCAAAACGCCACGGATAACTGACCAGTCGACTGTCGGTCCATCGGTCATTGATGGCTGTGCCGACGGTGCGTCGGATCTCGTCCTTGATCGGCGCTGCCCAGAGGTTTAGCGATGATACCTGTACCTGGGAATCGGTTCGGTCGGTCAGAATTTCGGCCCGATCCAGATAACCGGCCAGTCGCAAATCGCGTACCGAAAAGCTGACAGCACAACGCTGACTTTGCGCCGTCTGGGCAATCAGCAGCGTGTGCAATTGGGCCGTGGGCGCAGGCGGAAAAATGTTACAGCCGCTTAAGGCGAACAGCCCCGTACTGACGGCGGCCATCAACAAGGTCACTGAGCGGAGACGTTCAATTGACCTGAGGAATCCAGGTGTTCGAAGTAATCCAGATGATCGAATAGGAGTCACGGTTTAACGCTTTGGATTGACTGGAGTCGGTTCATTTGGATGACCGAATAACAGTTGAGTGGGTCGGCGATTCAATGATTCAACCGCTTGCTTGAGTGCTTGGGCTGCCTGGGCGGCTTCGCTGAGGCTGTTGCTGAGCCCGGCGCCCAGGTTCGAGTCTTCGGAAAGGCTGAATTCGAGACGGGCCGCAGTGCGGTCGAGCCGCTCGAGTGATTCATTCAGGCGATTGCTGACTTGACCCAGCGATTGGCTGAGTCCACGTTCGGCCTGACTGACTGTTCCCTGTAGCCCGCCGGCCAGTTTTTGAAATTCAGCCAACGAAGCGTTCAGATTATCGACCGCACGAACGACCTGCTGGTCGATGCCGCGGCTGGTCTTCGAGATGGCGCCCAGGGTGGCGCGCAGGTCGCGCCCGGCGGCGCTGGTATCGGCGCTTAGTTGCGGCAGACTCTTTTGCAGCGCCTGGCCGGTCTGGGTGAATTGTTCGAGCATCTTCGGCAGCGGACCGGGTGAGCCGTCCGCAGCGAGCATCAGTCGATTGATCTGAGCCAGCAGTTTCTGGCCATCGAAGACAATGTCACGGACCGGCAGCTCCCTTAACGCGTCGACAATGGCTTCATTCGGTGAACGAGTAGTCGGTATCTCCAGCATATTTTTTTCGATATCGCTGAATTGCGGCCCACCGTCGCTGGCGAAATCCAGCATGATCATTTGCTGACCGGTGACAAAACTCTTGGTCTGCAATTGCGCGCGCAGGCCCCGTTCGACCATGCCGGCAATCCAGGCGCTGCGTACACCGTCCGAACTCTTGCGATTATCGTAGCCCGGGATCTCGATGGTGCCGGTAAATTCAGCGTACACCGGAAATAAAACCTGTTTCGATTCCGGATCATAGATGGTGCGAACCCGCTTGACTTCGCCAATCTTCATGCCGCGAAATTGCACTGGAGTACCCAATTCCAGGCCGGTTACATTGCCATGAAAAACCATCAATACATTGACCTTCGTACGTCCAAAACCGCCGCCCATGAATAGCGCGATACCGATCGCGGCGATCAACAGCGAACCGACGACGAACAGACCAATCCAGGCATACCGACGCGTCGATATCAACTTGATGGCTCCAGGTTGGCCGCGAGCGGTCGGACGATGCCACGATTCAGGAAACGGCGGACTTTTTCATGCGGGCAGGATTCAAGCAATTCGTGGGGTGTTCCCGATGCCAGCATGTGGTGGCTGTCGCTATCGAGGAAGATCGCCCGTGTGCCAACTGCGAAGATACTCGCCAACTCGTGGGTCACGATCAGAAAGGTTGTGCCCAGGCTTTCGTTGAGCTCGACGATCAGCTCATCGAGCAGGCGCGACGACAATGGGTCGAGCCCGGCCGACGGTTCGTCGAGAAACAAGACTTCCGGATCCAGCGCCATCGCACGGGCCAGTGCCGCGCGCTTTTTCATGCCGCCGCTGATCTCGGACGGCATGTATTTGCCGAAGCCGGCCAATCCGACCAGCGATAACTTCAACTCGACCAGATCGCGCACGTCGGCTTGCCCGAGTCGCTGGTATTGGCTGATTGGCAAGGCAATGTTCTGCCCCAGCGTCATGGAGCTGAACAAGGCGCCCGATTGATACAAGACGCCGAAGCGCTGAGCCAACTCGCCGCGATCTTCGTCACTCATCCCCCACAGGTCGCGGTTTTCATAGAAGATCTTGCCTTTCGCCGGTCTGTACAGCGCAATCAGATGTTTGAGCAGCGTGCTTTTGCCGCAACCCGAGTCACCCATGATAATAAATCGATCGCCGCGAGAAACCGAGAAATTCAGCTCGCTCTGAATGATTCGTTCGCCATAACTCAAGGTTAAATCAACGGCTCGAATTTGGGCGGCGGCAGCTTCGGGCATCAGAGCATTCCGTCGTAAACGAAAAACAAAACGGTCGTGAAGGCATCGGCCAGAACGATCAGGACAATGGCGGTGACGACCGCCGAGGTGGTGGCATGCCCGACCGACTGAGCACTTCGGCCGCATTCCAGGCCTCGCAAGCAGCCCGAGAATCCGATCACTGCACCAAAACAAACGCTCTTGATCAAGCCCTTGCTGGCGTCGGCCAGGTGGATCGCATTGCCGGTTTGAACAAAATAGGTCGCCGGCGAAATATCCAGCATGGTCATGCCCACAAACGCGCCGCCCAATATGCCGAGCACGTCGGCATACAACGTTAACAGCGGCGTCATCAAGGTCAGCGCCAGCATTCTGGGCATGACCAGGAATTCAATCGGATCAAAACCAAGCGTTTGCAGCGCGTCAACCTCTTCGTTGGTTTGCATGGTACCAATGGCCGCCGCAAAAGCCGCGCCTGCTCGTCCAGCCATGATGATGCCGGTCATGAGCGCACCCATTTCGAGCAGCATGCCCATGCCGACCAGATCGGCCACGTAAATTTCGGCGCCAAACATTCGCAGCTGGATGACACCCACGAAGGCAGTAATGCCGCCAATCAAAAACGACAGCAGCGTGACGATCGGCAGGGCTCGTGGACCACACTCGTGTATTTGCTCGACGATATCCGACCAGGGCACACGGGCGCGGCCCGAAAGAAAACGGACGAGCGCAGCGAACGCCGCACCGGCCATCGCAAGCCAGGCCGATATTCTGCCGAAGCGCCGTAGAACGTCCTTACCGACCCGGACAAAAAACGCTTCGCGATCGGCGCTAGCAACGGCTGCGGCCGGGTTCAGCCGAATCAATTTCATGAGCCGCTGGGCGCCGGCCGGCAAGCCTTCGCTGTGCAAATGACCGCCGCGCGCCGTGACGCTGCGCTCAAGCCGAGCTACAAAGGCGGCGATCGATGTGTCCCAACGCTCCAGGCCTTCGGCGCTCAGTGCCAAGTCAGCGCCTGGCTTGAGCGAATTGATCAATGCGTCGGCATCGGGTAGGCCCAGACCTTGATTCCAGATCCCGTTCAGATGCAAGACAGCCGGCTGCCTGCTGCTATCCAACCGGAGTCTGGAATCGGTCGTCGCCGGTACGCTCACCAGGGGAGATGGCTTGGGTTGCGGCGGTCAGGCTTCGGGAACGTATCCAGCCGGCTTGTCGGCGCCGCCGCCAAAAAAGTACTGCTCCATCTGCGTCGCCAAATACTTGCGTGCGCGCGCGTCGGCCAGATTCAGGCGGTTTTCATTGACCAGCATGGTTTGATGTTTGACCCAGCCTTGCCAGGCCTCCTTGCAGACGCCCTCAAAAATTTTCTTGCCGAGTTCGCCCGGGTAGGGGGCAAAATCAAGACCGTCGGCCTCTCGTTGCAGCTTGACACAAAATACGGTTCGGGCCATTTTTTACTCCGGGGTCAAAGTTCTTTGATAAGTACTTGCGACTTGCGTTGCCAGTTATACAGGCCCTGCCGCTCGAGCGGCAAAGAATCAATGCCGGCTTGGACAAAGCCGCGCTTTTGGAACCAGTGCATGGTCCGTGTGGTCAGCACAAACAGGTGGGTCAGGCCGCCCGCGCGCGCGCGATGTTCAATATGGCGCAAGATGCGGTCGCCATCGCCCTGGCCCTGCACCTTCGGATTGACCGCCAGACAGGCCATCTCGCCGATTCTCTGTTTCGCGAACGAATAGAGCGCGGCACAACCCCAGATCACACCGTCATGTTCCATGACGGAAAAATTGGTGATTTCCTGCTCGATTCGGGCACGGTCGCGCTTGACCAGGGTACCGTCGGCCTCCAGTGGCCGAATCAGCGACAAAATACCGCCGACGTCGTCAAGACTGGCCTCTCGAAGCGCTTCCAGCGTTTCCTCGACCAACATGGTGCCAACGCCGTCATGTTGAAAAAGCTCGAGCAGCACACTGCCGTCCAGTGCAAAAGGAATGATGTGTGCCCGAGCGACACCGCCTTCACAGGCGGCGAGCGCATGTTTCAGGTAGAACGCCGACTCGCTGGCCAACTCGCCCGTCTTCAGGATTTTTTGCGCATCGGCTTCGGAAATCTCGCCCAACATCGTGCCTTCGGCGTCGCAGATGCCATAGTTTTCGGTCAGAAACACGAGCTTGTCGGCATCGAGAGCAATCGCGGTGGCGGACGCGACGTCTTCCATCGACAAATTAAACGCATCGCCGGTCGGTGAAAAACCGAGCGGCGATAACAGTACGATCGCGCCGTTACCCAAGGCCATGTTGATCGAGCTGGCGTCGATCCGGCGCACCAGACCGGTATGTCCAAAGTCTTGGCCGTCGACAATACCCACCGGCCGTGCAGTAATCAGGTTGCCGGACATGACCCTGACGGCCGAATGAGCCATCGGAGTATTGGGCAGACCTTGCGAGAAGGCAGCTTCGATGTCGAGACGAATTTCGCCCGAAGCCTCCTTGGCGCATTCAAGGGCAATGGCATCGGTAATGCGCATGCCGTTCTGATAGTGCGGCTCGCTGCCGCGTAGCCGCATTTGCTCACTGACCTGCGGTCGCGAGCCGTGCACTACGACAATTCGCATGCCCATCGCCTGCAGCAGGCTGATGTCGTTGACCAAAGCCGTCAAATGGCCGGCTTGAACCAGTTCACCAGGAAAAGCGATGACAAAGGTCTTGCCCCGAAATGCGTGAATATAGGGCGCAACCGAGCGTAGCCAATAGACGAATTGCCTGGCCTCGCCCGATTTTGCGGCAATGGAGAGTGGCGAGGGGCGAGCTGCCAGTTCGCGTTCGGTGCCATTTAATTCTGGGTCCATGCGGTTCATTATAATTTGTCAATGACATCGTTACTTCGCAATCGGGCGCAACCGTTGAAGGTCAAGCGTGCGCCGAATGCACCCGTGCTGCGGCCCCTGCCTGAACTCACGTTCCCGGAATTGCTGCCCGTCAGTCGGCTGCGACTGGAAATTGCGCAGGCTATTCGCGATCATCCGGTCGTCATTGTCTGCGGTGAAACCGGTTCGGGCAAGACCACGCAGTTGCCGAAGATCTGTGCGCTGGCCGGTCGCGGTCAAGCGGGCCTGATCGGCCATACGCAACCGCGCCGACTGGCGGCCACCAGCGTGGCGCGCCGAATTGCCGAGGAACTGGGTTCGCCGCTGGGCACCCATGTCGGCTATAAGATCCGCTTCAATGAGAAGCTGTCCGACGGGGCGACATTCAAGATTATGACCGACGGTATATTGTTGGCGGAATCGCAAACCGATCTGCTGCTGTCGAGCTATGACACGATCATTATTGATGAAGCCCATGAACGCAGCTTGAACATCGATTTTCTGCTCGGCTATCTGAAGCAGTTGATCGAAGGTCCGCGCCGTGGCCAGCTCCGCCTGGTGATTACCTCCGCGACAATCGACAGCGAGCGTTTTGCGGCCCATTTCGGCGCGCCGGGTCGACCCGCTCCGATCATCGAAGTGTCGGGACGTCTGTACCCGGTCGAGATTCGCTATCAGGACCCGACGCAGCCGGCCCGGCGCCAGGACGACACCAGCGGCAACAACGGAAACAACGGCGCTAACGGAAGCAGCGGAAGCAACGGCGCTATCGGTAACAACGGCGACGACGAAGATGAGACCGACTTGCCGTCGCGCATCGAAGCGGCGATCGATGAACTCTGGGCGCAACGACCTGGCGACGTCCTGGTATTTTTGCCGGGCGAGCGCGAGATTCGCGATACGCATGAACATTTGCGACGCGCGCATGCGCGCAGAACGGCCTTGGGACCGGTCGAGATTTTGCCGCTTTACTCGCGTTTGTCAGCCGCCGATCAGGATCGGGTATTCAAGCCCGGCAATGGTCGTCGGATCGTGCTGGCGACCAATGTGGCCGAAACCTCGCTGACCGTTCCGGGCATCCGTTATGTGGTCGACACCGGCCTGGCCCGCGTCAAGCGATACCGCTATCGAAGCCGGGTGGAGCAATTGCAGATCGAGGCGATCTCACAGGCGGCCGCCAATCAGCGCTCTGGCCGATGCGGTCGAATCAGCGATGGCGTCTGTATCCGCTTGTATAGCGAAATCGATTTTCAGGGCCGTCCCAGGTTCACCGACCCGGAAGTGCTGCGCTCATCACTGGCAACGGTTATCTTGCGCATGAAAGCCTTGCACCTGACCGACGTCGACCAATTTCCTTTTCTCGATCCTCCCCCCCGCAAGGCCATCGTCGATGGCTTCGCGCTGCTGCATGAACTCAATGCGGTCGACGAATCGCAGTCACTGACCGATACCGGCCGCGCGCTGGCGCGTCTGCCGCTCGATCCGAAGATCGGTCGCATGTTGCTGGCGGCCAAGGATAACCAGAGCCTGGCTGAAGTGCTGGTCGTTGCTGCTGCGCTGACTTGCCAGGACCCGCGTGAACGACCGCCGGCATTGCAGCAAGCGGCCGACCAGCAGCATCGTCGATTTGCCGACGATCAGTCAGACTTTGCGAGCCTGCTGAAATTATGGGCTTACTGGCGAGACGCATCCGAGCACAGGTCCGAACACGGCGAGTCGAACCGGCAACTGGCGCAACGTTTTGAGCGTGAATTTCTGTCGGTTCGAAAACTGCGCGAGTGGACCGACGTGCATTCGCAATTGTCTGAAACCGTCACCGACATGCGTTGGCGCGTCAATGAAACGCCAGCCTCCTATGAGCAGATTCACGTCGCCCTGCTGGCCGGTTTGCTCGGCAGTCTGGGGACGCGTGCACCGGAGGACACTCAATATACGGCCACCCATGCGGTCAAGTTTCTGATTCATCCGTCCTCAACGCTCGTCAAGAAAGCGCCGCGCTGGTTGATGGCCGCCGAATGGATCGATACCGGGCGCCTTTATGCCCGCATGGTCGCGCGTATCGAGGCACCGTGGATCGAGCGCGTCGGTGCCCATCTCCTCGCAAAAAGCTGGAGCGATCCGGTCTGGTCAAAAAACGCCGGTCAACTGGTCGCCATGGAGCGTGGTGTTCTGTATGGCTTGCCGATCTATCTGCAGCGGCGCGTCATGCACGGTGCTCGCGAGCCGGCACTGTCGCGCGAGCGATTGATTCGTGATGGCTTGATCGACGGAGATCTGAGCCTCGATCCGCGTTTGGCGTTTATCGAACAAAATCGACGGCTGATCGCCGAGGTCCAGAAGTTGGAGCAGAAAATCCGCCGCCCGGAACTGCTCGTCAACGAAGACTTTCTGTTTGACTGGTTTGATGCGCGTCTGCCGTCCGATGTCTGGTCACTGGACGCTTTGGCGCAGTGGTGGAAGTCGGCGCGCACGGCCACGCCCAAGCTGTTGCAATTATCTCGTGATGAACTGATTCGAAAAGATAGCGAAGGCGTCGACAGCAATGCCTTTCCAAAGTGTCTGGTCGTGAAGGGCTTGGAGCTTCCGCTGGCCTATCAGTTTGATCCCGGTAGTGCACACGATGGAGTGACGCTGCTGGTGCCACTGCATCTGCTCAACCAGCTTGAGGCCGCGCAGCTTGAATGGCTGGTGCCCGGTATGTTGCGCGACAAGGTCAACGCGCTTGTCAAATCCTTACCTCAAAAAATAAGACGCCATCTGGTTCCGATTCCAGAATTCGTTCAAGGTTTCAGCGAATTTGCGCGGACGGCGGAGCAGGATCGCGGTCTCGTCGATGCGCTGATTGACTATATTCAATCGAAAATTTCGATCCGACCGCAAGCGATCGATTTCAAACTCGAACAGGTGCCGGCGCATTTGTTCATGAACCTGAAATTGCTCGACGATCAGCGCGGCTATGTCGCCGAATCGCGCAGCTTGGCGCATTTGAAGACCGAGTTTGGCAGCCGCGCGCAATCGGCATTTCAGGCAGCCTTTGCATCCGTGCGCGGGCGAATTCAAGCGGCGCCGCGCGCTGTTGACGGCGCACAGAAACGGCCGCCGCCTGTGCGACTAACGCGGCCAGTGCCAGGGCCACTGCCGCTTCAATCTGCGCATCCGCAACCGACATCTGGAACACCGCAGCAGCCGGCATCCGTAACTTTGCCGCGTTCGGGAACGCTACACACCGAGTGGAGCTTCGGCGATCTGCCGGAGATGCTCGAGCTTGAATCCAGTGCGGCCGATGGCGAGGCTACCTTGATTGGTTATCCGGCGCTGGTTGATCGCAACGACGCGGTTGAGCTTTGTGTGTTTGACCAACCCGAGGTGGCTGCGCGAACTCATCATCAAGGGCTGAGACGTTTGTTCCTGATCGCGCTGAAGGAGCCGATCAAGTATTTTTGCAAGACCATACCTGAGTTCACTGCCATGAGTCTGGCCTTTGCGCGTTTCGGCGGTGCCGAGGAACTGCGCGTAGAACTGGTGCTGGCCATGCTCGATCGCACCTGCATGGCCGAGCCTTTGCCCCTGACCCGTACGCAGTTTGAAGCGCGAGCCCAAGAGGCGCGTTCGCGGCTGAATCTGGTCGGGCAGGAGTTGGCACGGACGGTGGCTGCGATCTTGAGCGAACATGGATTGGTGCAAAAGCGGCTGGCGGGAATTCGCGGTTTCCCCGAGGTGGTTCGCGACATCGAAGCGCAATTGGCCGGCCTGCTGGGTAGGAAATTCATTTCAAAAACACCGCCTGCGCAGTTGCCCCATGTGCTGCGTTATCTGAAAGCGGTGGTCCTGCGCATCGATAAATTGCGCGCTGATCCGCTGCGCGATCAACAGAAAATGCGTGAGGCCAATGCCTTGATTCAGGGCTATCGCAAACTGTATGTGCAGCGGGCCGGTCAGCAGGATTCCCGTCTGGCGGATTTTTTCTGGTTGCTCGAGGAGTTGCGAGTTTCACTGTATGCGCAAGAGTTGCGCACGCCGGCCCCGGTGTCGGTAAAGCGACTGGAGAGGCACTGGGCCCAGATATTGTCCTTGAGCTGAATTGCTTGCTTGATCAGGTATGCTTATTCAATGATGTGCAGAGCGATCGATAAAGTCAGTCCGGTGAGCGGCGGCCCGCAGCCATTGCGCGGTTGGCCGGCAAGACTGGCCAAGCGGCGCTCGTTCTTGGCGGCGCTGCCCGGTCTACTCAGTGCGTGCGCTCTGTCCGGGTGTGGCTGGATTGATACCCGGCAAAGGGCCGCCGTCTATCGTCCCGACCGGCGCGTTCCGCCGACCTTTCGAGGGCTGTCCGCCGGTGATGAGTCGTTTTCCGTGCTCAGCGGATCCGGCGTTGAACGTGGCGTGCTGGTCATGTGGTGGCTGCCGAATGCTGACCCGAACGCGCCGGCGATTCTGTATCTGCACGGCACGTTTCGCAATCTCTATCACAACCACCCAAAGATGGAAGCGCTGCGCACAGCCGGGTTTTCGGTGCTGGCGGTCGAGTATCGAGGGTGGGGCGACAGTGCAGCCATATTGCCGTCCGAAGCCAGTATCTATGAAGACACCGATTTGGCCTGGAATGAACTCTGTCGTCGGCAGCCGCGCGCGTCGAGGCGAGTCATTTTTGGCCACTCGATGGGCACTGGCGCGGCGACCTATCTGGCCGATCGGCTTAACCAGCAGGCGAGCGCCCAAGCCGCGCTGTTGGTGGCTGAATCGTCCTTTACCCGTCTCATCGATGTGGCGCGCTCGGCTTCTGCCTGGGGATACCCGTTGGCCTGGTTTGCGACGCAAGAGTTTGATTCCATGACGCGTATTGCGCGAGTCAAGATACCGGTTCTGTTCCTGCATGGCGCCCTCGATCGGACGGTACCTATCGAGCTGGGCCGAAGACTGTTTGATGCGGTTCAATCGCCCAAAGAGTTTGTCGAGTTTCCTGAAGGTACTCACAGTGAGTTGCACACCGAAGACTCGGCTCGCTATCAACGGGCCTTGAGAAGCTGGTCTCAAAAATTACGTATTCTGGGGTAATGATGACTGATCTTTCCGATTTGAAACAGACCGATTTGAAAACGAGCGATTCGCAGGCGCTTGAACGGGTCAGCGTACTCGGCTTGGCGCTGGTCGATATCAACCGGCTGTTAACGGCCGCACGGGCCAGCCTTGGGTCTCGCCTGCGGACTAAAGCGGCTGACAGCTTGAATCGCGAGCAACACGCCTTGCATGGCCTGGCCTGGCTGGCCACCTATGTGCTGTCGCTCGAGCAATTGCATGCCTGGGCGAAGCGTCTTCAGTCAACCGGTCAATTCGGTGAAGTTGAATCGCTGATCATGCAGATCGGCGCCGGCGAGTATCTGGCGCAGATCTTTGGCGGTATCGCCATGAGTCAGTCGGAAACCATTCGTCTCGAGTCGCTGGGTCTTGGCGATGACATGGTCGGCCAGGCGCGTAGCGCGTCTGTGCGCAGCCTCATCAGCAACGGCTGCAGCGCAGCGGTGCGGGCGCGTCTGGCGGCGTTACTGTCCTCGCAACAGGCGCAGGCTTGCATCGGAGTTTCCGGCCTGGACGAAACCCTGGAGTCGATGCGCGATCAGATGCGCCGATTTGCGAGCGTCGAGGTGCAGCCCTTTGCGCATCAATGGCATCTTCGCAACGAATATATTCCGATGACGGTGATTGAAAAAATGGCGGAGCTGGGCGTGTTCGCCTTGACCGTGCCCGAGGCCTATGGCGGCCTGGGTCTTGGCAAGGAGTCGATGTGCGTGGTCTCCGAAGAGCTTTCGCGTGCCTACATCGGCGTCGGTTCGCTGGGCACGCGTTCTGAAATTGCGGCTGAACTGGTGCTGACTAACGGCACCGAGGAACAGAAGAATCACTGGCTGCCCAAAATCGCATCCGGTGAAATTATTCCGACGGCAGTGTTCACCGAACCGAATGTCGGCTCCGATCTGGCCAGCCTGTCGACGCGCGCTGAATTGCATGGCGAGCATTACCGGGTGTTCGGCAACAAGACCTGGATTACCCATCCGGTACGAGCCGATCTCATGACGCTGTTGGTGCGCACCAACCCGCGCGAACGCGGCTACCGCGGACTATCGATGTTATTGGCCACCAAGCCGCGTGGCAACGATAACGATCCGTTTCCGGCCAAGGGTATGTCGGGCTCTGAAATTGAAGTGCTCGGCTATCGCGGCATGAAGGAGTTTGAGCTTGCCTTTGATGGCTTCGAAGTCGCACGCGAGAATTTGCTCGGCGCCGAGGAGGGCCAGGGCTTCAAGCAACTCATGCAGACCTTTGAGTCGGCGCGTATTCAAACGGCTGCCCGCGCCATTGGCGTGGCGCAAGCGGCACTCGATGCGGCCTTGCAGTACGCGCAGGAGCGAGTTCAGTTTGGCGAACCGCTACTGGCTTTTCCGCGCGTCGCCGACAAGCTGGTCATGATGACGGTCGAGATTGCGATTGCTCGCCAGATGACCTACTTCGCAGCGCGGCAAAAGGATCAGGGAATTCGCTGTGATCTCGAGGCCGGCATGGCTAAATTGCTGGCCGCCCGGATTGCCTGGGCGGCGGCTGACAGTGCCGTACAGATTCATGGCGGCAATGGCTTTGCGCTCGAGTATCCGGTGTCGCGTTTGTTATGTGACGCGCGAATATTGAACATTTTCGAAGGTGCCGCCGAGATCCAGGCTCAGGTCATCGGTCGGCGTTTGATCGAGCAGGAGACCAAATGATCAAGCAGGAGACCCAATGATTCCGTACAGTTTTCAAGATGAACATACCGATATCCGTGAGGCGGTGCGCGATTGTTGTGCCCGATTCGATTCGGCTTACTGGCAGAAAATCGATGAGGCACGTGGCTTTCCGCAAGAGTTCGTCGAAGCGTTGACGCAGGCGGGTTGGTTATCGGCGCTGATTCCCGAGGCCTACGGCGGCTCCGGCTTGTCGCTGACGCAGGCTTCTATCGTGATGGAGGAAATCAATCGCAGCGGCGGCAACTCCGGCGCCTGCCACGGCCAGATGTATGTCATGGGCTGCGTGCTTCGACATGGCTCCGAAGAACAGAAACAAAAATTCCTGCCTGGCATCGCCCGTGGGGAATTGCGCATGCAAGCGATGGCGGTCACCGAACCGACCACTGGAAGTGACACCACCCAACTGAAAACCGTTGCGGTGCGACACGGCGACAGCTATCGTGTGACCGGCCAAAAAGTCTGGATTTCGCGCGTCCAGCATTCCGATCTGATGTTGTTATTGGCGCGTACCACGCCGCTCGAGGCGGTCAAGCGCCGATCTGAGGGGTTGTCGGTGTTCATGGTCGATCTTCGCGAGGCCAGAACCCAGCGCGGCGGCAAGGCGTTCAGCTCGCGTGCGATCCGCAATATGGTTAATCATGAGACCAATGAACTGTTCTTTGATGAGCTCGAGATCCCGGCCGCGAACCTGATCGGCGACGAGGGCAAGGGACTCAAATACATCATGGACGGCATGAATGCCGAACGGATACTGATCGCCGCAGAATGCATCGGCGATGGCTACTGGTTCGTCGACAAGGCCACCGCCTATGCCAGTGACCGCAAGGTCTTCGGTCGGGCGATCGGGCAGAACCAGGGCGTCCAGTTTCCGATTGCCCGCGCCTATGTCAATGTTGAAGCCGCCAGTCTGATGCGCTTTCGCGCCGCCGGGTTATTCGACGAAGGAAAGCCGTGCGGCAAGGAAGCCAATATGTCCAAACTGCTGGCGGCTGATTCGTCCTGGGAGGCCGCTAACGCCTGCTTGCAAACGCATGGCGGATTCGGATTTGCGGCTGAATATGATGTCGAGCGAAAATTTCGGGAAACTCGCCTTTATCAAGTCGCGCCTATCTCGACTAACTTGATACTGTCGTACGTCGGCGAGCATGTGTTGCAGATGTCGCGTTCCTATTAGCGTGAAACACCACACTA
>JANLTP010000057.1:0-1757 GCA_031363055.1 Burkholderiales bacterium | reverse complement strand
CCGGTTTCCATTGTCACGTGGTCATTGAGCCCGAGATCCCCGATACGCTGCTTGGCATCGGCTATGTGTCTCACCGAAACGCCGCTCGCATCGCCATAATCGGCGTTGACCATTTTCAGCTCAATCTCGCGACCGCAGCCCCGGAGGTGGGCGATCGCTTCGATGAGTTCGAGGAGGCCTTTGCCGGGCAGGAAAAAGCCGTAGGAGGCAATGCGCGTTTGGCGGGTATCGTTGCGCGGTAGTAGCGGGGCGTCGATCAGACGGACGCCTTGAGGCACGACGACGACGTTCGACGAAAAGCCGATAGCGGCAAGCCTGCTCACATCGTTTTCGGAATGCACGAAGATTGCGCTCGAAGCGGCGAACGCGGGAGAAAGATCCGCCAGGCGAAAACGGATAATGTCCGGACGTGGGTCGACGGTCGAATGAAGTGTGAAATAAATCCGGCGGCCGATCTGGACCTGCTCTTGCACTAAGCGGGCGAGATTGAAGAAGTTGAAAAATCCGTAATTGAATTGAATGACGATGTCGGTGAGATCGTGTTCGCTCAGGCATCTGCGTAGCTGAGCAAGATCATCGGTGCCGCCAGCGACCCAGCAGCGGTCGACGTTTTCCTCGTGCTCAGGCGCGTCTGGCGCGTGGGACGCGAAAATGCGGACATCGCCGGTCAGGTGGTCGACGAGGTTCTTGGAATACGATGCGATGCCGCATCGTGTGCCCCACGATGAGATCCAGCCAATCTTGGGGGGCGTCATGCCGGGCAGCGTGTGGCCGGATTCGAGTTCGTTGGACGCGAGGCAATAGGCGAATTCGTGCAGGCGTTCGGTGGAGGCTGGCTGAAACCCGCGCGTCGCTTCGATGACGGACTGCCATCCTTTGTCGTCGACCGGCTGCTTTGTTATAATTGAAGGTCGTACAGCGCCACCGTTGACGTGCATCTGTTTGATGGCGCTGAGGGCTGTCTGCGCGCTCGCCTGCCAGGTGAATTTAGGATGATGGCTCGCAGCGTGGGTTAGGAGATCGCGCCTGTAGTCCTGGTCGGTCAATGCGCGTTCGATGTGGCGTGCGATATCTTTGACGTCGTTGGGGTCGAACATGGCCTCGGACCAGCCGATGACCTCGGGCACGCTGGTTGTGCTGGAACCGATCGCGGGCGCTCCGCAGGCCATTGCTTCGAGGGGTGGTAAGCCCAATCCCTCCCACAAGGGTGGAAAAACGAATAGGGCGCAACGATTGTAAAGGGCGACCAAATCATCGTCCGTAACGCGGCCCGTGAATACGATATTGTCGTGAGGCAATCCCAAAGACGAGCCGACGCGCTTCAATTGCGCATAGATGCCCGGCCAGCCGTTGCCGGCCATAACCAGTTTATAGTTGTTGCGGACTTCACTTGGGACACTGGCGAAGGCTTTAACGAGGCGTTCGTGGTTCTTGCGCTGATCAAAACTTGCCGTGTAGAGCAGAAATTTTTTGCCCGTGCCATGGCGTTCAAGAGCTGCGGCGACGCCGGGTGCGTCCGCAGGGAGAATCTTGAACTTCTCGTCGACGCCGCCGCGAATGTTCACGATCAAAGCAGGCGGGTGCGGCAGGTGCTGGCGGGCTTCATCGGCTGAATATTGCGAGATGGCAAGCAGCGCACCTGCATGCTGCAACTGCCAAAATTTATTAAAGTAATGTTCTTTGGCTACCTTATCCGTCAGATAGGTTTTTTGCTGAACAAAGGGGATGAGGTCATACAGGGTCACGGCGACCGGTGG
>JANLTP010000056.1:0-63367 GCA_031363055.1 Burkholderiales bacterium | reverse complement strand
AGCGAAGGGTACCAGCGCGATGCCCGCTTGGGCTCGATGTCGAATTCATTAGAGGTCCGGACTCAGCGTGGCGCGAGTAAACAACTCGATATTATCAAGCAGCCGGTCCAGCGCGCGCGCCGCGCCGTCAGCATCGGCACTGGCGATCGCGTGGGCAATGGCCGCATGCAGTCGCGCGGTTTGCGGCAAATCAGCGGCCTGCTTGTAATGCTGGTACCAGAATCGGCGCGACAAACCATTCATCAGACTCATCGCACCGCTCGCAAAATCGTTACGCGCGGCCTGCAGACACAGATCGTTGAAATCCCGGTCGGCACGCATAAATTCGACGTCATCATTGTCGGCGCCGCTCGATTCAAACAGCGCAGCCAGGGCGGCAAATTGTGCATATTCGGTGGTGCTGGAGCGGCGCGCGGCACTGCGCACCACCAGGCGCTCGACTTCCCGGCGTACCTCGAGCAGGCGCAGTTGCTCCTTCACATTGATCGCCGAAACAATGACGCCGCGGCGCGGCAGAATGACCACCCGCTTCTCGCGCGCGAGGCGCTGCAGGGCTTCGCGCACCGGCGTGCGACCGATGCCGAGTTGCTCGGATAACTGGTACTCGGATACCGCTTCACCGGGCGCCAGACGCAGCGTGACAATCAGCTCTTCGATACGCTGATAGGCCAAATCGGTGAGTTTTTCGCCAGCCAACAAATTTACCTATTGTGCTCTGTCATCTACCGTGCTCGGGCGGAGGCGCTTTCCTGTTGCTGCAGCGCGAAGATGGAGCTGTAGCCACCCGACCAGTCCGGCGGCATGCGGCAGGGCCTCGGATCATGATGCGCAAATTGGGCCGACCGGCCACGCAGAATCGCCTGTTCATATTTCGAGCGGATCGGATTGCCGGTATACGGAAAGGCATCGGCCGACGACAAGGTGTAGAGCAACAAGGGTCGGCCCAGATCCGACTGATTCCTGGGTGAGCAATGCATCATCCGGCAATGATGCAGCGTCAGCGAGCCGGCCGGCCCGGTCAGATAGCGGGTCCGCGGCAAATCGAGTGCGGCGACATCAGCCTCGGACAGACATCCCTGCCACTGACCCTCATCGTTATACTGCGAGGGCAAGGGCTCCATTCGATGGCTGGCCGGCATGACCCCGAGCGGGCCTTGATCGATGCCGCAGTCATACAGATAAGTGCCAATGGTCAAGGGCGAATAGTTGGTGTGCGGCCAAAAACCGATGTCGTAGTGCCACTTGACTTCTTCACCGCCCGACGCCCATTTGAAGTTCAACTTCGAGTGATGATATTTGACATCGGGCCCGACCAAGTCGGCGACGATATCAGGGACCACTGACTGATTGATGTAGTCCCAGAACGCCGGATGCTGTTCGACCGGATTTGATACCCGCCGCAAGCGCGGCGCCTGCGGCCGGTGGCCGGGCTCGAGATCGAACACCTTGTCGCTGAGCAGCACGTCGCGGCTGCGCTCGACGAGTTCCGTGGTCGCCGCCCGCAAGCGTTGCAACCATTCCTGGCTGATCACCCCTTCGAGCAACAGATACCCTTCGGCAAAATAGTCTTCTCGTTGTGCCTCGGTGAGCACCTTGGGTGCAATCGAGAGGATTTCTTCAGGTGTCATTTGATCGGATTGTCCAGCATGGCCATGTCTTCCGGCGCTTCATTGCGCCAGCGTGTCGTCACGCTGACCAACTCGGGGCGCAGATGTTCATTGCTGTAACCATTGAAGACGGTGCCGATGAGGCTGCGCTTGACGTCGCTGGTGTTCATCAGCCAATCGGCAATCGGGAACGTCAGATTCATGTTGTAGCTCATCATGATGCCGAAATTATGATGTGCGGTATGGTGACGTCGAATGGTGTTCACCAACGGCATGTGGCGCACAAACCAGTTCTCGTGCGTGTGGCAGCAGTAGTGAAACGACTCGTAAATCAGGTACTGGCCAACCAGGGTGATCATCAGGATGTAACCGACGTTCGGGTTGATCAGCCAGCCGAGCAACAACGCGAACGGCGTGCCCAGTGCCATGAAGGTGAACAACGCGCGCCACGGGAAAAAGATGATCCGGAACTCGCGCGTCGAGTCGACGGTCATGACGTTATCGGTGAAATATTGATGGTGCTGCCGGGTATGCCGGTCGTAAATTGCGCGCAGTGCCCAGACATCAACCAGCCGATGCATGACATATTTGTGAATCCACCACTCGAACAGGTTGGAGAACACAAACACCGGTACGATCAACAGCCACTCCCAACTGGCTGACTGTAAACGCGACAGACACCAGCCAATGGCGCTCAAGCCGACCAGGTAGATGACGCCAATATGAACCAGACCGCTGTAGCCGGGACGCACTTGGGCCATGTACTGTTCGCGAAAATGGCGCTGCCGCTCACTCATCTCCATGAAAACCTCCGAATGCTCACATACCGCTGACATATTAGAAGTAATCGCGTGTTCCGGTCAACTGGGCGTTCAGGCCATTTTCAAAGGTAACTGCCTGCGCCACCTACAATTGCAGCTCAGTGTCTACGTCGCAGCCGTCCGAATCGCCCGTCCCCAGCAACCCGTTTGCCTTTCGGCAATACCGGTTTTATTGGCTCAACAGTCTCGCCGCCACCTTGGCCACTCAAATGCAGGTGGTCGCCGTCGGCTGGCAGATTTATGAGCTGACGGGCAGCGCCCTGGCCCTGGGTCTCGCCGGGCTGATTCAATTTGCACCCAGTCTGTTGTTCCTGTTCGCGGTCGGTCCGATCATCGATCGACTGCGTCGCGACCGTATCTTGCGTTTCTGTCGACTGATCGAAGCCGGTGTGGCGCTGCTATTGACGCTCGGCAGCCTGCAAGGCTGGCTGAGCCGCGACCTGATCTTCGTTCTGGTGTTCGTGATCGGCAGCGCCAAAGCGTTCAGCATGCCAACCTCGCAGGCCTTCATGCCCAGCCTGGTGCCCGCCAGCGTCTTGCCGCGCGCGGTCGCGCTGTCGAGTTCGGCACATCAGAGCGCCACCATCGTTGGCCCGGCACTCGGCGGCCTGCTCTACGTGGCAGGCCCGCAAATCGTCTATGGAACGAGCGCCGCCCTGTTCCTGACGGCCGCATTGCTGGTGTGGATGATTCGCGCGCCGCAGCAGTTGCGCGCGCTGGCACCGATGACGCGCGAGTATCTGTTTGGCGGCATCGCATTCATTCGTCGCAGACCGGTGCTGCTGGGCGCGATTGCACTCGATATGTTTGCGGTCATGTTGGGGGGTGCGACCGCGCTCTTGCCGATTTTCGCCAAGGACATCCTGCATGTCGGCCCGCTCGGCCTCGGCCTGTTGCGTTGTGCACCGGCCGTGGGCGCCTTGGCCATGGCGCTCTATCTGTCGCGTCGGCCGATCGAGCGCAAGGCGGGCAGAACCTTGCTGAGTGCGGTCGCCGTCTTTGGGGTGGCCATGTTGGTGTTCGGTCTGTCCGAGAGTTTCGCGCTGTCGATGGCGGCATTGGCCGTGTCCGGTGCGGCCGATATGGTCAGCGTGGTCATTCGGATGTCGATCATGCAACTCGAAACGCCGGATGACATGCGCGGCCGGGTCAGCGCCGTGAATTCACTTTTTATTGGCGCCTCCAATCAGATCGGCGAGTTCGAGTCCGGTGCGGTTGCGGCGTTTATCGGAGCCGTCGGTTCGGTGTTGGTCGGCGGTGTCGGCACCTTGCTGGTGGTCGCGCTGTGGTTCCGACTCTTTCCCGAACTGGCGCGCCGCAACCGAATCTACGAAGGCCCGGATGCCTGATTGTGCTTTTGATGTCTGAACGATTCATTTACGGAAGGTAATCCAATCATGGCAAAACACGAAGCTGAAATAGGTACCGTTGGCTGGCTGGGCAGCGGCCTGATGGCCACACCGATGATTCGTCGACAACTCGCCGCAGGTCACCGCGTTCGCGTCTGGAATCGAACCCGTGAAAAAATCCAGCCGTTGATCGATGCCGGGGCGGTCGCAGCCGACTCGCCGGCCGAGATTGGCGCCGCCTGCGAGCACGTCCTCATGTGTCTGATGGACGCCACGGCGGTCGAACAAACCGTGTTCGGCGAAGGCGGTCTGGCCAGCGCCGGCAGCCACCTGCGAAGCCGGATTCTGGTTGATCATTCGAGCATCCGGCCGGACGCAACCCGAGCCTTCGCCATGCGCTTGCATGCCCTGGGCGGCGTTGCCTGGATCGATGCGCCGGTGTCGGGCGGAGTAATCGGCGCCAGCAACGGCAGCCTCGCGATCATGGCGGGCGGTGACGCCGACGCGCTTGCCAAGGTTGCGCCCCTGCTGCAGTGCTACGCCGGTCAACTGACCTTGATGGGCCCGGTGGGCGCTGGTCAGACGACCAAATTGATCAACCAGATCCTGGTATGCAGCGCCATGACCACGATTGCCGAATCGGTCGCACTCGCCCAGGCGGCCGGCATCGATGCTGGCAAGTTGCCGGCCGCGTTGGCCGGTGGCTGGGCCGACTCAAAACCGTTACAGGTGCTCGGTCCACGCATGGCCAACGGCTACGAGACCTCGATCGGCGCGTTATCTACCTTGCTCAAGGACATCGACACGGCACTGGATCTGGCACGATCATTGAACTGTGCGCTGCCGATGGCGGCCAGTGCCCAACAGCTTTTGCGGTTGATGTCGATGCGCGGTCTCGGCGACGCCGATCCGGCAGAGTTGCTGAGTTTGTATACGTCAACTAGCCAGTCACCGCGCCGTTAAAAGCTCAGGTGCCGGAATACCGTCTTGCGTGTTCGACCGGCTCCATTACAATCAATCGCTTGTCGGGCAACGCTTTCGGCGACACCATTTTTCGGGGACATCATGATCAAGGTTATTAGACTCACCACCGCCGCACTGGCCCTCGCCGCCTGTTTGCCGTTTTCGGCGTCGGCCCAAACCGTTCTGACCATGTCAAGCTGGGTCCCACCATCGCATCCGCTGACCAAGGACATGCTGGTCGGCTGGGCGGCAGAAGTTGAAAAAGCCAGCAACGGCCGTATCAAGTTCCAGATGTTGCCCAAGCATCCGTCAGCCGCGCCCGGAACCTTCGATGCCGTTCGCGATGGCTTGGTCGACGTCTCCTACGTCACCGCCAGCTATACGCCGGCGCGTCACACACTGCCGAAGCTCGGTGAATTGCCGGGTGCTGGCGCCACGGCCGAAATCAACTCGGTGGCCTATTCCCGTATTTACTGGAAATACATGCACCAGATCGGTGAGTACAAGGGTGTCAAATTGTTGTCCGTGTTTACTCATGGCCCGGGCCAGATGTTCAACACCAAAAAAGTGATCGACAGTGTTGACGATGTCGCCGGTATGAAGATCCGCACCGGCGGCGGCGTCGCTGACGAAGCCGCGCGTGCGCTCGGCGCATCGGCGTTTGTGAAACCGGCGCCCGAGTCCTATGAATTGCTGAGCTCGGGCGTGGCTGACGGCGTATTCTTTCCGCTCGAGTCGATTGCTTCGTTCAAGCTCGACAAGGTAGTCAAGCATGCGACCATTTTCCCAGGCGGTTTTTACAGCTCATCGTTCGGCTTTTTCATCAACGAAGACAAGTTCAACAAGCTGTCGAAGCAGGATCAAGACGTCATTCTGTCGCTCTCCGGTGAAAAGTTCGCGCGCTTTACCGGCAAGATCTGGGACGCGGCTGACCAGGTCGGTCTGGATGCCATGAAAGCCGCTGGCGTCACGATCACTGCGGCCTCGCCGACGTTGATCAGCGGTGTGCGCGCGAAAACCGCTGGTATCGAAACCGAGTGGGTCAAGGCGGCAACCGCCAAAGGAATTGACGGCGCAAAAGTACTGGCTGAATTCCGGCAGGAACTCAAAAACGTCGCCGACGGTAAATAAGCTTTACGGCAAATAGGCATCAACAGTTCCTTTGGATCAAAAGAAATCCTGGATTGACATAGCGCTTGGCGCGGCCGCCAGCATCCTGCTCCTGGGTATGATGCTGCTGACCTTCGCCGACGTCGTCGGCCGTTACCTCTTCAACTGGCCATTGCGCGGTGGCTTCGAGATCACCGAGCTATCGCTGTTAGTGCTGATCTTCGCGGGGCTGCCGCTGGTCTCGCGCGCCAACGAACATGTCACCATGGATTTCATCGATCGCTGGCTGCCCGAGAAAATTGCGGTGCTGGTGCAACGCGTCGTGCATCTGTTCTGCGGCGCCATTATTCTCGGGCTGGCCTGGCAAGTTTCTATCAAGGCCGGCAAGATCGCCGCCTACGGTGACACCACCGACGTGCTGAAGATTGCCGTCGGCCCGTTTGTTTATTTCATGACTTTGATGATCGCCATCACCGGCATCATTCACGTCATCAACGCATTCGGGCCCATCAAGCTCGCGCTCGATAGCGGCTTCGATCCGGACAAGGTAGGAACCACGTGACCATTGCGCTGACCGCGCTGTTGATCATGATGCTGCTGTGTTTGGTTCGGATACCTATCGCCATCGCGATGGGCCTGGTCGGCTTTCTGGGCGTGGCCTATTTGCGCGACTGGAATTTTGCACCCGCCTATGCGATGGTTCAGACCAAGGTATTCGAGACCGGCAGGAACTACACCCTCTCAGTCATTCCGCTGTTCATCCTGATGGGCAATCTGGTTACCCGCGCCGGCATGTCGCAAGAACTGTTCCGGGCAGCCTATTCGTTCATCGGCCATTTGCGCGGTGGCCTGGCGATGGCCACCGTCATGGCCTGTGCCGGGTTTGGTGCGATCTGCGGCTCATCGGTGGCGACGGCAGCCACCATGGCCAAGGTCGCCTACCCGGCCATGCGCCGGGTCGGATACTCGGACGAATTGTCCACCGGGGCGATCGCTGCGGGCGGCACGCTCGGTATCCTGATCCCGCCATCCACGATCATGGTCATCTACGGCATCATGACCGAAACCAGTATCGGCAAATTGTTCGCCGCCGGCGTTTTACCCGGACTGCTGGCGACGGTGTTGCTTTGTTTTGCCGTGCTCTGGATTACCTGGCGCGATCCGGCTGCGGGACCGCGCGGCGAGCGCTCCAGTTGGGCCGAACGCTATGCCGCCTTCAAAGGCATATGGGCCGTAGCGCTACTCTTCGTGGTGGTCATGGGCGGTATTTACGGCGGCGTATTCACGGCTACCGAGGGCGCCGGCATGGGTGCATTCGGTGCCCTCTGCTTTGCCTATTGGCGCGGTGCGCTGACCTGGCGCGTACTGTTTGACTCGTTGACCGAATCGGCTCGCACCACGGCGATGTTGTTTGCGATTCTGATCGGCGCGCTGATGTTCGCCGAGTTTGTCAACTACACCTCGATGCCCGGTGACCTGAGGAACCTTGTGACCTCGATGAATTTGTCACCGGTCATGGTGGTCGCTGCCATCTGCGTGATTTACGTGTTGCTGGGCACCGCGATGGAAGAATTGTCGATGATTCTGCTCACCGTTCCGATCTTCTTTCCGCTGGTCAAGGACCTGGGCTTCGATCCGATCTGGTTCGGCATTCTGATTGTCGTCGTGGTCGAGATCGGCTTGATCAGCCCGCCGGTCGGCATGAATCTGTTCGTGCTCAAAGCCTTGTTGCCCGAGGTTCCGACGCAAACGATTTTCAAGGGTGTTCTGCCGTTCATGATCGCCGACGTCGTTCGCCTCGGCATCCTGATCGCGTTCCCGATCATTTCGCTCTGGTTGCCTGGACAGATGAAGTAGGTCGGTCTGGTCGGGCAGTCAGCGTCTGCGATCAACGTAATCGATCAACGTCTACACACCCGAAAAACATCGAAGGTATTTTCCTGCCGACCGCCGCTCCAGATCTGAGTAGCGCCCTTGCAACCATATTGACTAGCGTCGTCCACCCTGCGTTGCTGTTCGATCGATTGCGGACAGGCGGCGGCACCGGCGGCGTTGACTTCAACCCGCAAAGTCTGGACACCCGTGTAGTAATGCAACATGCCGCGCTCGGACTCGCCCAGGCCGCGACTCGCAATACAGCCCGCGTGTGGATTGACGTGCCGCGAGAGTTCAGCGAACAGCCCGCGAAAGCCCGTCTTCTGATCAGCGCCCGGCAAAAACAGGGCAATCGCCAGTGCGAAAGCGAGACTCATCGCCGACACCCAGAGCGTCAACAGGCGCGGCCGGTAACCGCCCTTGAAGGCCAGTGCCCAGGCCAGCAGCAACACTGCGATCAGGATCAACGTCGGATTGGAAATCAGACTCGAACCGAGCGCAGTGTCGGGCCGCTCGTACCGATAGTAAATTTTCGCCGCAACGATCACGAGCAAGGCTGCGCCGGCGAGCGACAGGATCAGCCAGCGCATGGCGCGTGCGTCGAGCACCTTGCGCTTGAACGCGTCGCTGGGTGCGTCCAGTGCGGCTGCGGCCAAGAGGGCGAGCGGCACCAGCGCCGGCAGCGCATAACCCGAACGCGCCGAATGCGATGCCAGCAGAATGGCGATCCAGTTCAGCGCGAACAACAGCGGCCCGAGTAACGGATTCTGGCGCAGCGCCCAACCCTTACGGTAGACGGCGACCAGTGCCAATGGCCAGATCGGCAGAAATGACGCCAGCAAGGCAGCCAACAACAGCCAGCGGTCATTCGGCGGACCGAGTCGGTTATCACCCAGGAATCGGCCGAAATTGTTATCCCAGAACCAGACTTCAAAGAGAGCCGGACTGTCAGCATACAAAGCCAGCGGCCAGACGAAACCGGCAATCACAAATACGCCGCTCGCAATGCCGTATTGCTTCCAGGCACCGGCCTCGCGAGCGCTGGCATTGAACGCCAGCAACAGCAACACCGAACCAGCAAGCGCTGCCGGCAGTAACAGACCCTTGGACATCAGTCCGATTGCGCCAGCCAGGCCGAGCAGCACGCCGGCGTCACGATCGCGCCGCAGCAGTCCCACCAGGCCCAGGCTCGCCATCGCAGCGCCTGGAAACAGTCCCAGATCGGCGGTCAGATATCGGCTGAAAAATAGCCAGGACGGTGTGGCCATCAACAGCAGCACCACCGTGATCATGCCGGCGCGTCCGAGGCCGAGGCGGCGTGCGCCAAGCGCCAGCAGGCCAAAGGTCAGCAACACCACCACGACGTTGGCGAGGCGCGCCGCTTCGTGCGGCGCGAGCACAGCGCCGAAGGCCTGCGCACACCACGCCGCCAGCCAGAACACCAGCGGCGGCTTCTCGACAAACGCTTCGCCGGCCAGGGTCGGTATCAACCACTGACCGTTATCGATCATGCTGTACACCACCCCGAAGCTATAGGCCTCGTCGGCCTTCCAGGGCTCGCGCTGCAACAGGCCGAGAAATAACCAGGCCAAACCGGTCAACAGCAGTGCCAGGCTGGCCCAACCGAATCGGGCTTTTCGCAATAGCCCGAGACCGACGGAGAACAAGGCATAAACCGCCACCATCGGATCGACCAGATAGGTCCACAGATTGCTCGACTCATTCCAGCCGAGCGCATGCGCGAGCACCGCCAGCGTAATAGCGGCCGCACTCCAGTGCCACCGTCGATGCCAGGCCAGCATGGCCAACACCAGCAGGACCGCAAGTAACCAGGGGTTCGAAAAGCCCCAGCGCCAGGGATCGAATTGCGGATTAAAAACAGCGTGAAGCGCCGGGTAGTTCTGGCTGATATCCAGGCTGAGCGGATACAGGATCACCGCTGCGATCAGAACCAAAGTGCGCAGGCAACAGCCATCGGCGTTCAAGGTCGCGGACCCACGATCGAGGACGCCGAGGTGGCGCAACACGACGCGCGCGAGCAACAAAATGCTCGGAATACTCAGATCGCCGCTAAGCGAGCGCAGGTAAGATAACAACGGCAGGTTCGTCAGAGGCAAACAAGCCAGGATGGCGACCAACAGCGCACTCAGCACCACCCATTCGAGCGCCTGAATTTTTCGGTGGCGCTGCCAAGCACTCGCCAATGCGACTGTCGGCGCGACCACCACAAGCAGCAAGCCGGCCAGGCCGGTCAGATCAGTGAGCCGCAAGGTCGGCACTTTCGCGCAAGCGCTGCTCGAGCCAGCTCTGGTTGAATCGCAGCCAGCGGATCTGCGCGCGATTCCAGGTGTAAAGCACGAAGAAGTCGCCATCGCTGCTGCGTGTTACAAACGGATACGAGAATTCGAAATCACAACTGCCTTTGCCCTGGTCATTGCAACGGACCCGGGCGGCGAATTCGGACGCTTGTTGCGCTTCGGCGGCGGTTTCGCCGGCCGCCATCGCCGATTCGCGCAACGCGTCGATAAAGACCGGCGGGTCAACGCGGACCAGCCCGTATTTACTCTGATCTTCTAGCAAATGCACCGTGCGCCAGCGAACGCCGCCATCGGCCGACAGCGCCAGACTCAACACCTTGCGGCGTGAATCGGTGTTGTTGCGCACGATCAGCAGCCGACCATCCGCAAGCACCACGCCGGATACCGGTGATCCGGGATTCGGCAGTGCCGATTCGCTCGCTGCCGACCACTGCTGCCCGGCATCGCGAGTCGAGGCTTGAATGACCTTGCGCGGTTGAACGCTGCCGGCGTTACGCATGAGCACCAGGGCTTCGGTCGCGCTCTTGATAAGGAATTGCGGCTGAATGGCGACGAAGCGATCGTTCAATCGCTGCCGATCGATGATCTTGCCCGTCGGATCGATGCGCACCCACTCGGAGTACATGTTCAAGAACTCGTGATAGAGCGGCAAGCCGATCGTACCGTCGACCAATGCCACCGGTGCGTGACGCAGCAAGGTGCTGAAGTTCATGAACGGTGCGGTGACGAGGCGCCGCGCCGAACTCCAGGTGATGCCGTCGTTACCGGAGGTGCGATACGAAATTGAACTGCCGCCCCAGCCGCCCACCGACACCGTCACATAGAACAACCAGAGTGTGCCGTTCGGCGCGCGATGCGCGACCATATTGCCGACCTTGCGAACATGACGCAGCACGTTCGACTCGGTCGTTGCCGCATCGGTCACCGCGACCGGTTCGCTCCAGCGCGCGGTTTGCGGGTCGAACAACGAACTTGAAATGACCGCCTCAAAACTGCCCTCCTCGCCATCGAGCCAAAACGCCCGGATACGACCGTTACTCAGGGCGACCATCGAAGCCGCGTGACTCTGCTGCGACTTGGGATTCGGCAAGAAACCCGATTCGAAGCGCGCTGGCGTCAGTAATTGCGCATCGGGTAATCGCACATCGGGTAATCGCACATCGGGTAATTGCGCGTCGGGTAATTGCACATCGAGTAACGCGTTCGGGAATTGCTCCAGCGTGCTCGCAAACACGGTCTCGGGCGCGCGTCGACTGAATTGCAAAAATGCCACGCCGAACACCAGCAAGATCAACAGCAGTCTCGTCAGCGGATACATCAAAAGCTTGATCAACGAATCCTCCTCATGTCAGCGGCACTCCGATACCGTCCCTGAACTGGGGGCAGTCACCGCGCCCGAGTTCCGGAAACGTCGGTCGCTGGATTCGATCAGCAACTCACGCACAAACAGATTTTCGAACAATTTTCCGGCCAGCATTTCCTTCATCTGTGCCGAGGTATGACGGCTTTGAATCTCGAGCCGCTCGCCCAAAATGGTACAGTTCTCACAACGCGCCGCCTGGATCGGCACGCGCAGCGCAAACAGCGGGAAACGCGCCGACAGACGCGCCGACAATTGTGCCAACGTGGCCTCGCCATTGTCGTCGTAGCCCAGCACGTTGGCGCCGGGTAACAGAAACCGATGACTTTCGTAGGACGCTCGAAAGTTGCACGGTACGCGCACGTCGCGCCCGACTGCCGCACGCTGTGCGTCGGCCGGGTATTGGCCGACGGCGCCATCGAGTGGCCGAACCGTCGACGCAAAACTCAAATAGACCAGAAAGACTGCGCTCAGGCTGGCCGCGCGCGCGGCGTCTCGAACAGCGAAGCCGGTGATTACCACCACCGCAACGAGTGCAAACAATATCCAGTGTTCGATCGAATAGAGCGCTGCATGCGACGATGAATTCAGCGTTAAATTCTGCGTTGCCCAGTGCAGTTGCAAGGACAAGTAAGCGAGAACGCCGGCCACCGCCAGTGAGCACAGCGAACTCAACAAAAAGGCGTAGCGGCCAATGTCGCGCCAATAGATGGCCAGCAGAACCGCGATGGCCGGCATCGCGGGCATCAGATAACGGCCCGAGCGTTGCGAGGGCAGCACAAATACGAAGAACAACGCAGCAACCCAGATCCATAGACACTGGACATCGGTGCGGACCGTTCTGCCGCCGACGGGCCTGATGTTGCCATCGATATTATTTCTGACATCGCGGCGCGCGGCAACGACAAACAACATCAGCACGGGTGCCGCCAGCAAGCCGGCATTCAGCGGATAGTTGAGCAACATGCTCCAGATGCTCGAGGCGCCCCAGAGCAGGGTTCGAACATAGCCCTGCTCAGCATTGAATTTTTGAGCGTTCTCACCGACCACAAACTCCTGCCAGACCGCGTCGGGCTGCGGATCGAGCACAAACCACAGGCTGAACAGGCCGAGCGCAATGACAGTCGATATCGCGAGCTTCGGTGTATCGTGAATCAGAAACGCGCCGAGCTGGTAGCGCCGGTTATGCCAATGCCAAAGCGTCAGGCCAAAGCCTACTGGCAGCATCAATGCAAACGATTTGTATAGCAGACCGATGCCAATCAGCAAACCCAAAACGACGGGTACGCGCCAACGCGACTCGAAGGCCGGTTTGCCGCCATACAAGAGCACGAAGAACGGTGCAAACAACCAGAAGATTTCCGGCGGGTTGGTCAGGAACGGTCGCCCGTAACGGTAGGTGCTGAAAAACGCCAGCCAACACAGCAACGCGACCAGTCCGGATAGGCGTCGGCCGGTCAGTTTGCGGGCCAGCAAAAACACCAGCACGCCGGTGCCCAGGGTGTACAACACGCTGGGCAGCCGTATGCGCTCAAGCGACCAGTGTTGCCCCCAATCGGTTGCAAGCATTCCCTGCCAGAACAGCAAGGGCGGCTTGGTATTGCGCATTTGATCGAGCTCGGACGCCAGCGGCAGCAGTGCGCCGGATTGCGCAGTCAGTCGCGTAATGTGCAGGTATACGGCTTCATCGCCGTTCTTTGGAATGTAGCGACTGTCGAGTCCGTAGAAGTATGAAAATATCGCCAGCAGCGTTGTCACCAGATAAAGAACTACGGCGGTCGACGATGGCTGCGTTGAGGGGACTATCGAGCTGCCCGCCGATCTACCCGAAGTTCGCCCGATCATCGCACCGAACCCGGCACCTTGCGGCGCAGCCGGAACCCTTCGAAGGTCCAGATGTCGTTGAGCAGAAAGTTGAACACGCTGGCCACGACAATGCCGATCAGATTCGCCAGCAGATAATGTGCATGGCCGGCCAGCCATTTCGTCAACAGGAACTGAATGCTGATGCCGAGCCAGCAGGCGCAGGCATACTTCAGAAACTGAACCACAGGTTGTGCGCCCAACAGAGCGCCGCGATCGGCCCAGGTCCAGAGCCGGTTCCAACTGAAGTTATTGATGGTCGCGCAGAAGATGGCAATCGCCAACGACACATTCAACCGCGTCGACGCCTGCGCAATGAAAGTCAAAACATGTTCCTGCATCAGATACAGGACCGCCATGTTCACCACCGTCCCGGAGGCGCCGACCGTAGCGAATTTCACGAACCGGACACCCAGGAATCGTGTCAAAACTCTGAGCAACGGCGAGCGCGGATCGCTACTCACTGAGTAACGGCCTCGATCGGCGCCAACATCTCGAGCGCCTTGTTCATGACCTCGTCAACGCCGATCTGTTTGAGGCATTGGTTATCGCCATCGCAAGGCGACAGTCGGTGGTTATACGCGGTCAGGCAAGGCGAGCAAGCCAGCGTGCGATGAAAACAATACACCTGCGGTGCAATCGGGCCGTACAACGCCGGTGTCTCCGGGCCAAAAAAGACGATGGCCGGCATTCGGGTCAGGGCCGATAACTGACCCGGTGCACCATCATTGGCGATCAACAACGAGGCGCAGTGAAACAACGCCAGCAGGTCGCGAATTCGCCGCGTGTAGCCGGTCAGATCAACGCAGGCGGCATGCGCGGCGACGGCCACGATGCGCGCCGCCAGCGGCTTGTCTTCAGCCAGCCCGATGACACCGACCGCGAAGCCCTGATCGATCAATTGTTTGCACAGAGTCTGATAACTGGCCGCAGGCCACGCCCGGATCGGCAAGATACCGCCACCGGGATACACCAGCACTAGCCGACGATCCTGCACCGCCGGGAAGTCGCTGCCAAAACGCTCGCGCATGGCCTGCAGTTCGGCGGACTCGAAAGGCACTTGCGGCGGCGTCAGTCGCGGCGGCAACAATGGGAATTTTGCCAACGGCTGGGTCGCGGACTCGATGGCGCCGGCCATCGTCAATAACTGCAGGGACAAATGCCGATACGGGTTGTAGATAACCGGACGATTGATGTACGAACCGCGATACAGACCCTCTTGCGTCTGCGGATGAAATCCGATGCGCAGCGGCGCATTCGACAAGTACGCAAAAAGACTGCTGATGCGCGTGAACAACTCACAGTCGATGACGGCATCGAAGCGATGCTGGCGCAGGGTCATGATCATGCGAGCGCTTTCGGCGACGAAGGTCTGCGCCGAGCTGTCATCGAGCGTCAAAATATTTTCGCGCGGAATCACGTCCATCAAGTCGAGCGCCTCGCGATTCTTGGCGAACATCAACATATGAATGGCCGCACCGGGATAACGCTCCCGCAGCCAAGCGAACATCGGATAGGCCAGCACCAGGCTGCCCATCTCGGACAGCAGGATGATCAAAATCTTCTGCGGTGGCACGGCCGGTGCTCGAGCCGGTCGCAGCCGCTCGATGAGCGAGAACAGCGCGCACAAAGGCACCCCAATCCACTTATCAACGGCTCGCTGCAACCTCACTTGCATCGCAGATCAGGGGCCTTCTTGATAAATACGCGAGCGGGGATGGATGCAGGTCATCAGAATTTCAAGGTGAAGGCTCGGATTCTAACAGCGCGATAGGTGAGCGCAGGTTCATTGCGCGGCCGCTTGCAAGGAGCGCCCCCAGGGTCGGGCTGTTTCTCGCTAGCCGTGCCGAATCGTGCCGGTCGGCTCAGCCAGATAGCGCGTGATGGCGGGTGGTTCACTGCCAATATGAAATGACAAGCGCTGCTCGCGCAAAAGAATATCGGCGGCGGTCATGCGTTCTTGCCGGCGCAGATACTCGACCCAGGATTCATCGGTGAAGTACTCGACATAAGTTCCCGTGTCGGAGAGGTCGCGAAACAGTCCCCACGACAGCGCGCCATTGCGCAGGCGACTGCGTCGCGACTCTTCCATGAGCGCCACAAATTCATCATGCCGCACCGGGTCAATTTTTAACGTGATGGTCACCACCACCGGGCCTTGTTCGGGCTCGATCGCAAACGCGACCTCGGGCTGTGACCAGGCGCCGGCTGGCGTCAGGTCCTCGCCCGTGTCGCCACCGACCTTGACGCGGTTCAGCAACAACAGCAGCAGCATGGCGCCACCGGCGGCCAAGGTCATCGTGGTTCGTACGTCGGTGGCCGCCGCCACCTGCCCCCAGATGGCGGCACCGAGGGCGGCACCGCCCATCAACGCCATTTGATACACCGACATGCCGCGCGCCTTGACCCAATCGGGCAGCGCCAGTTGTGCCGACACCGTCAGCGCATTGGCCACCGTGATCCAGCCCATGCCGGCGACCAGACAGGCGGGTGCGGCGACCCAGATGTTCGGTGCAAAGGCCATGGCCAGGGTGGCGCAGGCGTGCATGAGGGTGCCGTAGCGGACCAGTTCATCACGACTCAAGTAGCGCCTGACCTTCGGCAAGTTGAGCATTGCCACAATGGCGCCCGATCCCATCAACGCCAACAGCAAGGTGAAGGTTGCCGGGCCGCCACCGGGTAACTGTTTGGCCGATAGCGGCAACAGGGCCGTCAGCGCCGTTGAAAACACAAAAAAACTGAATATCCGCACGAGGATGGTGTGCAAATGCGGCGATTGCCGAACATATTGCAAGCCGACCCTAAGTGCGCCGAAAAATCGTTCGGCCGGCAAGGCGCTGACCTTCTGTTGCCGTTGCCAGCGCATCAGCGCCAGGGCGGCCAGCACCGATAGCGCCGCATTGAGCAAAAATACCGCGACGCTGCCCACGCCGGCGATCACTGCACCCGCCAGCGCCGGACCGATAATGCGCGAGGCATTCATGGCAATACCGTTCAGGCCGAGTGCAATCGGCAACTGCGCACGCGGAACCACCTCGGGCACCAATGCTGAAATGACGGGCCAGCGCATCGCCATGCCAACGCCATTGGCGAACGTCAACAGCAACAGGGTACTGGCATTCAACAGCCCCGACAGACTCAGCACACACAACAGCAAGGCAACGGCGGCGACCCAGAACTGCGTCGCCACAAAAAAGCGCCGCCGATCAACAATATCGGCAATGGCACCACTGGGCACGCCGAGCAGAAACACCGGCAAGGAGGCAGCGGTTTGCACCAACGCAACCATCGCGGGCGAATCGGTCAGCGTGGTCATGGTCCAGGCGGCAGCGACATCATGCATGGCCATGCAGACATTGGCGGTCAGGCCGATTGCCCAGATGCGTCGAAACACCGGCAACCTTAGCGGCGCCCAAGCCGACTCGCTGGTTGAGGTTTTCGCCGCGGTGTCGGTCGAAGGCTCGAGCGGCGCGGAGCTCAGACCCTACCCTGCCTTGCTGGGCTTCTTGCGGCTCGCCGCAAATCTCGCTTTGTTCAATTCATTGGGCGGATAGAGTCCCGGCAGCGCGCTGCCCTTGTCGACTTCGGACATGATCCAGGTCTCCAACGCCTCCTGTTCAATGGCGTCCTCGACGACGTCGTCCAGCAGGGCCTGCGGAATGACCACTGCGCCGTCGTCATCGGCCACGATAACGTCATTCGGAAACACAGCTACACCACCGCAGCCGATCGGTTCTTGCCAGTTGATGAAGGTCAGGCCGGCGACCGAGGGCGGCGCGGCGATGCCCTGACACCAGACCGGCAACCCGGTGGACAACACGCCCGCCATGTCACGCACGGCGCCATCGGTGATCAAGGCGCACACTTCACGCTTGGCCATTCGGGCGCAAAGAATATCGCCAAAGATTCCAGCGTCGGTAATACCCATCGAATCGACTACCGCAATCACACCCGCGGGCATCGCTTCAATGGCGGCGCGGGTCGACTTCGGTGCGGACCAACTTTCAGGGGTTGCCAAGTCCTCACGGGCTGGCACAAATCGCAAGGTGAACGCACGCCCGACCAGGCGCGGCAATTCACTCTCCAGCGGCTGAGGTCCGCGCATCCAGACATTGCGCAGACCGCGCTTGAGTAAAACCGTGGTGATGGTTGCGCTCGAAACCCTCGAGAGGGCCTGCACTACTTTGGGGTCCAGGGGCAGGACGGCTTGGACATCAGTGGAATTCATGGCGGGAAGAGATCTCATCGGAAAAGAAGCAAACAACGCGGACGATAACACGCGCGAGCAGCCCATAGCGTCAGACGCGGGCCGGACTCAAAGGCCGCTTGGCGGCATAATAAAGGTGAGGAGTTGATATGACCGGTGATATACCAGGCACAGAGCCGATAGTGATCAGCACGCTCATGCAGCGTGCAAACCGCGATTCACAAATCGCCCGCTGGGGGCGCGGCCTCAGCACCCGGTTCTTGCTGGATTTGGGTATCGAAGCGTATCTGATCGATATCGTCGACGGCCAGGTGCGTGCGGTCAGCGCCGGTCCGTTTGTGATGCCCTCGTGGGACTTCGCCCTGCGCGCGCCGGCTCAGGAGTGGCAGGCCTTCTGGCAGGCCAAACCTTTGCCCGGTCACCACGACCTGTTCGCAATGATCAAGCGTCGGGTGTTGAAGGCCGAGGGGAATCTGCAGCCGTTCATGGCGCATCTTATTTTCTTCAAGGCGCTGCTTGCCTCGTTGCGGCCTGAAGGTATGCAGGTGCCGACAGTGGCTTCGGTGGCGACTGCGGCAATGATAGCGACTGCGGCCGTTGCCGACTCAAACGATGGGCGGCAACTCATCGGTGCGCCGGATGCCCGCTTCGAACCGGTGACCGGACGTTACCTGAACTGCACCTTGTTGGGCCAGTCGCATCGTGTATACATCGAGGAGTCGGGTCAGGGCATTCCGTTATTGTGCCTGCATACGGCCGGTGCCGACTCCCGCCAGTACCGCGCGGTGCAAAATGATGCGCAGATCCTCGAACATTTCCGGGTCATTGCGTTTGATTTGCCCTGGCATGGCAAGTCGTCACCCCCCGCCGGCTGGCAATTAGGCGATTATCAGTTGAGCTCGCGCAACTACATGGACCTGGTGCTGGGTCTCTCGCAAGCGCTCGGACTTGATCGGCCCGTCGTCATGGGTTGTTCGATCGGCGGTCGAATCGTTCTGCATCTGGCACTCGATCATCCGCAGCACTTTCGCGCCGCGATCGGTCTGCAAGCAGGCGCCCATGTCGATCCGTACTACGATCTTGCCTGGCTTCATGATCGCAATACGCACGGCGGCGAGGTCTGTGCAGGGGTTGTCTCAGGGTTGATCGGCCCGGATGCCGCCGACGAACATCGCTGGGAAACCCTGTGGCATTACATGCAAGGCGGACCCGGTGTCTTCAAGGGCGATCTGCACTTTTACAAGTTTGATGGCGATATTCGTGATCGCGTTGCGGCCATCGACACCCGGCTCTGTCCGCTCTACTTACTCAGTGGCGAATATGATTATTCATGTACACCGCAAGATACACACGCGGTCGCGGCCAGCGTGGCAGGTGCCAAGGCGACCATCATGAGCGGACTCGGACATTTTCCGATGAGTGAAGATCCGCAAAAATTTCTGCTGTATCTACGGCCGGTGCTCGACCAGATCAGGGCTTAGCAGCCCATCAGGGACGCAGCGCGGTCGGCAAGGTGCAGGCTCGGTTGTTCCACCAGGCTGCCATCGACTGCGGCACATCGGTTAGCTCGGGTTCGCGCGGCAACAACAACCAACCGGCTGTGCCGACCAGCATGACGCGTTCGCCCTCGGGCAGTTTATGCAGTGGTTGGTTGCGATCAAAGCCTCGGACCTTGCCCTCGAATTGTTGCACCGATTCACAATATCGAGGCAGCTCAAATGCCGATTCGTAGGTCAGCAACTTGACGCCGTTGCTGCAATTCAAGTAGCGCGCCTTGGCGGTGGGGCAAGCAGCGCCCGACGTCTTCGCAGCCGTTGCGGCCTCGCCCGTTGACTCGGCGACCCGAGTCGAGTCCGGGCCAGGCCAGCCGGCGCAGGCCGTGACGACTGCGCTGGCGGCCATCACCCAAAGAAGTCGGGCGAAGCGACGGATGAAAAGCTGCAACAGAAGCCCGTTGAAAATTTGCGCAGGGATGCGATGAAACATCGCCGGAATGTTTGAATTCAGCATGACCGCAGTCGCGATAACATAAAGTGATCAAAGGAATGCGACGCATTATTTCAGCTTTGTCAGCATTCGCCTATTGCAGCATTTGCTTACTGATCACCCAACGGAGACACTGTGGCCATCAACTACGACAAACTCATGAACTGGCCGTTCGATGCAGTCACTCAGACCTACAGCATCCGCGACAGTATGCTTTATGCGCTGGGAATAGGGCTCGGACAAGATCCCCTGAATCTCGAACAATTGCGCTTCGTGTACGAAGATGGGCTGAAGGTCTTGCCGACCCTGCCCGTCGTGTTGGGATCGCCGGGCTTCTGGATCAAACATCCCGATACCGGTGTCGATTGGAAGGCCGTGCTGCACGGCGAACAGGGCTTGAAGATTCATAAGCCTATGCCAACCCACGGTACGGTGATCGGCAAACTCGTCATAGAAGAAATCATTGACAAGGGCCCGGGCAAAGGCGCACTCATCTACTCTCGGCGTGACCTCTACGAGCAGTCCAGCGGCGCGTTGCTGGCCGAGATCAACTCCACCACATTTTGTCGTGCTGATGGCGGTTTTGGTGGACCCTCGAGCAGCAAACAGGTGCGAGCACTCAGCGAGATTCCCGCAACAGCCCCTGACTTGGTGGAAGATTTCAAGACCTCGCCACAAGCGGCGCTGGTCTATCGCCTGAGTGGCGACTACAACCCGCTGCACGCCGATCCGGCAGTCGCTGCGTCGGTGGGCTTCAAGCAACCGATTCTGCATGGCCTGTGCAGCTACGGCGTGGCCGGCTTCGGGTTGCTCAAGGCCTTGTGCCAGTATGACAGTGCCCGACTGCGCCGCATGGACCTGCGTTTTTCTTCACCGGTCTATCCGGGTGAAACCATTCGTACCGAAATCTGGCATCAGGGCAAGCATGGCAACGGCCTGATGCGCGCAGCCTTTCGCAGTCGGGTGCTCGAGCGCGATATCATCGTGCTGAACAACGGTCTGGTTGAATACACGGTTTGAGCTGAATATACGGTTTGAGCGGTTTGAGCGGAGATTGATGATCATGGGACAACTTGACGGCAAGGTAGCTATCGTCACCGGTTCGGGACGCGGCATCGGACGGGAAATTGCATTACGCCTGGTGCGCGACGGCGCTGCCGTGGTGATCAACGACATCGATGAAGCACCGGCGCTTGAAACAGTACAAGACATCGTGAAGGCCGGCGGGCGGGCCAGCGCCTGCGTCGGCGATGTCACCGCCAAGGATTTTGGCGAGCGCATCGTCGAGACCGCCGTCAAGAGCTTTGGCGATTGCCACATCATCGTCAATAACGCCGGCTACACCTGGGACAGCGTCATTCAGAAGATGAGCGACGAACAGTGGTACGCCATCATTGACGTGCATCTGACCGCACCGTTTCGCATTCTGCGCGCCTTCGCGAATCATCTGAAACCGGTGGTCGAAGGTGAAGGCGGCACCATCGACATTCAAGGTCGCACGGTCAAGATCGGTGTGCAAGCCGGTCGGATTGCTGCGATGAATCAAATGATTCCGCTGGGGCGCGGCGGTTTGCCCGAAGAAGCGGCCGGCTCGGTCTATCTGTTCTGCTCGCCAGACTCGGATTATGTGAGCGGCCAGACTCTTGTTGTGAACGGTGGCCTTTAGAGTGCAACTGCAACACATACCCAGCACCGGTGATCTGCCGATCGTCAGCGAAGCACGTTTTCTATCGAACACGCTGGCCTTCGCGCAACGCGTGTATGCGCGCTGCGGGCCAGTATCACGTGGCTGGTGGATGTTCAAGCCGTCGGTCTATCTGATGTCGGCCGAGGCCAATGAGATGGTGTTGTTCGATCGCGAGGCCAGATTTTCGGCGCGACTCGGTTGGCAGCGGGTCCTGGGTGAGCTGTTTCCGCGCGGCCTGATGTTGCGCGATGCCGAAGACCACCGTTGGCACCGGCGGCTCATGTTGCCAGCGTTTCGCAAGGAAGCGCTGGCCCGTTACCTCGAGCGCATGTCGCCGAGAGTCGAAGGCGCGATTGCGGATTGGGGACGACGCGGCGATCTGTTGTTCTACCCGGCCATCAAACGACTGACACTAGCCATCGCTGCCGATGTTTTTCTGGGTGCCGAACTGAAAGGCGAAATTGATCAGATCAGCAGTGACTTCACTGATCTGGTCGCCGCTTCGGTTGCCGTCATTCGTGCGCCGCTGATCGGCCGAACTTATTCGCGCGGTTTGCAGGCGCGCGCTCGATTGGCCACGTTCATTCGCGAGCGTATTCCAGCGCGTCGTGCCGGCGACGGCAATGATCTGTTCACGCAACTCTGCCAGGCTCGAGACGAGCAGGATCAACAGTACAGCGATGAAGAAATCGCTGACCATCTGATTTTCATCATGATGGCCGCGCACGACACCACCACCAGCGCGATCACGACCATGGTCTACGCGCTGGCCAAACATCCGCAGTGGCAGCAACGCTTGCGAAACGAGGCGCAAATGCTGATGCACGCGCACGAGCCACCGCAACCGCAACCGCAGTCCCGATCGCGCGCCCTGACGCTCGACGAACTGGCGAAGATGACCGAGATCGAGTGGGTATTCAAGGAGGCGCTGCGGCTGTATCAACCGCTGCCGACGATTGTTCGTCGGGCGCTGCGCGATTTCGAAATCCACGGTTTCAAGATTCCTGCCGGCACTGCGGTCAGCGTTTTTCCGATTCAGGTGCATCGCTCACCGCTGTGGTGGCATGAGCCCGATCAATTCGATCCGGAGCGATTCGCGCCGCACCGTGCCGAACATCGCAAACATCCGTTCCAATGGGCGCCTTTTGGCGGCGGTGCGCACATGTGCCTCGGGCTTCATTTCGCGGAGATGCAGGTCAAGGCGATCCTGCAGCCGTTGCTGAGTCAATGGCAATGGCACGTCGCTGCGGACTACGAACCGTCCTACGCGTTTGCGCCGATTGCCAAGCCTCGTGATGGCCTGCCGATTCGGATCAGCCGCGTTTAGGCACGCGCAGAACCCGTTATACCGAACGCGGGCAGGAGCCTGTTTCAATCGTTCATTTCAACCACGATCTTGCCGGCAAAACGGCGATCGCGCAAAGCGGCCAACGCTGACAACGATTGTTCAAACGGAAAACGCGCGCCGATATGGGGTTTCATGACACCTGAGCGCGCCAGTTCGGCCACGGCTTGCTCATTGGCCAGCCCCTGGGCCGGATTTCGACGACCGGTCTCGCCGGCTCGAACACCGACCACCGAAAACCCCTTGATGAGTGCGATATTGGTGCTGATGGTTGCAATTCGGCCACTGGTGAAGCCGATGATGAGCAAGCGTCCACCCCAGGCAATGCAGCGAGTCGATTCATCAAAGACATCGCCACCGACCGGGTCATAGATCACATCGGCGCCGAGTCCGCTGGTCAACTCCTTGACGCGATCGCGAAAGCCGGCGTGCCCTGCGCCGGCACGCTCGCCGAGCAAGATGACCTGGTCGGCGCCGACTGCCTTGACCACGGCAAGCTTGTGCGGATCTGATCCGGTCGCCAGCACCCGCGCGCCCAGGTGCTTGCCCAGTTGCACGGCCGCCATGCCCATGCCACCGCTGGCGCCGTGCACCAGCAAGGTCTCGCCGCGTGCCAGCGCGCCGCGTCGCACCAGCGCAACGTAGCCGGTTAGCGCACCCACCCGCCAGGCGGCAGCTTGCGCAAAATCAAAGCCCTCTGGAATCAGATTGACCTTGCTGGCGGGCATGACAATGCGCTGCGACAAGGCACCGGTGCGGCAGCCGAAATAAACCCGATCGCCTTGCGCGAAGCCGGAACCGGGGTCGGCGCTCAGAACTTCTCCGGCCGCCTCCATTCCTGGAATGAACGGTAATTCCGGTTTGAACTGGTACTTGCCGTCACTCATCAAGAGGTCCGGAAAATTCAGCGCAGCCGCCCGAATCGCGATCAGCAACTCGCCAGGACCGGGTTGCGGCGTGGTTAGATCGCGAAATTGCAGGCCGGAAAAATCAGCGCTCAGCGTCTGACAGGTCAGCGCTCGATGTAACTCGGGCATGACTATTTCCCCTGTAAAGCTTTACTGGTTACAAACCGATACAAATCAGCGAAATCGGACAAACCTGAATGTCGTCCGCTGTGGGAACCTTGCGTTAATGAGACATGGAATCGAAACACGAAATCGAAACCTCAAGAATAAACACGAAGTCTGGCATCATGAAAGGCAGCCGAACATGAAAATGACATCAAAACTTTTACTGGCGGTTTCAGTAGCGGCAGGATTGAACGCCTGCGCAGTGGTGCCAGCCGGTCCGTTTTATGGCGGGGGCGTGGTGATTGCCCCGCCGCGACCGGTCATTTATGCGCCAGCGCCTGTGCTGGTCTCGCCCGGTTGGGGATGGGGTGGCCGTTGGTCTGGCGGCTATCGTCACCCGCATTACGGTTATCGTTATTGATCCGTCCCGAGCGCTCGGCTGATGGGCCGGGGGTTTGCCCGGTCAATCAGCGTGAAACACCTCACCAGTGCCGCGCTGATTTTGCTCATTGCGTTGTGCGCAACGCTGACTTGGGTCGCGCTCTCGGGTTTCAGCGTTGATGCCAGCCGGTGGAAGTACCGGCTCGAGCAGGTGTTGGCCGATCAAACCGGACGCAAGGTCAGTATTGAAGGTCCGGTTCAACTATCACTGTCACTGCGACCACGATTGGCGATCGGCGATTTGCGCGTGGCCAATCCGCCAGACCAGGAGTCTGGAGAGTTCGCGCGGATGGGCCACGCCGAGCTGGCGCTGGAGATCTGGCCGCTGCTGACCGAGCGCCGACTACATGTGCTCTCCCTGGTCGGCAGTGACCTCAAGCTCAGCTTGCGGCAGTTGGCCGATGGGCGCAACAATTGGACCCTGACACCGCGCAACCGCGTTGCGCCGGCCGATAGTCTTAGCGCCAACGCGGTGAATCCGGCGGATCCGGTGAATCCGGTGAATCCGGGCGCAGTATCATCAATTCACCCGGACATCGATCTGCTGCGGATCGAACGCGTGGCGATTGACTATCAGAACGCGCAAGCCCGTGCACATTTCTTCGATCTCGACGAACTCGAGGCGAGTGCCCGTTACCAGCAGCCGCTCGAAGTTCGGCTCAAGGGTCGGGTAGAGAAGAATTTTCCCTATGAGTTCGCGCTGAAGGGCGGGCACCTGGCCGACCTGCAGCGCGAGCGTGCCGACTTTCCGATCGAGGCGACCCTCGTGTTCGTGGGTTCGACCCTGTCGCTCAATGGCAAGATCTGGCGCGACGGCGCCGGCACCTCGGGACAGATGAGCCTCGGACTCGGTTCGCCGGATCTGCAACAGATCGAGCGTTTGCTGCAGATTGAACTGCCCAAGGTCGGCGCCACCGCGCTGGCCGGCGACCTCAGCTTCAAGCCCGGATCGCTAGCGCTCGGCCCACTGATCGGTACGATCGGGGAAACCCGCATCGACGGTCAGTTGCAGTTACAGTTGCCGACCAAAATCGGCGATCGACCCAGGCTCACCGGTCACCTGTCGTTGCCAACCCTGGACATGCGACCGTTTCTGAAAGAGCCCGGGCAGACACGCGCCGCCTCGACACAAAGCCTCTCGCAATGGTACGCAGACATTTCGCAAGCAGAGTTTTCGTTGCAGCAACTGTACGGCGTTGATGCCGACCTCGAGCTCAGCGTTGCGCGCTGGTTGAGTTTACCCGGCGATGTTCGCGATGTTTCACTGAAGCTGCAGTTGGCCAAAGGTCGTCTGCAGGCACCCGTGTCGGCGCTGGTGGAAGGCGTGCAACTGAAGGGCGAATTATCGGCCGATGCGAGCGCGGTACCGGCAAGCTTCGATCTGGCGCTGGAGACCCGCGACTCACCCCTGGGCGGCCTGGGTCGATTGTTATTCGGCCTCAAAACGGTCCAGGGCACGCTCGGCAGCTTTCACCTACGCGTGGCGGCCCAGGGCAAACAGGTCAGTGACCTGGTCAACAGCATGGAGGTGCAACTGGCGATCGCCCGCGCCGATCTCACCTACGGCAAGAAACCGGTCGGCTTTCGACTCGAATGGCTGACGCTGGCGGTACCGACCGCAGGCTCGCTGAGCGCCAACACCACCGGTACCTTGCTCGGACAACCGATCGAGGCAAATATCATTGCCGGTAGCCTGCAGAACCTGATGCGTGGCTTGGTGCCGGTACAGTTACTGGCGAGCTCACGTTCGGTCCGCGCGTCGCTGAAAGGCTCGGTCGACGAGCATGGTGAGGCGTCCGGCATCGAGCTGACTCTGGACGCCGCCAAGGCCAGCGATGCGGCGCGCTGGCTGAATCTGCAACCGCGCTCGGACACTTCGTTGCATGTCTCCGGACAAGCCAGATGGAGTCCCAGCCAATGGGTGGTCAAGAACGGGCTGCTGCGCATCGGAAAAACCGAGGTCCGGGGGGCAGCCAATCATGCCGGTTCGTTGCGGGCAAAGATCGATATTGATACCTTGGACCCGAAGGACATTGAATCGCTGTTACCGCAATCGGCCGCGCAACCCGGCAAACAGGGCGCCACAGCAAACACTGCCGATACCGGTCGATTCACCCTCGATATTCCGGTGCTGCCCAGCGGCATCGATATCAGCGATACCGACCTCGAGGTCTCGATCAAAAAGATTGCAGACAGCCCTTTGCAGCTCGCCTCGATCCAGTTCCAGGCCCAGGTTCGAAAAGGACAGATGCTGGCATCACCGTTCTCGGTGTCGGTCCTCGGTACGCCGTTTGCCGGTGCGGTCGCGCTCGATCTGCGCAGTACCGATCCGGGCGGTGAAGTCTGGATCAACGCCAACGAGGTCGATGCCGGGCGGATGCTCGGCGGTCTGAAACTGGTTGATGGTATGGCTGCACACATCGGCGCATTGCGTGTTCATGCCGTATTAAAAGGCAGCCGTCTTGGCGATGTGTTGGCCAACTCTGAAATCACCGGTGAAATCGAGCGCGGCGCGGTGACCCTGCGCGATGCCAACACCGGCGCGCAAACACAAATTCGAATCGAGAACGGTGAACTGCGCTCGGAACGGGATGCGCCCTTGCGGCTCAATCTTAAGGGCGCGCTGGGCGAGTATCCGATCGCGCTGCGCTTGCAGACCGGCCGCCTCAGTGAGTTGCTCGCCACCGATCAGCGGGTGCCGTTTGCTATTGATGCCGATTCACTGGATAACAAAATCACGGTCACTGGCAGCCTGGCGCGCACGCTGGCTGATCGCGACGTTGATTTGGCGCTGAGCCTGACTGGCCGCGATTTGCAGACACTGAGCGGATTGGCGCGAACCGCCCTGCCACGTTGGGGGCCGTATGCCCTGAATGGACGGCTGAAGGTATCGCGCAAGGGTTATGAGGTCAATGGCCTGAACCTGACGATCGCGTCGAGCCGATTGAGCGGTCGCGGCAGCCTGGATACCCAACAGAAGCCACCGCGCATCGACATTGATCTGGCCGCCAGCAACATACAGATTGACGACTTCCCGATTGATCTCTGGACGGCCACCGATGGCGCCCACAAGCCGGTCGAACAACCCGGCGCAGTCGCTGCTGAGTCGAGTTTTGATGCCGATGCCTTGCGCGCCCGGGCGGCGGCGGCGAGCGATCAGGCGCAGCGACTGTTGAGTCCACAGATTCTGGGCCGACAGGACGTTCATCTGAACGTCAATGTCGATCAGGTGCTGTCAGGCAAAGATCGCTTGGGCAATGGTCGATTGCGGGCGCGAATTGAACGCGGACGAGCCGACGTCGGCCCGGTTGAGGTCAACATACCGGGTGGCTCGGCGCGCTGGTGGCTGGGTTATCAACCGAATGGTCAAACGGTGGCGATTGATACCCGTTTGTCGATCGACCGCTTTGACTACGGCATCATCGCTCGCCGCGCCCGGCCCAATGCCAACGTTCGCGGTCGCGTCAGCCTCGAATTGGACGTCAAGGCGCAGGCTCCGGCGCTCTCGCAAGCCATGCAATATGGCAACGGCAAACTCGATTTTGTGGTCTGGCCGGAAAGTCTGCAGTCCGGCCTGTTTGATCTGTGGGCCGCCAACCTGTTGTTCGCGCTGGCCGAAAAAGCCGACCCGTCACAGTCGTCGAAAATCAACTGCGGCATTGGCCGCTTTACCCTGACCGACGGGATCCTGCGCGATCGACAATTGTTGCTCGATACCACCCGGGTACGAATCGCCGGTTCTGGACAGGCCGATTTCAAGGACGAACAATTGAGCCTGTACTTTCGACCGCAACCCAAGCTCGCGCAATTCTTTAGCCTCGCCACACCGATCGCGGTCGGCGGCAGTTTTACCAAGCCCGAAGTCGGTGCCGCACCGGGCGCCATTCTGGAAACGATTGCGCGCCTCGGCACTTCCCTGATCTGGGTGCCGATCCAAAAACTGTTCGGCAATGAAGTTCCCGCCGATGGCGCCGATGTTTGCGGTGTTGCGGCAAACTGACGACGACGCGCGTCGTCTGTTGCAAGTCTCGCCACTCTTCGCACGCTTGACGCCTTTGGTCCAAGCTGCGGCGCAGGCGGACAACAAAACACTGGTCGCTCAAGCGTTGCCAGAATATGCTGGCTTATGTCTGAAGTTCTCAATCACATTCCCACCTTCATGAACCTGACGGCAGAGTTCACGCGCAGACCCGGAGTGGTACGTAGCGCAAAGATTCCGGCCGCGAAGCGCAGCACCAACGCAGTGACCGAGCGCAACGACGGGGGTCTGATCGAAGTCATCAAACAGCCCGAACTGTATGAAGAGTTACGGCTCGATGAATTCTGGTATCAGAGTTGGCGCGCGCTCGGAACCTGCGACGATGGTCAAGCGACCTTCGAAATGTTGTTGTCGTTGCACAACGAGCCAGCGCGGCGCGTCCACACCGCGCAACATCTGCTCGATTGTTTTGCGAAGCTCAAGCGCTGGCACAAGGAAACCCAATTCTTTCAACAACTGGCCATGGGCATCTGGTTTCACGATGCCCTCAACGACGCGCAGCGACACGATAACGAGGCCAGAAGTGCTCGCCTGGCCAGCGAACGGCTGAGCGCCGCCAAGGTCTCGCCTGATAACGTGCAGCGGATTCGCGATCTCATTATTTCGACGCGCCCGGGCGAGCAATTGCAAAGCCGTGAAGCGCGTCTGTTGCATGATATTGATCGCGCCGTGTTCGGTGCCGACGCTGAAACCTACAACCGCTACGAGCGTCATTTGCGCTATGAAAATATACACATCGGCGATTTTATTTATCGCCGCAAGCGCATCGAACAACTGCAGGCACTGCTCGGCAAGTCACAGCTTTATTTGACCGACTCCGCGCAAATCGAACTGCAGGCTGCGGCCACCGCCAACTTGAAACGCTGGCTCGACCTGTGGCAAGCATCGGATCTGGTGGTTGCCCCCGAAGTCAAGGTTGAATCGATTCCGGGGCATGTGATCTAAGCGTCGAACGGACACGAAACAGCCTTCGGCGGCCTTCGTCCCAATAACAACAAGGCACACCGCAAGGTGCAACAGGGTTTGCCAAAACCCTATGAAACCTTTTAACCTCTTACCTTAACTACCTTTGGTAACACCCTGTGATGAATCACGATATCCCCGCATTTCTGAAATTGAACATCGATGGCTACAAATCCATAGCGCCGGGCCTGCCGAAACGCAGTATTGCCGCCAACAGCAAGGTCGTCGAAGCCAAGGCGGCGAAGCCCACGACCCATGAGTTATCCGATCACGACCTGGCCAATTCACTGTCAGCGTTTGCGTTGGCCAGCGCGACTTCCAGCCCGTTGGATGATCAGGCCTTGCTATCGGTGCTGCAAAGACAATGGAGCGGTATTGAAGGCAACACTGAGTGTGTTTCGCTCGGCGCTCAACTGATCGCGGCTTATCGCGAACCGACGCGCACCTACCATAACCTGTCGCATCTGGTTGAATGTCTGCGGCTCTGGCGCGAATGGCGCGACGAGGCAGACAAGCCCGACGAAATCGCCATCGCCTTGTGGTTTCATGACGCGCTCTACGATACCACCCGGCATGACAGTGAGGCCCGCAGCGCGCGCTGGGCACTGGATGCCTTGAGCGCAGGCGGCGTGCCGTTTGATACCGTTCGACGCATTCGCGACCTGGTCATTGCTACCCGGCCGAATGAATCGCCGTCCAGTGACGATGCACGTTTGATCATCGACATTGACATGGCGATCCTCGGCGCCAGCCCGGATCGTTACGAGCAATATGAGGCCGATCTGCTGCGCGAACACAGTCACATGGCCGAGTTCATTTACCGGCGCAAACGTCTGGAGATTCTGAAGTCGATGAGCACACGACCACGGATCTATCAGAGCGCAGTGGCCCGCGATGCTTTGGAAGCTCAGGCTCGCGAGAACATTACGCGATCGATTTCAAGGCTGCAGGATCGACCCACTGTTGGCGCACAGGCATCGGTGTAACGGCCCTCAAGTTACGGATGACGAAAATGCGCTAACGAAAGAATACGGTCGCCAGGCCGAGAAAAATAAAGAAGCCCATGCTGTCGGTCGTGAACGTCAGCAGCACCGACGATCCCATCGCCGGATCACGGCCGAGGCGGGCCAGCGCCAGCGGCACCGCCATGCCGATCAACGCGCCGACCACCAGATTCAGAATCATCGCGAGCGTCATCGTCATACCCAATACCAGGCCGGTTGACGAATCGCGATAGAGCCACCAAGCCACCAGTCCCGCGATACCGCCCCACACCAGGCCGTTCAAGCCGGCGATGCCGAGTTCCTTGAACAGCAGACGCTTGGCGTTACCCAAGGTCACCTGGCCGAGCGCGATCGAGCGGATGATCAGCGTCATAGTCTGATTGCCCGAGTTTCCGGCGATGCCTGCCACGATCGGCATCAGCGTCGCCAGCGCCACCACTTTCTCGATCGTATTCTCGAAGCCACCGATCACTCGCGAGGCAAAAAACGCCGTGCACAGATTGAGCGCCAGCCAGGGCCAGCGATTGCGGGCCGACGCCCAGACATTCGAGAACAGATCTTCTTCCTCGCGCAAGCCGGCACTCGTCAAAAGATCCGATTCGCCTTGCTCACGGATCACGTCGAGCACGTCGGCCACCACCAGTCGGCCGATCAAGCGGTTGTGCGGATCGACCACCGGCGCAGTCACCAGGTCATAACGCTCGAAGGCTTGCGCGGCTTCCTCGAGATCGTCGAGCGCCTGCAAGGTCAGCACCTCGCGCTTCATGACCGATTCGACCATCGAATCCGGCTCGTTGACGAGCACGCGATCGAGCGGCAACGAGCCCTTGAGCACTTCGTTGCGATCGACCACAAAAATCTGGTCGGTATGATCAGGTAATTTGTCGAAGCGGCGCAAGTACCGCAGCACCGCCTCGAGCGAGACATCCTCACGAACCGTGACCAGATCAAAGTCCATCCGTGCGCCGACCGAGTTCTCGGGAAAGGACATGACCGCGCGCAGTTGCTCGCGCTCTTCCTGGGTCAGGCCTTGCCGGACTTCCTCGACCACATCGTTCGGAAGGTCGGGCGCAAGATCGGCGATTTCATCGGTATCGAGTGACTCGACTGCGTCGACCAGTTCGTCACGATCCATCGACGCGATCAAGGTCTCGCGGACCGAGTCGGATACCTCCAGCAGGATTTCGCCATCGCGCTCGGCCTTGACGAGATCCCAGACAATCATCCGGTCATCGAGCGGCAGCGCCTCGAGGATGTACGCAATGTCGGCCGGATGCACGTGATCCAGGCGATTGCGCAACTCCGTCAGCGCCTGCCGATGCACCAGTTGCTCGACCAGATTCGGGCGATCCTGATACGGGTCGTGTTGTTGCCGATGGGTGAGCTCGAGCACCAGGCTGTGCCGCGCCAGCATTTCCTGCACTTCTCCGAGCGCCCGCGAGGCCGCCTCCGGATCGCGCGGCAATGCGGATTCGGAGAAATCATCGACACCCGCTTTGGGTACCGTGAAAATGTCGTGATCGGCCATACCTGAATTGTAAAGGTCTTGCGAGCCTACCCGGTTGTCAGGGTGCGTCGACCTCACCCATACCGCGCTGGATCATCGCCGCCCGTCGGGCCAGATAGGGCGAGTTACGGTTACGATCGTAGGCCCTGGGTTGCGGCAACATCGCCGCCATGCGCGCGCTCTGGGCCGACGACAATTTAGCGACATCGATCGCAAAGTAATGCTGGGCGCCGGCCCGGGCACCAAAGACGCCGTTGCCCCATTCGGCGACGTTCAGGTAGATCTCAAGAATGCGGCGCTTCGGCATTGCAAACTCGATCATGTAGGTAATGACCAGTTCCTGCGCCTTGCGCCAGTAACTGCGACTGCCCGAGAGAAACAGATTCTTCGCCAACTGCATGGTGATGGTCGAACCACCGCGCACCACCTTGCCCTTCTTCAGATTCTGCAGGTAAGCCACTTCGATCGCGTCCCAATCAACGCCATCATGGTCACTGAAGTTGGCGTCCTCGGCCGCTATGACCGCGCGCTTCAGATGCGGCGAGATCTGGTCGTAGGCAACCCATTGATGAGCCAAGCGCGCGTTCGGATCGCGCCGCTGCATCTGCTCGAGCTGAGCGTTCATGAATGCACTGTTGCCAGGATTGTTCTTGCTCCACCACAGCACCCAGCCGAAGAACCACAGCTGCATCAGCAACACCGCGCTGAACGCGAGCAGCAACAGCCAACCGAGGCCACGCATCAGCCACCGCATAACGGCCTCATATCTACTTCAAATCGCCTCAAATCGCCTCAAATCACCTTCATATCGCCTCAGCGCTCATCGAGCAGCGCGCGCAACCGTCGATAGACGGGTGCGGTCTGCGGCGCGACGCCGCGCCAGATCAGAAACGATTCGGCGGCCTGCTCGATCAGCATGCCCAAGCCGTCACTGGTCAGCGGACAGCCGGCGTCATGCGCCTGCTGCAGGAACGCCGTCGGGCGCGCTGAGTAAACCATGTCGTAAGCGAGTTGCGCGCGCGCCAGAACGTTTGCCGGCAACGGTAATCGCTCGGCGCCCAAACCAATCGAGGTGGCATTGATAATCACGTTGGACTCACCGCACTCGGCAGCGTCGAGTTGTGCATAGCCGATCGCCGACAGTCGTGGATCGGCCGCTTGAAGCACGAGGGCCTGAGCCTTGCCGACGTGGCGATTGCACATCAGAATCCGGCTGACCCCGGCATCCAGCAAGGGCTGTAAAACGCCGCGACTGGCGCCGCCGGCTCCCAGCAGCAATACCGATAGGCCGCTGAGTACCAAGCCCAATCGAACTTGCAGATCGTTGACCAGACCAATGCCGTCGGTGTTATCGCCGAGTACGACGTCGTCGTCGAATTTCAGGCAATTCACTGCGCCGGCCGCCAGGGCGCGGGCGCTGTGCCGAGTCGCAAAATTGAAAGCTTGCACCTTGAACGGCACGGTGACGTTCAGGCCGCGAAAGGTCGCGTCGCGACGCAAGCCTTCGAGGACTGCCGGAAACTCGTCGATCGGGGCCAGCAGGCGATCGTACTGCAGTTGCTGACCGGTCTCTTCTGCGAACCAGCGATGGATATCAGGCGAGCGACTGTGCGCGATCGGATTACCAATGACCGCATACCGGTCAGGCGCGCTCACTTCGGTTTGAAGGCCTCCGTCTGCAGGCCCTCGTGTGTGAAATTCCAGGTCCGGACAATCTGCAAAATATCGCCTTGACGGGCCATTTCGGGCGAAAACTTCGGATACGGAGCGCCGGCATAAACGATCTGGCGAACCGCTTTATTGAGGACCTCGTATTTCGAGCGCTTGTTCAAGATGACATCGACGACATTGCCGGTCTTGTCGATTTCGACCGTGCAAATCAGGGAATCGTAGAACTTGCCGCGCGCATCCGGCGGATATCGTTCAGTACCAATGCGCTCGATCCGGTCCGCCCAATCGTCAACATAAACCGCATAGGCCACGCCCTTGGCATTGACACCATAGGTCAGGCGCTTCGGTCGCTTGTTGTAATCGCTGATCTGTTTGTCGATCTGTGCCTGCATGCGTGCGATGACCTGATTGATTTCCTCATCGGCCTCGGTCAACAAGGTGGTCGGCGGTGACTCGGCATTCTTCTTCTCGGGCGCGACATAACTTTGCGGCCCTTTGGCCAACTCAAGCAAGCGCCGCTGCTCCTCCTCAAGTTTGGCCACCCGGCGGGTAGTGCGCAACAGATCATTGCCATCTTCAATTCGGGATTGCGCAGGTAGCGGTGAGCGGGCACGACCCTTGTCGCGGTCGCCGCCGCCCTCCATATCGACTTGCGCGACCACTTCGGGCTTCAGCGGCTTACTGTCGGTCCGGGCATTGAGCAGCACCACTTCGATCTGCGATTCGATCGGCGCGTATTTGAGCGGCAAGGGCGGCGCAAACCGCAGCATCAGAATCAATGCGTGCAAGACCACCGAAACGGCGATTCCTACTGACAGTGGATCGTGACGCCAAAGTCGACGCAGCGCGAACCAGCTCTGCTGAATATTGCCCTGGCTGCCGACATTTCGGCTACCAGTCAACTGACTCCAGAGGCGCTGATTCAGGATCCGCTGAAAATCGAACTTCACACTCCACCCTCCGCAACGACCTGCTCGTCGGCCAGCCCCGCGACCGGTTCCGCTGCATGCTCGGCGACCGGCTCGGCGATTGCTTCAGGCTCGACCTGCGACTCGTCGCCATTGGCGAGCTCCTCGATGGCGGCATTGGTCGCGACCCCGATGTATCGGGCGTTCAGATCGAGGGCGACGAGATCACGATCGATGATTTCGACGAGAATTCGGCGTCCGGCCGCCAGTTCGGGCAACTGCGGCAGTCGGAAGTAGAACGGCGCATCGGCAAGGCGCACCAGGTCTTCGCGCACGACCACCGCTTCCAGTCGCGACAGGTTGTTTTGTTCCAGCCAACGCAAACACCAGTAACGTTCCATGCGCGTTTGAAATTCGGCATAGGCCGCATAACGCGCATCGAAGGCCGACATGAGTCCGAACAGTTCGGCATCCTTGCCGTCGAACGGTGGCTTGGTTTGTTGCAACAGCGCGATGACCTGACGCTGATTGACCAGATCAACATAACGTCGCAACGGCGAAGAGGACCACATGTATTGCGCCACGCCGAGACCCTGATGCGGCAACGGATACGTGCTCGTGCGTACCCGACCGGCTTGCTGCGAGCGGTAAATACCCGGGATTTCGTGCGCCGCCAACAATTTCCCCCACTCGCTATTGACCAGAATCATCATCTCGGCAACGATCCGGTCCAGGGGCGCGTCGCGGCGCCGCTGGACGATCCGAACTGAATCACCATCGACATAAAAATTGAAGTCACTGCGAAATCGCGGCTCCGGTTTACCGCGCACGCGCTCGCGTTCGGCGGTGCGGGCGAGCGTAAAGGTCCAAAGCGTGCGCAAGTCGTCGATCAATAGTGCGGCCGCCCGAAAAGCTGGCGATGCATTGGCGTCGAGCTCGATCGGCAGCCGCGAGGCGAGCAGCTCTTCGGTCATTTGCTCATCGAGCTGGTCGTGTCGAAGATTGGCGATGACCGCGATCCGTTCAAGCCGAGATTCGCAGTGACTGAACCCTTGGCCCTGGTCTTCGAGCTCGACATACAGGGACAGTGCGGCGACCTCGCGTCCCTGATCGAGTGAGAAGCCTTGCACCAGCGCATCGGGCAACATGGTGATTTTCTCACCGGGCATATACACCGTCGACATGCGCTCGCGGGCGGCCAGGTCAGCGCGTTCGCCATGCTGAATTGCCAGACCCGGCGCCGCAATATGAACCCCGATTCGCAAGGCACCGGAGGCCGTTCGGCTGACCGACAGACAGTCATCGATCTCCGTCGTGGTCGAGTCATCAATCGAGAACGTACGGGCCTCGGAGAGGGGCAGATGTGCGAAATCGAAGGCCACTGAAAGATCGGCCGGGAAGCCCTCGCCGGCCGGAAAATTCTCAAACTGAAAACGCGCTCGGTGTAACGCACCGGCCGATTTGAACGCGCCGACGCCGAGCAACAGGCGCTCCGGCGAGCGCTGAGTCTGCACGCAGGCTCGATCAAGCGCTCGAAACTCCAGGCTTTGCTTATCGGGCTGTACCAACAAGCGGATCGCCATACGGCCAATCGACTCGGGGAGCCGACCGGCAACCAGGGTGGCACAATCTTCCTCGACCTGAATTTCCTGCTTGCGCTTGCGTTCGACCGCAGCCAGCGCTGCGCGCAGAATCTCCGGTGGTGCCGGACGGTAACGGCCTCGTCCCTTGCGATGAAAATAGACCGGTGACGAATGCAGGCGCAGCAACAGCGCGGTCGACTGATCGGCGCGCGGCGCGGCGCCAAAGTACTCAGCGGCCAGCTCGGTGAACACAAATTCGTCTTGCGGTGCACATTCCCAGAGGAAATCGAGATCGATCTCGTCAGCGGCTTTTTGCGCCAACGGCATCAACTCGGAGGCGCTCGGCCGCTCGAAGCGCAACATTACTTGCGCACTTTTGATTTTCACCCGCCGACCGGTGGTGTGTTCAATCTGCAGGCTGGCGCCAGCGTCGGACATGATGCTGCCGACCTTGAAGGCGCCATCTTCTTCAAACAATACATTCAAATGGGTAGACATGATTAGCCGAATTATAGGAGGCCCGCTCAGCACTGCAGCTATTTACGAGCGACGCGGCAACAATCCCGAAAACTCGAGTACCTGATCGCCATATTCGGCGAAATCAGTCAGTCCGTGGTCACTACCCTCGAGAATCAACTCTTTCGCGCCGCCGTAATGTCGTCGCATCTCGCGCCAGTCAAGCAGTTCGTCACCTTGCGCCGCAATCAGAAAATAGCGCGGCATAAACGTCAGGATCGGAATTTCGAGATCGCGCAATTCGTTCAGGTATTCGGCGCGAAAATCGAACGCATCATCACTGTGATACATCTTGTGTTTGCCGACCAGGGTTCGCAAGTCGCGCGCCGGGTTAACCGCCGGGTTCAGCAGCACCGCACGGCAGCCGGTGTGCTCGGCCAGGTAATTGGCGTAGTAGCCGCCCAGCGAACTGCCGACCAGGGTATCGTCGGGTTGCAAATCGAAACGCTGGCGAATCAGTTGCACCGCTTCGTAGGGCGAAGGCGGCAATTGCGGACAAGCGAACCAGGCGGACTTGCCGAGCTCTCTGAGGCGATCATGTAGCCAGACCGCCTTGAATGACGCCGGTGACGAGCGAAAGCCGTGCAAGTAAATCAGCCGATTGGAATGGGTCATCGCGACTTCAAGGCGTCGAGCAGTTTCTGATGAATGCCGCCAAAGCCGCCGTTACTCATGACCAGTACCTGGTCACCGGCTTGCGCCTGGCTCGCGATGGCCAACACCAATTCGGCCAGATCGCGATGAACCTCGAGTTTCGAGCCCAGCGGCGAGAGAGCTTCGGCAATAGCCCAATCGATGCCGCCGGCGTAGCAGAAGGTGCGATCGGCACCGGCCAGGCTGGCCGGCAACAATGCCTTCATGGCGCCTTGCTTCATCGTGTTCGAGCGCGGCTCGAGTACGGCGAGAATACGTTGCTGCCCGCCCAGGCGTGCGCGCAAGCCCTCGATGGTCGTCAGAATCGCGGTCGGATGATGAGCGAAATCGTCAATCACGGCGATACCCGACACTTCCCCGCGCAGCTCCAGTCGGCGCTTGACGCCGGCGAACTGCTTCAATGCTTCGATCGCGGCGGCCGGCTCGACGCCGACATGTCGTGCCGCTGCGATGGCCGCCAGAGCATTCAGCCGATTGTGAGCGCCGGCCAGTTTCATGCGGCATCGACCGAAATTTTGGCCGCCGAGGCGAACATCGAAATCGCTGCTCTGAGCGGCTTCGGTAACCTGGGCTTCATGCCAGAACTCGGGCGAACCAAAGTATTCAAGGGGTGACCAGCAGCCCCGTTTGAGCACGCGATCAAGCGCCGGTTCCCGATGGTTCGCGACGATCAGCCCTCGGCTCGCGATCGTGCGGACCAGATGATGGAACTGCGTTTCGATCGCGGCCAGATCCGGGAAAATATCGGCATGATCAAACTCGAGGTTGTTCAAGATGGCGGTCAGTGGCCGGTAATGAACGAACTTTGATCGTTTGTCGAAGAACGCGGTGTCATATTCGTCGGCCTCGATGACAAAATACTTCGAGCCCAACCGAGCCGAGGTCTGGAAGTTGTTCGGAACACCGCCAATCAGATAACCCGGGTTCAGGCCAGCGTGTTCGAGAATCCAGGTCAACAGCGACGCCGTGGTCGTCTTGCCGTGGGTGCCGGCGACCGCCAGCACCCATCGGTCGCGCAACACCTGCTCGGCCAGCCACTGCGGTCCGGACTGATACGCACAGCCGGCATCGAGAATCGCTTCCATCAGCGGATTGCCGCGCGCGACCACGTTGCCGATCACAAAGACGTCGGGTGCCAGCGCCAATTGATCGGCGCCGAACCCCTCGATGAGCTCAATGCCGAGGCCGCGCAACTGCTCGCTCATCGGCGGATAGACCTGGGCGTCACAGCCAGTGACCTTGATGCCGGCCTCGCGCGCAATCGCCGCCACACCGCCCATGAAGGTGCCGCAAATACCAAGAATATGAATATGCATGGGCCGGATTCTAGTGTGATATCCAGTGTGATAATCTCGCCAGCATGGAACGCAGCGAGATCTTCGACGACACCGGCAACCGCCACTTGCGCTCTCAAATCGCAGCGGCGGCGGCACGTCTGGTCGCCGACGAAGGGCTCGACTATGGCGCCGCCAAACAACGCGGCGCCCGCGAAGTCCTGGGCAACGGGCCGATCCCGCGCAATAGCTTGCCGAAAAATGACCAAGTCGACCAAGCCTTGCTGGAGCACCTCGAGTTGTTCGATGCGCAACATGCCGAACGTCTGGCCAGCATGCGCGCGGTGGCTATTGCCTGGATGCATAAACTCGAGCGCTTCGTGCCGTTGGCCACCGGCGCCGTCTGGAAAGGCATTGCCACCGAGTTTGCGGTGATTCACCTGCAATTGTTCTTCGATAATGGCAAGGAGCTGCAGTATTTTTTGCTCGATGCCCAGATCGATTTCGAGAGTATCTGCGTGCCGCACTTCAAGGGTGGCGGCGACGTCGAAGCCTATCAATTCGAATGGCAAGGCGAAGGTATCGTCCTGTCGGTGTATGACCATGACGACATCAAAGGTGCTCTGAAAACCGGCACTGCGAGCGCAGGCTTGACTCCCAAGGCCGAGCGCGGCAACGTCGAGGCGCTGATTGCACTCGGCCATGGCGCCGAAGTGAACCGGCCATGATCAGTCAGCCTGGCAGCCTGTCGGACTTGAAATGGGGGTCGCAGTTTGACCAGAAAGCGATGAACGCGGGTGACCGTCGAGGGGGTAATAGCGGGCTATTACCCCCCCGGCCCCCATTTCAAGTCCGACAGGCTGCTAAATGAGTCGGCGCCTGATCCTCGCGGCGGCGACACTCGCGTTCTCGGCCGGAGCCTGGTGGTCGTGGCGAGGCGCGTCCCCCAGTGTCGACGGTGCAATCGAGGCGGCGACCCTGGCCCAGTTGCTGGCACATCCCTGGCAAGATGCCCAGCAGCAGTCGCTCGATATGAAGCCGCTGAGGGGTCGCGTGCTGGTCATCAATTTTTGGGCGACCTGGTGCGCACCGTGTATCGAGGAAATGCCGGAGCTATCGGCCTTGGCGCTTGAGCTGACCGACCAGAATGTTCAAATGCTCGGAATTGCCATCGACTCGAGTGCTAACGTCAGGCAATTTGCAGATAAGCATCGGATCTCGTATCCTCTCCCAGTCGTTGGCGCCGCCGGGCTCGAATGGATCCGAGGCTTGGGCAACGCGGCAGGCGGCCTGCCCTTCACCGTGGTTGTTGACCGCCATGGCGTGGTCAATAGTCGGGTGCTGGGTCGCGTCGATATCAAGCAACTGCGCGAACAGTTGCGCAAGCTGGCACGCGGCTAGCACACCACAGTAGCCGGCAAGCTGCGCAATCGCTCATTGCGCGACTCAGAAAAAACGTTAAAATCCGCGAACTTCACGTCAAAACGTTACCAAAAGCTCGCATCTTGGCACCAACCAACTGAATTCCGAACGGCCGGATCAAGCGCCATTAAAGGAACTACCGTCTATGGACCTGCGTAAACTTAAAACCCTGATCGATCTGGTCTCCGAATCCGGCATAGCCGAGCTCGAAGTGACTGAGGGCGAGGACAAGGTCAGAATCGTCAAGACGCCCAGCATGGGGGCGACCACCCTGATGTCGTATATGCCAACGCCCGCCATGCAGTACGCGATGCAGGGCGGCAACGTCGCGCCAGCGACCGCACAATCGGCCGGCGGCGCGCTGTCGGTCGGCTCGGCACTTGCCGACAGCGAACCGAAGCCGGCGGCGGGTCACGCGGTCAAATCACCGATGGTCGGTTCGTTCTATCGCAGCGCCCAGCCGGGCAGCCCGCCGTTCGTCGAGGTCGGCAGCGAGGTGACCGTCGGCCAAACCGTTTGTATCGTCGAAGCCATGAAGTTGCTCAATGAGATCGAATCCGACAAGGCGGGCCGGGTAAAAGCCATTCTGGTCGAAAACGGCCAGCCGGTTGAGTATGGTCAGCCACTGTTCATCATCGAATAATGTTCGAAAAAATTCTGATCGCCAATCGCGGCGAAATCGCCTTGCGAATTCAGCGTGCCTGTCGCGAACTCGGCATCAAGACGGTGGTCGTTCATTCAACCGCCGATACCGAAGCCAAGTATGTGAAGCTCGCTGACGAGTCGGTCTGTATTGGCCCGCCGCCGTCGCGCGACAGTTACTTGAATGTACCGGCGATTATCAGCGCTGCTGAAGTGACCGACGCCGAGGCGATCCATCCGGGCTACGGCTTTCTATCCGAGAACGCCGATTTCGCCGAACGGGTTGAAAGCAGCGGCTTTGTCTTTATCGGGCCGCGACCCGAAACTATCCGGCTGATGGGCGACAAGGTCTCCGCCAAGGACGCGATGCGCCGCGCCGCCGTGCCGGTAGTACCCGGCTCGGAAGGGGCACTGCCGGACGATCCCAAAGAGATCGTGCGCATCGCGCGCTCGGTCGGTTATCCCGTCATCATCAAGGCGGCCGGCGGTGGCGGCGGGCGCGGAATGCGAGTGGTGCATACCGAGGCGGCGCTCATCAATGCGGTCTCGCTGACCCGCAACGAAGCCGGCGCCGCGTTCAACAATTCCACGGTCTATCTGGAGAAGTTCCTCGAGAACCCGCGCCATATTGAAATCCAGGTGTTGGCCGATGAACATCGCAACGCGATTTTTCTGGCAGAGCGCGATTGTTCGATGCAACGTCGCCACCAGAAGGTGCTTGAAGAAGGCCCGGCACCGGGCATTCCCCGGCGCGTCATCGACAAGATCGGCGCGCGTTGTGTTGATGCTTGCAAGAAGATGGGCTATCGAGGCGCCGGCACCTTCGAATTCCTGTTCGAGAACGGCGAGTTTTATTTCATCGAAATGAACACCCGCGTGCAGGTCGAGCATCCCGTCACTGAGTTCATTACCGGTGTCGACATCGTCCAGCAGCAGATTCTGATCGCCACCGGTGAGAAACTGGCCCTGCGACAGCGCGACATCGTCGTCAAGGGCCATGCGATCGAATGCCGCATCAACGCCGAAGACCCGTACAAGTTCACGCCCTCGCCCGGGCGTATCACGGGTTGGCACCCGCCCGGCGGTCCGGGTGTGCGCGTCGACTCGCATGCCTACACGAACTATGTCGTACCGCCGAACTACGACTCGATGATCGGCAAGGTGATCTGTTACGGCGACACCCGCGAACAGGCACTGGCGCGCATGCGGGTCGCGCTGTCTGAAATGGCGGTCGAAGGCATCCTGACCAATTTGCCGCTGCATCGCGATCTGCTGGTCGATGCACGATTCATCGCTGGTGGTACCTCGATTCACTACCTCGAAGAGAAATTGGCGCTGCGCCATTCGACTTGACTCCCCATGTGGCGTGAACTCAGTTTCATTGTCGAGCGCGACTGGGTCGAACGCTGGTGTGATGCGCTGTTGGAAGTCGGTGCGGCATCGGTGCAGGCCGAAGACGCCGATGCCGATTCACCTGATGAGCAGGCGCTGTTCGGCGAGCCCGGAATGCCGGCTGCGCTGGGCTGGCTGCGGACTCGGCTGTGTATCCTGCTGCGTGCCAACGTCGATCACCCGCAAGTTTTACGCGATGCAGCGGCGATGCTGTCATTGCAGACGCCGCTCGATCTCGTCTCGCGCGTCTTTCAAGATGAAGATTGGGTGCGCCTGACGCAATCGCAGTTCGAACCGATTCGAATCAGCCAACGATTGGTCATCACCCCGACCTGGCATCTGACCCAGCGCGAATCTGAGCAAGCCGTGGGTTTGCGACCCAGCGATTCAGAACTCGGTATCACGCTCATTCTCGATCCGGGTCTGGCCTTCGGCACCGGCAGTCATCCGACCACGCGCCTGTGTCTGCGTTGGCTGGATCAGCGACTGGTTGCCGGTCAGAGTCTGCTCGACTATGGATGTGGCTCTGGCATTCTGGCGATTGCGGCGGTCAAACTCGGCGCCGGCCCGGTGTACGGCGTCGACATCGACGAGCAGGCGGTGCGCTCGAGCCAGGACAACGCGACACTGAATCGTGTATCGATTGATTGGCGCTCGACGCGCCAGCCGGCGCCACCGGCCTGCGATGTCGTGGTCGCCAATATTTTGGCAACGCCCTTGAAGTTGCTGGCGCCGATGCTCGAATCATTGGTGCGCCCCGGTGGCGACTTGATCCTGGCCGGCTTGCTCGAGCGGCAAATCGACGAAGTCAGTCGCTGCTACCCGGCGATTGCATTGCAAGCCTTTGCGATCGAGGATGGCTGGGCCTGTCTGGCCGGCAAGCGCGCTTGAATGGCGACAGGTTGCAGGTCTCTGGCCATAACGCCCCTGCACTAGAATGTCGGCATGGCCCTGGCAACCACCTGCACCAAGTGCAACACCAGCTTTCGAGTCGCGCCCGATCAACTGGCGTTGCGCCGCGGCATGGTCCGCTGTGGCGTTTGCCAGAATGTTTTCTCGGGCATGGCCAACCTGCGCCATGTCGATGAAATATTGCGTCAGCGCGGCGCCGCCCAGGCGGCGGCAGAGCAAGCCCTGCCGCCGGCCGATGGCAGCCCGTTTATAGCCGGCGACGGCGGGCAGTCAAAGCCTGTACAGGCAGCACCCGCCCGGGCGTCGGTCAAGCCGCTAGTCAAACCGACGGCATCCAACGATCCCAAGGGCCGCAGTGCACCGAACACGTTTGCGCAGACGGACCTTCGAACGGCCTTTTTTTTGCCTGAGACCGTCTTTGGTCCGACCACCGAAATGGTCGCCGAGGGCGAAAGTTTTCTGTCGGAACCGGCGGCGGTGCCGATATCGATCCAACCTCAGCCGGGCCTGACGGCGACGACCGAGGGCAACCTGAAATCGAAGGATCAGGCCGCCAGCATAGCGTTGCGCCAACCCGGGCCCGACACTCGAATACGCTGGGCGCAAGAAGCCGCTCAAGCGAATCCGTCGACGCCGGTTGCAGAGCCGGAGACAGCCCCGGCAACCGTCAGCAGCGATCGTCGCAAACGCGGTTCGCGTCGCCGCAGCGCCCAGGAGCGTGAGCGCAGCGACGAAGCGATCGCCTATTTCGAACCAGAGGCCAGCGTCGGCGGTTATCACAGCCGGGCACAGGCGCTCGGATGGTTGTTTTGCCTGTTCGCCGCTCTCGTGTTGTCGACCCAAGGGGTGATCGGCGCGCGCAATTCGCTATCCAGCAATTTCCCGGCCTTGCGAGCACCTCTGCAAATGCTGTCGAGCCCGCTCGGGCTGACGGTTGAGGCACCGCTGGATCTTCAGGCCTTGACGATTGAATCGTTCGAGTTACAGGCCGCCGATACCCCGGGCATGCTGACCTTGTCGGCGTTGTTGCGCAATCGCGCCAATCGTGGAATCCAGTGGCCAGCACTGGAAATCATTCTGACCGATGGCCAAGGAACTTTGCTGGTTCGCAAGGTGCTGTTGCCGAAGGATTACTTTGCGGGTCTGCCGGCGGCGGCGACTCGTCAAGTTGAACTCGGCATGAGCCCGCGCGCCGAGTTGCCGCTGAAGCTTGCGCTCGAGGCCCGCGATCTGGCCGCCAGCGGTTATTCGGTGACTTTGTTTTATCCGTAGGACTTAACTGCGACACCTTCCTTAGAAAGCGTTTGTTCATGACCCGTCGTGTATTGATCAGTGGTTCGGTTGCGTTTGACACCATCATGGTTTTTGACGGCCACTTCAAGGACCACATCCTGCCAGATCGCGTCCACATGCTGAACCTCGCGTTCCTGACTCATGATCTGAAAAAGGTCTACGGTGGTTGCGCCGCGAACATCGCCTACAACTTGCGCGCACTCGGCGGCGAGCCGGTGATCCTGGCCACCGTTGGCAAAGACGCCGATGCCTATGTCGCGCATCTGAATTCGTTGGGCATTGACCTGTCACTGCTCCAAAAGCTCGATGACAGCTTTACCGCACAAGCGTTCATCACCACCGATTTGTCAGATAACCAGATCATCGCGTTTCACCCGGGCGCCATGAACTTCGCGCACCGTGTCGATGCCAGCAAGGCACTGCCGGCCGCCTTTGGTATCGTCGCGCCGAACGGCAAGGACGCGATGCTGCAACACGCTGCAGCCTTCAAACGCTGCCAGGTGCCGTTCATTTTTGACCCGGGTCAGGGTCTGCCGATGTTTGATGGCGCAGAGTTGCGCGACCTCATCGATGCCGCTGATGCAGTCGCAGTCAACGACTATGAAAGCAAACAGTTGGCCGAAAAAACTGGCTGGTCCGAGTCTGAATTGGCCAGCAAGGTCGGCGTCATGCTGGTGACCCGCGGTGGCGAAGGCTCAACTTTGTATCAGCAGGGGCAGACCCACACCATCGCACCGGTCGCCATCGGCAAGGCGCTCGACCCGACCGGCTGCGGCGATGCCTATCGCGGTGGTCTGCTTTATGGCTTGGCAAATGGTCGCACCTGGCTGGAATCAGCGCAACTCGGTAGTGTCATGGGCGCAATCAAGATTGAACACCAAGGCCCGCAGAATCACCGTATCGAACACGCTGAAGTGACACGCCGGTATGTCGCGACTTACCCAATGTAATCGTACTGAAGCGCGCTACCTACTTGTTAGCGATTGTTGGCGCTGGGCGGGTGAAACCGGCAAAGTATTCGAGCATAGGAATGTTGTAGGCATCCAGCCAATAGTGCAAGGCCGGGTCTCGAGTGCCAGCACCGATTCGAAACGAAGGTATTTGCGGATAGCCACGCAGATTCAGTTGGGTAGCTACCTTCAGGACGCAGGATAAATCGTGGATGCCGTCGCCGTCGTGGTGAAACAATTTGTACGGCGGCTTGACTATGCTGGCCGCGCCATCCCAGCTCCGTTCATTCGGAAAGACTGCCGACTGGCAGGCGCCGATCTCGCTGATCGGTCGGCCTGTTTCAACATCGACGGCAATACCGAATACATTACTTCGATCGCCCGTGCGCGGAGTGCAGTCGCGGACCCATCCATAGGGGTCGCCGCTGGAAACCGCTGCGATGGCCGTGATTCGATCGCCGAAGCGGCTGGCTGCCCGAACAGTCATATAGCCTCCGGACGACAGACCCGTCACAAATAACTCGCTGCGAGCGCCAGCGGGCCGCCTCGAGGGTATCAAGGTCGACAAAACCTGCTCCAGATACGGCAGATCCAGGTTTGCACGGCTGTTAACTTGATCGTCCCACACTTTGCCGCACAGGCGTCCAGCGCTATCGGTGACTTGGTCAGAGGAGTCAAGCAGAAACACTGCGAATCCGGCGGCGATTGCCATTGTGGTGAATCGCACTTGGGGTTCGATCAGCGCAATATTCGCGGCACAAAAGTTGCTGTGAGTTCCACCGCCGCCGTGCATCACGACCAATGTTCCGCGAACCCAGTCGCCACCGCTTGGCGCCTTCCAAAGGACCAAGCGTGGCATTGCGCCACTAACGACGATCTCGCGCCGCCAGCCCTGCATCTGACACTGCTCTTCTTGAATGCTCGGCGGTGTCGCCGTGGTCACGCTGACGCTAACAGGTGCCGAAGCAGAGGCCTGCGGCAGCGAGCCATCGCCACTACCGCCGCCGCAAGCCCAGGCCACAAGGGCCATTCCCAGAGTAATGAACAGCGCCCATGCACGCCGTTTGAAGATCATTTGACTAAAGTCAGAAGCGAACGTTTTGAATCAACTCGAGGCCGACATACACCGCGAGCATGAGGACCATCGGCGAAAGATCGACGCCGCCCACCAACGGCACAACTTTGCGAATCGGCCCGAGCATCGGGTCGGTGAGTTGATTCAGTGCCGGTTGAATCGGCGCATGCGGATTCACCCAGGATAAGATCGCTTGCAGAAACAGGACGGCAATCAGCAGTTGTAAGGTCCACTCAAGCAACCAGAGCACTGCGCGCAAGACGACCGCGCCGAATGCTGGGGTGCGGCCACCATCGAACATCAACGCGTAGACGGCCGACACCACGACGGCGATCGTTATCGCTGCCAGCACGCTGGCCCAGTCGGCCGAGCGCGTCGGCGCAATCAATTTGCGATACGGTTTCACGATCCAGTCGGTGACCGCGCTGACAAACACGCTGACCGGATTGTGCGGCGACATGTGTTGCCGATGCGCCCAAGCTCGCAGCAAACACGCTACTGCCAACAAGCTGCCAATCGTTCTCAGGACCAACCAGATCGCACTCATGTTCGAAATTCTCGCATAAAAAAATCCCGCTGCTTTCGCGAAAGCGCGGGATCATTCGAAGGCGGTGACGTCTTAGAACGTCACCGCTTGCGCAGCTTGCCTCGTGTCGCCACAAGACAAGTGCACAATTATGGCTTGTTGCCCGTCGGAAACGGCCATGCAGCCGCCGGATTGAGCGGCTTTGCAGCAGGTACCGATGCCATAGGCGCAGCAGTGGCCGCTTTCTTTGCAGGCTTCTTGGCAGCTTTCTTCTTGGCAGCCTTTTTAGCAGCAGGTTTTTTAGCGGCCTTTTTTGCCGCTTTCTTTGCAGGCTTCTTGGCAGCTTTCTTAGCGGCTGGTTTTTTAGCCGCTTTCTTGGCTGCAGGTTTTTTCGCAGCTTTCTTGGCAGCCGGTTTCTTGGCCGCCTTTTTAGCTGCCGGCTTCTTGGCCGCCGGCTTCTTTGCTGCTGCCTTCTTGGCTGCCGGCTTCTTGGCTGCCGATTTTTTCGCTGCGGGCTTCTTCGCTGCCGGTTTTTTCGCGGCTTTCTTTGCAGTTGCCATGGATTAACTCCTGTGGTTTAAGTTGCGATAAAGAAAACCCGTGCCTGAAATTAGGCACGAGCTATTCATCGGCGCAAGAATACGAATGGCAAGGCGTTGCACGGAGTGCAGGCCAGACAGCCATTTTTTTCCTACGCTAATGAATCGGGTACAAAACAAAAGCCGTGCGGCCGTCAAAAAGGGACGGGGCATCGGCTCTGTTTCAAATGCTGGGGAGCGGAAGAAGCGGGTGCCAGTGCCGCCCACGCGGTAACGCGATGAGCGGTTGGTGCTGCTGATGAAAGCGGGTACTCTGGTTTCCCTCAATTCATTACCTGACCGTACGGCACAAGACCGCCTCTACCTCTGGGCTTATTCCCATGACAACGCGCCACCGGTTTGATATTCGATGACACGGGTCTCGAAGAAGTTGCGCTCTTTTTTCAGATCGATCATTTCGCTCATCCACGGGAACGGGTTTTCCTGATCCGGGAACAAGGGGTCGAGACCAATCTGCTGAGCTCGCCGATTGGCGATGAAGCGCAGATATGCTTTGAACATGGAGGCATTCAGCCCGAGCACACCGCGCGGCATGGTGTCTTCGGCGTAGCGATACTCGAGCTCGACGGCCTGCATGAACAGGGCGCGAATCTCTTCGCGAAACTGTGGCGTCCACAGATGCGGATTTTCAAGCTTGATCGTGTTGATCAGGTCGATGCCGAAATTGCAGTGCATCGACTCATCACGCAAGATGTATTGGTACTGCTCAGCCGCACCGGTCATCTTGTTTTGGCGGCCGAGCGCGAGGATCTGCGCAAAGCCGACATAGAAGAACAAGCCCTCCATCAGGCAGGCAAACACAATCAGCGAACGCAACAGTTTCTGATCGTTCTCGGGCGTGCCGGTCACAAAATGCGGATCGGTCAAGGTCTCGATGAACGGAATCAGGAACTCGTCTTTATCGCGGATCGACGGAATCTCGTGATAGGCGTTGAAAATCTCGCCTTCATCCAGACCCAGCGACTCAACAATGTACTGATAGGCATGCGTGTGAATCGCTTCTTCAAACGCTTGCCGCAACAAAAATTGCCGGCACTCGGGCGCGCTGATGTGGCGATACGTACCCAACACAATATTGTTGGCGGCTAGTGAATCGGCGGTTACGAAAAAGCCGAGATTGCGGCTCACCAGACGACGCTCGTCTTCGGTCAAGCCGTTCGGATTTTTCCACAGCGCGATGTCGCGGCTCATGTTGACTTCTTGCGGCATCCAGTGATTAGCGCAAGCGGCCAGGTACTTGTCCCACGCCCATTTGTATTTGAACGGAACCAACTGGTTGACGTCGGCCGAGCCGTTGATGATTCGCTTGTCTTCTACCCGAACACGTCGATCGCTGACGGCGCTGATGGCAGCGCGCACGGCCGTCGAAGCCAACAGGGGCCCGGCGTTCGGTGACATGACTTTTTTGGGTAAGGCAGGCTCGAGACCCTGCTGCAACTGCTTGCTCATCGACCAGTCCGGCTGCGCCGGCGCTCCTTCTTTTCTTGCCGGCAGGGCCGGCACCATTTCATCCCAGGACAACATTTCTCAGGTCTCGCTTCAATAAGAACGTTTAACTAATTGTGTTGTCGCAAGATTCGGGATTTATGCATTGCCCGAATCTTACGACCTCTGTGGATAGACTGCAACAATTTCGAAATACCGACTTGACAAATCAAGGTTCATTTGCGGCATTTCAACAACAGTCTTTAGTAAGATCAAACATCATTGATCGTGTCAAATCGATAACAGCAAACGAATGTTTTCACTCTTGTGCGCGAATAAATGCAGGTGTTCACACAGAAAAATTTAAACTCAAAATCATCTGCAAAATTTCGCGAAAAATATTTTGAAAAATTTTTTAAAAATCCAAATATGCGCGCTGATTTATTCAATCAATCGGACAATTCGCATCGAATCAATCGAATAATTCGCTTCGCAATTTATTGGCAAGCCTCGCACTCCGGATCATCGATCACGCAAAATTTCGGCGCATCAGCTGCACTACTCAAACCGCTACCCGTGTTGCTCGTCGCCGCTTGATATGAAAAACCGTCAGCGCTCTTGATGCCATCAGTACCGACCGAGTTCAATTGACCCAAACGATTCGACGTCGCCTTCTCGCTGCTGGTCGCCGCCAGGGTGCGCAAGTAATAAGTCGTCTTCAATCCGCGCAGCCAGGCCAGCGTGTAGGTCTCATGCAATTTCTTGCCCGACGCACCGCCCATATAAATGTTCAACGACTGCGCTTGATCGATCCATTTCTGGCGACGCGAAGCGGCCTCCACCAGCCAACTCGGATCGATCTCGAAGGCGGTCGCGTAGATCGCACGCAGCTCATTTGGAATACGATCGATGCGAGCCAATGATCCATCGAAGAACTTCAGATCGGCCACCATGACCTCATCCCAGAGTCCCAGACGCTTGAGGTCGCGCACCAGATACTCGTTGACGACCGTGAACTCGCCGGACAGATTTGATTTGACGTAAAGATTCTGGAAGGTCGGCTCGATGCAGGCGTCAACCCCGATGATGTTCGAGATGGTCGCAGTCGGCGCGATCGCCACGCAGTTCGAGTTACGCATGCCAAAGCGCTGGATACGATCACGCAACGCCGCCCAGTCCATGGTCTCCGAGGTGTCGCACTCGAGGTACTGGCTGCCGCGCTCTTCGGCCAACAATTTCAAGCTGTCTTGCGGCAAGATACCGCGATCCCAGAGCGAGCCCTTGAAGCTGGCGTAGCGGCCGCGCTCCTCGGCCAGCTCGGTCGAGGCCCAATAGGCGTAATAACAGACCGCCTCCATGGAGCGATCGGCGAACTCGACGGCCGCCTGGCTGCCATAGGCGAAGCGCAGCAGGTGCAGGCAGTCCTGGAAGCCCATGATGCCCAGCCCGACCGGCCGATGCTTGAGGTTCGAGTTGCGCGCCTTGCCGACCGCGTAGTAGTTGATGTCGATGACGTTATCGAGCATACGCATGGCGGTGCGGATGGTAGCGCGCAGTTTTTCCTGATCGAGCATCATGACGCCATCGCGCTCGATCATGTGGGCGACCAGATTGACCGACCCCAGATTGCAGACCGCAATTTCGTTCTCGGCGGTATTCAAGGTAATTTCGGTGCACAGATTCGAGCTGTGCACGACACCGACGTGCTGCTGCGGGCTGCGAATGTTGCACGGGTCCTTGAAGGTGAACCACGGATGGCCGGTCTCGAATAGCATCGACAGCATCTTGCGCCAGAGCTGCGTGGCCGGCAATCGTTTATACAATTTCAAATCGCCGTTGCTGGCGCGCTGCTCATAGGCGACGTAAGCGGTCTCGAAGGCGCGACCATATTTCTCATGCAGATCCGGGCAGTCCGACGGCGAGAACAGCGTCCAGTCAGCGTTTTCCATGACACGGCGCATGAACAGATCCGGAATCCAGTTGGCGGTGTTCATGTCGTGCGTGCGGCGCCGGTCATCGCCGGTGTTCTTGCGCAGCTCCAGAAACTCTTCGATGTCCAAATGCCAGGTTTCGAGATAGGCGCACACTGCGCCCTTGCGTTTGCCGCCCTGATTGACGGCAACCGCCGTGTCGTTGACCACCTTGAGGAACGGCACCACGCCCTGGCTCTTGCCGTTGGTGCCCTTGATGTGGCTACCCATCGCACGCACGGGCGTCCAATCGTTGCCCAGACCACCCGCGTACTTGGCGAGCAAGGCGTTTTCCTTGATCGCTTCGTAGATACCGTCGAGGTCGTCGGAAACGGTCGTCAGATAACAGGACGACAGTTGCGAGCGCTGGGTGCCCGAATTAAACAGCGTCGGTGTCGAGCTCATGAAGTCGAACTTCGAGATTTGCTCGTAGAACTCGATCGCCCGAGCCTCGCGGTCGACTTCACCGAGCGACAGGCCCATCGCGACGCGCATGAAGAACGCTTGCGGCAGTTCGATGCGCTGCTCGTCGATATGCAGGAAATAACGGTCATACAGGGTTTGCAAGCCCAGATAGCTGAACTGCATGTCGCGCTGCGATGCCAACGCTCGTCCCAGACGCTTCAGATCGAACTGGCTGAGTTTTTCGTCGAGCAAACCGGCTTCGATGCCGCGCTTGATGAATCCCGGAAAGTACTCCGAATAACGGGACGCCATGTTCTCCGGCAACACTTCCTCGCCAATGACTTCCTTGCGGATGGTGTGCAACAACAGGCGGGCGGTCGCCCGGCTGTAGTCGGGATCTTTCTCGATCAGCGCGCGCGCTGACAGAATGGTCGACTTGTAGACCTCTTCGATCGGCACACCGTCGTACAAATTCTTCACGGTGTCCTTCAGAATCGCCTCGGCCTCTACCTCACTGCCCAGACCTGCGCAAGCCGACTCGACGACCGCACGCAACTGCGCCAGATCGAGCGGACGCCGCACGCCGCCGTCAAGCACATGCAAGGTCGGCTCAGCGCTCGACTCATGTTGCTCGCGTACCTTGGTGGCTCGCTCCTGGCTGCGCTTTTCGCGGTACAGCACGTAGGCGCGCGCCACTTCATGTTCGCCCGAGCGCATCAGCGCCAGCTCAACCTGATCCTGAATGTCTTCAATATGAAACATTGCTCCGGCAGACTTGCCCCGCAACAGACCGAGGACCACCGCATGCGTCAAACGATCGACCAACTCACGAATACGCGCCGATGCCGCACCTTGACCGCCGTTGACCGCGAGGAAGGCCTTGGTCATCGCAATCGAGACCTTGCCGGGCTCGAATCCGACCACCGAACCGTTACGACGAATGACCTTGAAATCGGCAAATGCGTCAGCACTCGAGGCGTTACTGATACTGCTATAGCCAGCATTTCCCGGATCGGCAAACCCTGAAATACTTGATACTGGTTTAGAAATAGGAAAACCTTGACTGTCGCCGATCCGTTGCATGCGCTGAACCCCTTGTGTACGTGGAGATGGGTGTGGTGGTGGTAGATCCGTCGTACGAACAATTAATGCGCTCGAGTACGGCGGAATCCGCGAAAATAATGATTGATAATGAAATGCGAGATTGTAAAAACCAAGGGAAAAAATACCCCTGACCGCTTTCTGGAGCAAAGCGGTCTAACCACTACGGGTAGGGGTATCGACCTTGGATTTGCACTAATTGTAGTGTGGCTGGCGATTCGATGCAAGCCGAATCTGTTCGCAAAATATGATAGCGAAACAAGCTCTTACATTTAACTCCTCAGAACACCGCGAGGAATGGGGAGATGAAATAAAAGCGCGAATAACCATCGGGCTTTGCTGGCATTTTCGACTCGAAACATGCACCGTTCAAGCCTCGCGCAGGCGAGGTTCTTTAACGACAAGGGTCTTCGACTAAAAGGGTCTGGAAAGCCGCGTCGTTGTTAGCATTTTCATATATCGCGACCAATCAAAATTTGGACCTGGATCTTCTTTGCGGCCCGGTGCGATGTCACTGTGACCGGCAACGTGACGCAACGGATAACGCTGGCTCAACAGCAAGGTCAGTTGCGCAAGACGCCGATATTGCGCCTGCGTGAACGCATGCTCCGAATCACCCTCGAGTTCGATGCCAATCGAAAAGTCATTACACCGATCGCGCTTGCCAAACTTCGAGGCGCCCGCATGCCAGGCGCGATCATCGGCGCTGACAAACTGCAGACACTGCCCGCGTCGTCGGATGAGAAAATGCGCCGATACGCGGGTACCCGTGAGTTCGCGCAGCGCCGGGTGGGCGTCATGGTCGAGCTGATTGGTAAACAGTCGCACGATCGCATCGCCGCTGAACTGCCCGGGCGGCAGACTGATGTAGTGAATCACCAGCAGCTCGATCGCGAGCCCCGCCGGGCGGGCGTCAAAGTTCGGCGATGCAATGCGCGCGGCGCGAGCCAACCAGCCCGCAGAGGCACGATCCCAATTCAACGTAAGTTATCCACGGCGCAGCGGCAGTTCACAGCGGCAGTTCACAGCGGCAATTCACAGCGTCAGTTCAGACTCAGGCGTTGCATCCGGTAGCGTAGCGCCCGAAACGTGATGCCCAGCAACTTGGCCGCTGCCGTACGGTTATACCGAGTCTTCTCGAGTGCGCGCGAGATCGCTTGCCGCTCGATCTGATCGAGGTAGTCGGGCAGTGACTCGGGAATGCCGTCGTCGGACAGGCGCACCACCCGGGCCGTCGCACCGGCCGGGCGCGGCGCGCTCGCCACGCTGAAGGTGTCGCCGGCCTCATCGTTGGCACGTTCGTTCTCGGTGGCATCGGACACGGTCGGCCGCAGCCCCAGATCTTCGACGTTTATCACCTCGCCATTCGAAAACGCCAGCGCCCGCTCGAGAATGTTTTCAAGCTCGCGGACATTACCCGGGAATGAGTAGGTCTGCAAATATTTCAGGCTCACTGACGCCAGACGCGGCGGGCGCAGCAGTCCGGCACGATTGGCCAGCTTGGTCAGAATCGCTTCCGCGAGAATTGGCACGTCTTCACTGCGCTCGCGCAGGGCCGGCAACTTCAGTTCGATGACGTTCAAGCGATAGTAGAGGTCTTGCCGAAAGCGCCCGGCAGCAACGCACTGGCCGAGATCCTGATGCGTCGCACTGATGATTCGAACGTCGACCGCTTCTTCGGTCGCAGCACCCACCTGTCGAACCCGCTTTTCCTGAATCGCTCGCAGCAACTTGACTTGCATAGCCAACGGCAGATCGGCGACTTCATCGAGAAACAAAGTGCCGCCATTGGCCGCCTGGAAAAATCCGATGCGATCCTGGTCGGCGCCCGTAAACGAGCCGCGCTTGTGGCCAAAAAATTCCGCCTCCATCAGATTCTCAGGAATCGCGCCGCAGTTGACCGCCACAAACGGGCGAATCGCACGAGCACCGGATTCATGAACGAGCCGCGCCGCCAGCTCTTTGCCGGAACCGGACTCGCCAGTAATCGACACCGGCGCCATGCTGCGCGCCAATCGCGAAATCGATTGCCGGACATCGCGAACTGCGTCCGAGCCGCCCAACATGCGTGCGGTCAGATCGTGTGGCGTTGCACTGGCCGCGTTCTGACCGACACCACCGGGTACCTGCACGGCCGAGCGCACGAGATTGCGAAGCGCATCAAGCGCCACCGGCTTGGCCAGGTAATCGAAGGCACCGGCCTTCAACGCAGCGACGGCATTTTCGGCGCTGCCGTAGGCGGTAATGACCGCCACCGGCGTGTTGACGCTGTCGCGATTGATTTGCGCCACCAACTCGAGTCCCTGACCATCGGGCAAGCGCATATCGGTCAGGCACAAGGCATACGACTGCTGGCCCAGCAAGCGACGAGCGTCAGCCAATGACTGCGCGCTATCGACATCCAGGCCCATGCCAATCAGCGTCAATTCGAGCAGCTCGCGCAAATCCGCTTCATCATCCACTACCAATACTCGCGGCACCTTGGCGCTCATTGCCTCACCGATCCTTGTTCATTCTGGTTATATTCCCCAATCACCGAGCAGCCATGTGCTTCAACTACGAACGCACCGGGGTAACGTCCACCTTCCGGTCCGCGTTCGTAGCGCAGCATCGCACCATTGGCACTACACAATTCACGGGCCAAATAGAGTCCCAGCCCGGTGCCGCGCGCCTCTGTCGTAAAGAACGGTTCGAACACGTGCTGCAGAACTTCGGGCGCCAAGCCTGGCCCGTCGTCGGCGATGATTAATTCTAGTCGATCGCCCTGCCCTTTAATCCACTGAATATTAACCGCCGCTGGTGCGACCGACGCGTAGCGCAACGCATTACCCAAAATATTCACCAGAACCTGACGCAAATGATTGCTGTCGAAGCGCAGCGTATCGTCCAAGGCGCTCGCCCAATTAAGCCGTTTCAAATCGCAGTTCAGATTGGCCGCAAATTCTTCCAGAAACAACGGCATGTAACTGCGCAGGTCGATCAACTCCTGAGTCGGCGGCTCACGCCGCGAAATAGACAGCACATATTCGACAATCCGGGTGATCCGAATCGTGTTGGTTTCGACGATACCGGCCAGTCGCTGCATCGGAGCCCCTTGCAGTTGTTCGGCCAACAAGCTGTTCGCATGCCGAATCGCCCCGAGCGGATTGCGAATCTCATGGGCAATCGATGCCGATAGCCGACCCATCGAGGCCAACTTCAATTGTTGCGCCCGCTCCTCCAGTGCCCGCAGGTCTTCCACTACCAGTACAACGTCGTCACCGACGGTATCCGGCTCAAAACTGCCGAACTGTCCCGCCTGCGCACTAAGAAAGCGCAGCTTGACCTTGGCCTCGACGCTCTGGTTTTGAGCTTGTGACGGATTTTGCCAAACACTCAAACTGATCTCGAACGACTCGCGCCTGGGTTCGGGCGATGTCCAACTCAACCATTCACGAAATACCCGGCCGACTTGCGACCAGCCGCCGCCCAGGCGCGGGTCCAGCAGCGACTGCGACGTCAACGACAACGGTCCGAGCAACGATGACGCCACCCGATTGAAGGTCTGGACGCGACCATCGCGACCGACCACCAGCACACCCTGTTGTAATTCAGCAATCACCAGTCGGGTGATCGCCAGTTGCCGGCGCAACTCCTCACCGCGCTGCGCGGCCAAGCGCTCCTGGCGTTCGAGGCGCAAGGCCAGCCAGTTGACAAAGTAGGCGGCCGCGAAACAGGTGGCGCCGATCAGGCCGGCGGTAAAGAAGATACCGACGTCGACACTGTCGCCACCGAAGGCGCGACTAGTCGCTTCGATCAGCAACAATAACGACGCGGCAGCGGCGAACGCCAACGATAACAGGCGCGTCGACAGCACCGCACCGCCGGCCACGGCAACCACCGTCAAGACACCCAAGCCACTGCGTAAACCGCCAGCAAAATGAATTAACAGAACCAGTGATAACAGATCGGTGGTGACTTGCGCCAGCAACTGCAGCGCGTAGAAGCGCTGCAACCTTGCCGCCAAAGCCAGAAAAAGAATCGCTGCGCCCAAATAGAGCCCGGCGGTTTCAAGAAAGTGCGCCCTGTCGTTCGCAGAATCGAAGAATGAATTGACTTCACCGCTCAGAAAGAACAACAGGATTAGCGCGCTGACCACCAGCCGGCTCAGCGACAAATAGCGAATCGAGGTCCACAGCGATGGCGACGATTGCGGCAACAACTGATCTACGTTCATGCTAATTGCCGTTCATGCTGATTGCCGTACTTGCTGGTCGGCGTTCATGCGGCTACCCCTCAAACCGGCCTGGCATCCCGGTGTTCAGTGCTGCAGAAGGACAAGCCGCGGCGCTCGAGCGCTTCCGAGGCGGGCAGATAAATACCGCAATGCGCACATTTCAGCATCGCTTCGCCTCTGGCGAGTTGCTCGGGCGGCGAGTCGGGGTGGCGTTCGTCGCCTACGTTGGCCGGTGGCGGCGATCCTTCGGCGCGCTGGTCGCGCCAGCGGCGTTGCTTGCGTTGGGCGAGTTGTATGCCGCGCCAGAGCAGAAACCCGAATCCGACAATCGCCAGCCAAAATGCAATACGATTCATAAGCCGGAAAGAGCGCTGTCAATCACGCGGCACGCGGTATCAATAGAATCACGCAATAGCATCACGCGGCATCAATAGCGCTTCAGTACCACTTCGAGCACGAAGCGGCTGCCAATGTAGCCCAGCAGCAGAAACGCGACACCGGCCAAGGTCATGCGCCAGGCCATCCGTCCGCGCCATCCCCAGAGGTAGCGTCCGGCCAGCAGAATACCGAACAAGATCCAGGCGGCGATTGAAAACATAGTCTTGTGATCAAAGCGTGGCGCCCGGCCGAACACTTGCTCGGAAAATAGAACGCCGGAACCGACCGTCAAGGTCAGCAATACAAAACCGATCGAGATGTACTTGAACAGCAGCCGCTCAAGCGTCATCAGCGGCGGCATTTGGTCAAACCAGCGTGCAAATAGCGGTGGCTTGCCGGGCGATCGGTGATGCAACATCTGCTCGGCCGCCATCATCAAGAGCGCATGCAGGGCGGCCATGACCAGCACGCCAATGGCGAGCGTGCCGACCAGCAGATGCGGAAAAAACAGCGGCGCCCTGGCTAATCCCGAATGATCGGCGCCCGGAAAAAATAGCGGCAGCAGGGCCGTGATCGCCGCCATCGGCAAGACGGTCACGCGTAGCGCATCAAGCTGCATGCGCATGCCTTCAAACCAGAGAATCGCCACCGCCAGGCACAAGACGGCCGACAGCGCCGGCGCAAAACCGAAGCGCAGTACCGGCGCCGCATCGATGGCGGCCTCGACCAGCGGTGCGCGCATACTGAGTCCAATGGTGACGACGTGCGCCAGCAAACCCAGGAACATGATGGTATTGGCCAACGACCAGGTGCCCGATGATTGCACGGCTGGCCCCAAGTCCGGCGAAGTGGCGGTGGACCCGAAACCGGTCGTTATCGCCACCCTTGCATCGATCGGCGAGGCGCGACGTACCAGCCACCAAGCCGCGCCATAGAGCAGCGCGGCCAGCACACTTGTCATAGCCAGTAGAATCAACATGAAACGAGTTTACCCTACCCATGTTTGAAAACCTCTCAACCCGTATGGCCCGCGTCGTCAAGACGATGCGTGGCGAAGCTCGCCTGACCGAGGCCAACACCCAGGACATGCTGCGCGAGATTCGCATCGCGATGCTGGAGGCCGACGTCGCCTTGCCGGTGGTCAAAGACTTCATCGCCCGAATCAAGGAAAAGGCGATGGGCGAAGAAGTGCTGCAAAGCCTCTCGCCCGGCCAGGCACTGGTCGGCGCGGTTCATCGCGAACTGACGGCTCTCATGGGCGGTGAAACCGAAACCTTGAACTTCGCGACCCAGCCGCCGGCCATCATTCTTATGGCCGGTCTGCAAGGCGCCGGCAAAACCACCACGGTCGGCAAACTCGCCAAGTGGTTGCGCGAGACACAGAAAAAGAAAGTGTTGACGGTGTCCTGCGATATTTACCGGCCGGCCGCCATTGAACAATTGAAGACCGTCACCGCACAGGCCGGCGCAGACTTCTTCGCCTCCGAGCCGGATCAAAAACCGGTCGACATCGCGCAGGCAGCATTGGTCTGGGCGAAGACGCACTACCATGACGTGCTGTTAGTCGATACCGCCGGCCGATTGGCGATTGATGCCGACATGATGCGCGAGATCGCCGCCCTGCACGCTGCACTCAAGCCGATCGAAACCCTGTTCGTGGTCGATGCCATGCAGGGTCAGGACGCCGTCAACACCGCCCGCGCGTTCAACGAAACACTGCCGCTGACCGGCATTGTGCTAACCAAGCTCGACGGCGATTCGCGCGGTGGCGCAGCGCTGTCAGTCAAGGCAATCACCGGTAAGCCGATCAAATTTATCGGTGTCGGCGAGAAGCTCGGCGGGCTCGAGGGATTCCATCCCGAGCGCATGGCGCAACGAATCCTCGGCATGGGCGATATCCTGTCGCTGGTCGAGGACGCCCAGAAAAACGTCGACTTGGGTGCGGCGCGCGATCTCGCCGCCAAACTCAAATCAGGCAATCGCTTCGATCTGAACGATTTCGCCGCGCAACTGGGTCAAATGAACAAGATGGGCGGCATCAGCTCCCTGCTCGAGAAGCTGCCATCACAAATGCAGCAGGCCGCGGCCGGCGCCGACATGAGCAAGGCCGAGCGCGATATGCGACGCATGCAGGGCATTATTCACTCGATGACGCCGCGCGAGCGTAGCAAACCCGAACTCATCAAGGCGACCCGCAAGCGGCGCATAGCGCTCGGTTCCGGCGTTCAGGTTCAGGAGGTCAATCGCCTGCTGTCGCAGTTTGAACAAATGCAATCGATGATGAAAAGAATGCAAAAAGGCGGTATGGCGAAAATGCTGCGCGGCATGAAGGGCATGTTTCCTGGCATGTGAAGCCGCCAGTTCGACCGAGCGATCCGGGTATACGAAACGTTATGAACCTCGACACACTTAAAGGCACCTTCAAGGGCCGCCTGCTGACCGATGCCGCCGACACTGCGCCCTTTTTGAGCGATTGGCGCAAACGCTGGCTCGGCAAAGCCTTGGGCGTAGCCCAGCCAGACAGCGCAGCCGATGTCGCGGCCGTGGTTCGCTGGTGCGTGCAACACCGGGTACCGATGGTGCCGCAAGGGGGCAACACGGGGCTGGTCGGTGGCAGTATTCCCGATGACAGCGGCACCGCGCTGGTCATCTCGCTGGCGCGAATGAACCGCATACGCGGCATTGACCCGATCAACAACACCATGACCCTGGAAGCCGGCTGCATACTCGCCAACGCACAACAGGCGGCGCGCGCTGCGCAGCGCTTGTTCCCGCTGAGTCTGGCGGCTGAGGGCAGTTGCACACTGGGCGGCAATTTGTCCACCAATGCCGGTGGCGTTGCCGTGCTGCGCTATGGCAACACCCGCGAACTCTGTCTGGGCCTCGAAGTGGTCACCGCCGATGGCGAAATCTGGGACGGCCTGCGCGGATTGCGCAAGGACAATACCGGCTACGATCTGAAGGACCTCTTCATTGGCGCTGAAGGCACGTTGGGCATCATTACGGCAGCGACCCTGAAGGTCTACCCGCTACCGGCCGCGCAAATGACCGCACTGGCGGCCCTGCAGGATCCACACGCGGCGCTGCGTCTGCTCGAACTCGCGCAACAGCAGCTCGGTCCGGCACTGACCGGCTTCGAGCTGATGTCTGACTTTTGTATCGAGCTCGTCGAACGGCACTTCCCGACCTGCAAGTCACCGTTCGCGCAGCGCCATCCTTATTATGTGTTGCTCGAAAGCAGCGACGCCGAAAGCGAACGGCATGCCACCGAGCGCTTCAATCATTTGATGGAGCAGGCGCTCGAGCAGTCGCTGATTGGCGACGCCGCGATTGCAACCTCCATGGCACAGTCAAAAGCGCTGTGGGCCTTGCGCGAAAATATCTCCGAGGCGCAATCGCAGCAAGGCAAGAACATCAAACACGACATCTCGGTGCCGATCTCGGCCATCGGTGAGTTCATCGTACAAACCAACCGGCAAGTCGAACAGGCCTTCTCCGGCATTCAGATGGTCGTTTTCGGCCATCTGGGCGACGGCAATCTACACTACAACGTGTCACCTGGGGACGGCATCGATCCGGAGGCGTTCATGGCGCTCGAGCCGGGTGTCAATCATGTCGTATACGAAGCGGTCATGGGCATGAACGGTTCGATTTCGGCTGAACACGGCCTGGGACAATTGAAAATCGTGGAAAACCGGCACTACAAATCGGCGGTGGAACTGGCGCTGATGGCCCGTATCAAGCAAGCGCTCGATCCGCGCGGTCTCATGAATCCTGGGCGGGTGTTGTAGGCGCCGGCCAGGCCGGGTAAGTACGGCCGACCCGCGAGGCCGGCCGCCCAGGTTCAGCCCCCATTGATCGTACCGAATCTGCCGCTGATCTTGCAGCCGGCGGCAAGCGTTCCCGTAGTGATCGGGACTGTGACAAAGTGCGCGGCAATCCGCTCTAAAAGTTCTGATGAATCCGCTTACCGTTTCGCGCTGCGCCATCGCCTGCCTGTCGTTGAGCTTGGCCGGTCTACTCACCATTGGCTGCGCGAACCATGAATCGGCCGGCGAGTCGGTATCTGCTCCTGCTACCGCTTCTGCGTCTACGTCGGCATCGACATCGGCAGGTACGGTAGCGAATGGCGATGCGGCAAACGCAGGTGCAGGCGCCGATCCTGCCACCGTCAAATCGTTGGTCCTGTTTGAAGGGCCGATTACCGGCTTCGGATCAGTCATCATCAACGGAGTGCGTTTTAATGATGAAAGCGCCGACATCAGGGACGACGAGGACAGCCGGTTATCGCGCGCCGACTTGCGAATCGGCACAATGGTGCGGCTCGAAGGCGCAACGGATTCCCGCACGGGCGGCGCGGCCTCGAAAATCCGGGTCATGCCGAGCGTCCGCGGTCGGGTTGATTCAATTGATACGGTCGCAAACGGCCTGACGGTGCTGGGCCAACGCGTGGTGATCGACTCGTCGACGGTGTCCGACGGCATCACGCCCGCTGCTCCGCTGAAAGTCGGTGACTGGGTCGTTGTTCACGGTGTCAATGGCAATGCCGCCATCGCCGCGACCTTGGTCGAGCGCACCAACGACGTCGATCAGATCAGTCTGCGTGGCGTGGTCAGTAATTTGAACCGCGCGGCGCGCACGTTCAACATCAATGCCTTGTCGGTTTCGTATGCCAATGCGGTTCTGACACCCGAGTCAATCGAACTCAGCGACGCTGCCCAGGTGACGGTTCGCGCCAGCGTTGCACCACAGGCCGGCGTCCTCGTGGCCGCCAGAATCCGGCTTCACGGCAACGGCGCCGACCGCCAGGGCAATGCCGAATCTATCGAGTTCAAGGGCATTGTTGAATCGACCGCGCAGAACGGTGGTGCGATCATCGTATCGGGTACCACGGTGTTGCCCGCAAACAGTGAGGTCATCGCCAAAGGCGGCTTTGTGATCGGCCAGCGCGTCCAGATCAAGGGCCGCTTTCGCGATGAAATCTTGATTGCCGAGCGCGTCACCGCCGAGAATCCGGGCGTCATGCCGGGCAGCGATCGCGCCCGATTGCTGGGCACAGCCAGCAATCGCGTCGGTAAATTAATCAACGTCAACGGCGTCGAGGTTGACGCATCAGAGGCAGCAGTGGCGGGCGGCTCAATCGAATCGCTGCCGGCCGGCACCTTTGTCGAAGTGAATGGCGCGACCACCACCAACGAATCGGGCATGGTTGTGCGAGCGAGCAGCATCCGGATCAGCAAACATCCGGCCAACGACCGTGCCGAGCTTGCACACAAGGGCCGCAAGCTCTATGGCGCGGTCTACGAGTTTGTCTCGATCAGCCAATTCAAAATCAACGGCGTAACCGTTGATGCCAGCGGCGCCCGCCTTCGCGGCGGCGACGCTACAGCGCTCTGCGACGATCTGTATCTGGAGATCAGCGGTCAGATCAAGGACGGCCTGCTGGTCGCCTCAGAGGTCGAATTCAGCCGACCCCGTTCAGCCAGCGCTCGACAAACGGCTACGGCTACGGATACGGATACGGATACGGCTACGGCTACGGCTAGAAACGATACGCGACGCTAAGACGCAGCGCATCGACATCACCAAAGTTCTGTTTGCGATCATCGGCCAACCGGATTGACCAATCGCGGAAATCCCAGGTCAGCGCCAATGCCCAATCCTTTTCTCGCCGATCTGGCCCGAGCCCGGTCTTGTGTTGCAGATCGATCGTCACGCGCTGGCGTGATGCCGTCGGCAACTTCACTACCCAGTGGGTATTTTGTTGGCCCGGATTGAATCGATTGTCGCGCACTGCAAATACATACGTGCTGAAGCCACTCTCGGCGCGGTAGCCAAAGGCTGCTGACACGGCGTCGTTCGGATCAAAATTCAGATTGAAATAGGACTTGTTGTTAGTGCGGCCCAGGCCGGCTGAAACAAACCACGGTTCGCCGTATTCGAGCGTCATGCTGCCGCCTAAAAACCCGCGACTGGCTGCTTGCCCGGACAACTGCAGGGACAAGGGTACGCCTTCAAACAGCGTGAACGCGCGCTCCAGTCCGGTACGCCACTGCTGACCGAAATCGCGATCGTGGTAAACACCCAGCCAAGAGCTGATCTCGCCGCTGCGATATCGCAAATTCAAATCTGTACCGTTACCGCCGGCACTGTATTGGTATCGCCCCAAGGTGAGTTTGAACGGTTTTGACGGCGCCTGCCCGGTGGCCTTGCTTGAATCGTCGGGTTGGCGCGCTTCGGCGTCGGCCCGAGCCTGGGCGCTCAATGCGCTTAAAATCAGCGCAATAGCGGCGCAGCCAAGCACACGGTCGCTGAGTGTATTGTTAATTTTATTTTCTGATTAAAGTGTTGAGGAGCCTGTCGGGGTTAAGAATGAATATAACGTCTGACTCAGCAAACGATTCGATTTTTGTCAAAGACTGGTCGATTGATCATATCAACAACCTGCACGCGAATACTCTTTGTTCGCATCTTGGCATGCAGTTTACTGAACGCGGCCGCAATTATCTTTCTGCCCGCATGCCAGTCGACGCCCGCACGATCCAGCCGATGGGCATTTTGCATGGCGGCGCTTCGGTCGCCCTTGCCGAGACGCTGGGTAGTGTGGCCGCCTGGTTGTGCCTCGCGGAGGGCTCGAATGCGGTCGGACTGGACATCAACGCCAACCATATTCGAGCGGTGACATCGGGTTGGGTTCAAGGCAAGGCAATGCCGGTTCACATTGGCCGAACCACCCATGTCTGGCAGATCGAGATCGTCGACGAGCGCAGCAAGCTGATCTGCAGTTCGCGCCTGACCATGGCGATCGTTGCGTCGAGCTCGCTGAAAACCGCTTAGTCGATTGCTACTGTGCTGGCAGCACGCTAGGAGTTTGTCGGAGTATCGCAGTTTCGCTGCGTACTTCGGATCGAGTTCGATAAAATTGTGCTGTTATTTGACGTCATGGGTTGAGGTCTCCGATGAGCAGATTTGTGCAGGTTGATCGAGACACGGCGTA
>JANLTP010000038.1:0-69703 GCA_031363055.1 Burkholderiales bacterium | reverse complement strand
CGCAAGCGCTCTGTCTAGCCCTGGATTTCGCCTTGCCGATGCTCAATCGACCCTCGGGCGATGCGCGTCTCATGAGCGGCTTGACGGATCGCTTGACGAATCGCTTGCCGGCGCCCTTGCGGCGCAGCCTGGCGAGTTGGGCCACTGATGCGACCGGTTTGCGAATATGCGCAGACGTGCAGCGCTTGCCGTTGGCCGGCGCCAGCGTTGATCTGCTGTGGTCCAACCTGTGCTGGCACTGGCTGGCAGAACCAATGGCCGCTCTGCAAGACTGGTACCGGGTGATTCGGCCGGAAGGCTTGTTGATGTTCAGCAGTTTCGGCGTCGACACCGGCAAAGAGCTACGTGAGCTTGGTTGGCCGGTGCCGATTTTTCCGGATATGCATGACATTGGCGATGCGCTGTCGCAAAACGGCTTCGCAGAACCGGTCATGGATGCCGAGCGTTTGACGCTTGAGTACCGTGATGCGGGCAAATTGATGTCGGAATTGTCGGCGTTGGGGGGTAATTCGGCGACTGATCGCGCCCCCGGCCTGCATACTCGCGCCGACTTGAAGCGGTGGCGGTCGGTCCTCGAAAACGCCATGAAGGCCCGCGCCGGGGTGTTTCAGGTCAGCATTGAAGTCATTTACGGACACGCGTGGTGCGCCGTCCGCAAGAAGCTGCCAGCCGGCTTGGCGCCGGTCAACTGGGTGTCGCAAATCAAACCGAAATCTACATCGTGAAATTGATAGTGAGTGGATACTGTCTCAAAAAGTGTCGCGGTTCGTACACTATTCGAACTGTTTACGTCGCTCGGCAATTTGCGAGCGAACTGTCGTGAGCCGTATAATCGCTGGCTGGAGTTGAGTGACATGTATCAGTTGGCAGATCCTGGTGCGCCGCAACAATGGCTTTTGAAGCGCAATTGTTCATTGTCGCCGGCACAATTGGCCGCGTGTTTTAGCGCCTTGGGGTGTATTTCCCTGCTGATTGCCGCCGTTTTTGCTGCTAATGGAGCGTGGCCGATTGTTGTTTTTTCGGGTTTGGAGATCCTCGCGCTTGCGCTGGCCTTCTTTTTCTATGGTCGTCACGCCGCTGACTACGAACGCATCTTTTTCGATGGTTCCGGTGTTGTCGTGGAAACAGTCTGTGCCGATCGCCTGCAGCGAGTCCGGCTTGGGACGGCCTGGTTGAAGATCGACTACCAGGAGCACAAACGTGAGCTGATCCGACTGGCTCAGGGCGGCCAATGCCTGTTTGTGGGTAGGTATGTTGCCCAGGAGCAGCGAAAACAACTGGCAGAAGAGTTGCGATCAGGCTTGGTGTTGCTTAACCGGGTCGACAAAAGTTGATGTGAACAGTGCAGCAGTGAAGAGACAGACAGTGAAGAGACAGACAGTGAATACACAGGCAGTGAAGAGATGGATTGTGGTGAATACATGATGCAGAAGAGAGTTATGCCCAAGCGGGAAAGATTATCGGGATCGCTGGCAAGCCTTTTGTTCGGCGCTGTCGTCAGTGTTCATTCCACGGCGGTACTGGCGCAAACGGTCAAGGACATGCCCGGAGGGCCTCGGGTCAACCAGATGGACCTGGCCGACCCGGTCACCCAGGTTGCACGTGATCAGATCTGGATTCATTGGTTTTTGAACGCGATTTGTCTGGCGATTTTTGTCGTCGTATTCGGCGTCATGTTTTATTCGATTTACGCGCACCGCAAATCGAAGGGCTTTAAGCCGTCTAATTTTCATGAGAGCACCTCGGTCGAGATTGCCTGGACGGTGGTTCCGTTCATCATCGTTATTGTCTTGGCGATTCCAGCGACCCGGATGTTGCTCGAACAAAAAGACACCTCCGGCGCTGATGTGACCATCAAGGCGACCGGCTATCAGTGGAAGTGGGGCTACGACTACATGAAAGGTGAAGGCGAAGGAATCTCCTTTCTTTCGACGATTACCACCACCGAAGATCAGATTCATAACAGGGCCGTAAAAAGCGACACCTATTTGCGCGAGGTTGATAACGTTGTCGTCGTGCCGGCGAACAAGAAGGTTCGCATGATCCTGACCGCCAACGACGTCATTCATTCCTGGACAATTCCGGCGTTTGGGGTCAAGCAGGATGCCATTCCGGGGTTTGTGCGCGACACCTGGTTCAAGGCCGAGAAGCCTGGCATTTACCGTGGACAATGCGTCGAGTTGTGCGGCAAGAATCATGCATTCATGCCGATCGTTGTCGAGGTCATGTCGGCAGCCGATTATTCGGCGTGGGTGAACGGCAAAAAGAAAGCTATGTTGGCCCAAGCCGATGATCCCGCCAAGGAGTGGACCGTCGCCGACCTGCAGGCGCGCGGCGAGAAGGTCTACGCGGCCAACTGTGTGGCCTGCCACCAGGCCAGCGGCAAGGGCGTTCAGGGCGCGTTCCCGGCGCTCGATGGCTCGAAGCTCGTGCTGGGTAAACAGGAAGAGCAAATTGCCATTCTGCTGAACGGCAAGGCGGGCAGTGCGATGGCGTCATTCAAGCAACTCAGTGATGTCGAACTGGCGGCCGTGGCCACCTACACGCGCAATGCCTGGAGCAACAAGCCCGACGATAACGTCATCCAGCCCAAAGAGTTTTCATTGGCTCGCAAGTAATCGTCTGCAGCCGTTAGTCAGCAGCCGTTAGTCAGCAGCCGTTATTCAGCAGCCATTAACGAACACGTCATGAACATGCAACACACCCGAGTAATCAAGGAGCACCAGCAATGAGCGCAACGCTCGATCGTCACGACACGCACGATAACCATGGACACGACGCGCACGATCATGGCCCGCCGCATGGCTGGCGTCGTTATGTGTATGCCACCAACCATAAGGACATCGGCACACTTTATCTGTGGTTTTCGTTCACGATGTTCATCATCGGCGGCCTCAATGCGCTGCTGCTTCGCGCCGAACTGTTTCAGCCGGGCCTGCAAATTGTTGAGCCGCAATTCTTTAACCAGTTGACGACCATGCATGGCCTCATCATGGTGTTCGGCGCGATCATGCCGGCCTTCGTGGGCTTTGCGAACTGGCAAATTCCGCTGATGATCGGCGCGCCCGACATGGCGTTTGCGCGCATGAACAACTTCAGCTTCTGGCTGTTGCCGCCGGCCGCCACCTTGCTGGTGGTTTCATACTTCGTACCCGGCGGTGCAACCGCAGCCGGCTGGACGCTGTACGCGCCGCTGTCTACCCAGATGGGCATGGGCATGGACCTGGGCATCTTTGCGATGCACATCATGGGTGCCAGCTCGATCATGGGCTCGATCAATATCGTGACCACAATTCTGAACATGCGGGCGCCCGGCATGACGCTCATGAAAATGCCGCTGTTCGTCTGGACCTGGCTGATCACGGCGTATCTGTTGATCGCCGTGATGCCGGTTCTGGCTGGCGCCATCACCATGTTGCTGACCGATCGGCACTTCGGCACGTCGTTCTTCAACGCAGCCGGTGGCGGCGATCCGGTCATGTACCAGCATATTTTCTGGTTCTTCGGTCACCCCGAGGTGTACATCATGATCTTGCCGGCCTTCGGCATTGTGTCAGCGATCATCCCGACGTTTGCGCGCAAGCCATTGTTTGGTTATTCATCGATGGTCTATGCCACCGCATCGATTGCGATCCTGTCGTTCATCGTCTGGGCACATCACATGTTCACGACCGGGATTCCGGCGGCCGGGCAGTTGTTCTTCATGTACGCGACCATGTTGATCGCCGTGCCGACCGGCGTGAAGATCTTCAACTGGATTGCCACCATGTGGCGTGGTTCGATGACCTTCGAGACGCCGATGCTGTTCTCGATCGGCTTCATCTTCGTGTTCACGATGGGTGGACTGACCGGCATCATTTTATCGGTTGCGCCATTGGATATTGCGCTGCACGACACCTACTATGTGGTGGCACATTTCCACTATGTGCTGGTGGCGGGTTCGTTGTTCGCGTTGTTCGGCGGCACGTATTACTGGTTGCCGAAATGGACCGGCCACATGTACAGCGAAGCGCTGGGCAAATGGCATTTCTGGCTGTCGATGATTTTCTTTAACCTGACGTTTTTCCCGATGCACTTTCTGGGCCTGGCCGGCATGCCGCGGCGCTACGCCGACTACCCGATGCAGTTTGCCGACTTCAACGCTTTTGTGTCGGTCAGCGCCTTCGGCTTTGGACTGGCGCAGTTGGTGTTTCTTTGGGCTGTCATCAAGTGCATTCGCGGCGGCCAGAAGGCGACCGCGCAAGTCTGGGAGAATCCGGAGGGCCTGGAGTGGACCTTGCCGTCGCCGGCACCGTTTCACACCTTTGAGACGCCACCGTTGGTTAGGTAATCCGCTTCAGGTAATCCGCTACAGGTAGTTCGCCATCAAAACCTCAGCTTCTGTCACGACATCGATGCCCATGACGCCAAGCAACCGGCCGAGTAACCGGCCCAGTAACTTGCGGACGGCCTTGGTACTGCTCTCGATTGCGGCTGTTTTTTTTGCCGGCGTCATCATCAACCGCTGGTTGTTCGGTTAGCTTTGGCAGCCGCTTAGATGCCCTTGGATTTGAAATGAAATTTTCGGCAAACTGGCGAATCCTCGGCAAGTTATCGGTGGTGGTGGTGGCCATGTTCGGCTTCGGCTGGGCGATGATTCCGATCTACAGCACCATTTGCAAGCTGACCGGCATCAACGAGTTGACCCGCGTCGACAAGAGCGCCGCCGAATTTGCGCGTAACACCCAGATCGATACCTCGCGCAAGGTGACCGTGGAATTCGATGCCAATAGTCGTGGGCCCTGGCGCTTCAAGGCGGAAAAAACCTCGGTCGACGTTCATCCGGGCGAGTTGATTACCGTCATTTATCAGGTTATCAATACCGAGAATCGCGAAGTGGCGGGGCAGGCGATCCCGAGCTACGCGCCAGCGCATTCCGCCGGATATTTTCGCAAGCTCGAATGCTTCTGCTTCCAAAAGCAGATTCTCGATGCCAACCAGACGCGCAGTTTTCCCGTGGTCTTTGTCATTGATCCGAAACTGCCGGCCGACGTCGGCACCATCACGCTGTCCTATACCTTCTTCGAATACGGCGCCAAACCATTGCAGGGCGCCATTTCTTCGCCAGTGACACCGGGCCGGGGAGGCTAGTCGGAAATGGCCGAACCGAAGGCGGCGATTGAGCGCAAACTGTCGATCGTCGATACGTTCAAGGCCGTTGGTTCAGCATTTTTTGGCGTTCGCGGGCGCAGCGCGCATGAACGCGACCTGTCGCGCCTGAACCCGCTGCATCTGGTCATTGCCGGTCTGGTCATGGCCGTGCTGTTTATTCTGATCCTGCTCGTGATCGTGCGAGTCGTTGTGCAGTAACGTTTTTTAATATCGTTCTAGTGGCATGAGCCAAGGAGTCTGAACATGGTTGGTGGAACCGATACTTCCGCGCTGCAGTATTTTGTCCCTGATCCGTCCAAGTGGCCGGCCGTCGGTGCGATTGCCCTGTTGTCGATGGCGATGGGTGCAGCCGGCTGGGTCAATGGATTTGGCTACGGCCCGATTCTGGTTGCGATCGGCTTTGCCATTTTGATCTACATGATGTTCGGCTGGTTCGGCACCGTTTCGGGGGAGTCTGAGTCTGGCAAGTATGGCAAGAACGTCGATATCTCTTTTCGATGGAGCATGAGCTGGTTCATTTTTTCCGAGGTCATGTTCTTCGCTGCTTTTTTTGGCGCATTGTTTTATGCCCGGGCGATTTCGCTGCCCTGGATGGGCGATCTCGATCACAAGTCTTTTCTGTGGCCTGATTTCAGCGCGGCCTGGCCGAATCTCGGACCGGCGGGAACCATCGATACCTTCACGCAGATGGGCCCCTTCCCGATTCCAACGATCAACACACTGTTGTTGCTGACCTCGGGCGTCACGCTGACCATTGCCCACCACGCCATGAAGGACGGTCATCGTAACAAGGTCGTGTTGTGGATGTTCGCGACGGTTGTTTTGGGTACCGTCTTCATGGGCTTCCAGGCTTATGAGTACGCCCATGCCTACTCCGAGTTAAACCTGAAGCTGACCTCCGGCATTTACGGCTCGACGTTTTTCATGCTGACCGGATTCCACGGTTTTCACGTCACCATGGGCGCCATTATGTTGACGGTTGTCATGATTCGGGTCATGAAGGGGCATTTCACCGCCGATCACCACTTTGCCTTTGAGGGCGCAGCCTGGTATTGGCACTTCGTCGATGTAGTCTGGCTGGCCTTGTACGTGATTATTTATTGGCTGTAGCGGTTTCAGAACATGAACCAGCCGCCGCAGTCGGGATCGGGTCTCAAATCATGCGCTGGCTTGTCCTATTCTCCAGGCGGACCGTTTTACTGGTAACTGTTTTACTGACTTCACTTGGCCTGACTACGTTGGCTTTGGGCAACTGGCAAATGCGACGCGCCGAGGAAAAGCGCACGCTGGCCGAGGGTCGGGAAAAGGCACTGGCTGGCGCCGGCGTTGATATCCGTGCCGAACCCCTGTCGCCGACCGCAGTGGATGGCATGAAAGGACGGGTGAGCGGTCGATTTGAGCCTTCCGGGACCATCTTTCTCGATAACCGGACCTATAAAGGGCAAGCAGGTTTTCATGTTCTGACGCCACTGACGCCTTTAGCGGGTGGGCCGCCATTGCTGATTCTGCGCGGTTGGGTTGCACGCGACGCCAATGATCGTGCGCGATTGCCTGTGGTGGATACGCTACAGGACGTGGTTAGCCTGGACGGCCTCCTCGTCGCGCGCTTGCCGCAGTCTTTGCAGTTGGGCCAGCCAGCCCAGCCGAAGAAGACCGAGAAAATCTGGCAGTACTTCGAGCTGGATGGGTATGCGCAATGGCTTGGACGACCGATTCATCCTTATGTCCTGCGCCAAATGTCCTCGACGAACGACCGTTTGATACGCGAATGGATGCATCCAGCGGATGCCGTCGACAAACATCAAGCATATGCGCTACAGTGGTATTCGATGACTGCGGGAATAGTTCTATTTGGTTTGTTTGCCGCGTTTCGAGTCGTCAAAGATAGCTCAACGAAGTCCAGATTCAAGGAAATTGTTTGAAACCGCGTATCGTTTTCGCCGTAATGTCCGCCATGCAAAAGCCGAGTACGGTTTTGCAATTGGTCGATGCATTGGCACCGCATACCGTGTTGATTCATCACGACTTCCGCAAGCAAAAGGACTTTCAGATCAATCGGCCCAACGTTCGCTGGGTTGCAGACCCGAAGGAAACAGGCTGGGGTAATTGGGGTTTTTCGGACGGCATCTATCACACAGTTGATTACGCGTTGCGCGAACTCGAGTTCGATTACTTCCAGTTATTGAGTCCGACCTGCTTGCCGATTCGCCCGATGGCTGATTTCGAACAATTCGTCAGTGCCAGCGATTGCGACATCCACGGTGATTTCTTTGACATCAGTTCCGACCAGGAAATGATGATGATTTTCGGTTTTCGCGCCTATGTTCCGGCGCAGACGCTCAGAATTGCACTGCTGCAGCGCGCCCAGCGCTGGTACTTCGGCCCCGAGGTCAAGGTTCAGCAGCACGTGTCGCTGTCGATTCGCAAACGTGACGAGATGCGGCCTATGGGCCCGATTCCGACCCTCAAGGCGCAACTCGGACTGGGCATTACCGAGCTGGCAAAAAAGGGCTTCTTGCATCGTCACCCATTCAACGAAAGCTTTCGACCTTATATTGGTAGCACCTGGGTCGGTTTGACTCACAGGGCCTGCGAGTCGTTGGCCAAGACCCGGCAAGATCCCCGGGTGGATGGACATTTCCGACGTCTGCCGATCGTCGACGAGATCATGTTTCCGACGTTTCTGGCTAACGCTGGCTACAAGATTGGTCCCGGCAATCACGTCATCAACACGTTCACCGTGGCCGGCAGTCCCGCCTGGATCAATGACGAAGACTTTAATCGCATGATCCAGACGCCCCTGTTTTTTGCCCGAAAATTTCCAGACGATGCCGAGTCGCCGATCCGCTTGCGCGCGCTTGATCGTCTGCGCAGTCCTTTGCACGCCTGATTACGGACACGACCTATGAATGAGCCGATCCCCTTTCTAAGGCCCCAACTGCCGTCCGTGGACGACTATCTTCCTTACCTGCGCTCGATTGATCAGTCGCGTCAGTACACCAATTTCGGTCCCCTGAATACCAAGTTCGAACAGCGCATGCTGGCGGAATGGTTCGGTAGTGAGGGCGCGGTCTGCACCATGGGCAACGCAACGCTGGGACTCATGCTCGCGATCGATCGCATGAAGCGGCCCGGCCGCTATGCGATCATGCCCAGCTTCACCTTTGCGGCGACGCCACTGGCTGCGCAATGGTGCGGCCTCGAGCCAGTTTTTGTCGACATCGATCCCGAGCAATGGGTGGTCGATCCATCGGCGCTCGATCGTGCCCTGAAGACTTACGGCGATGAAGTAGCGGTGGTCGTGACTTACGCGACTTGCGGCTCCTTCATGGATCTTGGGCCCTACGAGCAACTCATGAAGCGCGGCATTCCGGTGGTTGTCGATGCGGCCTCATCGATTGGTGCGACCCACGAAGGCAAATCATTTGGTCAGGGATTTTCCGGCGCGGTCGTCTACAGTATGCATGCGACCAAAGCGTTTCCGGTCGGTGAGGGCTGCTTGGTGCACAGCGGCAACAAGGATCTGGTGGCGAAAATTCGCAAAGCCAGTAATTTCGGCTTTGGCGCTGCGCGGGCCTCCGAGATGTTGAGCATGAACGCCAAGTTGCCGGAGATCTCGGCGGCCGTCGCGCTCGCGACGCTCGACAGTTTTCCGGCGCGACGCAAAAAGCTCATTGGCCTGCATGCCGAGTATGGTGCGCAGTTCAAACGCGCCGGTCTGATCGATGCCGGCTTTCGGCCGCAGTTGGTACGCGGCACGGTGTCGCCTCAATGGTTTGCTGTCTGCGCGCCGAATCAGAGCATTCAAGAGCAATCCGTCAAGGATGCGGCAGCAAGCGGCATCGAGTTTCGCCGCTACTTCACGCCGGCCTGCCATATGCAACCGCAGTTCAGCGCATCGCCCAACGACGGCATGGCGGCGACCAATCAACTTTGTGAAGGTGTGATCAGTTTGCCGCTGTGGGTCGAAATGAATGAGCGGATTATCAAACGCGTGGTTGACTCGGTATGCGCCACGGTGACCGCCAATCAAGAGTGCGTTCGATAGGTTGAAGCCCTGACTCAGGCAGCGACTGCGTTTAATTCCTGAAGTATTCGCAGGCGCGTGACATGACGGTCGTCATCTTCAAATTTGCGCGCGAAAAATTTACCTGAACCGAAGATTTTGGCGGCATCCTGAATGCCGAATTTCAGCGGATGTGCATCGACAAAATCGTTGATCAGATGATTCGACGGCCCGATGCTGAACGGTGAATTGCCCACCAACGTCTGGAAGTAAAGCTCGTCGGCGAGCGCCGCAGCACGCATGAACGACAAGGTCGGATCATTGTCGGCACGATAGGCAATAAATTCGGCGACCTCGGGCTTGCAGCCAAACCAGGTGCTGCCAATATAAGGTAGCCAGATCTGTCCGTACGGATGTTTGAACAGGTAACCTTGACGGGCGATCTGGATCAACATGCGGGCGATTTGAGCGCGCGCCGGCAGCGTGACCGCGCGCTCGTCGTCATTTCTTTTGCGAATGCCCAAGCCACTTCGCTGCACGGTGTGGGCACCTGAATCGTAGTACCAACGACGCGTACGACGCAACAGTCGATGACGAAACGTGTCGCTGGCGGCGAACAGTCGAAAGCCGTGACTCATCATCGCTTCGCTGTCTTCGTCAATGCTCATGACATCCATATTGACGTCACTGGCATCGTGCGCCGTGAACCGCTCGAACTCTTCAATCGGCCGGACCGGCAAACAACTGCCCGAGAGCAACTGGAAGTAGTCGACGTTCGATTGTTTCAGTGCGGTCCGCATGGTGAGCAGGATGGCCTCCGAAAATTCCCAGGCACCCCACTGCGTCACAATCGGGTTGGCGACGAAATGAACGTTGGGTCGGCGAATCTCGAAATCACGTTGCTTGGTGAAGTCGTGATGTATGAAGATCGGATGATCCGGCCCGATGGCGTCAACGAGTTGCGTGACCGCATGCACGCTTTCGCGCGCAGTAATAATTCCAAATGCAATCCGAACCGTCATGGACCACTCAGTGATGATGATTTGTTACAAAATGTGAAGACGATCAAGGCAGCGATTCGGATCGCCGTCGTTTGATCGCAGTCGCTTGATCGCGTCCCTTTGATCGCATCCTTTTGATCGCAGCCTGACTGTCCGCTGTCGCAAGTTGCGCGCAGCTTAGTCCTGTAGGCCGAAAAAGTCTAACGACCGAGGGCAGTACTGAGGTTCAAGCAGGCTATCGGGTTGAACTCAGAGCGTGCGCGTTGACTCTGAATGCACTTCGTTTTCAAGCTCTTTGCAAAGACTCAAGGCCGCTTCACGAGCAGGGTCATCGAGTGTCAGTTTGAACTTGCGAGCGAAGAATGCCGGGGTCTGCAGCAGTCGATGGATTTCGCCCGCTTCGATCAATCGTGGATGGCTCTCGACGAAGTCACTGATCAAGTGATTCGATGGTCCCACCGAAAAACTCGAGTTGCCGATCAAGGTGTGAAAGTACGACTCGTCAATCAGTTTCGTTTTGCGGTAGTAGGTCTCGAGCGCCTCGTCTTGTGAGCGGTTGACGAGGAATTCGCAAACCTCTCGTGAACAGCCAAACCAGGTGCTGCCAATGTACGGTGTGATGCCTTCACGAAACGGATGTTGAAAGGCTTGACCACGTCGAGCCATGGCGGTGAACGACATCGCCAAGCGTGCGCTCAACGTCATTGATTCGCGCGCCGATTCGGTCAGATGAATAATGCCCAGTCCCGACTTCTGTATCGTGACGGTGTTGCCCGACAAATACCATTTACGCGCGCGCAGCAGCAAGCGATAGCGCAGCGATTCGTTCTGTGCGAATACCCGATAGCCGTGGCTCATCATGGTGTCACTGCTCTCATCGAGACTGATGAGGCCCATGTGTACGTCATGCGTGCGGGCGGCTACGAACTGCTCGAATTTGGCGATTGACTTGATCGGCAGGCAAGACCCGGAGAGCACTTGAAAGTATTCGAAGTTACTCTGCGCCAGCGCAACCCGCATGGTCTTGATAATGGCCTGCACGAACTGCCAGGTGCCCCAACCGGTATCGAGGGGATCGGGCACAAAATGCACATTGGGCTGGTTGATCGTGAAACGCGGCGACTTGCGATGATCGTGATGTACAAAAACCGGCTGCTGCTCACCCAAAGCGCCAATAAGCTGCCGTACCGCCGGAGTTGCCTCCTTCGAGCACAGCACGCCAAAAGCGATTACAGGTTCACTCATTCGATCAGGCCCCGCTCTGCGCGAAGCGCCGGTTCTTGACGAGGCTCATAACAAGGTCCCACTCTCCAGCGGTCGTTGGGTAGACACAAATCAATAACAAGGCGTAGGCCGTCAGCGCAATCGGTATATTGGCGAACCAGGGTAAACCGAGCAGCGTTAAAAGCACCGCGCCTGCACAGACTAGCGCAATGACGAGAAGAATTGCAAGCAAGGTTCCGGTTTGATGCTTAAAAACCAGTCCGTGCCGACGCAATTGGTAAAGCAGCATGAAATTACCCGCCGTTACTCCGAAAATATGGGCGCTCGGCAGAGCGTAAACGCCTGCCCAGGGCAGCGCGAGAATGCCTGGAATCACGGAAACGCAGAGCACGATATTCGACCAGATCAGTGCCTCATTATGCTCGGTGGTGTGGCTGACCTGGTCCAAAACGTGTCGCCAGGAGATGACGACCATGTAAATGCACATGAGTTCGCACAGCAAAAGGGCGTTGTGATCGAACTTGCCGCCGGTCAACGCGCGAATAAAACCGCCGCCACCGGCGACGAACACCACCGCGACGGCACCGACCAGCGCGATATTGATCTTCAGAATCAGGTTCGACAGCGACACAATTTCGCTGAAACTCTGATTTTTCGAATAACGGGCGTTCATGACAGGTCGATACAGTCCATGCAGCAGTTGCGCAGGTAAGAAGCGTTGCATGAGATCGTAGACCCATTGACCGAAGCCGAACAATGCGATTTCGGTACTCGGTAGCCTGCCGCCGATAAGCAGTCGGTCGAATGCGCCATTTACGGGCACGACCAACAGACTTTGAGCATAAGCCTTGAGGCCGAAGTCGAGCATCCGTCGCGTATTGGCTACCATCCAGCGCTGCCCGGACGCCCTGTGTAGCGCGCTGTCGGCTGCTGGCACCAGACGGGCAAAGGCGACCATCATGGCGACGCAGGCCGGAATTTCGGCGCAAATTTCAACCCAGAGTACCGCCTCGAAGCTGACGCTACCCTGATAGGAAAGGGCCAATAATCCGATCAGCCGAATGAAGGCCGACATTGAATTCGCAAATTGGGCAGATCCCTGGTGCAACATCGACTCCAGGGCGACGAATAACAGCGCCGACAGGGTGCGCAGCAGGATGACCCATAAATACATCAAAAATATCGATTGCCAGGCCGCCAGTCCGAGTTGCGGCGCCAGCCAGCGGGAAGAGAAGTACATCGCCAGCAAAAACACCAGAAGTACCGCTATTCGAGCGACCAGCAGTCGGCCGAACACGATGCGCAGCGCGCTGTTCTGATGCGAGCCGTAGAGCTCGGGAATGTAGCGCTGCATGATGTGCATCAGACCCAGGCCGCTCAGGGAACCGACGACATCGACCAGGCCGGTCAGCACGGTGTAGGCCGCGAACTCCTCAAGCGGCAGCAGACGCACCAGCAGGACGAAGTAAGCGATGGTGGCGATTGAACTCAGCAGCTTGCCGAGCAGGAAGTGCGCCAGGCCCGATTTGATTCGAGCCGCGCCGTAAGGGTTGACCGGCATCAACGCTCCCTGAGACCTTCCTTGGCGCGATTCAGAGGCTTGAGCAGGTAATGCAGTACGGTTTTCTTGCCGGACAGCATCTCAACACTGGCCGTCATGCCGGGAATGATGGGCAGTATTTTGCCGTCCGGGGTCTTGAGGGTGTTGTTGTTGGTTCGGACCAACACGCGATAGTAGGAATGGGTTTCATCGGTAGCATCGGCAACCGGTTGTTTGCTCTGGCGCTCGTCGCGCAAGGTGTCCGGGCTGATATTCTCGATGACCCCGTCGAGTCCGCCGTAAATGGCGTAGTCATAGGCGCTGACCTTGACGACCGCTTTCTGGCCTGGATGCAGAAAGGCGACATCGGCGGGTTTGACGTAGGCCTCGACGATGAGACTGTCCTCGAACGGCACGATCATCATGATGTCCTGGCCGGCCTGCACCACGCCGCCGATGGTGTTGATGCGCAAGCTTTTGACCGTACCCTTGACCGGCGAGAATAACTCGGTCCGCTTGGCAGCATCGCCGCGCGCAATCGACGATTCGCGTGCTTGCGCCAGATCGGACTCGACCCGTGACAGTTCGGTAGCCGCGTCGATTCTGAACTTGTTCTGACGGTCGACCATTTGCAGTTGCAATTCGTTGCGCTGGCGCTTTAACTTGAGCAATTCCACTTCGGAGACGAGACCACGTGCCACCATCGGTTCGGTGATAGCAATTTCGCGCTCCAGCAGCGCCATGCCCTTGACCAGCCCGGTGACCGAATCGTCAATGCCGCGCTTGCGGGCCAGGTAGGCTTCGGTTTCGCGCTTGACGAGGATCTTGTTGGCCAGCACATCGGCCGGGAAATCGAGCTTGCTGCCGTAGGCTTCGGTGCGCAGGCGCGCCGCTACCGCACCGAGGCTCGAGACCTTCGATTGTTGCTCGCGAAACATGGCGGCCGCCCGCGTGTCATCGACCTTCAGCAGCAACTGATCTTTCTCGACCAGATCGCCCTCGCGCACCAGCAACTCGGTCAGCACACCGGCATCGAGACTCTGGATGACCTGCTCGCGGCTCGACGGCACAATGCGGCCTTGCCCTCGGGTGACCTCTTCAAGTTCGGACTGCGCCGCCCAGAACAGAAAGGCGCCGAGCACGGCCGCAATCAGCAAGACCGATCCGAACATCAGCCACGGTGGCTTGCGGTCCTTGATGCCGGCAACGCTTTGTTTCTGGCCGTTCACCTTGAAGCTCATGTTTGTTTCTCGGGCGTCAATGACACCCCTTTCTGCAACTGCTCCATGACTCGCTGGCGCGGACCGTCAAGCACGATGCGGCCCTGGTCGACCACAATGATCCGGTCAACAATCTCGAGGACCTGTGGCCGGTGCGTGACCATGATCAAGGTTTTGGCCTCGCCACCCTTGCGTGCCCACTGGGCCAGCGCTTGCAGGGTTTGGGTCTCGGTATTCGGGTCAAGGCCAGTGGTCGGCTCATCGAGCAACGCCACCTGCGGGTCACGCAACAGCAGTCTGGCCAGTGCAACCAATTGCTTCTGGCCACCGGACAAGCCGGCGCCGTCTTCGCCGAGCAACATGTCGAGGCCACGCGGATGCTGACTGATGAAGCGATCGAGTCCCAATTGCCTCAAGACGTCGATCAGTCGTGCATCGTCAATGGCGCGGTCCTGCTGCGCCAGATCCAGGTTCTCGCGCAAAGTACCGAGGAACAATCGTGAGTCCTGCGGCAGCAAACCGATCGCCATACGGGTGTCAGCCGGATCAATCTGGCGCAAATCCAGGCCGTCGAGCATGACCTGGCCCGATGGCGGCGCGTACAGGCCGCAGGCGAGCCTGAGCAAGGTTGACTTGCCGCTGCCGGTGCGGCCAATGATCGCAATGCGCTCGCCCGGATTGACCCGCAGGTTGAAGTCGCGAAACAGGCCGATGCCTTTCGGGTCGTGGCTGAATTCGACGCGCGAGAACACCAATTCGCCGCGCACCTTGGCAAGGCTCAGGTAGTTGCGTTCGGGGTCGCGCTCGACTTCCTTGTCCATCATCGCCTGCAGACCGGAAAACGCAGCGCGCGCTTGTTGAATCCGAATCACCAGACCCGCCAATTGGGCGAGCGGTGCGATTGCACGGCCACACAGAATGACGACACCGATCAGCCCGCCCATTGTGAGCTTGCCTTCATGAATCAGATAAACGCCCATCACGACGGTTGCGACGCTGGCCAGTTGTTGAACCAGCGAGGTGAAATTGACGACCATATTCGACAGATGGCGCGATCGATGCGAGGTCTCAGCGACCTTCTCGCCGTACCATTCCCAGCGCTGTGCGGCCAGGCTCTGGGCGTTGTTGACCTTGATGGTCTCGAGGCCTTCAACCGCCTCAACCGCCAGTCCTTGTTTTTGTGAGCCTTCGCGCATTGACTCGCGAATGTAGCGCGCCAGCGGACCCTGTGCGGACAAGCCGGCGAGGGTGACCAGTGCAATGGCAATCAGCGGTACGATCGCCAACGGTGGTGCGATCGCGGCGATGACGACAATGAACAGCACGAAGAACGGCAGGTCGATCAAGGCCGTCATCGATGCTGAGGTCAGCACCTCTCGAACCGCTTCGAAGTCGCGCAAATTGTTCACGAACGAACCCGAGCTGGCCGGCTTTTGAATCAGCCGCATGTCGAGCATTCGCCGAAACAACGCTGAGCTGATTTCGAGGTCGGCACGCTTGCCGGCGGTATCGACCAACCAACTGCGCAAGGTGCGGGCCGCCAATTCGAACAACAACGCGGCGCAGCACCCAATCGTCAAGACCCACAGCGTTTCATAGGTCTTGTTCGGAATCACGCGGTCATAGACATTCATGGTGTAGAGCGAGATCGCCAATGACAGCAGATTGGTCACCAGCGTGGCAATCACCACGTGCAAGTAGTAACTGCGCAGGCCCCACAACACTTTCCAGAACCACGCCATGGCGCTGACTTTTTCCGGAATCTCGGAGCGTCGGTCGCGACCGGGCTGCAACTGCAACTTCAGCACATAGCCGCCGTAGGCGGACCGCACGTCGTTCGAGTTCAGCGCGTCAGCGCCCTGCAGCAGCATGAATTCGCCATCGGACAGCGCTGCCAATAATGGAAACTGCTCACCGGATAACCGCGCTAGCGGTGCTTCAATGCGTTCGAGATCGAGGCCAGCGCCGGCCAGCGCAGCCTTCATCGAGTCAAAATTGAGCTCGCCCGATGGCTGACGGGTAACCTGCGCGCGCAGCGCCGCCTCGGACACGGAACGTCCGACCTGGCGAGACAATTGCGCTAACCCTATCAGTGCGGTCAGACTCATAATTTGGCTGGTTAACCGGTATCGAACACGATCCGGTTCCTTGGTTTTCTATTGAACGAACAGTGTCAGGGTTTACGATCTTCAAACAGGCGCGCAAACCGACCGGCGGCGTATTCCATCCGATATCGAGACAGCGATTTGTCGACAATCGCCCCTTCGTAGGCTGACTCTGCAATGAACAATTCATTGAAGGCAGTCAATAGATCAAGCAGATTGCGCCGGCCGATCTGGAACTGCGCCTTGTAAATGTCGACCAATTCGCGGCCCAGGTCAATCTGATTTCGGGCCACCGCCTCGCGACGTTGTGCCGAGGCGAATTCCTGAATCGAGCTGCGCTGACGTTCACGGATCAATCGTTCCTGTTCCTCGATACTGGCCCGAGCGCCGACCAGCGAAGCCAGCGCGGCGCCCTCGGCGGCACCGCGCGAGAGATCGAAGGCCGGCCAGCTCAGGAACACAACTGACGCGTTATCGCGCCCGCCAGTTGCCTCCAGATCAAGCCGGGGACCGCGATTGGAGCGTGCGGCCCGAACGCTCGCTTCTGCAGCCAGCAGTGATCGACGACTCGCTTCAACCGAGGGGTGGCGCACCACCACGTCGTCGCCGGCCAGCGATGGATCATCGCCGAGCTCGGTGGGAATTCTCAAGGCATCGAGCTGGATCGGATTCGGATAAAACCGCGCCAGCGCCTCGCGCGCAGCGGCGATTTCGGTCTCGGCGCCGGCCAAGGTCTGGCGCACCTGTTCGGTCCGGCTGCGCGCCTGGACCAGGTCAAAGCGGCGGCCCTGATCAATCGCCGTGATGGCGGCGAAATCATCGACCAGGGCCTGGTGTCGGGCCAGATTTTTGCGCACTGCGACGGCTTGTCCCTGGGCTCGCAGCAAGCGGAACCAGGCTTGGCCGGCGCCAAATGCGACCTCTTCGCGGGTGACCCGTTCGGTGCTGGACAGCGATTGCTCGCGCCAGGATTCGCGCTCGACCCCGGCTTCGATGGCACCAGACGAGTACAGATTGAGCCGCAGGCGCGGTTGCGTCAGGCTGTTGGCGGCACCGGATATCCGACGCTGGCTGGCCAGATCGACGGTTGGAAAGTGCGCGGCCTTGGCCTGATCCACCAGGAAACGCGCCGATTCGGTATTGGCACGCGCCACTTCGATCGCCGGATAACTGGTGATGGCGACACGCACGACTTCTTCGAGTGTTACCGCATTGGCAGGGGCGGCTGCTATCGTTGAGAGCCCAATCGACAGCACAAGCGCGGCGACTTTACGAATCAGCGATGCGCTGCAAATGAACCGGTTGGGCACGAGGGATGAGACTTTGGCAGATCTGTCGGGGGAATCAAGTGATGTTGCGCGTGATTGCGGTATCTACCAGCAACTGTACCGCAGATGCGCCGGCTCCTTGATTAAACACCAGATAGGTCACGCCACTGTTGGTCACGGGTCCGGCCGATGCCCAGCCGCCGGAAGCGTTCAGAATATCGCCAGCGTCGCCGTCGATGACCAACTGGGTCTGGCCGGTGTTCACCAAGCCACCCCAGCTCGCGCCGGTGAACAGATTGACGCCGCCCATGGCCAGAACGTCCGAGGTATTCAAGGTCAAGGTGTTGGCTGCACCGCCGGTCATGTCGACCCGCTCAAAACTGACGACCTGATTGTTGGCGATGGTCGTCAGATTCAGATTCAGTGGCGTGGCACCGCTAAACGTGAAGGTATCGATGCCGGCGCCGCCGTTGAGTACCGAGGCGGGATTACCAAGGTTGGCCAGGACAGTGGGGGTCAGCAAGAACGAGTCAGCACCGCTGGTGCCGGTAAACGTGCTGGTGGTGGCAATGGTGACGGCATGCGACGCGAAGCTGTTGACGTTGCCAGCGGCGTCGGTTGCGATGGCGGTAATCGTACTGGGACCATCACCTGCCGGCATCTGGGCGCTGGAAAAATTAAAGGTGTAGGTGCCGCCGGTTGCTGAGCCGCTCAAGGTAGTCGCGCCCCAAGTGACGGCGACCAATGCGCCGGACTCGGCGGTGCCCGAAACGGCGACGCCGGCGCTGCGTTCACCGAAGTCGATGATGTCGTTGCCGGCCACGACCGAAATGATTGGCAAGGCGGGCGCTACGTTATCGAAGATCATCGCGTAGCTGCCAGCGACCGGGCCGGCTACGGCGCCGACAAAGACCTGCGCGGTGTACGTGTAAATGGTACCGGACACCAATCCGCCAGTGCTGTCGGTGTAGGCCCAGGTCAGGCCCGCCGGTGCAATGCCGCCAGCGCTTACGTCAACGCCGTTGCGAAAAACATGCAAGGTTTCACCGGCGCCCAGCGCTGCAGAAAACGTGCCGGTTATTGTCGGCGCGGCGTCGTTGCTGGTGGCGCCATTGGCCACCGTACCGGTCACGGGCGGAATATCGTCGGTAATGCCAGTCACGATGGCGGTCTTGCTGGCCGCTGAAACTGTGACGGTTCGCGTGCCGGCCGCACTGGGATTGCCCGCTGCGTCCGTAGCGACTACGTTGACGCTCGTGACACCACTGGGCGGAATCTGGCCCGCAGCAAACGCTATTGAGAAGGTTCCACCCGCCAGGGCCACGGTATTGAGCGGTGTCGATGTACCCCAGGTCACGACCACGTTCGAACCCGCTTCAGCGGTGCCGCTGATGGTGACGCCTGCAGCGGCTTCTGCGGTTGAAACGATATCGTCGCCGGCGACGATATTGATGGTGGGCAGTATGGGCGCAGTGTTGTCGAAAATCATCGCAAAGCCGGTGCCTGCCGGTCCGGCGACCGCGCCGGTGAAGACCCGTGCTGTATAGGTGTAAGTGGTCCCCGAAACGAGGCCGCCGCTGGCGTCGGTGTAGGTCCAGGTTGTTCCGGCTGGCGCCAGGCCAGCAACCGTCAGGTCGACGCCATTGCGAAAGACGTGCAGTGTTTCACCTGCCCCGAGAGCGGCTGATAAATTGCCAGCCACGGTGGGCGTACCATCGTTACTGGCGCCGCCTGTGGCAAGCGCTCCGATCTGCGGCGCGAGATCGTCAGTGATTGAGGTGACGTCGGCAGTCTTGGGCGGCCCCGTCACGGTCACTGGTCGTGACCCCGGAGTGCTGACATTGCCTGCCAGATCGGCGGCGGTGGCGGTTACGGTGAATGCGCCGCTGACGGGAATCTGTCCGGCCGCAAACGTGACGCTGTAGTTTCCGCCGGTGGCTACGCCGACCTGCTGTACGCCATTCCAGAGCACCGTTACTGTTGCGCCCGCTTCTGCGGTGCCCGTGATGGTCACCCCGGCGGCCGCTTCTGCGGACGAAACGACATCATCGCCGGCAATAACGGCAATGGTGGGCGCGGCAGGCGCGACGTTATCGAGCACAATTCCGAAGACGTTGGACACATTGGTGCCCAGGTTGCCGGCAGCGTCAATGACACGAGCCGTATAGGCGTACGTGCCGGCGCTGGCGAGGGTATCGGTAAAGCTCCAGGACGTTCCGGCTGCCGTGGCGTTGCCGACATCGACTCCGCCGCGATAGACGTGCAGGGTTTCGCCACTGGCCAGCGCCGCATCCAGAGTCCCGATGACGGTTGGTGTTTGATCATTGGTGACGCCACCGCTGCCGACGCCACCGGTTACCGGTGCCTGGTTGTCGGTGACGCTGCTGATGCTCACGATTTGTGCCGGAGCAATCGTGTCCTTGTCGACCGACAGGGCCGATCCAGGTCTGGAATTACCGGCCAGATCCGAGGCGGCCGCGCTGAGGCTGGCAGGGCCTTGCGCCAATGCGCCAATTTCCAGTGCCGAATAGGTGATCGACCAGACGCCGTTGGCCGCAACTGCGGTCCGCGCTGCTCCGCTGATGCCAGGCCACGTCAGAGTGACGGTGTTGCCCGAATCAGCCTGCCCGGACACCGTCACTGGCGCACCGACTTCGGATGCATTGATCCGGTTATCGACGGCGACCGCGTTGATGGTTGGCGCCGACGGTAAGCCGGTTTCGACGCTTACCGTTCGAATACCGGAGACGCTGCTGTTGCCGGCCGCATCCACCGCAATGGCGCTGACCAGCTGCACGCCGTTACCGGGAATTTCGGTCGCCGGAACATTCAGTTGCCATTGCCCCGAGGCATCAGCGAGGGCGCTGAAATTTCGCAGACCCCAGGCCACGTTGACCGTCACGCTGGCTTCGGCGGTGCCACGCAGCAAAACCGGCACGCCTGCTTCGGCAAAATTAATCCGGTCGTCGCCAGCGACGATCGCAATCGTCGGCACGCCAGGCGCCAAGGTGTCCAGATTGACCAGGTACGGTGTACTTTCGGCGCCGCTGTTCCCGGCGGTATCGACGGCACGCACGGTGTAGTTGGCCGCCAACACTGTCCCGGGCACAACCGTATCGGTAAAAGTCCACAAGGTGCCATTGAGGGTCGCTTCACCGGCAACGACACCGTTGCGTAATACCTGGATTCGATCGCCCGACGCCAGCGGCGCGCTGATCGATCCGCTCAGGGTCGGGCTGAGATCGTTGCTGGCGCCGCCAGTGGCGACGGTTCCGGTTTGTGCCGCCTGGTCATCGGTCACCGCTGAAATGGTGGCGGTTTGCAGCGGCGGCGCGCGGTCAATCACCAGCACTTCGGTGGTTGCCAAGACGCTGGTGTTATTCGACTGGTCGCGAGCGCGCATGACCACTCGCACGTTGGCGCCATCGGGCAAACCACCGGCGGGCAAGGCCAGCGCGGACGGCGTGGCGGTGGCCAGGTCGATCGTCCAGTGGCCGCTGGCGTCGGTCTGCGTTTCATAGGAAACGTCGGAGACGCCGTTGCCGTCGATATCGAGCGACACTATAACAACTGACCCGGCTTCGGCGGTGCCACTGAGAATCGGCCGGGCGTCCTTGCTGAGCCGGGCGCTGGTCAGCACCGGCGCATCTGGCGGCGTGGTGTCGTTGGCACTGGCGCCGTTACCGCCTTTGCCGCCGCCACCGCCGCCGGCGGCAAGTCCCAGCAAGGCAACCGCACCCAGTCCTACCAGCACATTCTTGGGAATGAACTCCGCCTCGGGTGCCACTGGAACGGCGGCAGCCAGTTGGCCCTTGGTGAACATCATGAAGGTGCCATCTTGCAAGGCACCGACCGGCTCACTGGCCGGCGTGATGTTGGCGGCTCCGCCCAGATTTTCAGTTACAAAAGTGCACGGACTTGCGGGGACGCAGTTGAAAAAGAAACCGTCGAGCTCAATGACTTGTTCGGCCGGCAGGCCGTCCACGATCAGGGAATTGCGATCGCGCCGGATCGAGACATTTTGATCGAACGATGCGCCCTGATCATCGGATAATCGATAGGTGAATCCTTGTTGCGCCGTGATCCGTACGCGCGCCGAATCGACCGGAGTGCGTTGTACGACGCCGGCTACGCTTACGGCTTCAAGGAAGAGGGCCATTCACCCGCTAGTACGCGTTCGGATCGCGAAATACTTGGGCGATCGTCTTGAAGATGATCCAGAGGTCAAGACGCAGCGTCCATTTTCGCAGATATTCCAGGTCGTACTTGATGCGCAGCTCCATCTTTTCGATGGTGTCGGTTTCGCCCCGCGCGCCGTTGATCTGAGCCAGACCGGTAATACCCGGCCGAACCTTGTGACGGATCATGTAGCCTTTGATGAGGCTGCGATACATCTCGTTGTGGGCGATCGCATGCGGTCTTGGACCCACCACGCTCATTTTACCTTGAAGCACGTTGAAGAACTGCGGCAACTCATCGAGCGAGGAGCGGCGCAGGAAGCTGCCGAACGGCGTGATTCGCGAATCGTTCTTGGTAGCCTGCTTGACCTCGGATCCGTCCTCCTGCACCTTCATGCTGCGGAACTTCCAGATGACGATCTCTTGTCCGTCCAGACCGAATCGCCGTTGTTTGAACAACACCGGTCCTGGCATGGTGAATTTGATGCCGATCGCCACCGCCAGCATGATTGGCACGGTCAGCACGATCGCGGCTGTGGCTATGCAGATATCGGCCAGCCGCTTGGTTGCGTCGGTCGTACCGTGAAACGGCGACTCGCAAACAGCCACCACCGGCAATCCGACCACCGTATCAACCCTGGCTTGAATCAAATCGAGCATGAAAATATCAGGCACGAAATAAATCGATGCGGTGGTGTCGCGCAGGCCGTCGAGCAACTTCAGAATCCGCGGTTGTGAGGCCATCGGCAGGGCAATGAAAATTTGGTGAACCCGATTGCTGCGGGCGAAATCGGCCACCCGATCGATCGATCCGAGGATCGGAGCCTCGCTGACGTCACCAATACGCGAACCGGCGCGATCATCGAAAAAACCGGCGATGCGGGTGCGATTCAGCGGGTCGGCGAGCATCGACTGCGCGAGAGTGCGGCCCAACTTGTTGGCCCCCACGATAATGACGACGTGTTCACCGCGCAGTGCGACCAGGCGCGGCAGGATGAACGGGAACACCCAATGAGCGATGGTCTGCGCAAACGGGACGGCAATGACCCAGGTGGCGATCACGTTTTGGTCGAACAGTCGCAACATGTTCATGGCCAGACCGAGCAGCAGCAGCAAGCCCACCACCAGACCCCAGGTGCCGGCAATTTGACGAACCATGCCCGGTGGGCGGTGTCCGAACGGAATACTCGAAGTCGGTACCAGCGCACCGACCAGAACCGCTAAAACCAGTTCGGCCGAGCCAATTTCATGGCCCCAGGCAACTGTTGCGCCAAAGACACACAATATCGCGATGGCCCGATCGACGAACGACTTGAACAGGGCCAAAAGGCTTTGATTGCCGGTTCGAACCGGGCTGATTGCGGGCGCTAATCTGGCGATACGTGTTGTTGCCATATCAATACGTCTGGAAAAAGCGCAGGAAAACTGATACCTTGAGGTTAAAACTAGAAATCACTTTAAGTTGCTTATCGATGTTCTTCATTGTGAAGCGACGCCAGATCGATATGATCGACTGAGCAAAGCCAGATAACAAGGTACTTTTTCGCAAAGGAAGTTCATGTCTTTCAAGACAAGGCGTTTTCTCGTAATAGCACTGGGCATCCTGGTCCTGCCTTTCTCAATTCACGCCCAAGATCAGGATGTTATCCGGGTCAATGCGGGTGCGGCGTTTGAACGTCATGACAACATATTTCGCCTTGACAAGGGGGTTGACCCGACAGCCGGCTATGGCAAATCAGCCCGCTCTGACACCATTTTGCGCGGCGATCTGGGTATTTTGTTTGACCGTGAACTGAGTCTGCAGCGCTTTCGGGCGGGCCTGAACCTGCAACCGTTCAAGTATCAGAATTATTCGCGTTTTGACAACCTGGCCTACCAGGGCGAGTTGAACTGGGATTGGGAAGTATCCGGCCCCTTGTCAGGTCGGGTCGGTGCGCGCGTTTCTCGTGGATTATTGGGGTTTAACCAGATTTTGGTGCGCAGCGGCGCGGTCACCAGCGCGGTCGACAAGAACGAAATATCGCGCTTCAACCCCTATTTCACGGCCCGGCTGCGTATTACGCCGAGCTGGTTTCTCGAGGGCACGGTCGACCAGGTCAAGGTCACCAACAGCGCCACCGCCTACTTGCCGGGTAACTTCACGACCAACGGTGTGGAAGCTGGACTACGGTTCGCGCCGGGTACCGGTACCGAGTTGACTTTTCTGGGGCGTAGCGCGCGCGGCAAATACGATTACTTGCAGTTGACGGACTTTCTGGGGCAAAACCTCGCTACCGGGGTCGACAACTCATTCAAACAAACCGAGTTGCTGACTCGATTGCGCGTCCGACCTTCCGAGGACACCTTGATCGGTGGCTCGATCGGCTATACGCAGCGCAAGTATGACGCCTTTAACCAGCGTGACTTCGGCGGTCTGACCTCCGAGTTGAACCTCGATTGGCGTCCGTCGGGTGGCTTCTTCTTGAACGTGGCGCTCGATCGATCGATCGGACTGCCGGGCATTTTCACCGCGAACTATATCGACATCACGCAATTGCGATTGGCGCCTCGACTGGTGCTGACCGGCAAGACTTCGTTGACCGGTCTGGTGCAGTACGCGATGTGGAACTACAAGGGTGATCCGGGTATCGTCAACAGTCCGGGACTGGTTCGCAAGGACAATATCGTGACCCTGCAGGCCGGTATCTTGTACGACTACTCGCGAGCGATCTCATTCACGGCCGATTTGCGCCGTGAACAGCGCACCACCAATCTGGTCGGTGCCGACTTCGTCAACAACGTCATTATCGGTGGTATTCGCGGGCAGTTCTGATCGATTGCCGACCGAGTCGGCCAATCACCCGGGGCGCCGCATTCCCACGTCAGTGCCAGGCCTTTTGCGCCGATACGACAGAGGCGACCGTTTAACGTCGCCTGCCTGACCACTCGCGCATTTCATCACGCGCAAAGCGGTATCGGAGCGCTACCATCAGTATTGGTTTTTTGACAGTAAATGGAATGGTCAGACCATGATTAAGTCATTCTTCAAAGCGGTATTGGCGATCTGCGCGTTTGCAATGTTTCTTGGACAGGTAAACGCACAGGCTCAGGGGCAACAACGAGACGATTATTTGCTGGGTGCCGGCGACGTCGTTCGTATTCAGGTGTTCCAGAACCGTGACCTTGAGGTCGAGGCTCGAATCACCGAGGGCGGTGTTATTTCATTCCCGCTGGTCGGCATCATCCGCGTGGCCGGTCAATCACCATCTGCAATCGAGCAATTGATTGCGAAGCGATTGAAAGACGGTAACTTCATTCAAAACCCGCAGGTCACCGTCAACGTTCGTGAGTTCAGAAGTCAACAGGTTGCCGTGCTCGGTAACGTGACGCGGCCCGGACGTTATCCGCTCGAGACAACCGGCATGCGTTTGTCTGAAGTGCTGTCGTTGGCCGGTGGTGTTTCGGCTACGGGTGCTGACGAGGTTATCGTCGTGACGGCCCGCGATGGCCGTATCCAGCGCATTGAGGTCGATTTGGTGGACATGTTCACCTCCGGTGACCTCGCCAAGGACATTGCGTTGCGTGCTGGCGACGTCCTCTACGTAAATCGTGCGCCAAACTACTATGTGTATGGACAAGTGCAACGCCCAGGCATGTACGGGGTTGACCGTGGCATGACTGTAGCTCAAGCTATTGCCAAGGGGGGCGGTCTGACCTTGCGCGGTACCGATCGCGCGATCAGGGTTCATCGCCGTTACGGCAATCGTTCGGTCCAGGTTATCGAACCTAAATTGGATGATCCGATTCGTCCGGATGATTTGATTTTCGTTCGCGAAAGTGTCTTCTAGATTCTTTCCATACTGAATTCGAGACTTTATCTTAAACAAATTGTTGGCCAGGCAACTACCAGTGGTTCATTGCACCGTATTGAAATACGTCGGCCGCGGCATAACGCGCGGCATTCACGACGGCTCGGCCGGGTTCTCGGCTGAAGTGTTCCGTTCGCATTTGCAATTCATGGCTGAGCATCGCTTCAAGACGGTCAGCCTGAATCAGGTTGCCAAGGCCTTCACCGGCGGCGCTCGTTTACCTGAACGTGCGGTGGTGATTACCTTTGAAGGTGAGTCGAGCTTCAGCGATGGCATCGGCAATCTGCTGCTCGCCCAGCAAATGCCTGCGACGGTTTTTGTTGACCCACGCAGCGATGATCCGGATGGCCTGCACAGTCGCATGCGGCAGATGGGCGAACTCGGGCTTTCGATCGGTCACCAGATTGTGATCGAGCGCTTCACGCCTGAGCAATTGCCGGTACCCATCGAACAACAGGTTCGCGAAGCCAAGAGTGAACTCGAGCAATTGCTGGGTGAACCGGTGCAACACGCGACTTATGCGTTTGATGTGTTCCTCGGTACCGAGCGCAAGATACTCGGCAGACTTGGTTACAGCACGGCCTCGACCGTGGCAACAGCGATGGCCGGCCTGCATCTCGATCCTTTTTCGATTCGCCAAAGTTTGATCACCGAGCAAGACGACATTGGGCGATTCGGCTGGAAGCTTTGGCGCAGCGGTGCCAAACCCGGGTTTGTCAAAGGCGGCTCGGGCGCGAATCGGTCGGCACAGATCGCCGGCGCTTAGCGACCGGATAACCGGTTTAGTGTATCTTCACCATTTACGAGGATCGCTGCACCGGTAACCCGGTACTTTGAATCCAGCCCATCCAGTGGGCGAACAGAATCAGCAGGAACAGTGCGATCGAAAATCCGACCCGAAACGTCAGTGCCCGGACGACGTTGCGGGTGCTGCCGCGATCACGCACCAGAAAAAACATGGCTGAAGCGAGGCTGGCGAAGATCATCAAAAAAGCAATAACAACCAGAATTTTCATGCCGCTCCAGCGCTGACCCCGAGGTATGACCGGATTTTATCCCTCGAGTTTGGCGACTCGGTAAAATCACCTACGATGAATACTGCGCAAGCGCCCTTGACCTCTCCCGATCGGGCCACCGACCCTGCGGCGGGTAACGGCCCCATACCCGCTGCCCGATCGACACGAGCGGGTCGGATCAAACTGGTTTTGTTGTTCCTGATGTTCGCTTCGCCGGTGATTGCGTCCTATCTGATGTATTACGTGTTCCCGCCGAGCGGGCGCACCAACTATGGCGAGCTCATCGAGCCACAGCGGCCGGTTGGCGATACTACTTTTTCGCGCGTCGGCACCGACCCGTCTTTTGTCTGGTCTCAGATGCGAGGCAAGTGGGTCATGCTGGTGGTCTGGGCCGATCAGGACGAAGCGACGCTGCGCGAGCGCCTCTATGCCTTGCGACAGGTCCGACTGACCACCGGCAAGGACATGGATCGGATCGAGCGCGTGCTGGTCCTGCTCGAAGGCGATCCGCCGAGCGTTGATCTGCTTGCCCAGCATACCGGTATGTGGGTCGTTAGAACTACCCGCGAACAATGGCAGAGGCATTGGGCACAGCCTGCGGATCGAATTCTGGTGGTTGATCCGTTGGGCAATCTGATGATGCGCTTTCCGGCACTGGCCGATCCGAACAAGATGAAAAAAGATGTGTCGCGCTTATTGCGTGCCTCGCGTCTCGGCTAGGAGTAATGACATGTTGAGTTTTCCAAACCCATGACTGCTTATCGACGTTTGATTGGCTGGACCGCGCTGGCCACCTTGCTGTTGATCATGCTCGGTGCCTATGTACGCTTGAGCGACGCCGGTCTGGGCTGCCCGGATTGGCCGGGCTGCTATGGCAAGTTGACGCCCAGTGCGGCGGCCGGTGAAATCAACCAGGCGATCGCCAGCCAGGGTGGCGAACATGGCTGGGTGTCCATGAGCAAGGCCTGGAAGGAAATGGCGCATCGTTATATCGCGACACTGCTCGGTCTGGCGATCATCGCGATTGCGTGGATGGCTGTGCGTTATCGCCAGGTGCTTCAGCAGTCACCGTTGCTGGCGATTGCTCTGGTCGGGGTCGTCATCATGCAAGGGCTATTCGGCAAATGGACGGTGACCTTGCTGCTCAGACCGGCGATCGTGACCGGCCATTTGATGGGTGGCATGCTGACCTTCGGTCTATTGGTGTGGTTATGGCGGCGGCAGCACGCCATCCCTCGCTATGTCGACGCCGAACCAGTCGCGGCGCTCCGACTACCGGCACGCATCGCATTGATTTTGCTGATCGCTCAAATTTTTCTGGGCGGCTGGGTCAGTACCAACTATGCGGCGCTGGCGTGCCCGGACTTGCCCACCTGCCAGCAGCAATGGTGGCCTGAGACGCATTTTTCGGATGCTTTTCATCTGTTTCGGGAACTGGGCAGAACCGCCGACGGTGCCGGTCTGTCAATTGCGGCGCTGACCGCAATTCATATGACCCATCGGCTCGGCGCGATCGTCCTGACACTGTATCTGCTCTGGCTGTCGCGCCGGATTCTGGCCTTGTCCGAGCTGCGCGGCATTGGCATCGGACTGCTCGGTGTGCTGGCGCTGCAGCTTGTTCTGGGTCTGTCCAACGTCTACTTCAGTTTGCCGCTACCCGTCGCGGTTTTTCACAATGGCGGCGCGGCTCTGCTCTTGGCTGTACTGGTGGTGCTAAACTTTCAGGCCTTTCGCGCACGGTTGCGATTCTAGGACGCGAGCCTAAAAGGCAAGTCAAGAAACGGTTATGCAAGCGATTCACCCGGAAATCTCTGCCTGGCGTCAGACCAGTAGTCGATACTTGGCGCTGACCAAGCCCAGGATTGTGATGTTGGTCGCATTTTGCGCGCTCATTGGTATGTTGCTGGCTTCCGAAGGACCGGTATCGTGGCGCATCCTCGTCATGGGCACCGCCGGAATTTCGCTGCTGGCCGGTGCCGGATTCGCCTTCAACTGCCTGATCGAGCGCGGCATCGACGCCCGTATGGCCCGAACCCGCGCCCGACCGGCCGCTCGTGGCGAAATCGCACCCGCTGCGGCGTTGGCGTTCACGGGATTGTTGGGCAGCGCCGGCGCATTTCTGCTGCATACCTTTGTCAACAGTTTGACCCTGTGGCTGACGGTTGCGACCTTTGTGGGCTATGCGCTGATCTATACCGTGATCCTGAAGCCAGCAACGCCACAAAATATTGTCATCGGTGGCATCTCCGGCGCCATGCCGCCGTTGCTGGGCTGGGCCGCTGTTGCCAACGAAGTACCGGCGCAGGCGCTGGTGTTGTGTCTGATTATTTTTGTCTGGACGCCACCGCATTTCTGGGCTTTGGCCTTGTATCGCATCGAAGATTACAAAAAGTCCGGTTTGCCGATGTTACCGGTGACGCACGGCGCCGAATTCACGCGCAAATCGATCCTGCTCTACACCTTGCTGCTGTTTGCAACTACGCTGCTGCCGTATCTGATTCGCATGAGCGGATTGTTCTATCTGTTCAGCGCCGTCCTGCTGGGTTCGGTGTTTCTTTACTACGCCTGGGGTTTGTGGCGTCACTATTCCGACGCGTTGGCGAAGAAGACCTTCAGCTTCTCGATTTTTTATCTGGCCGCGCTATTTGGCGCACTACTCATCGATCATTACCTTTGAGCGGGACAACCGCCCAGGCAATGTTGCGCAGTCGTCGACTGATGTTGTTGTCGGCCGCGCTGGGTGCCACGTATGTGCTGACCGGTTGCGACTTCGGCAGCAGCAAGCCCCGGTTCAATCACACCGACATTACCGGCGCCGATTTTGCGCGTCAATTCGAGCTGACGGACTTCAATGGCAAGCCGCGCAAGCTCGCTGACTTCAAGGGCAAACTGGTTATTGTTTTTTTTGGCTTCACCCAATGTCCCGACATCTGCCCGACCACCTTGCTCGAGACGTCCAAGGCCCTGAAGACACTGGGCGCTGACTCCGACCGCGTGCAGGTTGTGTTCATCACGCTGGACCCGGAACGCGATACACCGTCGATTCTCTCGAAGTATGTGCCGGCGTTTGATTCGCGATTCATCGGTTTGTCCGGTACGCTCGAAGAAACCAAAAAAGCAGCTCGCGAATTCAAGGTGTTTTTCGACAAGGTTCCCGGGCAGACGCCAGGCAGCTACACCATTGACCACACGGCCGCCAGCTACGTATTCGACACTCAAGGCCGAATACGTTTGTTCATCAAACATGGACAACCGAGCGATTGGCTCGCCGCCGATTTGAAGATCCTGCTCGCACAAGGTTGAGTACTCGCACAAGGTTGAGTGCTGGCACGAAGGCGCAATCGTGCTGAGGGGTTCTGCCCGCCTCGCTGCCCGCGTTGCCACCACTGACCAGGCCGCCATCTTCGCGTTGTTGTTCAACGCGTTTGTCTGGGGTGTTTCCTGGTTGCCGTTTCGCTATCTCGAGTCGCGCGGTCTGGCCAGTCTGTGGGCCACCGCGTTCATCTATGGCCTGGGTTTCCTGGGCTTGCTGGTCTGGTTATTCGCGCGCGGCGCGGCTCCAAAGGCGGGTGGCGTGGCGCCGGCTGCATCTTCGTCAACTCTCCCGGCGTTGCTCGGGTTGGCGCTGGCCAGCGGCCTGACCAATGTCTGCTTTAACTGGGCGCTGACGGTCGGCCCGGTGGTCAGGGTCGTGTTGTTGTTCTACCTGATGCCGATCTGGGCGGTGCTGCTCGCGCGCTGGTTGCTGCAAGAGCCCATTAGCGGCGCAGCCGTGTTGCGAATCGGTCTGGCGTTACTCGGCGCTCTGGTGGTGCTGTGGCGTCCCGACGCTGGTTGGCCTTGGCCGGACACGCTGCCGGATTGGCTGGCGTTGGCCGGCGGTGCCTGCTTCGCACTCACCAATGTGCTGTTGCGAAAACTTGCCGGGGTGGCGTCGTCAACGCGTGCAATGACGATGTTCGGCGGCTGCTGGATCACGGCTACTGCCGTTGCGCTGGCGGTATCGGCTGGTGGCCTGACAGCCTGGCCTTCAACGTTGTGGTTATCGTGGTTACCGGCTGCCTTGGTCATGACCGTCGTGTTCATGGCATCGAACCTGGCCTTGCAGTTTGGCGCGGCCAGGCTGCCGGCCAATGTAACCGCGGTCGTCATGCTCAGCGAGGTATTGTTCGCATCGGTCTCGGCCTTAATATTCGGTGGCGAGGCGTTGAGTCTGAGTCTCGTCCTCGGCGGCTTGCTGATATTGCTGGCGGCCTGGCTGGCGGGCAAGAGCGATTGACAGACGAATTTACTGAGGAGACACGCCCGTGCGAAGCCATCAAAACAAGAAGCCGAACTTCCTGGTCATTCTGATCGACGATTTGCGTTACGACGAGTTTGGTGCCGGCGGTCATCCGTATATGCAGACGCCGCACATCGATCGCCTGGCCCGCGAAGGGGCCCTGTTCGAGCGCGCCTTTCACACCACGCCGATCTGCTCGCCGAATCGCGCGTCGATCGTCTCCGGCCAGTATGCGAGCCGCCACGGCATCATTGATAACGTGGCGCGCGATGCCATGAGTCATCGTTTGCCCAACTATCATCTCGAGCTGCAAAAACTCGGCTACGAGACTGCGCATATCGGCAAGTGGCATATGGGTAATGACGGCATGCCGAGGCCCGGCTACGATCATTGGGTCAGCTACGACGGGCACGGACGCCTGAACGATCCGAAGCTCAATCACGACGGCAAGTACCAGCAGCACACGGGCTACATCACCGACATCATGAACCAGCTCGCGCTCGATTTTCTGAATCGCAAACGCGATCAACCATTCTCGTTGTTCTTTGCGCACAAGGCCGTCCATCCGGACGCCGAGCAGGCGGCTGACGGCACGCTGCGCATCGCGGCGCAGGGCGGCTACCAGGTTGCGGCTCGACACAAGGACTTGTATCGCGATGCGATCTTCCCGCGCACACCGAACATGTTGCCGATCGCCGAGGTCATCAAGGGCAAGCCCGCCTGGGCCGAGTGCTTCGAGCAACGTGGCGGGCCGGTTGGCAGTCAGATCATGAAAGCCGTGTTCTCGGGTGAGCAGGAAGAAATCCGCCTGCGCGCCCGCATGATGGCGTCAGTCGACGAAGGTGTCGGGAAGATCCTGGCAGCGCTCGAAAAAAGCGGTGAGCTCGAGAATACGGTCATCGTTTTTTTCGGCGATAACGGCTATTTCTTCGGTGAACACGGACTCGGACCGGAGCGTCGCTTTGCTTATGAAGAAGGCATTCGCTCGCCGTTCGTTGTGCGTTACCCGAAGAAGGTGCGCGCCGGCAGCCGCGTGCGTGATCTCGTGATTTGTCAGGATCTCGCGCCCACCCTCCTGAAATTGGCAGGTGGCAGACCGGGGCCGCAGATTCAGGGCCGATCGTTGTTACCACTGTTCGCGGGTACCAAGGCCAAGCCCGCCGCACGCGCCGCCGCTGCAAGGCCCGAGCCGCAGGCAGCGATCAGCGCAAAAACGGCCGATTGGCGAAAATCGGTACTGATCGAGTATTGGGCTGAAAATGCAATGCCGTGGCTGATCGGCATGACCTACAAGGCGGTACGAACCGACCGCTACAAATACATTCATTGGGTCAACCGCGGGCGCGATGGCGAGCTTGACGAACTCTATGATCTGAACGCCGATCCGTACGAGTTGCAGAACCTGAATTCGAGCCGGGCGCATGCCAAAGTTCGCACCAGGCTTCGGCGTGAATTGGCGAAGCTCAGTGTGCAGGCTTTGGGGCTGTAGTTCGAACCGTTGATCCGAAGGTCAGCGGGCTAATGTGATCAGTCTGCCTTGGCGCCACTGGCCTTGACGATCGGCAGCCACTTGGCGTAGTCATCGGCGATCAGTTGACTGAACGCGGCCGGCTCCATGGCCGGCGCCAGCTCGAACCCTTGCGCGCCGAGTTTTTCGCGCACCTCGGGCAACGCCAGAATTTTGTTGATTTCGCCATTCAGGCGAGTCACGAGGCTCAAGGGCAAGCCGGCTGGCGCAATGACTCCGAACCAGGCATTGACTTCATAGCCGCGGACGCCTTGTTCATCGAGGGTGGCGACATGCGGTAATAGCGACGAGCGTTTCAAGCTGGTGACACCGAGTGGTTTGAGACGGCCATCCTTGATCTGCGCAATGACCGTCGGCGTATTGAAAAATCCAACGGAGACTTCCTTGCTCATGACCGCGAGAATGCCCTGCGGTGCGCCCTTGTACGGTACATGCAGCAAACTGGTGTTGGTCATATTGCCGAACAACACGCCCGACAGATGATGACTGGTGCCGCTGCCGCCCGACGAAAAACTGACTTCGCCCGGTTTCGCTCGGGCGCTGGCGATGATGTCGGCGGGTCGCTGCGCAGCATGGTCCGGATGCACGATCATGACGTTCGAGACGCTACCGATAAAGGCCAGCGGGGTGAAGTCCTTGAGAGAGTCGTAACCTGGCTTGGCGTACAGTCCTTGATTGAAGATCAAGGTTCCCTGCGATGCAAAGGCGAGGGTGTAGCCGTCGGCGGCCGAGCGTGCAGTTTCAGCGGTGGCGATGGTGCCACCGGCACCGGACTTGTTTTCAACCACAATGGTTTGGCCCAGTACTTTACCGAGCTCAAGAGCCAGCACGCGTGAAACAATATCGGCGGTACTGCCGGCCGCCAGAGGTACCAACAGCCGCAACGGTTTGGTCGGCCAGTTTTGAGCTTGTGCCAACGTCAGCGGCGCGTGGATCAGCAGAGCGACGAATACCGCTGCGATTCTCATTGATTTCACAACTGAACTCCACGTGTCAAGGCGCCATCAACGACCAGGTTGGTGCCACTGGTATAACTCGACGCCGGACTTGCCAAAAATACCACCGAACGCGCAATCTCGTCCGGTTTTCCCATGCGCCCGCTAGGATTCATCGCCATCGCTTGCTTGAACAGCGCCGGGTTGCCATGTTCGATATTTTCCCAAACGCCGCCCGGAAAATAGGTGTTGCCCGGTGACACGCTGTTGGCGCGAATATGTTTGCTGGCCCATTGTTGAGCAAGCCCCTGAGTGTAGTGAATCAATGCTGCTTTCATGGCGCCATAGGAGCCTGCCGCAAAATCAATCTCGCGGGCCGACACACTCGCTATGGTCACGATCGATGCCGCCTTGCTGCGCTCGAGATGAGGCAAGGCGGCCTCGACCATCCGAACGGTTCCGAGCACATCGGTCTCAAAGGACTTGTGCCAGGACTTCTCGCCGGGTTCGACCGCCAGCGCGCTGACATTGGCAATAACGATGTCGATACCGCCCAAACCGGCGGCGCTATCACCGACCCAACGTTTGAGGGCAATGGGATCGGCGATATCGAGTACTTGCGCCAGCACCTTGACGCCGCGGTTCGAGAGTTGTTCCGTGGCCCGCTTGATATCGTAGGCACTGCGCGCGCACAACGCGACATGGCAGCCTTCGGCAATCAGGGTTTCAACGATCGCACGGCCAATGCCTTTGGTGCCGCCGGTGATGATGGCGCGCAGGCCAGTGAGTCCCAGGTCCAAGCGTTCAATCCTTTCTGATGTTCAGATGTTCAGATGTTCAGATGTTTCGATGTTTCGATGTTTCGAAGAACGAAGCGAATGTAATGATAATCCCGACAGGCTCCCTGAAACACTATCCGAGGGACAACTAACCGAGTGCCAGCGCCATGACGCCGACGGCAATCAAGGCGGCACCGGCAAGACGCGGTAATCGATCTCCTTCGGCAAGCAGTTTGCCGCCGATCAGCGCTGCAAATAACATCGACACTTCGCGGGCTGGCGCGACATGCGACATCGGCGCCACTTTCATTGCGTACAGGACCAGAACGTAGGAGACCGGGCTGATGGTACCAACCAGCAGGGCGGTCTTCCACTGCGTTTGGGCGGCTTCTCGAAAGGCCGGCAGATCTTGCAAGACGAAGGGCGCCAGCAGCAGGATACGCATCAGGTTGCCCATGTAGTCGATCAGAATCGGCGAGACGCCCAGCACCTTGACGCCCCAGCCGTCGACTACCGTGTACGCGGCAATGAACAGTCCCGTCAGCAGCCCATAAAACAAGCCCGCGCGTACGCGATCGCGCTTGGCGGGTTCCTGCGCGGCGCGCCACAAGCCCGGGCCGCCGGCAATCAGAAATACGCCAATGACTACGCCGAAAATGCCGAGTGCTCCCCAAGCTGACAACTGTTCGCCGAGGAAGGTGATCGCAACCATGGAGGTCAGCAGCGGTCCGCTGCCGCGTGCGAGCGGATACACAACCGTCAAGTCTGCTCGTCGATAACCGCGCAGCAGCACCAGAAAATAAACCAGGTGCAGGGCACCGCTGACAGTGACCAATGCATATTCTGGCCAGCCCCAGGCGGCCATCTCCTGCCAACCGAACCAGGCGCCGACCGGCGCCCAGACGAGCGCCAATGCGAAATTGGTCAATAAGGCGAATCGGGAGTCGCCGCCGCCGCGCTTGGCAGCGATGTTCCAACTGGCGTGAATCAGACCGGCGAGAATGACCAGGGCGAGCGCAGTAGCCGGCATGTTGGTTCGGGCACCTGTCGGGATCAGGAAGGGCTGTGGAGCATACCGCATAAGGTCTCGCGTCATTACGAGCACTGTCGTCCGTTACCCGCTGGGCCTCAGCATCCGACTTCGGTTGAGCCTACGTCCAGGCCTGTGCGCCCAGACATTGTTTTGTTATCCTTTGTGCATAACGAAGGAGACCGAATATGCCGCGCGCCCTGTTGCTCGATCGGATCATTGGCGAGACCTTGCCCAGCCTGGCAACCGAAGCCGATCTGCGAGCCTTTGAAGCAATACCGTACTCGCAGCGCATCGCTGCCGTCAGCACCTACGATGCGATCAAGCTGGGCGCATCGATCGATCCCGCGGCGCCGGCGATTCAGTTTCTGGCCGGCGCCAGTCCTGATGAGGTGCCTCGCATCATCAATTTCGGCCAGTTTGTCGGGGCGGTCACGCAAACCGCCAATGCCTTCCATTCACTGGGGGTCGGGCCGACCGACGTGGTGAGTTTTCTGTTGCCGTTGTTGCCGCAGAGTTTCTTCACGCTATTTGGCGCCGAGGCGGCCGGCATTGCGAACCCGGTCAACCCCTTGCTCGAGGCACACCAGATTGCCGAGATATTGCAGGCTGCGGGTACTAAAGTGCTGGTCACCCTGGGCCCCACGGAAGGCTCGGATATTTTCGAAAAGGTCCAGAAAGTTCGGGGCTCGCTGAAGAACCTGATCGCGATCGTGGTCGTGGGCGGTGCAGCCGATCCGGCCAACGGCGTCTATTCATTCGATGAGCTAATCAAGTCGCAGCCGGACGATCATCTGGTCAGTGGCCGCCACATTGCGGGCGACGATGTCGCTGCGTATTTTCATACCGGTGGTACCACCGGAACGCCGAAGCTGGTCAGTCACACCCACACCAATCAGGTTTATCAGGGCTGGGTCTGTAACCTCATGTTGAAGACGCAGCCCGGTACGCCGCTGTTGTTTGGATTGCCACTTTTTCACGTCGGCGGCGCGCTGACCCAGGGCATTGCCACGTTTGCCGGCGCCGGTAGTGTCGTGGTGTTGTCACCCTCGGGTTGGCGCAACGCGACTGCGGTTAAAAATATCTGGAAACTCGTGCATCGATATCGTGCGCAGGTGTTCAGTGGTGTGCCGACGGTCATGGCGGCTGCGCTGGCTGTACCCACCGGCGATAGTGATATCAGCAGTCTGCGCTATTCGGCCGGTGGTGGTTCGGCAATTCCAGTAGCGGTTGCCAAGGCGCTGCAGGAGAAGCTCGGCGTGCCGGTACTGGAGGTGTACGGTATGACCGAAACCTCGAGCGTGCATACCATCTCGTACGCTGATCGGCCCCTTCGTTTGGGCACCGTTGGCCATGCCGTTCCCTACAGTCGGGTGCGCATCGTCAAGGTCGATGCCGACGGGCACTGCAGCGCCGATTGTGCGGTCAACGAAATTGGCGTGGTTGCGATGAGCGGGCCCGGGGTGTTCTCGGGCTACTTGAACGATATTCATAATCAAGGCGCCTTTGTCGAGCCCGGCTGGGTAAATTCCGGCGACCTCGGGCGGCTCGACGAGGACGGCTATTTGTGGATTACCGGTCGCGCCAAGGACCTCGTGATTCGCGGTGGCCACAATATTGATCCGATGGCCGTCGAGGAGATTTTCTATCAGCATCCGGCCGTCGCCCTGGCTGCCCTGGTCGGACAACCCGATGCCTATGCGGGCGAATTACCGCTCGCCTACGTCCAACTGCAGCCCGGTGTGACGCTGAAAGCCGGCGAACTCGAAGCCTTTGTGCGTGAACGAACGCCCGAGCGTGCCGCCTTGCCGGTGGCTATCGTTGCGGTGGACGTCATGCCGTTGACGGCCGTCGGCAAGGTGTTCAAACCGCAACTGCGCTGGGATGCCGCCCGCCGAGTCTTCACCGAAGTGCTGGCGCCGCTACGCGATCAGCATCTCGAGTTCGAGGTCAAGGTTGCCGCGCATGGCACGCACGGTAGTCTGGCGACGATTGTCTTCACCGGCGTGCCCACCGCAGGGCGCGACGCGGTCGCCAGTTTGGTACATGATCGACTGAATCCATTTGTCATGAGACACGAAATTGTCTGGCAATAATCGCGGTCAGAATAATTCCCCTCGGCTCATTGACAGGTGCCATCGACCCTTGAATAAGCGCCGTCAACTGTTGCAGTTGGGTGTGCTTGCCTGCACAGGTTGGTCTTCCCGGTTATTGCAGGCCCAAAGCACCGCTGGCTCGTCGATTGTGTTCCCCACCAAGACAGTCAAGATCATCGTTCCGTTTCCGCCAGGCCAGGCGGCGGATATTTTTGCGCGTCTGCTGGCCGAGAAGCTGCAATTGCTCTGGGGCCAGAATGTAATCGTCGAGAACAAGGCGGGCGGTGGCGGTGTACCGGGTATCGAAGCGGGCAGAACGGCGCCTGCCGATGGTTACACCCTGATCATGGGCACCAGTGGCACCTTGGGAATTAATCCGGTGGTTTATTCGAAGCTGCCGTATGACGCACAGAAAGATTTTGCGCCGGCCTCGAATGTGTTTATCGCGCCGCTGGTGCTGGTGGCGCATCCGAGCCTGGAATCAAACTCGTTGGCGAGCCTGATCGACTATGCGAAGAAGAACCCCGGCCGGCTAAATTACGCATCCGCAGGGCCGGGTACGGCGCAGCACATGGCCGCTGAGTTATTCAAGGCCCGCGCGGGCTTGTTCATGGTGCATATTCCTTACCGTGGCTCGGCGCCGGCCATGACCGATCTTCTGGGCGGCCAGATCCCCTTGATGTTCGATAGTGTGACCAGCGCGTTGCCACACATTACCAGCGGGCGTCTGAAGGCGCTTGCGGTGACGACCGGTAAACGCGTTGAGTCGATGCCCCAGGTTCCTGCAATCGCCGAGTTGATTCCAAACTATGAAGCGGTCGGCTGGTCGGGCATTGTGCTGCCCAAAGACACTGCGGTCGATCTGGTCGCGAAAATCAGCCATGACATTCAAAAGATACTGAATGATCCGCTGGTAAGGGCAGAGATCCAGCGCCGTGGCTCGATTGCCGATCCCTGCACGCCGAGGGCGTTTGCCGATTTCATTGCCGCAGAAAACCGTAAATGGGGCGAAGTTGCGAAGCTGGCGAATGTCAAACTCGATTAAGCTGCGCGCTGATGCTTCCCACTCGTGCCTTCGGTTCGCGCCTCCCCGTTCGTGCCGGCCGTCCGTGCCGCCCGTTCACACTTCCCTTAACTTGTAGCGCTGAATTTTTCCGGTAGCAGTTTTCGGCAACTCGGCAATGAACTCGATTTGTCGCGGGTATTTAAAGGGTGCCAATCGATCCTTGACGAATGCCTTCAGCGCAGCTTCATCGGTGCTGTGGCCGGCTTTGAGCACCACAAATGCCTTGGTCTTGGTCAGTCCGTCGGCGTCCGTCTTGCCGACGACGGCCGCTTCAAGTACGGACGGATGTTGCATCAAGGTGGCTTCCACTTCGAACGGTGAGACATAGACGCCGCTGACTTTGAGCATGTCGTCACTGCGTCCGGAGTAGGTGTAGTAGCCCTCACTGTCGCGTACGTACTTATCACCGCTCTTGGTCCAGGTGCCCTGGAAGGTCTCGCGCGTCTTCTCGCGATTTCCCCAATACAACAGCGCGGCACTCGGCCCTTTGATGTAGAGATCGCCAATCTCGCCATCGGCCACTACCTGGCCCTGGTCACCGCGCAATTCGAGTTCATAACCGGCCACCGGCTTGCCGGTGGTGCCGTAACGCACGTCACCGGGATGATTCGACAGAAAGACATGCAACATTTCGGTCGAGCCGATGCCGTCGATGATGTCGCAACCGAAATGAGTGCTGAATCGTTTGCCGAGCTCAGCCGGTAGCGCTTCGCCGGCCGACGAACACATGCGTAACGCCACCTGATTTTTTGACGGTAAATCAGCGGCAGCGAGCATGCCCGCAAAGCCGGTCGGTGCGCCAAAAAAGACCGTCGGGCGGTGCTCGATCCAGCGTTTGAACACGGCAGCGGGCGTCGGTCGCTCGGGCATCAGAACGACAGTGGCGCCGACCGATAACGGAAAGCTCAAGCCATTGCCCAGACCATAAGCAAAGAAAAGCTTGGCGGCCGAAAAACAAACATCGTCGCCGGTGAGTCCGAGCACAGCCTTGCCATAAAGTTCGGCCGTCCAGTACAGACTGGCCTGCGTGTGCACGGTGCCTTTCGGTCGGCCGGTTGAGCCGGAGGAATACAACCAGAAGGCGGGATCGTCAGCCGCAGTCGGCGCTGGCTGCGAACTGACTGTCGAACTGGCTGACGTGCCCGGAGGATGGGCCACGATCATCGTCTCCATGCTTACGATGTTGACCGGTGCCGAATTGGGCGACATCGCTGTTGGCGTTGTCGCTGGCTCGGGCGATGCGGTAGCGCCTTGCGCGGCATCGAGCGCGCTTTGCGAAGTGGCGCGTTCGCCCTGCGCAACCATGATGCAGCGAACTTCATGATCACCCTGCGCCATCGCGGCCTGCAGTGTCGCCAGCAATGGCGCAGACACCAGCGCAGCTTGAGCGCGACTGTGTTGCAGCATGTAGGCATAGTCGCTGGCCGTCATCAAAGTATTGACGGCAACCGGAACAATGCCTGCGTACAGACAAGCCAGGAAGCAGACCGGCCATTCGCACTGGTCGCTCATGAGCAACAGCACCCGCTCCTCGCGGCGCAGGCCGCTGGCGGAAAGCGCCTGCGCGAGACTGCGGACGCGATCGAATAGCTCGCCGTAGCTGAGTCGACCTTGATCGTCAATAAAGGCGGTCTTCGTCAATCGTTCCGAATTCAATTGCATCAGGTGGTCGGCGAAATTAAAGCGGCTGCCCGGCGTGGCGATCTGGGTGGCGGTCATGCGGGTCTCCATTGAATTTTTTGGGGCAGCAGGTTTGAGACGCACTATAATGCATCAACAACGCGAGAGCAATCAACGCGAGGGCAATTTTATGTCGCAGGACCTTTTCGACGCCGGTGCGATCGCGCTACCTGCCGCTGACGGCGATCCGAGTCGCGAGCTGCTGCTGGCGGCATTGGGCGAACGGGTGCGCACGTTGCGTTCGCGTCGCGGTTTGACGCGCAAGGCGGCCGCCCGAGCCGCTGAAGTATCGGAGCGGCATTTTGCCAATCTGGAATACGGCACGGGCAATGCGTCGATTCTGATCTTGCAGCAAGTGGCTCAGGCCTTGAATTGTTCGTTGGCCGAGTTACTGGGCGACGTGACGACGCGTTCGCCAGAGTGGTTATTGATTCGCGAACTGTTGGCAGGCCGCTCTGAGGAAGAGTTACAGCGGGCGCGACTGGCGATCGGCCAGACCTTGGGACAAGCGCCGCAAAAAGTCCGCAGCCAATGCGTCGCCTTGATTGGACTTCGCGGCGCCGGTAAATCGACCCTGGGTGCCTTGTTGGCCGACGACCTCGAGGTACCGTTTCTGGAGCTTTCGCGCGAGATTGAAAAGGTGGCCGGTTGCACCATTCGAGAAATCCACGACTTGTACGGCAGCGCTGCTTACCGGCGATATGAGCGTCGTGCGCTTGAAGAAACGCTGCAAAGTCATCCGCAGGCGGTCATCGCGACCCCCGGCGGTCTGGTGTCGGATGTGGCCAGTTTGAATCTGCTGCTGCAGCGCTGCCTCAGCGTCTGGATTCAGGCGTCACCAGAAGAACATTTGAGTCGGGTCACCCAACAGGGCGATTTGCGGCCGATGGCAGCCAGCCCGGAGGCAATGGAAGATTTGCGTCGGATTCTGGCCGGTCGCTCGGCCTTTTACTCGAAAGCCGATTTGACCGTGGACACCAGCCGCCAGGCCCTGGCCGATAGTTTTCAACAGATTCGAGCGTCAGTGCGCGCCGCGCTGCAGTTGCCTGTTTGAGCGGATTTTCGGCAGCGTAATAGCAGGCGGATAGCGAGATGCAGCATTTTGCATATTTTGTTGACTTTGATTAATTTATGCATAATAATGCGTGTAATCAAAGTGAGGAGTCAGAATGAACGTTTCCGAGACAACGTTACGGGTCGACTACCGGACCACTCCAGAACACTACCGGCATTGGAAGCTGAAAGTTGAGGCCGAGGTCGCCACGCTGTCGATCGATATCGCCGAAGACCAGGGAATCTTGCCGGGCTACAAACTCAAGTTGAACAGTTACGACCTGGGCGTTGATGTCGAATTGCATGACGCGCTCAATAGAATCCGCTTCGAACATCCGGCGGTCCGCACGGTGGTGGTCACCAGCCTGAAAGATCGGGTGTTTTGCTCGGGCGCCAATATCTTCATGCTCGGCCTCTCGACTCATGCCTGGAAGGTGAACTTCTGCAAGTTCACCAACGAAACCCGCAATGGCATCGAAGACTCCTCAAAATATTCCGGACTGAAGTTCCTGGCCGCCGTCAACGGTGCCTGCGCCGGCGGTGGTTATGAACTCGCCTTGGCCTGCGACGAAATTGTGCTGATCGATGATCGATCGTCCTCGGTGTCCTTACCCGAGGTGCCGCTACTGGGTGTGTTGCCCGGCACCGGTGGCCTGACCCGCGTGACCGACAAGCGCCACGTTCGGCACGATCTGGCCGACATCTTCTGCACCAGCGTTGAAGGCGTGCGCGGCGAGCGTGCCGTCGAGTGGCGTTTGGTTGATGCCGCCGTCAAGCCGGCGCAGTTTGCCGGTTACATCAAGCAGCGCGCTGGTGCTTTGGCTTCGGACAGTCATCGGCCGAGCAATGGCAAGCCGGTATTACTCACTCCAGTGCAACGTCGTGAAAGCGCCGACTCGCTTGAGTATCAGTATGTCCAAGTGGCGATTGATCGCCAAAAACGCAGCGCCACTTTTACGGTCAAGGCGCCGGACGCTGCGCAACCCACCACGCTGGCCGGCATCGAAGCGGCGGCCGCCACCTGGTGGCCGATTGCGATGGCGCGCGAGCTCGACGACGCGATTCTGTGCATGCGCACCAACGAGCTCGAAGTCGGCACCTGGATCCTGAAGACGCAAGGCGATGCTGCCGCCGTGTTGGCTGCCGATACGCTCATGCTCGAGTTGCGCGATCATTGGCTGGTTCGTGAAACCATCGGTCTGTTGCGCCGAACATTGGCCCGATTGGATGTCTCCTCGCGCTCGCTGTTTGCGCTGATTGAACCAGGGTCCTGTTTTGCAGGTACCTTGGCCGAACTTGCGTTCTGCGCCGACCGTACCTACATGTTGGCGCTGCCCGACGATGCGGATCGCGCGCCGTTGTTGACGCCCAGCGAAATGAACCTCGGCATTTATCCGATGGTCAACGATCAATCTCGTTTGGCGCGGCGCTTTTACGAGGAGCTGGCACCGTTGGAGGCCGTTCGAGACGCCATCGGCAAGCCACTCGATGCCGATGCAGCGATGACGCTTGGCCTCGTGACAGCCGCGCTCGATGATATCGATTGGGCGGATGAAATCCGCATTGCGCTCGAGCAGCGTGCCAGCATGTCGCCGGATTCCCTGACCGGGCTCGAAGCCAATCTGCGCTTTGCCAGCAAGGAAAATATGTTGACCCGGATTTTCGGTCGGCTGACCGCCTGGCAAAACTGGATCTTCAACCGGCCGAATGCGGTCGGTGAAAAAGGCGCTCTGAAAGTTTATGGCTCGGGCGAGAAGGCCTCGTTCGACTTGAATCGAGTTTGATCAACGACAGGATTTACCAAAGTCCAATTCTTTAATGCGCTCGTTGGTAGCGCCAAGGAAAGCACAGCATGACCGGAATCAATTACAGCGAAAAAATCCCGAACAACGTCAACCTCAGCGAAGACCGTACGCTGCAGCGCGCGCTCGAGCAGTGGCAACCGAATTTCATCAAGTGGTGGGACGATGTCGGTCCGGAAGGCTCGACCGACTACGACGTTTATCTGCGAACCGCCGTCAGCGTCGACCCGCAAGGCTGGGCGCAGTTCGGCCATGTCAAGATGCGTGACTACCGCTGGGGAATCTTCATGAACCCGAGTAACGCCGAACGCAAGATCCATTTCGGTGATCACCTCGGTGAGAAGGTCTGGAATGACGTTCCCGGTGAGCATCGCGCCAATCTGCGGCGAATCATCGTGACTCAGGGTGACACCGAGCCGGCGTCGGTTGAACAACAGCGCCATCTCGGGCTGACCGCACCGTCCATGTACGATCTGCGTAACCTGTTTCAGATCAACGTTGAAGAAGGTCGCCATTTGTGGGCCATGGTGTACTTGTTGCAACGTCACTTTGGGCGTGATGGCCGTGAAGAAGCCGAGGCCCTGTTGCAGCGTCGATCGGGCGATGAAAATAATCCGCGCATTCTGGGTGCGTTCAACGAAAAAACCCCCGACTGGCTGAGCTTTTTCATGTTCACGTACTTCACCGATCGTGATGGCAAGTTTCAACTCGCCGCACTCGCCGAAAGCAGCTTCGATCCGCTCGCACGAACCACCCGGTTCATGTTGACCGAAGAAGCTCACCATATGTTTGTCGGTGAGTCCGGCATCTCGCGCGTGCTACAGCGTACGGCGCAAGTCATGAACGAGATCAAGAGCGACGATGTGGGCAAGGTGCGCGCCGCCGGTGCCATTGATTTGCCGACCATTCAGCGTTATCTGAATTTCCATTACAGCGTCACCATCGATCTGTTCGGAGCTGACCAATCGAGTAACGCGGCGATCTTCTACAGCTCGGGATTAAAAGGACGCTTCGATGAAACCAAACGTGGCGATGATCACATTTTGAAAGGACAGAGTTATCGCGTCCTCGAAGTGGTCAACGGTCAGTTGGTCGACAAGGAAGTGCCGATGCTCAATGCACTCAATGAAGTGCTGCGCGACGATTACATCAAGGACTCGATTGCCGGCGTAGGGCGCTGGAATCGCGTGCTCGAGAAGGCCGGTATTCCGTTCCGTCTGCAAGTACCGCACAAGGCCTTCAATCGCCAGATTGGTGCCTTGGCAGGCGTCAAGGTGGCGCCGGACGGGCGCCCCTTGAGTCAATCTGAATGGGATGCCAGCAAGGATCAATGGTTGCCAACTTCGGACGATCGCGGTTTTGTCGCCTCACTGATGGGTCGCGTGGTTGAACCGGGTAAATTCGCCGGCTGGATCGCGCCGCCGATGATGGGCATCAACCGTCAGAATGTCGAGTTCGACTACGTGCGGTTTAATTGAAATTCGCTTGACTGAACGGTAGAGGGAGTCGCAAGCCGTGGCCAATGTAGACGCAACCGCAGCGGTGTCGGAGTCATGAACGACGTGCCAAACGAAAACGCTACCGCAAGCAATACCAAACCGGGTTTGATCAAGCAACATTTGATCGACCCGGAAATATGCATTCGCTGCAACACCTGCGAGGCCATTTGCCCGATCGGTGCGATCACCCATGACGATCGCAACTACGTGGTTCGCGCCGACATCTGCAATGGCTGCATGGCCTGCATCTCACCCTGTCCAACCGGCTCGATTGACAATTGGCGAACCGTCATCACGAGTCGCGCTTACTCGATCGAAGATCAATTCAGTTGGGATGAATTGCCCGCCGAACTACCGGCTGAATTGAATCAGGAGTTACTTTCTGCCCTTTCGCCGGACCCTGGGGCGGGTTTGTCCGAGACGTCGGCGGCGGAAGCGTTGGAGCCACAACCTGGCGAACCGGCGGGGGAACTGGCCAACGCCCAGACTGGCGAACAGATACTGAACGCAGCCAATGTTGGCGCGACGTTGCCGCCTTGGTCTGCTGCCCACGCCTACACCAATCTGTACGGACCGAAGTCACCGATTCTCGCCAGCGTCGTCGGCAATTTGAATTGCACGCAGAGCGGCTTCGAGAATGAAACGCATCATATTGTTCTCGATTTTGGCAATCTGCCGTTTCCGGTGCTGGAGGGCCAGTCGATTGGCATCATCGCGCCGGGTGTCGATGCCAAGGGTCGGCCGCACGTCGCCCGGCAGTATTCGGTAGCCAGTCCGCGCAATGGTGAGCGCACGGGTTACAACAACCTTGCGCTGACGGTCAAGCGGGTCACCGCCGATCACAGCGGCAAGGCCGTGCGGGGCGTGGCGTCCAACTACCTGTGCGACCTGGCGATAGGCGACAAGGTCCAGGTGATCGGGCCGTTCGGCGCTTCATTCCTGATGCCGAATCACCCGCGCTCGAACATCATCATGATTTGTACCGGTACCGGCAGCGCACCGATGCGCGCCATGACCGAGTGGCGACGACGCATGCGCCAAAGCGGCAAGTTCGAAGGTGGCAAACTGATGCTGTTTTTCGGTGCCCGGACCCAGCAGGAGTTACCGTACTTCGGACCGCTGCAAAAACTGCCGAAAGACTTCATCGATATCAACCTGGCGTTCTCGCGCGCGGTCGGCCAACCGAAACGGTATGTGCAGGACCTCATGCGCGAGCGAGCAATTGATCTGGTCGAGTTGCTCGCCGACGGCAATACCGGTATCTACGTATGTGGTTTGAAGAGCATGGAGGAGGGCGTGTTGCTGGCGCTTCGCGAAATCGCGCAGGACGGCGGTCTGAGTTGGGGACCGTTGGCGGAGTCGTTGAAGCGTGAAGGGCGGCTGCACCTCGAAACTTATTGACGCCTTCGACTCGGTCGTGCCGCGCTTTCCAAACAGCCCGGCATCGACGTGATCTCGACGCTGCCGATCACCGAAGCCTGAGTATCACCTTCCGAGGAGACCCGATTGATCCGATCCCGAACCCAGGTTGCCATCATTGGCGCGGGGCCGGCAGGCCTGTTACTGGGCCAATTGCTGCATAAGGCCGGTATCGACAATGTCATCGTCGAGCGCCAGGGCGGCGACTATGTGCTGGGCCGGATTCGGGCCGGCGTACTCGAGCAAACCACCGTTGAGTTGCTGACCGAATTGGGCATCGACTCGCGGCTGCGTGCCGAGGGCCTGGTTCATGATGGCTTCGAGATGTGTTTCGGTGGTGCCCGGCATCGCATCAATTTGCAGGAGCTGACCGGTGGCAAGCGGGTCACGGTGTACGGACAAACCGAGGTCACGCGCGACCTGATGGACGCGCGCGCCGCTGCCGGACGCGCGACGATCTATCACGCTCAGGACGTGGCGTTGCATGATTTTGAAGGCCGACAACCGCGCGTGACCTATCAGCTCGACGGCGTCGCGCATGAACTGAGCTGTGAGTTCATCGCCGGCTGCGATGGCTATCACGGTGTCAGCCGAGCCAGCGTGCCGCCTGCCGCGATAACCGAGTACGAGAAGATCTATCCTTTCGGCTGGCTGGGCATTCTGGCCGACACGCCGCCGGTGTCGCATGAGCTCATTTATTCGAATCACGAACGCGGCTTCGCGCTGTGTTCGATGCGCTCGCTGACGCGCACTCGTTACTACGTGCAATGTTCGCTCGACGACAAGCTCGAGCAGTGGAGCGATGACGCCTTCTGGGATGAATTGCGCCGCCGCCTCGACCCCGAGGCCGCCGAAGCGCTGGTGACCGGGCCGTCGATCGAGAAAAGCATCGCGCCCTTGCGCAGTTTTGTCGCGGAACCGATGCGCTTCGGTCGGCTGTTCCTGGCCGGCGACGCCGCGCATATCGTGCCGCCAACCGGCGCCAAGGGTCTGAATCTTGCAGCCTCCGACGTCCGCTATTTGTCACGCGCGCTGATCGAGTTTTATCAGGAGCACAGCGAGGCGGGCATCGACGCCTATTCCGATCGGTGTCTGCGCCGCATCTGGAAGGCCGAGCGTTTTTCGTGGTGGTTCACCGGTCTCATGCACAAGTTTCCCGAGACCGGCGCTATCGGTCAGAAGTTGCAGCGTGCCGAGTTAGACTATCTGGTCAGTTCACGGGCCGCGATGACGGCGGTCGCTGAAAATTATGTTGGCCTTGCGTTCGAAGCCTGAGCAAAAATATTAAACGAGGAATACCGAACATGATCATTGATTGCCACGGCCACTATACGACAGCACCGAAGTCGCTCGACAAATGGCGTGAACTGCAGATTGCCGGAATCAACAATCCATCGGCCGCCCCCAGGGCCAGTGACTTGAAGATCAGTGACGATGAAATTCGTGAGTCCATTCAGACCAATCAATTGCGGCTGATGAAAGAACGCGGCAGCGACCTGACGATTTTCTCGCCACGCGCGAGCTTCATGGCGCATCACATTGGTGACTTCAATGTCAGCTCGACCTGGGCCGCGATTTGCAACGAACTGTGTTATCGGGTCGCGACGCTCTTTCCCGACCATTTCATTCCGGCTGCCATGCTGCCGCAGTCACCGGGTGTTGATACTCGCACCTGCATTGCTGAACTCGAGAAGTGTGTCAAACAATTTGGCAATGTTGGCATCAACCTGAACCCGGACCCGTCGGGCGGTCACTGGACCTCGCCGTCGCTGGCCGATCGTTACTGGTACCCGATCTACGAAAAAATGGTCGAGTACGACATTCCGGCGATGATTCATGTCAGTACCAGTTGCAATGCCTGCTTTCACACGACCGGTGCTCATTACCTGAACGCCGACACCACGGCCGTCATGCAGTGCCTGGACTCGAACCTGTTCCAGGATTTTCCGACTTTGCGCTTTGTGATTCCGCACGGCGGTGGCGCAGCGCCCTATCACTGGGGGCGCTTCCGGGGTCTCGCGCAAGAGTTAAAGAAGCCACTGCTGAAGGACCATCTGTTGAAGAATATTTTCTTTGATACCTGTGTCTATCATCAGCCAGGCATCGATCTGCTGACCAAGGTCATACCGGTCGACAACATCTTGTTCGCCAGCGAAATGATTGGCGCGGTGCGTGGCATCGATCCGGAAACCGGCCACTACTTTGACGATACCAAACGATATGTCGAAGCGGCCAGCATCGACCCGGTCCAGCGTCACCAGATCTACGAAGGTAATGCGCGCCGCGTCTACCCGCGCCTCGATGCCGCGCTCAAGGCCAAAGGCCTATAGAACGTGAGCACGCTATTGACCACGAGCGCGCCATTCACCAAAACGCCGGGTTGGCTCGACTGGTACGACGAGCCTTCGAAGCCGCTCTTCAAGGTGCCCCCAGGGGCCGTCGATGCGCACTGCCATGTGTTCGGCCCGGGCACTGAGTTTCCCTTCGCGCCCGAGCGCAAGTACACGCCCTGTGATGCGTCCGGAAGACAGCTCTTCGCCCTGCGCGATCACCTGGGCTTTGCTCGCAATGTCGTTGTTCAGGCGACCTGTCACGGTGCCGATAACCGGGCGCTGATTGATGCGCTGGTGCACAGCCAAGGCATGGCGCGCGGAGTTGCCACCGTGCGTCGCAGCGTGACCGATACTGAACTGTCGGCCATGCACGCGGCGGGCGTGCGCGGTGTGCGTTTTAACTTCGTCAAACGTCTGGTTGATTTCACACCGAAGGACGAATTGCTGGAAATCGCCAGCCGTATTGCGCCGCTCGGTTGGCATGTGGTCATCTATTTCGAAGCAGTCGACTTGCCCGAACTGTGGGACTTCTTTACTTCGTTGCCGACCACGGTGGTGGTCGATCACATGGGTCGGCCCGATCTGAGTAAGCCGATCGACGGAGCGGAGTTCGAGTTGTTTGTAAAGTTCATGCGCGAACATGACAATGTCTGGTCGAAGGTCAGTTGCCCCGAGCGATTGAGCCTGACGGGTCCCAAGGCCTTGAACGGCGAGCGTAGTGCCTATCGCGACGTGGTGCCGTTTGCGCGCTGCATTGTTGAGAATTTCCCCGACCGGGTTCTGTGGGGTACCGACTGGCCGCATCCGAATCTGAAGGACCATATGCCGGACGACGGACTGTTGGTCGACTTCATTCCTGCTATTGCCGTGACTGCGGAGTTGCAATATAAACTACTGGTCGCCAATCCGATGCGACTTTACTGGCCGGAGATCGAGGGCTGAGATGGCATTGGACAAACCATGGCATTAGACAAACCCTATCTGGACGTGCCCGGCACCACTATTTTTGATGCTGAACAATCGCGGAAAGGCTATCACCTGAACCAGTTCTGCATGTCCCTCATGAAAGCCGAGAACCGCACACGATTCAAAGCCGACGAGCGCGCCTACCTTGATGAATGGCCGATGAGCGAAGACCAAAAACTGGCTGTGTTGTCGCGCGATCTGAACCGCTGCATTGCGCAGGGCGGCAACATCTACTTTTTGGCCAAGATCGGTGCCACTGACGGCAAGAGTTTTCAGCAGATGGCTGGCAGCATGACCGGTATGACTGAAGAAGCGTATCGCGACATGATGGTGAAGGGCGGTCGTTCGATTGAGGGCAATCGCTATGTCGGGGAGAAAAAATAATGGCTCGTATTTCCGCCAGCGTTTTCACCTCGCATGTGCCGGCGATTGGTGCCGCGCTCGATCTCGGCAAGACCCATGAACCCTATTGGCAGCCGGTGTTCAAGGGCTATGAATTCTCCAAGCAGTGGGTCAAGGATAACCCGCCGGATGTCATCTTTCTGGTGTTCAACGATCACGCAACGGCGTTCAGCCTCGACATGATTCCGACCTTTGCAATTGGCACGGCTGCCGAGTTTCAAGTCGCTGATGAAGGCTGGGGTGCACGACCGGTGCCCAAGGTCGTCGGTCATCCGGAGCTGGCTTCGCATATCGCCCATTCGGTGATTCAAGACGACTTCGATCTGACCATCGTCAACAAGATGGATGTTGATCATGGCCTCACGGTGCCGCTGAGTCTCATGTACGGGCAGCCGCAGGCCTGGCCCTGCCCGGTGATTCCGTTCGCCGTCAACGTCGTGCAGTACCCAATACCGTCCGGCATGCGTTGTTTTAACCTCGGACGCGCGATTCGCAAGGCGGTTGAGTCGTTCGACGCGCCGCTCAATGTCCACATCTGGGGCACTGGCGGCATGAGTCACCAATTGCAAGGCCCGCGCGCTGGACTGATCAACCGGCAATGGGACACCCAATTCCTTGATCGCCTGATTGTCGACCCCCAGGGTCTCGCCGCCGTGCCGCACATCGACTATGTTCGTGAGGCTGGCTCGGAAGGCATCGAGCTGGTCATGTGGTTCATTGCGCGCGGTGCGATGGCCGATGTCGCCGGTGGCGCTGCCCCACACGTCGCGCATCGCTTTTATCATGTACCCGCATCGAACACGGCGGTTGGACATTTAATTCTGGAGAACATCTGATGACCCTCAAGGTCGCGTTAGCCGGTGCCGGTGCCTTTGGCATCAAACATCTGGATGGCATCAAAAACATCAAGGGCGTTGAGGTGGTTTCCCTGGTCGGCCGCGAATTGGCGAAGACGCAGGAAGTGGCCAAACAATATGGCATTGGCCATGTGAGCACCGATCTGGCCGACAGTCTGGCGATCAAGGAAGTCGACGCTGTCATTCTATGCACGCCGACGCAGATGCATGCCGATCAAACGATCGCCTGCTTGCAAGCCGGCAAACATGTGCAGGTCGAGATTCCGCTGGCTGATTCGCTCAAGGGGGCCGAGGCCGTTTTAGCTCTGCAGAAAAGCACCGGGCGGGTGGCGATGGTCGGGCATACCCGGCGCTTCAACCCGAGCCATCAGTGGGTCCGCAGCAAGATCGTCGCCGGCGAGTTCAACATTCAGCAAATGGATGTTCAAACTTACTTTTTCCGGCGCAGCAACATGAATGCGCTTGGCCAGGCGCGCAGTTGGACCGATCACTTGCTCTGGCACCATGCGGCGCACACGGTCGATCTGTTTGCGTATCAGGCACGCTCCCCGATCGTGCACGCCAACGCCGTGCAGGGGCCGATCCATCCGACGCTGGGTATTGCGATGGACATGTCGATTCAACTGAAGACGGCCAGTGGCGCCATCTGTACGCTGTCGCTGAGCTTCAATAACGACGGCCCGTTGGGTACCTTCTTTCGCTATATCGGCGATAAAGGCACCTATCTGGCGCGCTACGACGATCTGTTCAACGGCAAGGATGAAAAGATCGATGTCTCGAAGGTAGCGGTGTCGATGAACGGCATCGAGTTACAGGATCGTGAATTTTTTGCGGCCATCCAGGAAGGTCGCGAGCCGAATGCAAGCGTCGCGCAAGTGCTGCCGTGTTATGAGGTACTGCACAAGCTGGATCGGCAGTTGAGCCAGGGTTGAGGAGTACATGCGAGCGCTCGTCTGTTTGCTATCGATTTGGGCGCTGCCCTTGTTTGCACAGAACGCGGCCGATACCGAATTGGCGAAATCATTAGCGCAGTGTTCGGCACAGGTTTCGAAGTTCGGTGAATTTGGTGTTCAGCAAAAGCAATTGAACGCTGAGGCGGCGCATCGCCTTGATGCGACTGCCGCCGTCTACTGGCAAGCCAGCGCAGCCTTGTCATCCGATGAAGAGGCCCAGCAGAGTGTCGGTGAAGCATCGTATCGCGAAATAGTCACCATGCGCCTGAGCACACGGTCGGGTGAGACGCCTGTGTATTTGAATTTTCTGACCGGGCGCGTGCAAAACTGCAAAGAACTGTTTGAAAAGAACGAGCCCTACCTGTCACCCCGAATCAACGCGAAAGTCAACGCGAAAATCCTACCGTGAACTTCGATCAGCAAGCACTTCGAGCCGAATAGTTCCGCAGGCGGACTGGGCAACAGAAAAAGTAGCGGCGTTGTTTCGTGAGAGGGTGCTGGGCTTACTGCGCAGTCCAGCCGCCGTCAACCGCCCAGGCCACACCGCGCACGTTATCCGCCGCTGGCGAACATAAAAATATCGCCAGTTCGCCAAGCTGTTCAGGCGTTGTGAACTGCAACGAGGGTTGCTTCTCGGCCAGCAATTCCTTGCTCGCCTGAGCCGGCGAAATATTGCCCTGCGCTGCGCGTGCATCAATCTGTTTTTGCACCAGTGGCGTCAAGACCCAGCCCGGGCAAATCGCGTTGACCGTGATTCCAGTAGTGGCTGTCTCCAGCGCGGTTGATTTGGTCAAGCCCACCAGACCATGTTTGGCCGCCACGTAGGCCGACTTCTCAGCCGATGCGACCAGGCCGTGCGCCGACGCGATGTTGATGATGCGCCCCCAATTGCGCTGCCGCATGCCCGGCAAGGCCAGCCTCGAAGTGTGAAAGGCCGAGCTCAAGTTGATGGCCAGGATCGCATCCCATTTTTCTACCGGGAATTCCTCGACCTTGGCGACATGCTGAATGCCGGCGTTGTTCACGAGCACGTCAATGCCGCCGAAGCTCTGCTGAGCTTGCGCCATCAGCGCCTGAATCTCGGCCGGTTTGCTCATGTCGGCGCCGTGATATTCGACGCTGACACCGAGTGCAGCAACCGCTGCTTTCGCCGCTTCGACGTCACCAAAGCCGTTCAGCATGATGTTGGCGCCCTGGCGTGCCAAACACAGAGCCATACCGAGTCCGATACCGCTGGTCGAGCCGGTGACCAGCGCTGTTTTGCCTTTGAGAATCATCTGTATTCCTTACCGAGTCGAATGAGTGGATCGCTAACTCGCATTGTGACCCAACTACTGATCATTGTGACCCAACTGCCGATGTTTCGCAGGGCCTGCCTTTCGCGGGGTCAATTGATGGGACAATTCCCGCTGAAGAATTGCCATCAGTCAAATTCGGATTTTGCGGGAACATAAATGAAACCACGGGCAGAGCAGGCGCTACAAACCGTACTGGTGCTGCAAGGCGGTGGTGCGCTCGGCGCCTACCAGGCGGGCGTCTACGAGGGGCTGACTACGCGTGCCATCGCGCCCGATTGGGTAGTGGGCACATCGATCGGTGCGATCAATGGTGCCATCATTGCCGGTAATCCGCCCGAGCGCCGCGTCGAGAAGTTACAAAAATTCTGGCGGTCGGTGACGCTGGGTGGCGGTCTGTCTGAAGCAGTGTCCTGGCCGGCCATCTGGCAGCCCTGGCTTTCAGCGTTTCAGTCTTGGCAAACCATTGCACAAGGGGTGCCCGGCTTCTTTACACCACGCTCGCCGAGCGCTTGGGATCTGCAGCGCGGTGTTCCGATTGCCGAGGTTGGTTTTTACGACACCACGCCCCTGCGCAAGACCTTGCTGGAAGTGATCGACTTCGATTATCTGAATGCGGCCCACACGCGTCTCACGATCAGCGCCGTCGCCGTGGCCAGCGCAGAAATGGTCTTGTTCGATAACACGCGCCAGAAACTCGGTCCCGAACAGGTGATGGCCAGCGGGGCGCTGCCGCCCGGATTCCCGCCAGTGGTCATCGACAGCGTCGCCTACTGGGACGGTGGCATCTACTCGAATACACCGATTGATATTGTGCTTGACGACGCCGAACGCCGCGACACCTTGTGTTTCATGATCGACCTTTGGGATCCAACAGAGGCTGAGCCGCATTCGATTGCGCAAGCGATGACGCGCATGAAAGATATTCAATACGCGAGCCGCTCGCGCGAACATTTGAGTGATCACGAAACCATGCAGAATCTGCGTCGGGCGGTGCAAACGCTGTATTCAAGGCTTGATGCCTCGGCGCGCAGTGAACCCGAATTACGGAAACTGGCAAGCTTGGGCTGTCGTCATTCGATTGACATCGTGCATCTGGTCATGAAGGCCAGCGCCAGCGATGATCACAACAAGGACATCGATTTTTCAGCCGGAACGCTGGCGACCCGTTGGCAATCTGGACTCAGCGATATCGGCCGCGCCCTGCGGCACTCCAGTTGGATCAAACCTGACAGCGGCCACCTTGGGCTGCGCGTTCATGAGCTGGAGCAGGTCGAATCGTAACCAGGCAAGCGAACCCGCGCCCGCACCCGCCAGATACCAGCGGGGTAGCGCACTAGCCGTGCAGCATCTGTTCGTAGTTGCCCTGCATGACCTCACCAATCGGGATGCCCGACTGAATCGACTTGGCCATCGCTGATTCCTTGGCGATGATGAGTTCCGCCGCCTCGAGCACGCGTTCAATATCGCGCTCGGCGATAAAGATAATCGCGCTGCGGTCAGCCACCACATAGTCACCGGGCTGGACGGTGACGTCTGCGACGTTGATCGGTACTTGTGTGCCGCGCTCAACGATGCGACCGCGCGCCGTGAATGACGTCAGGCTGCGACTGAAGACCGGAAACTCCTGATCCATCGCCTCGTCAATGTCGCGTACCGGTCCGTCGGCAATGACGCCGGCGACATGCCGAACCTTGGCGCCTAGCGACAGCAGTCCGCCCCAGCAGCCCGCTTCGACACCGCTGCGCTGCTCGATGACGATGATGTTGTCGGGCCCGGCCAGCTCGATAGCCTCACAACCGAGATGTTTGATTGCACCGGGGCGAGCGGCGCCGGCGTCCAGCTTGAGCGTCACCACCCGACCTGCGATGCGGCCACTGCCCGAGCGCTGCGGCAGGCCGGTCACGACGCCGCCCAGTTTCAGTCGGTCGAGCGCGTCAGAAACAGCGCAGCAATCGAGTTGACGCAGCCGTAACACCCGGCGGTGGGTAATGTCATGTTCGCCGGCCACGCCCGAAGGCTTCGATTCAGTATTCATGTTGCTCCTGGAGTCTTCCGTGAATCACCACACGACTCCGGGTCGACTGCAGAAATCATCGACTCAAATTATTCGACCCTCGTGGCACTGAAGGCGATTGTAGTTTCTAAAGCATCAGACCGGTGTGAACATCGGTACCGCGTGGCCGCCGTTACTGGGTTTGAAGACGACCCGAACGGCCTGTCCGATCGCCGATTTTGCCGGGTCACAGTCGACCAGGTTGGTCATCATGGTCGGCCCTTCAGCCAGCGTCACAAAGGCAATCGTGTAGGCGGCTTCGCCTTTGCCCATGGTGCTGAAGCTGTACAGGGTGCCGAGCCCGCTGGCCTCTTTCCAGTCGGTTTGATCGGACCAGCAGAACGGACACAGATCGCGCGGATAAAAATGCGGTTCATTGCAGGCGCGGCAATGTTTGTACATCAGTCGGCCCTGGTCGGCGGCTTCCCAGAACAGACGGGTCTCAGGCAAGGTCAGCGGTGCCGGAATGACGCGCGGACCGATTGGCTTGTTGGCAGACCGAATCGGCGCTTCCGCCGCCATGGGTCGCATGGCTTGAGGCAGCGTCTGATTGGTTGATGGACTGGTTGACGCGGGTGCTGATGGATTTGACGAAGTCATGGTGCCTACTCCCTTTCCAGAATCAGAGTGCCCGCCGTGTGCCGGGTTGCGAGGGTGCCGCCAATGCCACTGGCCAGCGCAATATCGCAGTTCTTGACTTGCACGGCTGGGTGGGCTTCGCCGCGCAGTTGGCGCACGGCTTCGATGACCTTGGTCATGCCGCCGCGATTGGCCGGATGGTTATTGCACAGGCCACCACCGTCGGTGTTGAACGGCAGTGCGCCGACGCCGGAGATCAGATTGCCATCCATGACAAACTTGCCGCCTTCGCCTTTTTTGCAGAAACCCAGATCCTCGAGTTGCATGAGTACGGTAATCGTGAAGCTGTCGTAGATCGACGCGTACTTGATATCGGCGTGGCTGACACCGGCTTCCGCGAAGGCCAGTGGGCCGGCCCAGGCGGCTGCCGTAAAGCTGAGGTCCACCTTGCCACCCATCGAGTGTTTGGGCGCCTCGCCGGTGCCGCGTATCTTGACCAGCGGGCGCTTCAGGCGCCGCGCGATCTCGGGTCGCGCGATGATCAAGGCGCCGCCGCCATCGCTGACCACACAGCAATCAAGCCGGTGCAGGGGATCGGCGACCATCGGCGAGTTAAGGACATCTGCGACCGTCACCACCTCGCGTAACACTGCGCGCGGATTATGTTGTGCATGATGCGACGCCGCGACCTTGATCCAGGCGAGTTGTTCGCTGGTGGTTCCAAACTCATACATGTGTCGCTTGGCACACATGGCATACATATTGGCGGTCGCCGGCCCGAACGGAACCTCGAAGGCAACGTCGGCGGCATTGCCGTCGGGCGGGCGCATCGGTACGCCGGTACCGGTCGCACGCGGCCGGCCACCGAGCGTGATCAGCGCGACATTGCAGCGCCCGGCCGCGATCGCTTCGGCAGCGTGTGCCGCATGCAGCAATGGCGCCGAGCCACCGGTTTCGGTCGAATCGACATGGCGCAGTTTCAGGCCCATGTATTCGACCAAGGTCGTGGTTCCCATGCCCGGCGCGTCGCCGGCACAAAAGTAGCCATCAATATCGCTCTTCTCGAGCCCCGCGTCTTCAATGGCGCCGCGTGCGACATCAGCATGTAGCCGCAGGACCGAAAGATCGTCGGCCTTGCGAGTCGGGTGCTCATACGCGCCGACGATATAGGCTTTTCCGTTCAGACTCATGTGACTCCAATGGGCGGGTTTGGTGCAACTCGCGCTTTTCAGCGCATCTCTTGCTTTTCAGTGCATCTCCTGCTTTATACCTGTCGCCGGGCGCGCCGGGGAACACCGAGTCAGCCGATCTGTTTCAGCCGAGTTGGAAAATCTTCGATTCAGAGCTCTTCTCCACGGGGCCGAGACCGTCGATGGCGTTGCAGTCTGGATTGTGGGACTATCGATTGTGGGACCATCAATAAGAATGCTGAATCAACACGGGTGCTAAAGCCAATAATCCGCGAAACGCGACGAGGGAGCCTGGATGTCAAGCGCAGCAAATTGGGTGATCGCCGTGGTGGCGCTCTTGCATGTCTATTTTCTGGTTCTGGAAATGTTTTTCTGGGACAAGCCCCTGGGCTTGAAGACTTTTCGCCAAACCCAGGAGGCGGCCACGGCCAGCAAGGTGTTGGCGGCCAACCAGGGACTCTACAACGGCATTCTGGCAGCAGGCTTGCTTTGGAGCTTGACGCTCGGTGCTCCTGGCTTCGGCGTCAAAGTGTTCTTTCTGATCTGTGTAGTCGTCGCCGGTATCTACGGCGCCGCAACCGTCGGCAAGAAAATTTTGTATGTGCAGGCCTTGCCCGCGGCCTTGGGGTTGCTGCTGCTTTTGCTGGCAAAATAGAGCGGGTGAGTGCATCTACCTTACCAAAATCAATGAGATCGGAAAGTCGCAGAATGAAAACCAGGAAGTCTTCGAAAGTCGCCGAAATCGATATCGGTATCTCCAACGCAGATCGTGCCGAGATTGCGCACGGACTGTCGGGCTTGCTCGCCGATAGCTACACGCTGTATTTGATGACGCACAACTTCCATTGGAACGTCACCGGTCCCATGTTCAACACCTTGCATCTGATGTTCATGGGCCAGTACACCGAACAGTGGAACGCGCTCGATCTGATCGCAGAACGTATTCGCGCGCTGGGCCATCCGGCACCGGGCACCTACAAGGAATTCGTCAAGCTGGCGAGCATCAAGGAAGTCGATGGTGTACCGAAGGCGCTCGACATGGTGCGCCAACTGGTCGCCGCGCAGGAGGCGACCGCGCGCACGGCCCGCAAGCTCTTCCCCTTGCTCGAGCGGGCCAACGATCAACCGAGTGCTGATCTGATCACCCAACGAATCGAGGTGCACGAGAAGACCGCCTGGATGTTGCGCAGTCTGCTCGAAGAGTGAGGCAGAACATCGCCGCTGCCAGAACGCGGCGGCGATGTCCTAAGCCTTCTTCAAGGTACAAATGGTGTCGTACCAACCCTGCATACCTACCAGCGGCGACGGCTGAATCGGCAATATGGCATTGATGTTGTAGCCGGCGCCGGTACCGCCGCGCGCCCGATCCCACCAAATGTCGTCGTCGAGGTCGGCATCTTCATCATTGACCGAATTGTCCCAGGCAGGGATCACTTGCTTCGGGCCATTCATGCCGGTCGCGGCCCGCCCATGCCAGGGATTGCCCAAGGTATTCGACACCGCCAGTACGCGTGGATGAATGCCTTCGGTGACCCAAGCCGGGATCAAGGCCTTGCCAAGCAGATCGCCGCCGTTACGCATCTGATGGCCGGAAGGCCGGCAAGTGGTGAGCTCGACCATGTCACCGGTCTTGATGCCATAACGCGCGGCCGTCTCGGTGTTGATCCACATCGGATTGTGATGCACGATCTCGCTCAGATACTTTTGGGATTGAGTTCGTCCCTGGGTATGCACATTCCACTTGAAGGTAGCCAGGTGCAAGTGCTCGGACTTCATGGTCTGAAACGTCGGTATCTGAAAATAGGCCGGCATGCCGGCCTGACCGTCTTCGGTGAAACCCGTTTGCTTGGCAGCGGCTTCAATGTCCTCGTGATAAATCGAAAACTTGCGGGACGGCGTCAGAAAGCCACGCCGCGCCTTGCCCTCGGCCATCAGCCCAACCATGCTCTCGCGACCGTCGGCCGACTTGCGATAAATGATGCGCGTGTTCCCGTCAACGCGGGTGTCGGTCAGCTCGTCGGGCTTGAGCTCCCAGGCATACAGATCGTAGTATTGGTAAACAATTTGTCCGACTTTCATGCGCTGCCATTTATTGGCAAGCGGCCATTCGGGTGGATCCTCGATGGTGCTTTTCGCGGTGGGTGCCGGTGGTCTGGGCATTGGCTGCGGAAATACCAGGGGTGGCACCCGCGTCGGCTCGACCGTGTAGCAGTAGCCACCTTTGCGGCCAATGCTGCCGACAATCGCGTTCAGCATGATGACGGCTCGATCATTATTAAAGCCGTTGTAGTGCGCACCTGAACCGCGGTTGGTAAAGGCCACCGCTGCCGGTGCTGCGGCCGCAAACTCGAGTGCAATGCGGCGGATATCGGCGGCTGGCACACCCGAGACTTGTTCGGCCCATTCGGACGTGTACTGCGAGATCCATTGCTTCAGGTCGTCGGCCTTGACGTTACTCCAGGTATCGAGCCATTGCCGGTCGTGCCGATTCGCTGCGATGATCGCCTGTCCCATCGCCAAAGCAATCGCACCATCGCTACCCGGATTGGGCATGAACCATTCGTCGGCGCGGCCGGCCGTGTTCGACATGCGAACGGCAAAGTAGACGAACTTGGCGCCGTTATCAAAGCGACCCTTGATGATCCGTTTGGCCGCATGAATGGCGCCCTGATGCGCTTCGTAGACATTGGCGCCGAAGTCGATCATGTACTTGCTGTTCGCAAAGTCGCCCGACTCCCAATCGGTCTCGCCCAGGCTTACATAGTTGGCGGCGCGTTTGTTCGAGGAGCACAGTGCCCGGTGATTGAACAGCGACGGCGAGCCCACTGCGTTTAGAAAGCGCCCCATTTCTTCGGCCAGGCGCGAGCGGCCAATTTGAATGGCGATTTCTTCCGGTTTACCTTCGTCGATGGCCTTGCGCATCCGGTCGGCAATGGCACTGTGCGCCTCGTCCCAGGTGATACGCATCCACTTGCCTTGGCCGCGTGCACCGACCCGTTTCAGCGGGAACAACAGGCGATCAGCATACGTGTTGATGAGCGGCCCAGCCTGGCCCTTGGCGCACAGGGACTTGCCGTTATTCGGGTCTTCGGGGTTGCCGCCGACTTTGACCAGCCGGCCGTCGATGACATAGCCTTGAATACCGCAGACCGTTGAGCAATTCAGGCATACGCCCTTGACGATTTTTGCCTTGCTGTAGTCGTTGGCCAATCGGCCTTTGCCGTTGGCGCGGCGCACTTGTTTGCGCTGTCCGTAGACTTCGTTTTTTTTCGGCTTGCTCCAGAACCAGGCCTGGGCATCGGTGGGGGTCAGCAAAATGGTTTCACCGACTGCAAGACTCGACAGGGCACCGAATCCTGTCTTGATGAATTTACGCCGTTCCATGATTATTTCCTTCGCCCAGATTGGTGACGCCGCCTTCGGAATGGCCGAGGGCGCGCTTGACCGGTGCTGAAACCGGGTGGTATTCGGTGACGTTCTGACCGCCCTCGACGGTGGCCCAGAGCACGCGTTTGCGTTTCGGAAAGCTCGACTCGAGGCCAGCCCAGGTTTCGATCTCGTAGCTGTACGGGTCGTGAACCTGGCCCCTCGGAATCTTCGCTTCCATTTCCTTGCGATGGCCGCGATACGCAACCGATGGCTTGGTATTTTCTTCGGGTTTGAGCACGGACGTCTGGCTGCTGTACCGCGTCATGAATTGTGAATACGGTGACTTCGGATCATTAGAGTCGCCGAAGTGAAAGACGTCGGCCGGACAGGTCTCGACACAGGCCGGCTCCATATTGGCATCGAGCCGGTGCGAGCAGAAATCACACTTGTCGGCGACATCGTTTTCATCGCAACCAATCGCGGCATACGGGCAAGCGGCCTCACATTTGCCTTCGTGATCGCACAGATCGGCGATCACACGCACGATGCCATCGGCGCCGCGCTCGATGGCGTTGGTCGGACAAGCCTTCAGGCAGGGCGTGTCTTCGCATTGCATGCACAGGGTCGGCAAAAAGAAGCGCTTCGGGCTCGGGTATTTACCGGTATCCCAGTAGTAGACCTTGGTACGAAAGCGCGCCAACGGCACGTTGTTCTCAACTTTGCAGGCCACCGAACAGGCGTGGCAGCCGATGCAGCGCTCGACATCGAGCGCCATTTTCCAGCGCGGTACCTGGCCGGTAGCGGGATTGATGGGGACCATGAATTTGCACTCCGAAAGCGATGGGAATTAACGGACACATAAATGTCCGCGTCACAATTGTGGTGGCAATTCAAAAACGTTGCTGAGCGCCCCGAAATTCCTGCCCAGATTTCTGCGAGAGTGCGGATTTGTCAAGTACGGTAATGTGGGTATATCAAGGTGTAGTTACGGCTTTTTGGGTTGATTTGCTGGAACTTTCAATCCAATAGCGATTTGGCTTTATTGCTTGCAGGTGTCGAACGTGAAGACCACGATTGAGCTTCCCGATGAGCTGTTGCTGCGCGCCAAGCAGGCGGCACTTGAGCGGCGAACCTCATTGAAGGAGGTCATCGAGAGTGCGTTGGTGCATGCCTTGGGGCGAGCGCCTGGACGTCATCCGCCGCTGCGCACGGTGGTTTGGCCACCTGCAGATAACCCAGGGTCGTCGGTAACCAGCGCCGAGATTTTGCGCATGATTCGAGACGAACGTGATTCCGCGACCTCATTCATGCCAGTCGTGAATGACATCAGTCGATCAAGCAAAGCGGGATCGCCAATCAAAGATTCACCGAAGACTCCACGCGTACCGGGACGTCGGAAAAAATGATTGCCGTCGATACCAATGTGCTGATCTACGCCCATCGCAGCGATGCGCCCGAGCATCAGGCTGCGCGTATTGCGCTGTCCCGGCTGGCGCAATCACCCGAGGGCTGAGCGATACCCATGCCTTGCCTTCATGAATTTCTGTCGATCACGACGGGCCCGGCGTTCGGCAAGTCGCGCACGTCCGTGGAGGTTTCATTCGAGACGGTCCGCGCCTGGACGGCGCACCCGGGCTGTGCGGTGTTGACCGAGCACGATGTCCATCTGGCGACGCTCGAGGCGCTCTGCCTGCGTGCCGGTATCGCCGGCGGCTCGATACATGATGCGCGCATAGCCGCGATCTGCCTGAGTCACAACATTCGTGAGTTCTGGAGCTGTGATCGAGATTTCGGACGGTTCCCCGATCTGCTGACTCGTAATCCGTTGATACCGGGTATGCACGAGCCGGTGGCCCCTCGGTACCGCAACTGAATCACCCCGGCAGGCTCCGGGCCAGCCTATCGACGGACAGATCGCGCGTTCCAGAACCTGGCGAAGGTCGCGGAATCGGGCAACAACACCGGCATACGAAACAGGCTCGAGCACGGTGCGGCATCGTCCCACAGATACATCGCATCGGTCGCATCGACATGACCAGAGTCGATTGGGCCATGGCTATCCAGGATTGTGGTCGCGGTCAGACTGGAGCCGAAGGACGCATGGACGGTCACCAAGGTGCCGCCGCGCTTGATGCCCTCGGCATAGGCCTTGGCGTGTGACTTCAAGATCATTGCCTGCATCAGTGCGGCCACCAACTGCTCACTCGATGCGTCGGCTTGGCCCGGCCCGGTCTGCGAGTTGCCGCTTCGACTGACGACGAAAAGATCAGTGAAGCGGTGGTGTTCGTTGCGACTTAACTCATCGACCGCCGCGTCCACGCGTACTTGACGGTCGTACATTCTGCTGATCGCATGACTCATCTCATCTTCACCTTAATTTTGTAGACATCGAACCGTCGGGCTTATCCGGCTTTCGCGAATACGCCGACGCGACGTATCAGCGGCGCGATCGCAACCAGCGTCGCAATCAGCAACACCAACTCGATGGCATAAACACATTCATAACCGGCGGCCGCGCCCAGCGGACTATCTTTTGTCAGCGCCGCAACCAGGTCACGAATGATCGAATGATCGACTGGGCGCCAAACTACAGCATGGTGCCGCGATAGATGAATGGCACGCGCCGCCATCCCAATGCCGAGCGGTGCGTGTCGGAACGAAATCCGATCAGTGCGCGAAACGGCGCGAACAACAATGGCACCGCAATCATGGTGGCGACCAAGGTCGCCGGCACTTCGAGCTCGACAATCATGACCCGATTCAAGGTGCCGACCAGCAACACAAGGGTCATGCCCACGGACACCTGAAATAAAGACAGTCGTAACAATCGCGACAGCGGCAGATCGGGCGTCGCGGCATCCGCAAACGGCAGATATCGGGAGCCCAAGCGCAACCACTGGTCGAGCAGGGAACGACTGATGCGATTCATAAGAGTGCTGCGATGCAGTGGGCTGACCGAGCTGGAAAAGCGACAACCGGAACCCGAGGATCCTGGCTGTCGGTCCAACTCGAGGACACGATAAGTCCCTACTTGCGGGCTGGCGCCATCGCAAGCGGGTCGGACGATGCTACCGACCCAGTCTCGGTCTGAGCAGTGGTGGTTGGTTTGGCGCCGATGGTGATGACAAATGAGGTTTCACCGGTTGCCGATTTACCGGCGACGGGCGCGACACTGAAGACGACGCCGGGCGTTGCACCCGAGGTATCGAAGGCGACCGGTTGGCTCGAGGTTTCCAATGCAGCGGCTTTTGCCTTGGAGGAGCCTTTCCAATAGTTACCAAACCAGGCCGTGTTGTTCAATACGGAAAATGGACAATCAATGACGTGACCGCGACGCTACGCAGAAACAGCGGCAGGCCGACCGTCGGATTGACGACACACCAAATTCTTCCTTGATTCATGTCAGGCCCCCGTTAATGAAGCCAAGGTGAATATATATACGCCAGAAAATGCGCGAATACCGAAATTACGAAGAACACACGAGCCCCGTCGATGACGTGCTTGTGTAGCTCCTCGGACTCTCCGATCGTCAAGCCCGTCGGCCAGACCCTATTGGGATCATCTTGGGATGGAGAGGCGAGTTCGCGGCTGAGCGCGCTCTGGCCGTCCGGGCTACATGGTTGGTTCGGCATTACGGCGCTGCTGTTTGCCTGGGGGCAAATCATTTCCGGATCGCTGCGCCGCAGTCGCGGCGGCCCGCCACCGGGCTGGCAATCGCAGCTTGACTCGTTTGATGCCAGCATCATGCCGGCCGGCGATCACTACGACATGACTCCGCGCCGACACCGCTTTGAGGCCTGGTACAAGTTGTGGCTACCTGGCCTGGTTCAGCGCGGTAGTGGCGGGCCAAACCGGACTCTGGCTTCTGCAGGCACCTGTCTTGGCGTTCGTTGTGCACGGACTCGCTTGTGCGATTCCCGCGTTATTGTTCGTTTATTTTGCTCGGCAGAAACGTTGGCTACTGACCTACCAGGCGATCTGGGGCCCAGACCGCCTGCACCCGGGCAACAAACCGTCGCGTTCAGGATGGCTGTCGTAATTCACGCGACGCGTTTCAAGCCGGCAAGAATCCCTCGATCGACAGGTAACGTTCACCGGTGTCGTAGTTAAAGCCCAACACCCTGCTACCGGGCGCCAACTCCGGTAATTTTTGCGCGATCGCGGCCAGGGTGGCTCCCGATGAAATACCGACCAGCATGCCCTCCTCACGAGCGCAGCGACGGGCCATTTCGCGGGCCGGATCGGCATCGACCCTGATGACACCGTCGAGTACCGATACGTCGAGGTTACGCGGAATAAAGCCGGCACCAATGCCCTGAATCGGGTGCGGCGATGGTGCGCCGCCGGAAATGACCGGCGAGGCCGCCGGCTCGACTGCAAACACCTTCAGATTCGGCCATTTGGCCTTCAAAACGCGCGCGCAGCCGGTCAAGTGGCCGCCCGTGCCGACGCCGGTGATCAGGACATCCAGGCCGTCCGGAAAATCAGCGATGATTTCCTGCGCCGTGGTGCGCACATGGACCTCGATGTTGGCCGGGTTTTCGAATTGCTGCGGCACCCAGGAACCGGGAGTTGCGGCGGCCAATTCTTCGGCCTTTGCAATTGATCCCTTCATGCCTTTTTCGCGCGGCGTCAACTCGAAGCTTGCGCCATAGGCGAGCATCAATCGGCGTCGCTCGATCGACATGCTGTCCGGCATCACCAGGATCAGCTTGTAGCCCTTCACGGCGGCGACCATTGCCAGACCGATGCCGGTGTTCCCGGAGGTCGGTTCAATGATGGTGCCGCCCGGCTTGAGTTTGCCCGTAAGTTCGGCGTCTTCGATCATGGCCAGCGCGATCCGGTCCTTGATCGAGCCACCCGGGTTCGATCGCTCGGATTTAATCCAGACGTTCTGGTTGCTACCGAATAAGCGGTTGATCCGCACATGCGGCGTCTGTCCGATGGTTTCGAGAACAGTGTTGGCTTTCATCGCACTCTTTCATTAAGGGATTTAATGCATTTGCACATCACCCCATTATCGGCGCTTAACGGCGATTGTGTTTGCCGGCGGATTCGACGGCCCGCAATTGCGTGAACACTAACGCTGGGTTACCGTTCAACAGATACGCTTCAGGAGCCCGGATGATGATTCTCAGCTCGAGTTTGAAACCGGTCCGGCGCCCTCCCGTGCAACACTTGCGACGACTGCACGTCATACGGAACGCGAAAGGGGCCAGCTCGTGAAACTGATACAGCTTGTCTGCTTGCTGCTCTTCACGACCGTCGCCACGAGCCAAACCTCGACCCCGACCCCGACTCCGACCCCGGCCTCGGCTGGCGCATCGCTCGACGAACAAATCATCACCATTGCGCAGCCCGGTGTGATCTTCAATATCAACCTGGAGGCGACCCTGTTCATGCCGCCGGGGGATGGCCCGTTTCCACTGGCCATCATCAATCACGGCAAGGAGTATGGTGACCCGAAGTTGCAGGGTCGTTATCGACCGTATTCGGCCGTACGCTATTTTTTGCAGCGCGGCTATGTCGTGCTGATCCCCATGCGGCAAGGATTTTCAAAGTCCGATGGTCTGTACATAGGAGCCGGTTGCAACGTTGAAAGTAACGGCCGCACACAAGCCCAGGATGTCCTGTCGGCGCTGCGGTTCATGGCTGGTCAAGCGTTTGTAGACTCGTCCAGAATCATTGTGCTCGGACAGTCGCACGGCGGTTGGACGACCTTGGCTCTGGGTGCCTCGTCGCCGCCCGCCGGTGTCAGGGGCTTGGTCAACTTTGCGGGCGGCCTGCGTCAGGAGTCGTGTGCGGCCTGGCAGAACACACTGATGCGGGCCGCCGGCGGCTTCGGTGCCGACAGCAAGTTGCCGTCGCTGTGGTTCTATGGCGATAACGACAGCTACTTCAGGCCGCCGGTCTGGCGCGGTATGCATGAGGCATTTGTGCGCGCCGGTGGCGATGCGCGGCTGGTCGCCTTCGGCGAGTTCTCCGGCGACGCTCATTCGATGTTTGGCTCGCGAATCGGCGAGCCCATCTGGCAACCCGAACTCAGCCAGTTCTTGCAGCAGATTGGCCTGCCCGATGAGATCACGAATCCGCAGTTTGCGCCTCGGGCGGCCCTAAGCGTGCCGCCCAAGAAAAAGCCGCCCGAATAAAACCTAGGCGGCCGCAAGTGAGGAGGAGGGAGAGAAAACTATTACTGCATTGACTATCTTGCTACGAACTTACTCGTACTTAGGCGTAGCTGGCGAGTAAACCTTTCATCTTCTGCAGCGCTTTTGTTTCGATTTGGCGAATGCGTTCGGCAGAGACACCAAACTCGTCGGCCAGCTCGTGCAAGGTGCGCGCGCCGCCTTCGTCTTCATCCACCAGCCAGCGCGCCTGGATAATGCGGCGGCTGCGGTCATCCAGGCCTTCCAGCGCTTCTTCCAGGCCTTCGCCTTGCAGGCGGTCGAACTGGCGCGCCTCGATGATACGGTCTGGTTCGGTATTCGGTGCCTGCAGGTAGGCGATCGGCGTGAAGTCGTCTTCGCCGTCGTCAGTTTGCGGCTCCAGCGCCACTTCCTGGCCGGTCATGCGCATCTCCATCTCGATGACGTCTTCGCGGCGCACATTGAGCTTCTCGGCAATCGTGTCGGCTTCCGATCCGGTCAGCGAATGGCTGTTGGTTTTCATCGACCGCAGATTAAAGAACAGCTTGCGCTGCGCCTTGGTGGTGGCCACCTTGACCAGACGCCAGTTTTTCAGAATATATTCATGAATCTCGGCCTTGATCCAGTGCAAGGCAAAAGACACCAGGCGCACACCGCGCTCAGCATCAAAGCGCTTGACGGCTTTCATGAGCCCGATATTGCCTTCCTGAATGAGGTCGGCATGCGGCAGACCATAGCCCAGGTACTGGCGCGAAACTGACACCACCAGGCGCAGGTGCGACATGACCAGTTCGCGCGCGGCGTTCAGATCGCCGTGGTCGCGCAGCGCCCGACCCAGTTCGGTTTCCCGCTCAGGCGAGAGCATCGGCAGGCGATTGACCGCCGAAATATAGGCGTCCAGGTTGCCAACAGCCGGCAACGCCATGGACGTCAAAACGCCATAGGGTGCCAAAGCTGCGGAAACAGCGGCGGTTGAAACAGCTTGGGACATATTCAAACCTTTCTGTGGCCGGGATCAAATTCCAACAACCGGAAATCGTAAAAGTTGCGGAGCTCCGACTTGGCGACAAGAATAGCACTCTGACGCGGAGAGTGCCAATTCTTCCGATTGATCGTCGCAATAGCCACGATCAATGGCAACGCCCAATCGGCAGTTTGGCGAGTAAATAATTCTCAAGTCATTGAAAAATTTAATATTTCTATCGGATTTGCGACGCGTCGACGAGACACTCCAGGTCTCGCGCAGGCAGTCGGTGCAAGACCCTGCGCGTTGTATTGGAGTTGCCGCCGAGCCTGTGATAGCGTTCCGGTCTTGTTCGGAGGGGAACTGATGATGCACGCCAAGGTCAATGCCAGTGTTGCCGAGCAAGCCGCTCGCCAGGACTTTTACGCCCGAATCGGCGGGTACAGCATGAAACCGCTTTGGGAGGAACTGGCTGCGCTAGTGCCCGCACAGCCCGTCACCGAAGCCAAGCCGGTCTTGTGGTCCTACCAGCAGGTCAAACCATTCTTGATGGAATCCGGCCGGTTGATCAGCGCTCGCGAGGCTGAACGGCGGGTGCTGATTCTTGAAAATCCGGGTTTGCTTGGCCTGTCGACCTGTACGCCAACACTATATGCCGGTCTGCAACTGATCATGCCGGGCGAAGTGGCACCTGCCCATCGGCATACCCAATCGGCGCTGCGGTTCGTGGTCGACGGCGAGGGCGCCTACACGGCGGTTGAAGGTGAGCGCGTCACGATGCGGCCGGGCGATTTCATCATCACGCCGAAGTGGACCTGGCATGACCATGGCAATCCGGGCGAGCAGCCGGTGGTCTGGCTGGACGGTCTGGATATTCAAGTCGTACGCATGCTGGGCGCGCAGTTCCGCGAGAATTACAACGCCGAGTCACAACCAGTCGGCCGACCGGAGGGCGACGCGCTGGCGCGCTATGGCGCGAACATGCTGCCGATGAACTACCGGGCGCGCGATGGTGTAACGCCGATTTTTTGTTACCCGTATGCACAAAGCCGTGCGGCACTGTTCACGCTCAAACAGAACGGTCCGATTCATGCCGCACACGGCCTGAAGCTGCAATATGTGAACCCGGCCTCGGGTGGATCTCCAATTCCAACCATGGCAACCTATTTGCAATTGTTACCAAAAGGTTTTGCGGGTGCGCCCTATCGCAGCACCGACGGCACGGTGTTCCATGTCGTCGAAGGCGCGGGCCGTATCGAATTCGACGACTGCAGTTACGAGTTTGCCGCCAAGGATGTATTCGTGGTGCCCTCCTGGTATCGCTACCGTTTGCATGCACGCGACGATACGGTTCTGTTCAGCTTTTCAGATCGACCCATTCAAGACGCACTGCATTTGTGGCGCGAGCAAGAGGACGCTTGAAATCATGTTGACGCTCTACACGTTTTTTCGCAGTTCGGCCGCTTTTCGGGTGCGCATCGCGCTCAATCACAAAGGCATCGGCTTCGATCCGAAATACATCTGGCTGATCGATGGCGAGCAGCAGGCCGACAACTATCGCCTGATCAATCCCCAGGCTCTGGTGCCGACCTTGATCGATGGCGAGCACACGCTGAACCAGTCGATGGCGATCATCGAGTATCTCGACGAAACGCAGCCGGGTCCCAAGCTGTTACCGGCCGATCCGCTCGGGCGAGCCCGGGTGCGCTCCTTGTCGCAGTACATCGCCTGTGAAATACATCCGCTCAACAACCTTCGTATTCTCAAGTACCTGAAGAACACCATGGGCTTGGAGCAAGAGCGCATCGACACCTGGTATCGGCACTGGTGTGAAGTGGGTCTGGGCTCGTTCGAGCAGCAACTCGGTGACGGGCAATCCGGTTTGTACTGTCATGGCGATGCCGTCAGCATGGCCGACGTCTGCCTGGTACCGCAGATTTTTAACGCCAAGCGATTCAAGGTTGATCTGACGCCTTACCCCAGGACTACCGCTATTTGTGATCGACTACTGCTGCTGCCGGCGTTTGACGCGGCACAACCGGCCAAACAACCTGACGCGGCGCGGGCAACCAACTAGCAGCGCTTCATTCATTTTGTCGATCTTTCTTCTCAAGCGAATTCTGACCCTGGTCGCCACCTTGGTCGTCACGTCAATCGTCGTCTTCGTGGTGCTCGAGATCTTGCCCGGTGACGCCGCGCAGATGATGATGGGTGCCGACGCCTCGCCGGAAGCGGTGCAGGCCTTGGCCGAGAAGCTCGGCCTGGATCGTCCGCCGCTTGAGCGGTACTTTAGTTGGGTGAAGGGTATGCTGACGGGTGAACTCGGTGATAGTTACGCTTACCAGTCGCCGGTGACGACGATGATCCTGGAACGATTGGCCCTGACGATTCCGCTGGCGGCAATGGCGATGCTGTTGACGACCGTACTCGCCTTGTTCGTCGGTCTATACGCCGCAGCGAATCACAACAAACTCGCTGACGTCAGCCTGATGGGCGCGAGCCAGGTAGGCATTGCCATCCCGAACTTCTGGTTCGCGATCCTGCTGATCCTGTTGTTCGCCGTCAATTTACGTTGGGTCTCGGCCGGCGGCTTTCCGGGCTGGAGCGCCGGCGTCTGGCCGTCGCTGAAGGCACTGATCTTGCCGGCGATTTCGCTGGCGGTGGTGCAAGCGGCCATCCTCGCCCGCATTACCCGCTCGGCCGTGCTTGAAGTCTTGCGCGAGGACTTTGTGCGCACCGCGTTGGCCAAAGGCTTGACGCGGCGGGCCGCGCTGTGGCGACACGTGCTGCGTAACGCCATGATTCCGGTCGTCACGGTCATGGGCCTGCAGTTGGCCAACCTGCTGGCTGGCACGATCGTGGTCGAG
>JANLTP010000035.1:0-12491 GCA_031363055.1 Burkholderiales bacterium | reverse complement strand
CCCTGGCGCGCCGGTCGCGATTCGAAGCGTTTCATTGAGACACCGTGCCGGGCCAACGGTTCGATCAAGGCATGCACGGCACCGGCCCGATCGGGTACCGAAAGGATCAGCGAAGTCTGATCGGCGCCGGTCGGTGCACATCGGTACTTGCCAAGCACGATGAAGCGCGTGCGATTGCTCGGATCGTCCTGAATGCTGCGACCGACGAATTCCAGAGCATAGACACGGGCCGCGCCCTCACCAGCGATGGCCGCCGTGTGCGGCTCGATCGACGCCAGCCGCGCGCCCTCGGCATTGCTCGACACCGGCACGCGCTCAATACCCGCTGCGTTGCGATCGAGCCATGTTTGACACTGAGCCAGGGCTTGCGGGTGTGCGCAGATTCGACTGACGCCGGCAATCGACGCGGTAGCTGCGAGCAAGTTATGGCGAATCGGAATGGACACCTCGCCACTGATCTCAAGTCCGGTGTGTTGCAGTAGGTCCATCGTGCGATTCACCGCACCTTCAGTGGAATTCTCGATCGGTGCAACTCCGAAATCGCAGGCGCCCGACTCCGTGGCGCGAAACACTTCATCGATGCTCGAACAACTGATGGCCTCGACGCCGTCACCAAAATGCCGGCGCAACGCCTCCTCCGAGAAGGTGCCCGGCGGCCCCAGGTAGGCAATGCGCATGCGACGCTCGAGTTCGCGGCATGCCGAAATCACTTCGCGATAAATGGCGGCCAGTGCGGCATCGGGCAGCGGTCCGCCATTGCCTTCGGTCAATTTCAGCAACACTTGCGCTTCGCGTTCTGGCCGATAAACCGGCGCGCCGGTCTCATGCTTGACCTTGCCGACCGCCAGCGCAAGTTGCGCGCGCTGGTTCAGGCTCGCGACAATGCTGGCATCGACCGCATCGATCTGGCGGCGCAAGGCCGCAAGCTTCAAGTCTTGAGAATTATTCATGATGCGTTTGCGCGGCTGCCTCCTCAAGCGTCGGTTGGCGCACCTTCGTCGTCCGGCTCAACTTTACCTGCATCGTTGGGCGCGTCGGTGGCCAATGCCACACCAGCAGCGTCGGCATCCTCAACGGCCAGGCCTTCGACGTCAAGCGTATCAGTCTCCACGACGCGTTGTACGCCGGACAGCTTGGTGCCTTCATCAATCGAAATCAGCGTCACGCCCTGCGTGGCACGACCCATTTCGCGAATTTCGGATACCCGCGTGCGCACCAACACACCGCCGGTTGTGATCAGCATGATCTCGTCTTTTTCGGTGACCAACACCGCCGCCACCACCTTGCCATTGCGATCGGAGGTCTGGATCGCGATCATGCCCTTGGTACCTCGCCCATGGCGCGTGTACTCGACGATCGATGTGCGCTTGCCATAACCGTTGGCGGTCGCCGTCAACACGGATTGCTGTTCGTTTTCGGCCACCAGCATGGCGATGACCACCTGGCCGTCGTCGAGCATCATGCCGCGCACGCCGCGTGCGCCGCGACCCATCGGCCGGACATCGTTCTCGTCAAAGCGCACCGCCTTGCCGGAGTCCGAGAACAACATGACGTCATGCGTGCCGTCGGTGACCGCAACGCCGATCAGAAAATCGCCTTCGTCCAGATCGACCGCAATGATGCCGGCCTTGCGCGGATTCGAAAAATCGGTCAGCGGCGTCTTTTTGACGGTGCCCAGACTGGTCGACATGAATACGAAGTGCTGTTCATCAAAGGTCTTGACCGGCAAGACCACGGTGATCTTTTCGTTTTCGACCAGCGGAAACAAGTTGACGATCGGCCGGCCCCGTGAATTACGCGTGCCCTGCGGCACTTCCCAAACCTTGATCCAGTAGACCCTACCGCGATCCGAAAAACACAGGATCATGTCGTGCGTGTTGGCAATAAAAAGCTGATCGATCCAGTCTTCGTCCTTGGTCGCTGCCGCCTGCTTGCCACGGCCGCCGCGCTTTTGGGCGCGGTACTCGGACAGCGGCTGACTCTTGATATAGCCGGAGTGCGACAAGGTCACCACCATGTCTTGCGGCGTGATCAGATCTTCGGTGTCCAGTTCGGTCGCGTTGAACTCGATCACCGAGCGACGCGCATCGCCAAACTCAAGCTTGATAGCGGCCAACTCATCCTGGATGACCTGAGTGATACGCTCGGGTTTGTTCAGGGTATCGATCAGATCAATGATCTGCCCAATCACTTCGCGATATTCCGAGACGATACGATCCTGCTCGAGTCCGGTCAGTCGCTGCAAGCGCATTTGCAGGATTTCCTGCGCCTGCACTTCGGAGAGTCGGTAGGTAGCGTTTTCGCCGCCCTGGTTGGCGTCGCGGCGCAGCCCCAGCTCGGGATCGAGCCCTTCGGGACGAAACGCGCTGATCTCGACGCCAGCGCGCTCAACCATTTCCTGCGCAACACCGGCACGCCAGGGATGCGCCATCAGGCGCTCCTTGGCAATCGGTGGGGTTGGCGAGGCCTTGATCATTTCGATCATCTCGTCAACGTTGGCAATGGCAACCGCCAAGCCCTCCAGAACATGGCCGCGATCACGGGCCTTGCGCAGTTCAAATATGGTGCGGCGAGTGACCACCTCACGTCGATGCGACAGAAAAGCGTCGAGCATCTGCTTGATATTCAAGAGGCGCGGCTGGCCATCGACCAGCGCCACCATATTCATGCCAAACGAATCCTGCAGTTGCGTCTGCTTGTACAGATTGTTGAGCACCACTTCGGGAACTTCGCCGCGCTTCAGCTCAATGACCACGCGCATACCGGACTTGTCGGACTCGTCGCGAATGTCCGAAATGCCCTCAAGTTTCTTCTCATTGACCTGTTCAGCCATGCGCTCGAGCAGCAAGCGCTTATTGACCTGATAGGGCAACTCGTCGACGATGATCGAGCTGCGCTGGCCGCGATCCATGTCCTCGAAGTGCGTCTTCGCCCGCATGACGCAACGCCCGCGCCCGGTCCGATAACCCTCCCTGACGCCCGACACACCATAGATGGTGGCGGCCGTCGGGAAGTCCGGCGCCGGAATGATTTCGATGATTTCGTCAATGCTGGTTTCAGGATTACGCAGCAACAACTGACAGGCATCAATGACTTCGCTGAGGTTATGCGGCGGAATATTGGTCGCCATGCCGACCGCAATGCCCGATGAGCCGTTGATCAGCAGGTTCGGAATACGCGCCGGCAGCACCATCGGCTCATGTTCTTTGCCGTCGTAGTTCGGCTGGAAATCAACCGTGTCACGATCCAGATCCGACAGCAGTTCAGCAGCGATTTTCCCGAGCCGGCATTCGGTATAGCGCATGGCCGCCGGGTTGTCGCCGTCGACCGAACCGAAGTTGCCCTGACCATCGACCAGCGGATAACGCAGCGAAAAATCCTGCGCCATACGAACCAGGGTGTCGTAAATGGCGCTGTCACCGTGCGGGTGATACTTGCCCATGACCTCGCCGACCACCCGCGCGCACTTGACGTAGGGCCGGTTCCAGACGTTATTCGACTCGTGCATCGCGAACAGCACGCGGCGATGCACGGGCTTCAGACCATCGCGAACATCCGGCAAGGCACGCCCAACGATTACGCTCATGGCATAGTCAAGGTAGGACCGACGCATCTCCTCTTCGAGGCTGATGGGTAGGGTTTCTTTGGCGAATTGGTCCATTGATGGGCGGCTTGCTTTTTAACTCTGGCGAAATTGCGGAAAGTCAGGGATGGAAATACCGGGACGAAAAATCAGGGAAGAAAATCAGGTAAAGCCTTGAATTTTAACATGTATGGCTTACTCAACCGAGTGCCTCATGATTAAATGATCAGTTGCGAGTCAGGATGACAAGGCCAGTCGATGGAGCTGTTGCGTGCGCAGTGGGTGATTCCGGTTAATCCGGTGAACGTGGTGCTGACCGAACACACGGTTGCGATTTCACAAGGCAACATTGTTGCGGTCCTGCCGAACAGCGAAGCGCTGCAGCGCTGGCCGACCGCCAAGCGCACCGAGTTACCCGGCAAGGCGCTGATTCCTGGTCTGGTCAACCTGCACAGTCATGCGGCGATGTCGCTACTAAGAGGCACTGGCGACGATATGCCGCTCGAGCGCTGGTTAAGCGAGCGAATCTGGCCGCTGGAGAGCCAATTGGTGGGCCCCGAGTTCGTCTATGACGGTGCCCTGCTGGCCGCCCATGAAATGCTGTTGGGCGGCATCACTTGCTTTAACGATATGTATTTCTTCCCCGAGCAATGCGCGCGCGCAGCGCTTGCTCTGGGCATGCGCGCAACGCTCGGCATCGTGGTTTTTGAGTTCCCGTCGGCCTATGGCAGCGGTCCCGACGAATATTTGCGCAAGGGCCTGGAGTTGCGCGATTCAATGCGCGACCAGAACCTGATCCGGTTCGCATTGGCGCCGCATGCGCCGTATTCGGTCTCCGATCAAAGCTTTCGTCGGGTCGCGAGCCTGGCCGCAGAACTGGGCCTGCCGATTCACACGCACCTGCACGAAACTGCCTTCGAAATTCAGGAAAGTGTTAAACAGTATGGCAAGCGGCCTTTGCAGCGCCTGATGGAGCTTGGCCTGGTTGGGCCCGATCTGATTGCCGTTCACGCGGTGCATCTTGATCGCGCCGATATCGACCTGTTGGCCGAAAGCGGCGCTTCGGTGGCCCATTGCCCGCATTCGAACCTGAAACTGGCCAGCGGAATGTCGCCGGTCGCTGAACTGGCGCGGCGCGGTGTCAATGTCGGAATCGGTACTGACGGTTCGGCCAGCAATAACCGGCTGGACCTGTTTTCCGAAGCTCGAACGGCCGCTCTGCTGGCCAAGGGGACCAGCGGTGACGCAACCGTGTGGCCGGCGCACCACACTTTGAGGGCAGCGACCTTGGCCGGCGCCCAGGCCCTGGGCCTGGGCGACCGAATCGGTTCGATTGAGCCCGGAAAAGCGGCCGATTTGGTGACCGTTGATCTGTCAGGCATCCATTTACAGCCGGTTATTGATGCTGATTCGCATCTGATCTACGCCGCCGGCCGCGAAGCGGTCTCAGAAGTGTGGATAAATGGAAATCTTGTTGTTAACATGCGACAGCTTGTTGCCTCGGATGCAGCATCTGCCGTCGCAGAAGTGGCTGCTCGCAGCCGCCTATGGCACAATCGAGTCGGCGAATTTTTGTCGGCTAGCCGGGATTCTTAGGGGCTTTTCCCATTGCATCTCAGTGCCGGCTAGCCTCGAGCCTGAATCTCTACCGTGAGGAGAAACATGAAGAAATCGGTGAAAGTGGCCTCCCTGGTCGCATCCGCGCTGTTGGCGGCAAGTGCGACTACGGGTACTTTTGCTCAGGGCAGCCCCAAAGCTGTTCCGGGTCAAAGTGGGTATGTAACGAGCCCAGATGGCAATGTCGTTGTTGATCCGTTCGGCCTTTGCTGGCGTACGGCGTTCTGGACCCCGGCCAACGCACAACCGGGTTGCGACGCGGATCTGATTCCGAAGCCGCCACCCCCGCCGCCGCCGCCGCCACCGCCGCCACCCCCGCCACCGCCGCCGCCAGCAGCTCCGCCTGCTCCGCCCCCGCCGCCACCGCCTCCGCCGCCCCCGCCGGCAGCAGAGAAGGTGACCTTCGCAGCCGACGCGTTCTTTGACGTGAACAAGGCTGTGTTGAAACCGGAAGGCAAAGCAAAGCTGGACGATCTGACCAGCAAGCTGAAGGGTTTGGCACTTGAAGTGATTATCGCCGTCGGTCATACCGATAGCGACGGTTCCGACAAGTTCAACCAGAAGCTGTCGGTGCGTCGTGCTGAAGCCGTCAAGGCGTACATGGTGAGCAAAGGTGTTGAAGCCAACCGTGTATACACTGAAGGCAAAGGCGAGAAGCAGCCCGTTGCAGACAACAAGACCAAGGCAGGCAAGGCTAAAAACCGCCGTGTCGAGATCGAAGTCGTCGGCACCCGTCCGAGAAAGTAAGCTAACCGCTTGCTTTGTTAGACCAGACCCCGCGAAAGCGGGGTTTGTATTTTGGAACCCCGCGCGAGCGGGGTTTCGCCGTTTAGAATACTGATTCTTGTAAGATCTCGATATGTTGCAATCCAGTACTACTGAAACCCAATCAGCCAACGTCGACGCTGCCGAGGTTGCCAAATTCCAGGCCCTGGCCAGTCGCTGGTGGGACCCCAGCTCTGAATTTCGTCCACTCCATGAAATCAATCCGCTGCGACTGAATTGGTTGCAGAAACTGTCTGGTGGCTTATCCGACAAAACGGCGCTCGATATTGGCTGCGGTGGCGGAATTCTTGCCGAGGCGATGGCCCACCAAGGCGCGCGGGTGCGCGGCGTTGATCTGGCGGATAAACCGCTGCAAGTCGCCCGTCTGCATGCTCTGGAGTCCGGCGCCCGCCTCGACTACGAAAAAATTTCTGCCGAGGATATTGCCTTGCGCAGTCCGGCGACATTTGATGTCGTCACTTGCATGGAAATGCTCGAACATGTTCCCGACCCGGAATCGACCATCAAGGCGTGCAGCGCATTGGTCAAGCCCGGTGGCTGGGTATTCATGAGCACCTTGAATCGCAATCCGAAATCATTTCTGTTTGCGATCATCGGCGCCGAATATCTTCTGCGCTTATTGCCGAGCGGCACCCATGATTATTCGAAATTCATCCGGCCCTCCGAATTAATCGGTGCGGCTCGCCGTCATGGCCTGGAGAAGATCGAAATGACCGGATTGACCTATAACCCATTGAGCGGCGTCTACAAGTTGACGGCCACGGACGTGACCGTCAACTACCTGGTCGCGTTTCGAAAAAGCTGACCGCTGATGCTCACTTCAGGTGTGCCATTAAAGCTCAGGCCGACGGGTGAGATGCCGCTGGCGGTCTTCTTCGATCTTGACGGCACAGTGGCCGATAGCGCGACCGATCTGTCGGTGCCCATCAACGATATGCGTAACGAACGCGGCCTGCCCGAACTGGCGCTGATGGAACTGCGACCGTTTGCGTCGATGGGTGCGCGTGGACTGATTGGCAGAGGCTTTGGCATTGCCAAAGAGGATGAGCGTTTTCCCGCGCTACGCGACGAATTTTTATCTCGTTACGAGGCAGCCATGTGCGTGCACACGAAACTGTTCGACGGGATTTCCGAGGTGCTCGATGCACTCGATGCGGCTGGCTGCAAGTGGGGCATTGTCAGCAATAAGATCGAGCGCTATGTTCGCCCCATCCTCGCGCATCTTGAGTTATTGAGTCGCAGTGTGGCGACCGTCGGTGGCGATACGGCGGGCGCCGCCAAGCCGGATCCGGCACCTCTGTACTACGCCGCAAGAATTGCCAACGTCGATCCGCGCCGCTGCATCTACGTCGGCGATGACGAACGCGACGTTGAAGCCGGTCGGGCTGCCGGCATGCTGACGGTGGCGGCCGCCTATGGTTATTGCGGCGCGCACGACTCGCCCGAACAGTGGGGCGCGACGATTACAATCCGGTTACCGATTGAACTCAAATCCTGGCTAGGCTTGCGATAACGACCGCATTGTTCGTCCAAGCGAGTGTCGCGGTTGAGTGGGCTTACAGGCGCTGGCGCATTTTGTTGCGGGCGATGATAATCAATCGACCGTCGAGGAGACACAGTGAGAATCTCGGATCAGTTTGCCCACAGCTCGATCGCGCTGCGCCTGCTGCGTCAATCGGCGGTTGCGGCCTTTGCTGTCGTAGCGACTGCGGCACCTCTTCAGGCGTACGCGCTCGATGTCGTCAAATTCATGATCGGCGCCAACCCGGGCGGCGGCTTCGATCAGACCGGCCGCAGCCTGGGTGCCGCCATGATTGCCGCCGGGTCCGCCAAAACAACTTCGTTTGAGAACAAGGGGGGCGCCGGCGGCATTATCGGCCTCACCCAATTTGTGAATTCGGAAAAAAACAACCCATCGGCGTTGCTGGTTACCGGTGCCGTGATGGTCGGCGCGATTGAGACCAACAAACCGCCGATATCGTTGAAAAACGCGACGCCGATCGCACGCTTGTTCGCCGACTCCATGATTCTCGTGGTTGCCGCAAGTTCCCCGATCAAAACGGTCAAGGATCTGGTCGATCAGTTAAAGGCCAATCCGGGCAGCGTATCCTGGGGCGGTGGCTCAAAGGGCTCGGTCGACCATATTTTGAGCGGACTGGTCGCCAAGGAAGTCGGCGTTGATCCGACCAAGGTCAACTATGTACCGTTTCAGGGCGGTGGCGAAGCCTCGGCCGCCATACTGGGTGGACATGTCACCGTAGGCATTGCAGGCGTCTCCGAGTTCATGCCGTTCATACAGTCCGGCAAAATGCGCGCCTTGGCCGTGTCTTCAAGCTTTGTGATCAACGGTGTCAAGACCCTCAAGGACCAGGGCATCAATGTCGAAATCTACAACTGGCGCGGTGTCTACGGCGCACCGGGCATCAATGCCGAACAGAGAAAGAGCTTGATTGAGGCAGTCGTCAAAGGCACCGAACACGCCGCCTGGAAAGAATCGTTGAAGAAAAACGAGTGGGCGCCGTTCCTGCAAACCGGCGACGAGTTTGGCGCCTACGTCGAGTCTGAACAAAAACGCCTGGGCGCAATTCTGCGCGAACTGGGTGTGGCGAAGTAATCGAGTAAAGTAATCAATTGAAGTAAACGAGCGACGTGATCGAACCAAGTAATCGAACGCAGTTTCCATGACCAAACCTAGCCAGATCGTCGGCGCGGTGGTGCTTGCCATGGCCGCGTTCTTTGCGATCGGTCTATTCTGGATCGAAAGTCAGGCGGGCTACGCGGGTATCTCGAATCGAACCGTACCGATACTGGTTTCGATCGGCCTGGGCATTTGTGGCCTCCTGACGATGCTGCGAGGCGATGCCGTCTTGCTCGAAGCCGAAGACGCCGACGGCCAGGCGCCCAAGCTCATGCCTCTGGGGTGGGTTCTCGCAGGTCTGGTATTGACCATTGCGCTGATCGGTTGGGTCGGTTTTCCACTGGCCAGTGTGGTGCTGATGGTCTGCGTAGCACGCGGCTACGGCAGCGTTCGGCCGCTGCGCGATGCGCTGATCTCGCTGGCGATCACGCTGCCCCTTTGGTTCCTGTTTGCCAAGTTACTTGCGATCAATCTGCCGCTGCTGCCCGCGCTCGGAATTTGAGCCAGAACTTGTGCTTCCTGAACCAGCACTCGTGCTTGCGCAAACAGCACTCTTGCTTCCCCATTAAGAGCGATCATGGAAACACTTAGTGCGTTAATGAACGGCTTTGCCATCGCTGCGACGCCGATCAACTTGCTGTGGGCCTTTATTGGCTGCTTCATTGGAACTGCGATTGGCGTGTTGCCGGGAATCGGCCCGGCGCTGACCCTGGCCATGCTGTTGCCGATCACCGCCAAAGTCGATCCCGCCTCAGCGCTCATCATGTTCGCCGGGATCTATTACGGCGCCATGTTCGGTGGCTCAACGACCTCGATCCTGATGAATACGCCGGGCGAGTCTGCGACCATGGTCACAGCCATGGAAGGTAACGCGATGGCGCGTAACGGCCGTGCCGGACCGGCGTTGGCGACGGCCGCCATCGGCTCGTTCGTGGCCGGCACCATCGCAACCATTGCGCTGTCGTTCGTCGCACCGGCCGCCGCCGAATTCGCATTGAGGTTCGGACCCGCCGAATACTTCATGATCATGGTGCTGGCATTCACCACCGTGTCGGCAGTACTGGGTTCGTCAACCCTGCGCGGCATGACCGCCCTGTTCATCGGGCTTGGCATTGGCCTCATTGGAATAGAGCCGAGTTCGGGTCAGAACCGTTACTCGATGGGCATATCGGAGCTCTATGACGGTATCGACATTGTGGTGGTGGCGGTAGGCTTGTTTGCGGTCGGCGAAGCCTTGTATGGGGCGCTTTATTTTCGCGGCGAAGGCACGATGAACAAGCTCTCTCAGGTCAAGATGAATGCGTCCGATTGGCGGCGCTCGATACCGGCCTGGATACGCGGCTCGTTGATCGGGTTTCCATTCGGACTGATACCTGCCGGCGGCGCAGAGATACCGACGTTTCTGTCGTACGCGGCCGAAAAGAAACTGTCGAAGCATCCGCAGGATTTCACCAGTAACGGCGGGCCCGGCGCCATCGAGGGTGTCGCCGGCCCCGAGGCTGCCAACAATGCAACGGTTACTGCTGCGCTTGCGCCGCTGCTGACCTTGGGCATACCGATTTCATCAACCACTGCGATTCTGCTGGCGGCGTTTCAAAACTACAACCTGCAACCCGGCCCAGCCTTGATGCAGACCTCGGGCCCGCTGGTTTGGACCTTGATTGCGTCTCTATACATTGGCAACGTGATGTTGCTGGTCTTGAACCTGCCGATGGTGGGTCTTTGGGTCAAGATCTTGCGCGTACCGACGCCGTTGCTGTACGGCGGCATTCTGATTTTTTCGACCTTGGGTGCCTACAGCCTACGGCAAAGCTGGTTTGATCTGGCGCTGTTGCTGATCATTGGATTACTCGGCCTGGCGATGCGCCGCTACGGTTTCCCGACGGCACCGATCATCGTCGGCATGATTCTTGGACCGATGGCCGAGAAACAGTTGCGCAATGCGTTATCGATCAGCCAGGGCGACTGGACGGTGTTCGCCACCAAACCCATTTGTGCGGTGATACTGGTATTGATCCTGGCCATATTGATCATTCCCAGGCTTTTGGCGCGACGCTCGCGGTTGGCGCAGGCCGAGGGGCTGTAGCCGCGCTGATGACAGCTCGTTTATTGGTGCGTCTATTGATGCGGTTATCGATGCGGCTACTGGTGCTGGCCAGCGTCTCGATCGGTCTGGTTCTACCTGGTCTGGCGATTGCACAGACGCCTGCCGTCGGCAATCAACCGGCAGCGAACCCAACGACCATGACTGCGGTGACCGAACGGGTCAGTCTCACGAAGCCCGAGGACTTCCCGAGCGTCTGGTATGACCATGGATGCCCGAACTGCGGCATTGTGCTGGTCGGTGAAATCACCCGCAAACTGAGCCGCAGAGTCGCGCGCATCGATAAAGTCACCTTCATCTCTCAGACCAGCACCTCGAACTGGTACCGCTGCGGCGTACTGACCGATGTGTGCGGCACCCAAAGTGAATTCACGGCCGATTTTCATAACAAGTCGGGTAGCTGCGACGGCAAGAGCAGTTGTTATCTCTGGCGATTCAGCACGGACGCCAATCCGGCGACCGACGTCATTGAAGTGACGTACTTGCCTCGGCCTTGAATCCCAACTGACCTATTGAATATCAATGGCGATCTTGCCGAAATGTCGCCCCGACTCCTGATGCCGGAATGCATCTCCCAGCCGCGCCAGCGGGTAGTGACTGTCAATCACCGGCAGAAGACCGTTTGACTCGATTGCACGAATCATATCGAGTAGCTGGCGGCAACTGCCGACCGTGATGCCCTTCAAACGAATGTTCTTGGACATCAAGGTGGCGGTCGATACCGGACCTTGAACACCGGTGAGTACACCGATCATCGAAATGTGACCGCCAACCTTGCAGGCGTGGATCGACTGCACGAGGGTCTGCGCGCCACCGACTTCGACAATATGATCAGCACCCTCGCCGTCGGTGATCTCGGTCACCCGCTTGGCCCATTTGGGCTCAGTTCGATAATTGATCAGATGATCAGCACCGAGCTCGCGTAGCCGCGCCAACTTTTCATCCGACGATGAAGTGGCAATCACGGTAGCGCCGGCGATCTTGGCAAACTGCAGCGCGAACAGTGACACGCCGCCCGTGCCCTGAACCACCACCACCTCGCCGGCCTGAATCGAGCCTTCAACCATCAATGCCCTCCAGGCCGTCAGTGCCGCGCACGGCAAGGTCGCTGCCTGTGCATGGCTGTAATTTTTGGGCTGACGGGTCAGCGCGAATGCCGGCACGGTCACATGCTCGCTGGCAAAGCCATCGATATGATCGCCCGGCACGCCGAGCCGGCCAGCGCGGGTCGGACCACCATCGTGCCAATGCGGAAAGAACAGACTCATGACCCGGTCACCCGGCACCAGCGCGGGCTGAGTAGAACTCGTCAGCACCGCAAGCCCGACTTCGAGCACTTCGCCGGCACCATCCGACATCGGCACACGCCCGTCGGATGCCGGAATCCGGCCAGTCACGACCGCGTAATCATGAAAATTCAAAGAACTCGCATGGACCCGAATCAGCACCTCGGCCGGCCCGGGCCGGCGCGGCTCGCTGGGCATGAGCGTCAATTGATCGAGGCTGGCGGGCTGGCGCAGACATATCTGGGCCATGTGAGGGTTCCATTATCGAGGGCGAAACAATTGCAAACTATAGCCCAGCCGATTGAGGCCATTGGTCTGCCGAGGCACTTGAAAAATCGCCCAGGCGGATATACTTACGGCTTGAGGTTACCGCTTGAGCCTCAAGAAGTACCGATTTCGGGGCCGACCAGGTTTCGACGTGGGTAGCGAAGCAAATGGGGCATGTCGAGGCTCAGTTCCCTCGTAAATCCAGCTGAA
>JANLTP010000249.1:0-49655 GCA_031363055.1 Burkholderiales bacterium | reverse complement strand
GGTTTGCCCAGTGCCGCCGCCAGGTGCGTCAAGCCGGTATCCACCCCGACCACAAACAAGGCGGACTGCAGCAACTGCGCACATTCGGTCAGGCTCATTCGTAGGGGCACCCGACATATCGGGCCAAACCCGGCCAGCAACCGTGCCTGTTGATGTTCCAGTTCGCTGGCCCAGGGCAAGACAACTGCAATACCGGACCCGTTCAACGACGAAATCAAGGCGCGCCACTGCTCTTGCGGCCAAAGCTTTTCGGCTCGGGCACTGGCATGCAATAACACCGCGAACGGCAGAGCGGCCAATGGCGAAGTGACTGACGCACTCGCGGGCGCAGCCGCACTCAAAGGCGCAGACGCCTCCTCAGGCATTGGCGCAACCGCACGCATTGATGCAACCGGCGTCGGAAGTTGCAGATCGAACCTCGGCAAGCCTTGCGGCACGTAGCCGAACACCTGAGCACTGAGCTGGCGCATACGCTCGATGGCGTGCGCCTGCAGGTCGACATCAAAACGTCGCGAATAGGCCAGCGCGGCCAACGGTTCGCGCGCACATCGAAATGAATAGCCCGCTCGGGTGCCGGTCATGAGGCGCGTCAACAGCGCACTCTTGTACAGGCCTTGCAAATCAAGCACGACATCGTATGGCTCTTGCGAGCGTAGCCGCTTGCCAAGGGCGCGGATCTCGGCCCAAGTACTGGCCGAGCTCAGGGATCGGCGCCAGCGACGGATTGAAATCGGGATGACCTCGCGGACCGCAGGATGCCAGGCCGGAATTTCCGCAAAGCCGCTCTCGACGACCCAATCGATGAGCGCAGCAGGCAGCGCCGTACGCAGATCGGACAGAACCGGCAGTGCATGAATCACATCGCCCATCGAGCTGGTCTTGACGATACCAATGCGCACGGGCGAGCTGGGCATCAGGAGCCTGTCGGCGTGCCGTTCGAGCGCAGACCCACAGCCAGACAGACCGCGAAGCCAAAGGCCATCGTGCGCATCAGCGTCTGATGGGCCAGCACGTCGTTGGTCAAGGCCATGAGCAGCCAACAGGCAAGCAACAGCAGACCCAGTTGCCGGTAGCGTTTCGGGCTGGCCAAGTAAAGACGTACCGCTGCCATGCCAGCGATCAACAACACCAGCAGCCCGATCGTGCCGTATTCGGCGGCGACATTAAGTACCGTATTGTGCGCATGCCGATAAAGTTTGGCATCGGCCGGATAGTCGCCTTGCGCTTGCATCTGTTTGAGCTGCGCATGGTATTCATGCGCGCCGACACCAAACAGCGGATGCTCGCGATACATTCGAGACGCCGACTTCCACATGGCCAGCCGGCTGCCGACCGACGAATTATTGACGACGCCCGATTCATAGGCCTGCAATTCAAGCGATAACTTCTGGACCCGTTCGAGGGCTGAAAAATTGGCGCTGACGATCGCAACCGCCGTCACGGCCATGATCATGGCGAATACGGTCCGCCGGGTGCGCGCCGCACTGACCTTGATCTTGGCCTTCGGATTGAGCCACAACGCCAGCACAACCACCGGCAACGCCAGCCAGCCACCGCGATAGCCGGTCAGCAGCAGCGCCGCCAGGCCGGCCAACAAACTCACGCCCATCAGCACTCTTTTCGGGCGGTCGTCCTCGTCGCCCAGGCCCCAGGCTGTGATCAGCATGGTGACAACGCTGACCTTGCCGTAGAGCAGCGCATTCATGGTCAGACTGGGTCGCTCATGACCATAGCTGAAGACCGCCAGGGCGGTGATAAACAACAAGACGAACGAGGCGAGCGTAGCACCGAGAACCAGGGGCTTGATCGATATACCACTCACGAACACCGCAATCACAATGAACAGCGCACCCACGAAGGGTAACCAGGAAACCCGTCGCGCGGGCAGCCCGAAATAGAGTACCGAAGCGAGGTTCAACAGGACCGGCAACAGGCAGGCGATCAGCAACAGCGACCAGGTAGCACGTGACAGGGAATGAATGCGCGACGGGTTGCCCGATCTGTCAAAGCACAGAACAACGCCGACTAGAGCCAGTGCCCAGAATACGACACCGCCGGCCGAGGCATACAGACTGGCCAACGGCAAAAACAAAAAAACCGCCAGGGCGACACAACGCTGCAAGCCTCGTCGAGAGACCCATGCCTGGGGCGAAACGTCGATCAATTGCATGGTGGCGCATGGTAACGCAAGCCACTCAAAACGGCAGTCTGGCGTCCGGTTTGATGGCCAGGATTGATTGGCGAAATGCCGATTGAATACGCTCGAGTGCGCCGCTGGTGTCGGCTTCGAAACGCAAGACCACGACCGGCGTTGTGTTGGACGCACGCGCCAGGCCGAAGCCGTCGTCGTACTCAACCCGCACCCCATCGATGGTGATGATTTCACGGGCGCCATCAAATCGCCCATGTTTCTGCAGGTTCGCTACCAACTCAAAATTTTCGCCCTCGGCGCAGGGCAATTGCAACTCGGGCGTCGACGGTGAATCGGGCAAGGCCTCGAGCAGCGCCGACGGATCGGCAAAACGCGACACAATCTCCAGCAGGCGCGCACCGGCATACAGGCCGTCGTCGAAGCCGTACCAGCGCTCCTTGAAAAAGATGTGGCCGCTCATTTCACCGGCCAGCGGCGCGCCGGTCTCGCGCAACTTGGCCTTGACGAGCGAATGGCCGGTGCGCCACATGAGTGGCACTCCGCCATGCTTGCGGACCCAGGAGGCGACGTTGCGGCTGCATTTGACATCGTAAATAATCGACTCACCCGGGCAGCGCGACAGCACATCTTGCGCAAACAACATGAGCTGTCGATCCGGATAAATAATTTTCCCGGTCTTGGTGACTACCCCGAGCCGGTCACCATCACCATCGAAGGCCAGGCCCAGTTCAGCGTCGGTGTCGCGCAACGCACGCATCAGATCCTGAAGATTCTCGGGATGCGCAGGATCGGGATGATGATTCGGGAACGTTCCGTCGACTTCACAGAACAACTCCGTCACCTCACAGCCCAGCGCGCGATACAACGGGCCGGCAAACGCACCGGCCACGCCATTGCCACAGTCGACGGCAATTTTCATCGGGCGCGCGAGTTTGATGTCGGACAGCACCCGCTTCATATAACGATCGACGACATCGATCTCGCGAATTTTGCCGCGCGCCTCGGGCGGCACTTCGCTCAATCGCTGACCGTTGATTTCCTTGGCCAGCGCCTTGATGGCGCCGCCGTGCAAGGTCTCACCAGCCAGCATCATCTTCAAGCCGTTATATTCCGGCGGGTTGTGACTGCCAGTCACGGCTACGCCCGAGGCCGTGCCCAGTTCATAGGTCGCGTAATAGACCAGCGGCGTCGTAACCATGCCGATATCGATGACCGACAGTCCGGCCGCACGTATGCCATTGGACAGCGCCTGAATCAGCATCGGACCCGACAGGCGTCCGTCGCGACCGACGACAATTTCTGTCATGCCAAGTTTGCGACCCGCGCTGGCCAGTGCCACACCGATCGAATGGGCGGCGTCGGCCGTCAAGGTCGTGCCGACAATGCCGCGAATATCGTAGGCCTTGAAAATCGAGTCCACCACCGGTGCAATCATGGATCAGATCTTTTTGAGCAAGGTTGCGGCCAACAAGCCCAGGTTCCCCAGGAAGGTTTGCCGATAGATACCGCTGCCCAGCATGCCGGTCAGCCGTTGCGCCAAACCGGCATCGCGGACCTCGCGAAAATGCGCCAATACGGCCTGGTTCTCGGGCGTCAGGCGCGAGGCAATCAATTCAAGCGCGCGCACGTTGATATCGTTCCAGGATTGGAAGCGGCCAACAAACAGGCCCTTGATGCGCCGCCAACGCGCGCCCCAACCGGAGTTTGAACCAATGATGTTCGAAGCGTGCTGACGATACTGCACCAAGGGTTGTGGATCGTAGAGCACCAGACCGTTGACGCCGCTGATCAATTGATAGAACCACCAGTCATGGGCAACTACCCGCAGCATGCCAATCGATACCACCAGTTCGCGCGCCGCACGGTTGAGCACGATGGTATTGCCGCCCGCCAGGCTTTGCACAATCGCATTCTTGAAGCTCGGCTGTTTGGCGAACAAGGGCGAAAGGCCCAGAACCACGCCCTGCTCGTCGATGGCCTGCGTGCGGCCGCAGTACATGGCCGGCACGCCAGGGGCTACCGCCTGCAACCAATCGAGGGCACGTTCAATCTTCTCGGGTAACCAGATATCGTCCTGATCCGAAAACGCAAAATAATCCGCTTGGATACTGGCATCACAGGCAATCGACATGAAATTGGCCGAAAAACCCTTCTGCGGACCGGTCCTTGTTTCGACCGGAAGCTGCGGATGCTTGCGCGCAAACTGCTCAATCAGAGGCACAGTCTGATCGGTCGATCCGTCATCCGAAATGACCAGTTTTAGCCGGCCGTAGGACTGCCGCGCAATCGACTCCAGTTGTTTTTCGAGGAACGCCTGGCCGTTGGCCGTGCATAGAAGCACCGCCACCAGGGGCTCAACAGGCACGCCAGAGCGACTCGCTGGCCCTGGCAATTCATCGGATTCTGGCGCCACTATTGGGGTCAGCTTATCTTCAACATTCACGGCAAGAGTCATTGAGTCAGCAATTGCGACGCATTATGGACGCGAATCCGAGCGATCCCAAAACACCGACCGCTCGCACCGACCAGAACGCGCAACTGAGTGCGACTCCTCGTGACTCGTCAGGCGCTGGGCGCTTGTTCAAATTGCCGCATGCAACGTATCAAGGCGTCGTTCCATTCAGGCAACTGAATACCGAGTTTGCTGCGGGTTTTTTCCAGGCTGAGTCGTGAATTGGCCGGCCGCTGCGCCTTGGTCGGGTAATCGCTGGCTGCAATGGGAACAATGCTTTGGCACTGAATTTTTGAGGCGAACACCGGGCTTTTCTTGGCCAGATCGAGGATGGCTTGCGAGTAACCGGCCCAGGAAGTACTGCCACCGGCCGACAGGTTATATAGGCCCGATACTGCTTGAATACGCTCAACCGCGCCCGCTGGGTCCGGCAAGACAAAACGATCGAGCATGGACCGCACCATGTCATCGACATAGTTGGGCGCGCCAAATTGATCGGCCACCACGCGCAATTCCTTGCGTGCCTGGAACAGCCGCATCATGGTCAGAAAAAAATTCGCGCACTGGTACGAATAAACCCAACTGGTGCGAAAAATCAGATGCGCCGCGCCGCTGGCCGCGACACCCTGTTCGCCTTGAAGTTTGGTTCGACCGTACACCGATAGCGGGTTCGGGGCGTCCGATTCGGTATATTCGCCCGCTTTGCTGCCGTCAAATACATAGTCGGTCGAAATGTGAATGATGGCGCCACCGCGGCGCGCCTGCTCTTCTGCAATGACCGTGGGCGCCGTCGCATTGACCGCAAGCGCCAGTTCGGGCTTATCCTCGGCTGAATCGACCTCAGTGTACGCCGCGCAGTGGATGACCAACTCGGGCTTGAGTTCGGCAAGGCTGCGCCGGATGTCGTCTGTCTTGGTCAGGTCGAGTTCTTTCAAATCAAAGAACAGGGTCTCACCGACCCCGGCCAGACTTCGTTGAAACGATCGACCTAATTGTCCTGCCGAACCGGTGACGAGAATTCGCATTATGGGTATACCTCAGCATCACGGAAAAGCGGCGCTTGCGCGTCCTTGGCGGCCAGGGTTGGCGCAACGCCGATCTGCCAATCGATGGCCAACTCGGGATCATTCCAGCGAACGCTGCGCTCGCTGGCCTGATGCCAGTAGTCGGTGGTTTTGTACAGGAACTCAGCGGTCTCGCTAAGCACCACAAAGCCATGCGCAAATCCAGGCGGTACCCAGAGCTGGTGGTGGTTCTGCGCGCTCAGACGAACGCCCACCCAGCGACCAAAAGTCTTTGAAGAACGCCGGACGTCGAGCACCACATCGAGCACCTCACCGGCGACCGCCCGTACCAACTTGCCCTGTGCATGTTGCAGTTGATAATGAAGGCCACGCAACACGCCGCGCGCTGATTTGGAATGGTTATCCTGAACAAAATTCCAGTCACCAGGAATCAGTTCGTTGAATTTGGCCTGGTTCCAGCTTTCATAAAAAAAGCCGCGCTCATCGCCAAACACTTTGGGCTCGATGAGCAACACCTCGGGCAGAGCGGTCGGCGTAATCTTCATCTGACGCGAATATCCTTTTCTCGCAACAGCCGCAGCAAGTATTGACCATATTCATTCTTGGCTAACGGCGCCGCCAATCGTTGCATGGTTGCTGCATCGATCCAACCGGCGCGGTAGGCAATCTCCTCCGGGCACGCAACCTTCAAGCCTTGCCGCGACTCGATGGTCTCGATGAACGCCGACGCTTGCAGCAAGGACTGATGGGTACCGGTATCGAGCCAGGCGAATCCGCGCCCCATGATTTCCACCGACAACTTGCCGCTCTGCAAGTAGGCACGGTTGACGTCGGTAATTTCATACTCGCCGCGTGCCGACGGTTTGACGGCGGCCGCAATGTCGAGCACCTGGTTATCGTAAAAGTACAGACCGGTGACCGCATAATTCGACTTCGGCTCGGCGGGTTTTTCCTCGAGGCTAAGGGCCCGTCCGGTAGCGTCGAAATCGACTACCCCGTACCGCTCCGGGTCATTGACATGATAAGCAAAGACCGTTGCACCTTCTCGGCGCGCGTCGGCACGATGCGCCATCGCGGCAAGGTCGTGACCATAAAAAATATTGTCACCCAGAATCAGCGCCGCCGGCGAGGTGCCGACAAATTCTCGACCGAGGATGAATGCTTGCGCCAGGCCATCGGGCGACGGCTGGACGCAGTACTGTAACGACAGACCCCAGTCACTGCCATCGCCGAGCAGTTCGGAAAAGCGTGGTGTATCTTGCGGGGTCGATATGATCAGTACTTCGCGAATACCGGCCAGCATCAGCACCGATAACGGGTAATAAATCATCGGCTTGTCGTACACCGGCAGCAACTGCTTCGACACGGCTTTGGTTACCGGATATAAGCGGGTTCCAGAGCCTCCGGCCAGGATAATGCCTTTTCGGTTCTTGTTCATAAGTTCCGCTTCGCGCGTCAGCGTTGCCGGTAGTTCTGATCGATCCAGGTACGATATTCACCACTCAATACAGTCTGAACCCAGTCCTGGTGATCGAGGTACCACTTGACGGTTTTACGCATGCCGGTCTCGAACGTCTCACTGGGCGTCCAACCCAATTCCGCTTCGATCTTGCGTGCGTCGATTGCATAACGACGGTCGTGACCCGGACGATCCTTGACGTATTCGATGAGCCGCTCACGGCCACCGGCCTTGTCAGGTCGCATTTCATCAAGCAACGCACAAATGGCACGCACGACCTGTAGATTGGTGCGCTCGTTACAACCGCCAATGTTGTAGGTCTCGCCGAGCCGGCCGCGCTTGAGTACCTCGCGAATGGCCGAGCAATGGTCGCCGACATAGAGCCAATCGCGCACGTTTGAGCCATCGCCATAGATCGGCAGTTTTTTGCCCGCCAGCGCGTTGGCAATGACCAGCGGAATCAATTTTTCGGGGAATTGGTAAGGACCGTAGTTATTTGAGCAATTGGTGGTGACTACCGGCAAGCCGTAGGTGTGATGCCAGGCCCGAACCAGATGATCGGACGCTGCCTTCGACGCCGAATAGGGGCTGTTGGGTTCATACGCCTTGGTCTCAGCGAAGGCGGGATCGGACGGACCCAACGAGCCAAACACTTCATCGGTTGATACATGCAGGAAGCGAAAATTCTTGCGTTCATCACCGGCGAGCTGTGTCCAGTAGTGGCGTGCTGCTTCGAGCAAGACGAACGTACCCATGACATTGGTTTCAACGAACTCACGTGGACCGTGAATCGAGCGATCGACATGTGATTCGGCCGCAAAATGAAGAATTGCGCTGGGCCGATGTTCGTTGAATACCCGCGTCAGCAACTCGGTATCGCAGATATTGCCCTTCACAAACGTGTGCGACGGGTTATCGCGAAGTGCCGCGAGATTGGCCAGATTGCCGGCATACGTCAGCGCATCGAGACTGATGACTTTACCTAGGCCTGCGGCGATCCAGTCGAGCACAAAATTGGACCCGATGAAGCCTGCGGCACCTGTTACGATGATCGAATTCATAGGCTTCGAGTATAGCGGAACGACCCTTGATTTCGGCTCCGATTATCGGCTGGTATGGCCCGTCCCTCGCTCTGTTGGTCGCTCCGTTCCTGGCTCTGTGCGTGACCGCAATTTCACTGCACCTGTTGTTGCGAACTCGTCTGATTCACGCCACTAGCGACGAGGCCAACGAGCGCTCCTTGCACGATGGCGCGATACCCAGAATTGGCGGCCTCGGCATAGCCCTTGGTTTGATGGCAGCATTGATCGCGACACTGATCGCGGCAATGAACGCAAACCGGCCGACGACCTCGGTGACCTGGACTATAGTCATTTGCTACAGCGTGTTGTTACTCGTGTCTCTTTTTGACGACGTCTACCGGCTCAAAGTCGCGCCGAGGTTGATGTTGCATTGCGCGGTGGCGGTCGGCTGCGCCTTTAGCCTCGGGCTCGGCCTCGGCGGTATTTCGTTGGGGTTGATCGCCCTGCTGTTGGTATGGGCTGCCAATTTGTATAACTTCATGGACGGATCTGACGGCTTGGCGGGCGGCATGACCGTCATCGGGTTTGGTACCTATGGATTGATCGCAGCGCTAAACACACATCTCGAGCTGGCCTTGATCTGCGCATCGATCGCCGCTGCGGCGACTGCCTTTCTGCGCTTCAATTTTCACCCGGCACGTCTCTTTCTGGGCGACTCGGGTTCGATTCCGCTGGGGTTCACCGCAGGCGCGGTCGGTGTCATAGGCTGGCAACAGGCTTGCTGGCCGGCCTGGCTGCCCGTCATGCTTTTTTTCCCATTCATCTTTGACGCGACCTTCACCTTGCTCAGCCGAGTGCTCAAACGCAAAGCCTTCTGGCAGGCTCATCGCGAACATATTTACCAGCGAAATATTCTGGCCGGATTGGGCCATCGCAAATTAGCCCTGTGGGCCTATCTGCTGATGTTGATCAGCGCCGCGCTGGCGGTGCTGATTATTCACCAGAACGGCACCTACGCTGGCCTTATAATAGCGTTACAAATTGTGACTGGCCTGTTTTTTGCCAGGCGCGCCTCCAATACCAAATCCTCGTGAAACCGTAGAAATTCTCGAAATAACCCCGCTTGAACACCAACGCCTATCGTTATCTGAATCCGCGCAGTCTCATCGCCATCGCGCATGACCTGGCTTGGGTCAGCGTGACCTGGATCGGCCTGTATGCGTTGCGTTTCAGCTTCGATGCGGAATCGGTGCCGCGTTCGGCGTTTGTCACGCTGCCGATCGTTCTGCTGGTGCACCTGGTGTGTTTCTTATACTTTGGTCTCTACCAGGGCATGTGGCGCTACGCGAGCCTGCATGACCTGCGAAGAATTGGATTTGCGGTGTTGATTGCCGCGCTGATCGTACCCACCCTGATGTTACTTTGGCGCTACGGCCATGGCGTGCCGCGCTCGGTCTACATCCTGCAGCCACCATTGTTGTTGCTGTTCATGGCGGGCGGGCGAATCGTTTATCAATGGGTCAAGGAAGAGCTGCCACAGCTCGGACTTCGCGATCAAGGTAAACCGGTGTTTTTACTGGCCGCCACCGACACGTCACTGGCTCTGGTCGACCAGTTCCGGCGCAGTCCGAACTGGCGCGTGGTCGGCGTACTTGACGACCACTCCAGTGGCCGTTTGCTCGGCGGCGTGCCGATTCTGGGTACCTGGACCGATTTGCCGGGCCTGGCGCGGCGCGAAGGTGTCTGCCACGCCATTCTTTCAGACAGCTCAATTGACCACAACACGCGGCGCCGCGCCTTCGATCTTTGCGAGTCCGCTGGCGTCAAGCTCATGTTGATGCCCGGCGTCGACGACTTGCTGTCGGGCAATGTGCGTTATTCGCGAACCCGCGAAATCGAGCTCGATGACCTGCTCGGTCGCGACCCGGTCGATCTCGACACCGAAGGCCTTGGTCATCTGCTGCGCGGCAAGGTGGTTCTGGTGACGGGTGCCGGCGGCTCGATCGGCTCCGAGCTGTGCCGCAAGGTTGCCTTGTATGCGCCCAGCACCTTGCTTCTTTACGAACAAAGCGAATTCGCGCTTTATCAGATCGAGCAGGAACTGTCGCGCACGCATCCCAAGTTGCGTTTGAAATGTGTGATGGGCGATGTCAAGGACAGCGCTTGCCTCGAACAATTGTTCAGTCGCAACAAACCGAACGTCGTCTTCCATGCAGCCGCCTACAAACATGTGCCGCTCATGGAACACGACAATGCTTGGGCAGCGGTCGAGAATAACGTGCTCGGCACCTACCGACTGGCGGAAGCGATTGGCCGGCACCCGGTGGATAAGCTGATCTTCATCTCGACCGACAAGGCGGTCAACCCGACCAGTGTCATGGGCGCGTCGAAACGCCTGGCCGAAATGGTCCTGCAGCACTGGGCTGCGCGCGCCCATATCGCCACCGTCATGGTCCGCTTCGGCAATGTGCTGGGCTCAACCGGCAGCGTCGTGCCCAAGTTCAAGGAGCAGATTGCCCGGGGCGGCCCGATTACCGTCACGCACCCGGAGGTCCGTCGCTATTTTATGTCGGTTTCCGAAGCAGCCGATCTGGTTTTGCAGTCCGCGCTGATGGGCCAGAACGGCGAAATTTTTGTACTCGATATGGGTGAACCCGTCAAGATCGTTGATCTGGCGCGCGACCTGATCCGCCTTTCCGGCCTGACCGAAACCCAGATCCAGATCCAGTTCACCGGTCTGCGGCCCGGCGAAAAATTGTTTGAAGAGTTGCTGACGCATTCCGAAGCGACGCAACCGACCCGTCATCCGAAAGTTCGTATTGCTCGCTCGACCGTCCTGCCTGGCGCGACCTGGGAGAGTGAGGTATTGCGCTGGCTCAGCAGCCTCGCGCCACAAGGTGAAATCGAGACCAAGGCGGCACTCGCCAGATTCGTGCCGCTCTACGTTCCTTTTGTTCATCAGGCAGATAATGTCGTGCACTTGCCCGCCCAGCCGACGCAGAAAAAACCGGCGGTGCTCAGAGCCTTGAATTGACGCTTGAGAACGTCATTGCCGTAGGCGATATCCAGGGCTGTTTCGATTGCTTCGAGTCTCTGCTGGCGAAGATTGCTGAATCCGATGATCGTGTTCCGAGCACCAGGCTCTGGCTGTGCGGCGATCTCGTCAATCGTGGACCAAAATCCTTGGCGATGTTGCGCTGGGCTTACCAGCATCGTGATCGGATCATCACCGTCCTGGGCAACCATGACCTGCATTTTCTGGCCGTGCTGGCCGGCGCGCGCAAGACCTCGCGCTCGGATACCCTGCACGAGTTACTGAACGCCGACGATTGCGATGAACTTGCGCGCTGGCTTCGCGGCCAGCCGCTCGCCTATTTTCAGGACGACCATCTGTTAGTCCATGCCGGCGTTCTGCCGCAATGGAGCGTCGCCGACGCGCTAGCCTGTTCGGCCGAAGTGCAAACCGTATTGAGCGGCGAGCATTGGAAGACGTTCCTGCATGAAATGTACGGCGACGAACCGCGTCAATGGCACAGCGAGCTTCGGGGCGTAGAGCGCCTTCGCGTCATTGTCAACGGCCTGACGCGGCTGCGCTTTTGCAGCGACGCTGGCGAGATGGAATTCGCCAGCAAGGAGGGCAGCGCCGGCGCCCCACTCGGCTACCGCCCCTGGTTCGACATCGAAGCGCGAGCCAGCAAACACTGTACGGTCGTCTTCGGTCACTGGTCGACGCAGGGCCTGCTCATGCGCCCTGAACTGTTGGGCCTCGACAGCGGCTGTGTTTGGGGCGGCGCGCTTAGCGCTGTGCGCCTCGCAAATCGCGAACTATTTCAGGTAAATTGTCCTCAAGCGGCAAACCCAGCGCCTGGCTGATCTGCAGGCGGGCGGCGCTGGCAAGCGCATGACGCTGCTTGACCAGCGGCTCACCAACGGCGGCTGAATCCGGCAACGCAACGACCTCGGCAATCACGCCAGGCGCCTGCACGATTCTGAGAACCGATTGTACGAAGGTTATCTCGCCGGCAAAATAAATAACCCCCTGCTCGCCTTTGAGTACGCGTCCGCCTTCGTCGAAGTAGCGTAGACCGATCGGAACCACAGTCGATTTTGCCTGTACAGCGGCCTCGATCAGGTTGGCGTGAAACGGCAATAGATGCCGGCCATCGCTGGTGGTGCCTTCCGGAAAAACCGCAATCCGGCGACCGTCCTTGAGCGCCTGCTCAACCTGCTTGATCATGTTGTGAACCGCATGGCGTTTGCCACGTTCAAGAAACAAGGTGCCGACGCTACCGACCAAGGTACCCACCAGTGGCCAGGATGCAATATCGTCCTTGGCAATGAAGCAGGACGGCGCCACCGAGTTGATGACAAAAATATCCAGCCAGGAAACATGGTTGGCGACGATCATGCAGCCATAAGTGTCGCGGTCCAGATCACCTGGCCGCAGCTTGGCGTTCAGTCGCACCCGCACGCCAACGCTGGCCATCAACCATCGCGACCAGCCTTGAACCGTCCGGTCGCGTCGCCGCAGACTCATGAACGGGAAGGCCAGAAATACGGTCACCAAACCGCCGAGGAGGAGCAGGCACATGGCCAGCACGCGGGTGCTGACACGAAGCATGAGGATCACAGAAAATCCATCAGACGCACAGCAGGTCCATCGGATTCATCCCGGCGCGGCTTCGTAAACCGTCTTGCCACCCACCAGTGTGTACAACACCCGCCCAAGCAACTCGCGCCCCAGGTAGGGTGTGTGTTTACCCTGACTGGCCAACGCCTGACGCTCGACCGTCCAGGCCCGGTCAGGATCAAACACACAGATATCGGCTTTGGCGCCGACCTTCATCTGACCGCGATCGATACCGAGAATGGCAGCCGCCCCCGAGCTTGCCTTGGCCAGCGCAATCGGCAGTGCAATACCTTCTTCAAGTGCCCACTTGAGTACCAGTGGCAGCAGTAATTCCAATCCGGTCGTGCCCGGATCGGCCTCGCCGAAGGGCAAGGATTTAGCATCGTCATCGAGCGGCGTATGGTCCGAACAGATCGCATCGATGGTGCCATCGAGCAGCGCCGCCCGAATCGCTTCACGGTCGCGCTGACCGCGAAACGGCGGCGTGACGCGACACAGGCTATCGAAGAATCCGATGTCGACATCGATCAGATGCAAGTGGTGAACGGCCACGTCACAAGTGATCGGCAAGCCCTCCCGTTTGGCGGCTCGAACCAGCGCCAGGCCGGCGGCCGAGGAAATACGGCAGACGTGAACCTTGCAGCCGGTATTTCGCACCAGCTCGAAAATCGTGTGCAGCGCGATCGTCTCGGCGATGACCGGTACCCCTGACAGTCCGAGGCGCGAGGCTACCGGACCGCTATGAGCAATGCCGCCCTGCGAAAGATAAGAGTCTTGCGGATGAAACCAGACGGTGAAGCCGAAGGTGCGGGCGTACTGCAAGCTGCGCAACAAACTCTGAGTGTCCAGAATCGGTTCGTTGACGTTGGAGAATCCGATACAGCCAGCTTCCGCAAGCTCGGCCATCTCGGTGATGACCTTACCCTTCAGGCCGATCGTCAATGCGCCCAATGGGTAGAGATTGGCCCGCAACAGGCCATGGGCCCGGTGCTTGAGCATTTCAACCAGGCCGGGCTCGTCGAGCGGCGGATCGGTATCGGGCGGACAACAGAGCGACGTCACCCCGCCAGTAATGGCTGCCAGCATTTCCGACTCGAGCGTTGCACGATACTCCGAGCCCGGTTCGCGAAGGCGCGCCGACAGATCGATCAGACCGGGTGCCACCGGGCAGCCTCGAGCGTCAATCACGCGCTGCGCGACAAACCCGGCGGGCGCCTCGCCAATCGCAACGATGGTGTCGTCGGTAATATGCAGCGCAGCCTTGGCTGTGGAACCAGCCACCGGGTCAATCAGCAACCCACCAAGAATCGAAGTATTCATCGGCTGGCTGCCAGAATGCTCATGACAGCCATTCGCACCGCAATGCCAAAGGTGACCTGATCGAGAATGACTGAGCGCGGACCATCGGCCACCGCCGATTCGATTTCGACACCCCGATTCATCGGTCCCGGATGCATGACAATCACATCGGATTTGGCCACTGCCAGCTTCTCCTGGGTCAGCCCGTAATGCTTGAAGTATTCCTGTGCCGACGGTAACAAGGCACCGCCCATGCGCTCGTTCTGCAGCCGCAACATAATGACCACGTCGACATCGCGCAGACCTTCATTCATATTGGTGAAGGTGCGAACGCCCATCTGCTCGATACCGCCCGGCAACAGCGTATACGGTGCAATGACCCGAACCTCTGGCACGCCGAGCGTTGTCAGCGCGTGAATATCGGAGCGTGCGACCCGCGAATGCAGGACGTCACCGACGATCGCTACCCGCAGTTGCGTGAAGTCGTGCTTGAAATGACGAATCGTGTAGGCGTCGAGCAGACCTTGTGTCGGGTGCGCATGGCGACCGTCGCCAGCGTTGATGACATGCACATGCGGCGCCACGTGCTGCGCGATCAGAAAGGGCGCGCCGCTTTGTGAATGACGCACGACGAACATGTCGGCATGCATGGCCGACAGATTGTCGATGGTGTCGAGCAGGGATTCGCCTTTGGCCGTCGAGGAGGTACTGACGTTCAGGTTGATGACATCGGCAGACAGTCGCGACGCCGCAATCTCGAAGGTCGTCCGGGTGCGCGTCGAATTCTCGAAGAACAGATTAAAGACCGACTTGCCGCGCAACAGCGGCACCTTCTTGAACTCGCGATTCGAGATACCCAAAAAACTCGACGCGGTGTCGAGGATATGAAGCAGAATCGATTTCGGCAAACCCTCGATGGTCAACAGATGCTGCAGTTCGCCGTTTGCATTCAGTTGCGGATGCCGCATGCGCCTACTCGATCCGCAGATTCAGCGAATGCGCCGCATCTTGAGTCAGCACATAGTTATAGTCGGCGGCCAGCGGGAAGATACCACCGCAGAAGCGCGCCTCGATCGGCAATTCGCGTCCGCCGCGATAGAGCAGAACGGCCAGCTCGACGCTGTGCGGACGACCGTAATCGAACAGCTCATTGAGCGCGGCCCGCACGGTGCGGCCCGTGAACAGGATATCGTCGACCAAGATGATATGCGCACCAACGATGGGGAAGCGCAAATCGGTGGCTTTCATGTCACCCGGCAATCCGCGCCGACCATAATCGTCGCGATGGAATGCACTGGACAGGGTTCCCAGTGGAGTAGTCATCGCGAGTTCACGGTGCAGCCGCTCGGCGATCCAGGCGCCGCCGCTGTGTATGCCAATGAAGTGAATATCAGTGCCGGGCCGATCCGACATGCTTTGCGCGATTTGCTGAAGCAAATTGCCGTAGGCAAGTTCAGCGTCGGGCAGCGAATCAATCATGTTGAGGGCTTGAGAAGCTTTAGAGTCTTGATCTTGGGCGCTTGATTCTTGGGCGCTTGATTTAAGGCGCGGTGTCGTGTTCAGACCAGTATTGTCGCAGGATTATCGCCGCCGCATGCGCATCGAGCCCGGTTTTACCGCGCGATCGGGCGCCATTGGCGCGAATTCCGGCACCGGAAAGGCTCGATGCCGCAGCGACGCTGCTGTATCGTTCGTCGACCAACGCCACCGTCAAACCGAAACGGCCGTGCAACTGCCTCGCGAAACGCTCGCAGGCCAACGTCATTGCATGCGCCACGCCATCCGGATATACGGGGCGGCCGACCACCAGCAAATCCGGCCGCCATTGCTCGATCAGTGCCTGGATCTGGCGAAATCTCTCTGACTCATCGCTCGCCTCGATGACGCTGATTGGCTCACCTGACTTCAGCAGTCCGTTGCCTACCGCCACACCGATGCGTCGCCGACCGAAGTCAAACGCCAATGCAGTTAAAACGGGACCGGTAGAAACGGAACCGGTAGAAACGGGACCTACAGGCGCCTCGAGACTCAAGCCCGTCCTGCGGCCACCAGAAAGGCCGGGTTGATCCCCAGAATTCCGAAGGCTCGAGAAGAACGCTGCTCTACCGGCGCGTCGAATATCACCGCTGAGTCGGCGGGTACCGTCAACCAGGAATTACGGCTCAACTCGTTTTCGAGTTGCCCGGGACCCCATTGCGAGTAACCGAGCGCGACCATCAGGCGATCCGGTCCTTCGTCGCGCGCGACCGCTTCGAGCACGTCTTTTGACGAGGTCAATCCGACTTCGTCGCAGACATTGATCGTGTGCCCCCAGGAGCCGATCGGTGCATGCAGAACGAAGCCTCGATCCGGTTGTACCGGCCCGCCGTAATGCACAGGTGCTGCGCCCAGCTCCGGGTCAGAAAGCTTGAGTTCGATACGCTCGAACAGCGAGCGCATGTTTAATTCCATGGTCCGGTTGATCACCAGGCCGAGCGCGCCGCGCTCGGTGTGTTCAGCCAGATAGACCACCGTGCCGCCGAAATTCTGATCAACCAGCGTGGGCATTGCAACCAGAAAATGATGCGTCAAATTGACGCTGAGAAGAGATGAAGACATGCTCTCCATTGTACGGACCGATGGCATCCCGGACAATCGTTAGTATCGATTCGACGCCATTTTTTACTGACCATCGACGGACTCATTTGAGCCCTTTGTCGGGATATTAAGAGCTTGCCTGATTGTCTTCAGTTTTCACTCAAAGTTAGTTCTGAATTTGTTGCACCTGATACCGACATAAAAACTACATCTGTCAATGATCAAGGTGTGGCCGCAACAAAATCAGGAACGTATTTTTCGGCGCCGACCGCAAGGAAGCCACTGACGTAGGCCAGCAATTCTTCCTCCACAAACGGTTTGCCAAGATAGACATTAACGCCTAACGATTGCGCATAGTTGCGGTGTTTGTCGGCGGTTCGCGACGTGATCATGATGATCGGAATATGCTTGAATCGATCGTCGGCGCGAATATGACGGGTCAGATCGAAGCCGTCCATGCGCGGCATTTCAATATCAACCAGCATGACATCCGGAATGGTGTCCTGCAATTGCCGCAAGGCATCGACGCCGTCTTTGGCGAGCAATACTTCATAACGCTCGCGGCTCAAGAGACGCTGGGTCACCTTGCGCACGGTGACTGAATCGTCGACAACCATAATGGTCGCCGGCAAGGCCTGCAACTCGGCCTGTAACGGTTCGAGCATTCGCACACCATGCTCGAACACATTGCCTGCAGCCTGGGCCATGACCACCGCATTGATGATCAAAACGATATCGCCATTGCCCATCACGGTCGCACCGGCGACGCCGCGCACCTTGGCGATTTGTGGTCCGACATTCTTGACCACTACCTCTTGGTTGCGCGAGATCGCATCGACATGCAGCGCCAGCCGCTGCAAACCGGAGCGGACCACGATGACCGGCGAATAGTGCTGAGCCATCGGTTTCGGATCAGCCAACTCGATCAGCGCGCCCAGATAGGCCATCGGCAATTTGTTGCCCTGCCATTCAATCGAATGCTCGGCATAGGCGGCGCTCAAGGCCGCCGGTTTGAGCTGCATCACCTGCTCGACACTGGACGACGGGATCGCAAAGCGCTGTTCGCCGGCCGTAACCATCACCACCTGAGCAATCGCCAAGGTCAGCGGTAAATGAACGATAAAGCGGGTGCCCTTGCCGGCAATCGATTCGATATCGATGCGACCGCCGAGGGCGCTGGTTTCAGCGCGAACCACATCCATGCCAACACCACGACCGGCCAGCTCGGTGACTTTCTCGGCCGTCGAAAAGCCGGCTGCGAAAATGAGCTCCGCTGCGTCCTGGTCGCTCAGAACAGTGTCGGCGGGAATCAATCCCTGCTTGATGGCACGAGCAGTAATCTTGGCGATATCGAGGCCTTTGCCGTCATCGGAAAAGGACAAGACGATCTCATTACCTTCCTGACGAACTTCGACCTGGATTTCACCCGTCTCGGGCTTGCCCAGTGCCAACCGTTCTTGCCGCGACTCAATACCGTGCGCCACCGAGTTTCGCAGCAAGTGTTCAATCGGGCCGGCCATTTTCTCGAGCACACCGCGGTCGATTTCGGCGCCCGAGCCACGCAAATCGAGGTTGACGCGCTTGTCGGCATCCTTGGCCGCCTGACGCACTACGCGATACATGCGGTCCGAAATCGAGCCGATCTGGACCATGCGCACCCGCATGAGATTCTGTTGCAACTCGCGCAGCAACTGACCCTGACGCAACAAATCCTGTGATGCCGTGTCGAGGTTTCGCGAGGCGTTTTGCTGTACCGTGGCAACGTCATTGACGGCCTCGGCGAGCATTCGCGACAGCTCCTGGAATCGAGTGAAACGATCAAACTCGAGCGGATCGAAACTGCGATCCTGCTCGCGCTGCTGCGCAAAGCGCGCCTGAATCTGACTCTCCGCCTGAATCTCGATCTCGCGTAATTGTGTGCGCAGTCGCGTCACGTTCTCGGTCAAATCGCTCAGTGATTGACGCAAGCTGCCCAGCTCGTTGTCCAGGCGTGAACGGGAAATCGATACCTCGCCGGCCTCATTGACCATACGATCAAGAAGATCAGCACGCACGCGAACCAGTTGTGCTGTCGGCGCCGCTGCCGCTTCGCGAGCCTTGGCACCAGTGACTGCCAACGCGGTGCTGTCAGCTTGCACGCCCGGTGCTTGCGCACCCGCAACACCTGCAGTGCTGCGTTCAGCGACTGCGTCCGCGTCTTTGACCACGCCCGCGCCTGTGACTGCGTCCGCCTCCGCCTCCGCCACCACCCCCGACACCCCCGACACCGCCGACTCCACCGCCAGCGCAGCTACCCCTGACACCATCCGGGCCGGATCCTTGATTGACTCGAATAGCGCAACGGTATGATCATGATCAGCAGTCAGAGCCTCGATCATATCCAGCGGCACGGTTTGCATGAGCAGCAGACTCTCGATCTGCGTTTCCATCTCATGCACGTGCTGGCCCAAGGCCATCGCACCGGCCATTCGGGCGCTACCCTTGACGGTATGCATGGCCCGCATCAAATGCTGAGCCGGTTCGGCACTGGCCGGATTCTCAGCCCAGCGGCGCAAGTCTTCGCCGATCTGTGGCAAATAATCAGCCGCTTCCTCGATAAAGATCGGCAGCAGATCGGGGTCAAGCTCATCAAGACAAATGATCGCCTCAGGTTGGGCAGCGAGCGATGACTCGTATGGCGACTCGTATGGTGACTCAGGTAACGATTCACGTAGCTCGAGCATCGGCTCCGGATCCTCGAGTGACATTAAATCTTCATCGGCCAGATGGAGTTCCGGCGCCGGCAGCAGACCCGCCTCCAGGCTCATCAACGCCAGCAGGGTTTCCGGGTTGTGCGATGGCTCGCGACCGCCCGCAAACTGATGCAGCATCAATTGAACTTGATCGACCGCCGCGATCATGGTACCGGTCTGCTCGTCAGTGAGCTGACACGCATGCGCATTCAGGCGCAGGTAAATACTCTCCAGCGCCCGGGCAATCTGATGAACCACCTCAAGACCGACCAGCGCAGCGCTGCCCTTGAGCGAGTGCGCCGCACGAATCACCGGCTCGTCGATATGGCGGATCTTTTCGGTGCGCCAGGCAACGCTGTCGGTCAACAGCATCGCGACCAGGTCATCGGCCTCGCCGAGGAAAATCATGTAGAGCGGGCGGCTCACCTCGCGGCCATCGATCAGTACAACATCGCTCGGCGTTTCGTTGCTCGAATTTTCGTGGCCATGATCCTCACCATCGAATCCTGCAGGATCGAATCCTGCAACATCGGATCCTGCAACATTGGATCCTGCAATCACCGAAGCGTGCGGGGTCTCGGCGACCATGCTCGCAATAGCGAGATCCATGTCGACCCCAAAATCCGTGACATCGGTCGACAGATCCTGGGCGGAATCAGCCACCAGGGCATGCAATTCAATTTCGTCAAGCTGCCGCGCTTCGGCTGAGGGCATGCTCCGTTGCTGGTTAAAGCTGTCGGCTACCTCGGCTGCCTGCAGCGCCTCGTCCCGGGCCGCGTCCCCCGCCTCGTCGTGCGCCTCGCGCATTGAGTCATCCTGCGCCCTGTCCTTCGTGTCGTCGTTCGTCTCGTCCTTCGCCTCGAACACCCCGGCAATCGGGCTACCATACGCGGTCAGTAAGGGCGTCAAGCCAGCCCGGAACTGATCGGCCGCCACCACCACAGCCGCCGGCCGAATAGTGCTCGCCGAGTCTTGCGCCAGCAGGGCGGTCCAGGCGCTAAAGTAGGTAGAGGACCATTCAATCAGTGCATGCAACGCCGGCGTACCCGGACGTTCTTCGGCCATCCAGACGTTGAGCACCTGCTCCATGGCCCAGCCCGCTTCACCGAAGCTGTTCAAACCGACCATGCGGCTTGAGCCCTTCAGGGTATGAAAGCCGCGGCGAATCGTCGTCAGGGAATCGCGATCGGCAGGTGCATTTTGTGAAATCTTCTGGCTCTCCTGGATCGCGGCCAACACTTCGTTGGCCTCCTCCAGGAAAATTTCCAGCAGCTCGGTATCAACCGCAGCTTCCGATTCGGGAAGTTTTGCGGCGGCGATTTCATTGCTCAGTTGAACCGGAGCCAAATTGGAAATACTCGCCGATAACTGATCCAGGTTGTTATCGCCGCTGTCAGCGCTGTCAGCGAGCAAAGTAATGGCGGCATTCGCCTTGTTCCTGAGTTCGCCATCGTCCTGCAACAACGCGACATCGCGAACATTTTCGAGTGCCTCGCGCAACTGCCCGCGAACCCCCTCGTCCTCGGGTGCCCTGGCGAGGCTGACCAGCAGACTCTCGGTGCTGGCGGTCGACTGTTCCAAAACCGTCGGCTCATCAAGGCTGCCAGACCTGACAAGGCTGTCAGGATTCACAAGGCTGTCAGACTTGCGCAATGGCGTCTTTACCGCACGAAATTGACCCAGTACACGATCAAACTCAAACTGCGTACCCTGCCGTTCGGGTTGCAACAGCCCTTCAACGAAAAATCCGAGGGCCGCCAAGCTGGCAGCCAAGCGCTCGAACTCCGCACGCGGCGGCGGCTCTTGTGCCTGCGCGAACAGACTCACCTGCTCCAGTGCGAGTTGCGAGGCAGCCGCCGCATCCTGATGCCCCAACAGCGTCATCGCACCAGCGACCTGGGTCAGATGCCGAGTCGCATCAGGCAAGCCTTGTGTTTTGCTGGTGTCCCGGAAATAAGTGTCGAGATCCTTCTCGATGCTTCGCATATTCCCGAGCGTCTCGGCCACGAAGGTTGTCATCGTCAAGCGTTCCTGGGCGGCACGCGCGAAGGCACGCAACCAACCGGGCACATCCCCGAGTCGGTCGCCACTGCCGGAAGCAGCCGAAGCCAGTCGTTTGGACATCTCCGACGCCTGCGGATCATAAGTCTCGCCGGCTCGGCCGCCCTGCTCCAGCACTTGCTCGGCGAACAGAATCGCGGTCGCCAATTCGAGCGTCAAGGGCGCCTGAGCTGGATCACGAAGCGCGTCCGGACTGGCATTCAAAACCCGACGCGTCTCCAGCAAGCTGGCGGCCAGCGACTTCATACCCGATCCGGGCAATTGCTCAACGGCATCGCGGAAGGCCTCGAGCGCATGGCTGACCTGGGACATCTCGCTTTGACTGCCGCGCATGACTTTGTCCCAGGCAACTTTCGCCTTGGCAAGCGCGTCGCGCGCCGCCCGGACCGCACGAAGATCATGCCGCCCGTACAGGGGTGTTTCGAAGTCTTGCGGAACGACACCCTCGAGTTCGTAGATCTGTCGAACATGGGCGACGATGGGCGAGCCATCTTTGGCGTAGGCCAGCGAAAACAAGGTGTCCTTGAACAGGCGATCGGCGATCGGCGCCGCCCGGTCGAGCGTTTGGCGTAACTGCAGGTTGACCCGCGCCAGCAGACGTCGACTGTAAAAGTCGGGCGGCAGAGCCTGGGTTCGAAGCGCATCGAAAAACGCCATGACTACGCGCCAGAAATTCCGGTTCGATCCTGCCAGGTTGGAACGCTCGAGCGTCGACACGGCCGAGAACATGTACTCGACACCGCGAGCACTACCGGGTTCACGCAAATATCGCAACAACCCGGTTTCGAAATCCTGCTTGATCTTGACGATGGCGTCATCGCCAAGCGCCGTCTCATCGCGTTTTACAACCGCCAGAGACCGATTCAAATCGACACTGAGGAGATCGGCCGGATGAATCCGTTCGGCGCCGCGCGCCTCGAGTAATGCTTTGAAATAGGGGAACAACAACAGCGCTTGATCGGCGACACCCTGGGTCAGGTCATCGAGATACTCGAACACCGCATGCATGGCGGCATTCAGCCGACTGACCAGATCGCCGGACAGCGCGACGACATTATTCTCTGACGCATCAAGCACGCACTCGATCTCGCGAACCACAGCCACCGCACCGGGCAAGTTGATGACGAGCAAGGCGCCGTAAGCTTGGTGAATATACGCACGCGCGGTGCGCAGCGAGGCAAAGTCATCGGGCTCAGCCGCAAGCTGTTTTTCCAGCAACGCTTCTGCTTTGGAAAACGACTGGCGAATTTCTCCAAGACACCAGGACAGATTGACCAGATCGATCGAGGTACCCATCTAAGCCACCTTGAAGCGCGACACCGAGCTCTTCAGTTCCTGCGCAAGCTCGGAAAGCTGGCGAATCGAGCCGGCTGTCTGCAACGTGCCTTCGCTGGTTTGTTCGGTCACCAGCAAAATCCTCTGGATACTCTGGGCGACGGTACCCGCCGACGCCGCTTGTTTCGAGGTCGTGCTCGAGAAGTCTTCAATCAGCTCGGCCAATTGAGTCGAGACCACGCCGATATCGCCCAGCGCTCGTCCGGCCTCGTCCGAGAGCTTCGTGCCTTCGACCACGCCCTGGGTACTGCGCTCCATCGCAGCGACCGCATCCTGGGTATCGGTTTGAATGGTTCGAATCAATGCAGAGATCTGCTTGGTCGCCTCGCCGGAGCGCTCGGCAAGACGCTGCACTTCTTCGGCCACCACGGTAAATCCGCGACCCGCTTCGCCAGCAGACGCGGCTTGAATCGCCGCATTCAATGCCAACACGTTGGTCTGTTCGGTAATGTCCGAGATGAGCTCAACAATCTCGCCAATTTCCTGCGACGACTCGCCAAGACGCTTGATCCGTTTGGCAGTCTCCTGAATCTGATCGCGAATACCGTTCATACCGGCGATCGCGTTTTGCACCGCTCGAGCACCCTCTTGCGACGCGCCCAACGACTGCCTGGCAACATCGACCGACTCGGAGGCGCGCGCCGACACTTCATTGATCTGCTGGGCCATTCGCAACACGGCTTCACCGGTATCGCGAATCTCCCGGGATTGCTGGTCCGAGGCAGCCTGCAAGCTCGAGGCAATCATTTGTGCCTTAGAGGAGGCTTCGTTAACCAGCTCAGCGGTTGAGTTGATCCGCGACACCAGATTGCGCAACTCTTCAACCGTGTAGTTAACCGAGTCGGCAATCGCGCCGGTAATGTCTTCCGAGACCGTCGCCTGAACCGTCAGGTCACCATCAGCGACTTCCTGCAATTCATTCATCAACCTCAGAATCGCCGTCTGATTCTGGTCGTTGGTACGCTTGGCTTCCTGCTCAAGTCGTTCGGCCACGCCCTTTTGTTGCTCGGCTTCGTCGGCCCGCTTGCGTGATTCATTGAGGTAGGCACGCACCAGGGCAAACAGGATCAGCAGGCCAACCAGCGCGAACATCGCCGCCAGCCATAGGTTCCAGTTGCGTGAATCGGCCAATCGCATCGATTGTTGAACCGATTGCAACTGCAAGCGCAGTGACTCGCTTTCACTGAAGATGGTCCCTTCGGCACGCTTGGCAGACTGGATTTTTTCAATCTCCTGCAGTATCTGATCAAGTGGCTGCGCAAACTTTTGAAACTGCTGCTTGATTTCGGCCAGCGCACGTTTGCTCTCGCCGTCAGCAAGCGGCGCGATTCGCAGTCGATCGCTGCCATTTTGCAAGGTATCGGTCATTTCGCGAAAGTACGCCAAGTCGGCGCGTAGGGATTTCGCGGCGTCGACATTGACGCTGTTGCCCAGCAATAACTGATTGACGTCCTTGGCGAGTTTCTGCGTCAGCATCACGAGGTCGCCGGTCACCGACACATCGCGCGCTGGCGCATTCGATTGCAGCTTGTGCTGGGCAATGACCTGAGCATTTTCAAGAAACTCGCGGTTCGACTCGGCGACGGCCTTGCGCACCTGCGCCAGCGATTGCAGCGGTTTTTGCTGGGCAATCAAGGTTGCTGCGGCCGATTCAACCGCGTTCCAGGATTGCTCCATTTTTTCCATGCTGGCCGCGGTACCACCGGAGATCGCCAACGCGCGACCGGTATCCGGATTCTCACCGACCTTCAGTGCACCAACGGCTCGCGCCAGTTGATCGCGACTCTCGATCAACTGCTTGACGCCATCCGGGTTGCCCAGCATCGCGTTCGGCGCTGATTTGGCCAATCGCTGTGAGTGGGTCAGCGCATCACCGACCAATTGGTGAAGCATGGCGCCATCGTTGGCCTGACGGGTGTCCAAGCCCAGAAACACCAGTGCCGTCACAAAGGAAACGACAATGATCGGCATCTGCATTTGCAGTTGTCGACGAAATCCGCTGATCTCCTGATTGGCGGGCGCCACCGGGCTGCGTTTGACCTTGGCTGTCGACTCGGATTTCGCGGCCCCACCTGCGCCAGCACCTGAGCCAGCGCCCGCACCAGCACTACCACTACCACCTGCAGCACTGCCGCGATTTTCGCGAACGCTTGCCTTGGCAGCCGAAACAATCAGTGAGTCGGGCGACAGATCATCGATGATCGCCGTATCGGGATCGAGATCCTTGGCTTTTATCGAAGCGGGACGCCGCAATTTTGCAAAACTGAGTGCCATATGAGAACCTGACCCTGGCCTATCGATTGACTGTAAGGAAACGTTCGTCGACGACCAACCGAGCCAGGCTCAATTCGGTCCAGACGCGACCGTCACTATCGGTGAGTTGTCGACGCCGCCACGGCGCATCCGGCGAGCCTGAGGATCGCTCGGTCATGCCCGAAACATTGTGCAAACCGAGCATGCGCGTGACCAGAATGGCTGCATTGATATTCAGGCTGGATGCAATCGCCAGCAGTCGCGATTCGCGCGATGTTTTGGTCACCGAGCCACCCTGGAAGCGACCCAGATCAGACACCGCATACAACACGCCGCGCATGTTCACCAGGCCACACAACCAGTCTCGCGTCAGCGGCACCGGCGTGATGACTTCGGGAATGGGCACAATCTCACCGGCCTCGGCAAGATCAACCAGATAACGTTCATCACCGATCATTAGCCCAAGTCGGGCAGCCACGTTAGAGGTCGTCGCCCGGCGCAGCCGCTCCGCCAGCCGCGTCTGGAAGTCTCTGAGTTGAGTCCGGCTTCTTTCTCCCATGATGCTGTCTGATATCCGCTACTAGTTGACGGTTTTTTCGACGACCAGGTCGGCAATCTTGGCCAATAGTTCCTCGGCCTTGATCGGCTTGGTGACGTAGTCGCGAGCCCCTTGCCGCAGACCCCAGATGCGGTCAGTTTCATTCGACTTGCTGGTGCACAAGATCACCGGGATATGACAAGTCTCGGGATCCTTCGACAAGGCACGAGTGGCCTGATAGCCGGACAGACCCGGCATGACCACGTCCATGACCACCGCGAACGGCTTCGACGCCTTGGCCTTCTCAAGAGCCTGGTCACCATTCTCGGCAGTGATGACGGTATAGCCCTTTTTGGAGAGCAGGTCCGCGAGAAAGAATCGCTCGGTCGGTGAGTCGTCAACGACAAGGATGGTTTGCGACATGACAGCTTCCTGCTTTTGGCGTTGGAGATTCACGCCGAGACGGCACGAGGGGCAAATTCAGCAACTGCCTTGAGCAGACTGTCTTTGGTGAACGGCTTGGTCAGATACTGGTCGGATCCCACCATGCGGCCGCGAGCGCGATCAAACAGCCCGTCTTTCGAGGACAACATGATGACCGGGATCGTAGAAAATTTCGGACTCTTCTTGATCAATGCGCAGGTCTGATAACCGTCCAGCCGTGGCATCAAAATATCGCAAAAAATGACTTCGGGATGCAGATCGGCAATTTTCGACAGTGCATCGAATCCATCCTCGGCAAGGATGACCTTGCAACCGGCCTGACCCAAAAAAATTTCCGCGCTGCGACGTATGGTGTTGCTGTCGTCGATAACCATGACCCTCAGGCCTTGTATGTCGCCAAGATTTCGCGGCTGACTTTCGGATTGGCTCATTTACTACCTCAATTATATCAGTCACCAAGCCCGAAAGATTCTAAAACTTCATGTTAATTAGATACTTACGGGTCAAATCTCAACCATTTCAAAATCTTCCTTGCGCGCGCCGCATTCGGGGCAGGTCCAGTTGATCGGAACCTCTTCCCAACGGGTCCCGGCGGCGATCCCCTCATCCGGCACACCCAGCGCCTCTTCATAAATCCAACCGCAAATAAGGCACATCCAGGTACGAAACGGCAATGCAGACGACTGCGTCATGTTGATTCCCAAAGATTAGTTAAAAAGCCGCGCGATGTTACCTGCTGGCTGAGCAGCGTGGCCACTACACGGACGAATGGTAGAACGTCCGCGTCTCGGGGAAACGACGAATAACCGTGCGGCGTGAACGAGCCACCGAATTAATCGCGCCACGGCCGCAAACGAAGTGTGCCCAGGCGCGTCGCATCGCTGGCGCGAATGATCATCGCGAGGTCTTCGCGCTTGCCTTGCAGCGGCACAAACTTCCAGTCAGTGGGCGCCTCGTGGCGCGCCGATGCAAGCTTTGCAAGTTCATCACGCACTAACGCCGCATCGTTGAATTTGTTCAGATCCGTCAGCGGCTTGGCAGCGGCCAGAATGGCTTGCCGCTGTGCGGTGTACGGTACGTAATATCGAAGAAAGTGTTTCACATCGATGCCGGCAGCGGCCGACAGTGTCAACTCGGCGCGCGCTTTCGGATCGTCTGGCAATCTTGCCGCAGCCAGAGTCGGCCCGGACAACCGAATCTGTTGGAATTGCGCAGGCGCCAATTGCAACTCCTGCGAATCGACTTCGGACGCGCTGACCAGCTCGATGCGATCGACAACGAACACCTCAAAGATCGGACGACCGTTATAAGCCGCGTACAAACCGTAACTCAAGGCGCTGATCTGGACGACGACAATAAACGTCAGATCGAATACGAGGCACTTCTTGCGTCGATCAAAGACGATGAAGGTCAATATCGGACCCAGAATCAAGTCGACCACGATCATCAGGGCCAATAGTTTGACGCCACCCGATGCGTACAACAAAGCCCCTGGAAACCAGACCATCACCACCAGCATAACCGCACACAGCACAACCACAAAAGACAGCGCAAAGTGAACGCAGCCAGCGCGCAGGCGCGGCGCAAACCAGGCAAATTTATTCATGAGTCAAGGTCACAGCAGAAACGACAGGTTCAATAAGTGAAAGGGCGCCCGCAGGCGCCCTTCTTCGATCCAGATGCTAGCCCGGTATTACGGGATCAGAACCGCGCCACGGCAAGTCGCCGAGCGATAACGGGTCTGCAAGGTGCCGCCCGTGCAATCAACGTTGTACGTACCTTCGTTACCGGCTGCAGCGTTCGGGGTAACCGTGAAGATCAGAGTCTTGGCAACAGCGGCCGACGTCTTCGTACCCAGAGTTGCAGCTACGGTAGCAGCGGCAGCCCCAGAGGCACCAGGCGTGTAAACCAAGGCGCTCAAGTTGTCGGTGTTCGCCGGGGTCCTCATCTGGGCTTGTGCCGTGGTCGGCCATGCGCCCTGTGATGTATGGAACTCGGTAATAGCGTCAGACGCACCTTTGGCAAAGCCGGTCGCCTCCGAGACACGAGCACGAACCGTGTAGTCCTGGTAAGCAGGAATCGCAACAGCGGCCAAGATACCGATGATCGCGACAACGATCATCAACTCGATAAGGGTGAAACCCTTTTGAACTTTCTTCAGCATGATTTGAATCTCCTAGAGTTAGAGTCGATCAGTTTGAGTTCGACGCTTAACCTATAGCGAGGCTCATGCCACTTGCGGTGGGTTGACGTTTTCGCCCGATCGGTGGCGACTTTCCCTACCTGGCCGGCCGCTTTTCAGGGAACGCGCGGTCATGACGCTGGCCGCTGTGAACTAGGTCACGCTCGAGCACTGCGAGCTGCCCATCGGTGTCCGTCAGTTTGTGACGCTATCGGTCACCTGTTGCCGATTAATGTTGCGCGGCCGCGACATTCTTTTGCCCGAATCGGGCCAATCGCAGTCGGTCGCGGACTGTTGCAGTCTCGGAGCGACCGTTAAAACTCGATGATGTCGCCGCCTTCCAACAGTCGCGGCGCAAAACGTCCGGCCCAGGCGGTGATTTCGCGTGCGATCAAATCGCGATCGGAAGGCTTCAAGTGCGTGATGAGGATCTGCGCATCCCGTTGCAGCTTGCCCAGCTCCTGCGCCAATTGAATTGGAAAAAGATGTTTGGCGGTCATTGCCAGGTCCTGCTCGCGATTCGAGAAGGCGTTCTCGATAATCAGATAACGCAGATTCTGAATGCCATTGACCTGGCTCCAGAATTCGTCGTTCGGTCCGGTGTCGCCCGAGAATACCAGGCTCGCCTGCGGCGTCGTGAGCTGATAGCCGAGCGCCGGTACCGTGTGGCTGGCCGGCAGGCTGCGGAACAAACGGCCGCCCAAATCAATCACATCGCCCTGAGCGAGCGACTCGAACTTCATCCAGGGACGATCGTAATGCGGTATTTCGGTAAAGTCAGGCCAGATAACCCAATTAAAAATGTGTGTTTTCAGCGCTTCAATGGTTTCCGCCAATGCGTGCACGATCAGCGGCTTCTGGCGCAACGCGCCGACCGAATCGATCATCAGGGGCAAGGCGGCGATGTGATCGAGATGCGAATGGGTCAGGAAGACGTGATCGATTTTCGCCAACTCGTTGACGCTCAGATCTTCAACGCCGGTGCCGGCATCGAGCAGAATGTCGTCATCAATCAGAAACGACGTGGTTCGGGCACGGGCGCCAATTCCGCCGCTGCAGCCGAGCACGCGAAGCTTCATGCGTCCTGGGTTCGGGCCGCGCGCGTATCGAGGTCTGGCGGCTGCACCACGGCATGATCGAATCTGGGCGGCAACGGACGTTTCACGGGAAGCATGGTCGGTATGAAGATACGGGTTGATTCGGAGCGCCCGGCGACAGTAACCTGAGCCAGTTCGGAAAACGACTGTCGCTTGACTTGTCGCGCGGTCGCCTCGCCGACAATGATCGGCGTATTGAACTGTTTGGTCAACGCCTCGAGCCGCGAAGCCAAATTAACGGCATCGCCCAAAACAGTATAGGCACGGCGCAATTTCGAGCCCATATCACCGACCCGCGCGACACCGGTGTTGATGCCGATGCCAATCGAAAGCGTTGGCCAGCCCTTTTTGCTGCCCAGCTCATTGAGCTTGCCGACCTCGGCGATCATGGCCATGGCGGCAGCGACCGCGTTGTCGGCGTGATGGTCATCGTTCATGGGCGCGCCCCAGAAGGCCATGACGGCATCACCAATATATTTATCGACGGTACCCTGATGCCGGTAAATGCATTCGGTCATAGCGGTCAGAAACTCGTTGATGAACTCACGCAACTGCGCCGGCTCCATCGATTCGGAAATGCGAGTGAAGCCCCGGATATCGGCGAACAAAATGGATAACTCGCGGTTTTCACTGATCATGGTGCCGAACCGCGTCGGATCGCGGGTCATGCGTTCGACAACCTCCGGCGACACGTACTCGCCGAACAGCTCGGCGACGGCACGCCGCGCTCGCCCTTCAATGATGTAGCCCAGCGCCAGGTTGGCGCCGGTCAACATCAAGACCAGCAACAGCGACGCGGTTGCCGGCACAACCCAGTGCAGATGGGCGAACGCCAGCGCACTCCAGAGCACCAGACCGAGGGCGCCGAATACCCCGAGCGATAACACGCCGAACACGCCTGTGAGCGGCATCAGCAGCGACAGCAGCATACCGACCGCGGCACAAACCAACAGACCCAATACGGCCGCGTCTTGCGGCCATTGTTTTAATTGCGGCGCCGTTTCCGAGCGCGCTGCCTGCAGTGCGCCGGCAATCAGCGTCGCATGTATTTCCACGCCCGCCGTCGCGCGACTGATCGGTGTCGCTCGCAGATCCGAAAGCCCCGGCGCCGACGTACCGATCAGAACGATACGATCCTTGAACTGTTGCCAGTCGATCTTGCCACTGACCACATCGGCCGCCGACACCACCGGGAAACGACCCGAGAACGGCAGGTCGGGCAGCCGCATGTTGGCACCCGCGAACGGCACCAGCGCGCTGGTTCCCTGCGACAGAGGGATTCGTACCCGACCGGCTGTGCCGACCAGATCGAGGACATCGTTACCGAGCGCAATGCTGGCGCTACCGAGATAATGGCGCAAGACGGCGACCGAAAACGACTCGTAGTACTCACCGCCCAGTTTGCCGATCAGAGGCACCCGTCGCACGACGCCATCATCGTCAAGAATCGGGCTGAAAAATCCGGCTCCTTTGGCATGCGCCTGGAGCTCCGGCAAATTGGCACCGTAACCAGACCACGAATGAACGGCAACATTCAGTTTGTTCAAGGCCTGGGCGGTAAACGTCGGTGCCGGCAGGCGGCCACTGGTGCGGCCGTCGCGATCATTGGTCAGGTAGTAGCCCAGAACGACCGGCCAATCGGCAATCGCCTGGGCGAGCGCCGCATCCTCACCGGCCTCAGCCTGCGCCTCCGCAAACAGAATATCGAAGGCGATGGTCCGCGCTTGCCCTTGCCGGCCGATGGCACTGGCCATGTTTGCCAGGGTGGCGCGCGACCAGGGCCAACGACCGACCTCGGCCAGCGCCCGTTCATCAATATCAACCAGCACGACCTGAGGCGCGGAGTCAGAGCGCAGCAGCCGTAGTCGCGCGTCATAGGCCTGTCGATCGAGCGACTCAACGAACGGGATGTTCCAGACGCCGGCCAACCCGGTGCAGATCAGCGCCGTCAGCGCCAGCCCGAACAGCGCGCGGTATGACCAGGACAGTGACTTCGCTCTCATGTCAGGCCAGACCGGTTGCGCCAATCAGCTCAGAGCTGATGAGCATTGAATTGAAACCGCATGATCGTTCCGGCCAACTCGATGAGATCAAAATGCGACAGCGGATGCGGTTGCAAGCCGATCGCCTCACCGTTGACGAGCGGGAAGCTCGGGCCTTCGATGTGCGTCAGGTGATAGCCCTTGCTACGACGGGCGATGCTGGCAACCTGCGGCCCCTCGCCAATGCGGGTGATGGTTCGATCAAGCCGTAACTCGCGCCCCTGTTTCGGACCGTTCAAGATTTCCAGAACGGCCACCTGACCGGCATCCGGAATAGGGCTTAATTTGGGCGCTGATTTTTGTGCGACCTCAATGATCAGTTTGAGATCATAAATACCGATCTGGATCAGATCGCCATCGCTGAGCAATTGTTCACTGATCGAGAAGCCGTTGATAATGATCCCATTGCGACTCTTGAGGTCGCGAATCATGCGGCGATCGCCGACCCTGAAAATCGCTGCATGCTCGCCACTCACGGTCAAGTGATCGAGCGCAATATCGTTATAAGGCCGGCGTCCGATCGTGATTCGCTCCTTGACGAGTGCAATGGTGCGTAACACCAGATCACCGGAGCTCAGGATCAATCGAATCGATTCAGTCGCCTCGCGCTGCTGCATGGCCGGGTCCCGCTCTACAGAGTTGCCGGACTATTGCAAAATGCCAACACAACGGAAACATTGTCATGTCCGCCGGCATCCAGCGCTGCCTGAATCAATGTTCTGGAACCTTCATCAGCGTCGGGCGCCTGCTCGAGTATTGCCTTGATTTCGGAGTCCCGGACCATGTCGGTCAGACCGTCCGAACACAGCAAGAGGCGATCGCCGTTCTGCCATTCCAGTTGGCTGATATCGGCGTCAACCGCCGATTCAACGCCGAGCGCTCGCGTCAAGACGCCGCGCAGGGTCGACAGTCTGGCGGCCTGCTCGTCGAGCACACCCGAATCAATCATCGCTTGTCCAACCGAGTGATCATGGGTCAGTCGCGACAGATGTCCGGAGCGCAGCAGATAGACCCGCGAATCGCCGACATGGCCAATGGTCACGCAGCGCGTGCTGACGGCCGCAATTACCAGTGTGGTACCCATACCCAGACACTCGGGTCGGCGCGCGGCTGCCGCCAGGATGGCAGCATTCGCGACCGCAATGGCTTGCGAAACAGATTCGGTCGCCCGTGAGTTGGAAGTCAGACACGAATCGGCACCGCCGCACGGCAGTTCCTGGCATAAATAGTCGCGAGCATGTTCGATGGCCAGTGCGCTGGCGACCTCACCGGCGTTGTAGCCACCCATGCCGTCGGCCAGAATCATCAGCCCGGCCAGCAGGTTCAAGCAGGTGGCGTCTTCGTTGTGCGAGCGTTCGTGGCCGCGATCCGAAGCACTGACGCAATCCCAATGAAGCATCGGCGACGGTTGAGTATTGTTACGACCCAGTTCGGCGATCAGTTTGGACGATGCGCCGGTGTCGGCGAGAAACGCTTGAGCCCCCATCTGCTGATCATGCACGTGGCCTGTGTCAGTGCGAAGGAACTAGTTAACGAACGGGGTCGGCTAACCGCCCGGCGGCTAGAGCGGAGGGTTATGCCACACGGGGGTCGTCAACTCAGGACGGAGAATTCGAGCAGGCCTCGAGTTCGACTCCGTCCTAGGCGTGACTGGTGGGCGGCCTTCGCAGACTCAACAATCCCTTGCCGATCAAGACCACGAGCGCGGCGCCCAGAATGCCGAAGACCAGCGGCAACTTCGCAAGCGGGATACCCAAGGCCGCACCGATTTGCGGGAACAGATGCGCCACTGCCTTATCGTCGACCAGGATTTCGCCGGCAATGAAACCCAGCAACGCCGCGCCGATCCAGACAATGAACGGGAACCGCTCAATCACCTTGATGAGCAAGGTACTACCGAAGATCACCAGCGGAATACTCAGGGCCAAGCCAATGACCAGCAAGGTCGTATTACCCTTGGCGGCGGCAGCGACGGCAATGACGTTATCCAGACTCATGACCAAGTCGGCGATCAGAATGGTTCTGATCGCCGTCGCCATGCTGCCGCCAGTGCGCCCACCCTCCTCGGACTCTTGCTCAGGCAGAAGCAAGGTCACACCAATGTAGACCAGCAAAACGGCCCCGATGAGTTTCAACCAGGGCAGTTGCATCAATTCGGCGGCAACCAGCGTCAACAGGATCCGCATCACGATGGCGGCAGCCGAGCCAATAAAAATTGCTTTTTTCTGTTGCGCGGGCGGCAGCGAACGGGCGGCGAGTGCGATGACTACCGCATTGTCTCCGGACAGCAGAATGTTGACCCAGATTATCTGACCCAGGGCCACCCAAAACAGGGTGCTTCCAAATTCCATGGCGGTGCTCTTTCTCTGTCTTTCTCTGTCTTTCTCTGATCTGCCTGCGAACCAACCGCTCAGTGCTGGATTCTCAAAGTGCAGATTTTAGCAACTTGGCCATCTCGGAAGGATTCTTGGTGGTCTTGATACCACAGGCCTCCATGACATCGAGCTTGGCTTGGGCGGTGTCGGCACCGCCGGAAATCAGCGCGCCGGCATGGCCCATTCGTTTTCCCGCCGGCGCAGTCACGCCGGCGATAAAACCGACGATCGGCTTTTTCATGTGATCTTTGGCCCAAAGTGCCGCATTGACTTCGTCAGGCCCGCCAATTTCACCGATCATGATCACCGCGTCGGTGTTTGGATCATCATTGAACAATCTCAGGATATCAATATGCTTCAAGCCGTTGATCGGATCGCCACCGATACCGACCGCCGACGACTGCCCTAGCCCAATCTCGGTCACCTGCCCGACTGCTTCATAGGTCAACGTGCCCGAGCGAGAAACGATTCCAATTCTTCCCTTGCGGTGAATATGGCCCGGCATGATGCCGATCTTGATCTCTTCAGGCGTGATCAGGCCTGGGCAATTGGGCCCGAGCAAAAGCGTCTTCTTGTTCTGCTTGCGCATGCGGTCGCGCAGCACCATCATGTCGCGAACCGGAATTCCTTCGGTAATACAGATGACCAGGTCGAGATCAGCATCGACTGCTTCCCAGATTGCCTCGGCCGCACCCGGAGGCGGTACATAGATGACCGACACAGTCGCGCCTGTATTACTTTTGGCGTCCTTCACCGATGCAAAAATCGGAATGCCTTCGAAGTCTTCGCCGGCCTTCTTGGGATTGACGCCCGCGACAAAGCAGTTTTTGCCGTTCGCATAGTCGCGACACATGCGGGTATGGAATTGGCCGGTTTTGCCGGTGATCCCCTGAGTGATGACCCGGGTATTTTGATTGATCAGAATGCTCATGGAAACTCCTGGCGCGAATCGAGGTTCGGGCCTGTCAGACTATGCCAGCTTCGCAGCCGCAACAACACTTTGGGCGGCCTCAGCCATGGTGTCGGCCGCAATGATGGGTAGGCCCGAATCAGCGAGCATTTTTTTGCCCAGATCTTCGTTGGTGCCCTTCATTCGAACCACCAGCGGAACTTTGAGCCCGACCGCCTTCGAGGCAGCGATGACGCCTTCGGCAATGGTGTCACAGCGCATGATGCCGCCAAAGATATTGACCAGAATGGCCTTCAGGCCCGGATTGCGAAGCATGATCTTGAAGGCTTCGGTAACCTTCTCGGTGGTAGCTCCTCCGCCGACATCGAGAAAGTTGGCCGGTTCGCCGCCAAATAACTTGATCGTGTCCATGGTCGCCATGGCCAGACCCGCGCCGTTGACCAGGCAACCGATATTGCCGTCGAGCTGGATATAGGCCAGATCAAACTTCGACGCCTCGACTTCAGCCGGGTCTTCCTCGTCAATGTCACGCATGGCGACAATATCGGGATGGCGATACAGGGCGTTTGAATCAAAGTTCAGCTTGGCATCGAGCGCAATGACCTTGCCGTCGCCGGTCAGTATCAGCGGATTGATCTCGGCCAGCGAGGCGTCGCATTCAAACGACGCCTTGTATAGGCCTTGCAGTACGGCACGCGCCTGCATGACGGAGGTTTCCGGAACACCGATTTTGCGCGACAGATCATCGGCTTCGAGATCGGTCAGACCGGCCTGGACATCGCAAAAAACCTTGTGCAGTTTCTCGGGGGTATGAGCGGCCACCTCTTCGATGTCCATACCGCCTTCACTGGAGGCCATCACGCAGATTTTCTGGCTTTGCCGATCCAGAACAATGCCGACGTACAACTCCTTCTTGATGTCGGCGCCTTCTTCGATCAACAGGCGATTGACCTTCTGGCCCAACGGTCCGGTCTGGTGGGTCTTGAGCATCATGCCCAAAATACTGCTGGCATGGCTGCGGACTTCTTCGATGGAACGCGCCAATTTGACGCCGCCGCCCTTGCCGCGACCGCCAGCGTGAATCTGCGCCTTTACGACCCATACGGGGCCACCGAGTGTCTGCGCAGCCTTGACTGCTTCGTCAACGCTAAAGCACGCAATACCACGCGGCACCGGTACTGAATAGCGACGCAAGATTTCCTTGCCCTGATATTCGTGAATTTTCATGACGATGCCCTGCCTAATACTTTGGATAGTAAAGTGCGCGAGAGTTTAGCAGAGCGGTTTACGTACTTCCTTGAGCACCCAAGCGATCGTGTCGCCATCAAAGCCTCGCTGCGCGAGAAACCGGTACTGCCTGGCTCGCTCGTTGAGATCGGTCGCTGCCACGTCGAATCGGCGTTGCCAGATCGCTAGCGCGCGCTCGCGCTCGCTAGCCGAAAGACTGGCCAGCGTTCTGGCTGCCGTCGCTGGGTCGATTCGGTGTTGTTCGAGCTCGTACTCGATACGACGAGCGCCAAATTGGTGCGCACGGCGATGCACCAGACTCTCGGTAAAACGGTCGTCCGACTGAAATTGGCGCGCCTGAACTTCGTCGAGAACCTGCTCCAGCGCCTCAGCGCTTTCGGCTTTGGGCCGAAGTCGCTGGGCGAGCTCGTGCCGGCTGAATTCCCGGCGTGAGAGCAAACGCAGAGCCGCGCCCTTGAGTGAGACCGGTGCGGCTGAACGGCGAGCCTTAGTCAACGGCTTCGCCCCATTAGGCGGCAGCTTCACCGGCAACATCACCTTTAGGCGGCAGCTTCCTGCCCCCCTTCCAAACCTCGAGGCACGACACCGAAATGGGCGCGAATCTTGTTTTCAATCTCCAGCGCCATTTCCGGATGTTCGCGCAAATATTCGCGCGCATTATCCTTACCCTGACCGATTCGGTTGCCGCCGTAGCTGTACCAGGCGCCTGATTTTTCAACCACGCTGATTTCAGAGCCGATGTCGATCACCTCGCCCTCGCGCGAAATACCTTCGCCGTACATGATGTCGAAATTGGCCTGCTTGAACGGCGGTGCAACCTTGTTTTTGACAACCTTCACCTTGGTTTCAGAACCAACGACCTCTTCACCACGCTTGATCGAGCCGGTACGACGGATGTCAAGACGGACCGAGGCGTAGAACTTCAAGGCATTGCCGCCGGTGGTCGTTTCGGGGTTACCGAACATGACGCCGATCTTCATTCGAATCTGGTTGATGAAGATGACCAGGCAATTGGTGCGCTTGATCGTGCCGGTCAGTTTGCGCAGCGCTTGCGACATCAGGCGCGCTTGCAAACCGGGCAGGGAATCGCCCATCTCTCCTTCAATCTCGGCCTTGGGCGTCAGCGCCGCGACCGAGTCGATCACAATGAGATCGACCGAACCCGAACGGACCAGAGCGTCGGCGATCTCAAGTGCCTGCTCGCCAGTGTCGGGCTGCGAGATCAACAGATCCTCGAGCGATACACCGAGTTTTTGAGCATACTGGGAATCGAGTGCATGTTCGGCATCGATAAAGGCGCAGGTACCACCGATCTTTTGCATTTCGGAAATAACTTGCAAGGTCAGCGTGGTTTTGCCCGACGATTCCGGGCCATAAACCTCGACCACTCGCCCGCGTGGCAAACCGCCGATACCCAGCGCTATATCAAGACCCAGCGAGCCGGTTGAAACGGTATCAATTTCCTCGACGGCTTCGCCCGCGCCCAGGCGCATGATCGAGCCCTTGCCAAACTGCTTTTCGATCTGTGAGAGCGCCGCTTGCAAGGCCTTGCCGCGCTCGGTTTTCGATTTTGCGTCTTCCATTTTGATGACTTTTTCCATGACTGGCCCTATTCGGTAAAGATTCGGTAAAGATTCGGTAAAAACTCGACAAACATTCGACAAACACTCGACAAACAATTGAGGGACCGGGTCCCGATTCAGACTGCTGTTACCACACCAAGAACTGATGACCGAAGTATGGCATATAACCACTGTACATACAATCAGTCTACTGGATGAGTAACCAGCCAAATGATCTAAGCCTGTTTCATCAACCCGACACCCTCCTAACGCTGCCAAAGCCGAAAGTCCGATGCGAGACTCCTGGCTTCAGGCCAATTGCGCCGGCTCCTTACTAGCTGGCAAGAAGCGAAACGCAAGCCCAAGCGCATGCAGGGCCGTTTGCAAACGTACTTGAGTGCGATCGCCGTTAAAAAGTCTCATCTCGGATTCCACCCGATCAGAGGTCGCCCAACCAAAGGCCACCGTGCCCACCGGTTTTCCCGGCATCGCACCGCCGGGTCCGGCCACGCCGGTAACCGAAAGCGCGAGCTGTGCTCGGCTGTTGCGAAGTGCGCCCTGCGCCATTTCGCGGGCCACCGCCTCACTAACGGCGCCCTGCGTCGACAAACTAAGCTCATGAACGCCCAGCGCCTCTCGTTTGGCGTCATTGCTGTAGGTGACAAATCCACGCTCAAACCATTGACTCGATCCGCCGATCTCGGTCAGGGCGCGCGCGATCAGCCCACCCGTGCAAGACTCTGCCGTCACCAGCATCCAACCGAGTTCGGCGCTGCGCCGCCCCAAGCGTGCGGCCAACTCAAAGGTCTGCGCCTCAAGTTCATGAATCTGCAGGTTTTGCATAGCGTCCCGTCTATAAGTCCCGTCTATAAGTCCCGTCTTAAATTCAGTCCCAAGGCCAGTCCAAAATTCAAAACATGACGGCCAGCAGTTTGAAGGTCAGTACCGCGTAAACGGCCGCCAGGGCATCATCAAGCATGATGCCAAATCCGCTCTTGACGCGCTGATCCACTTGCCGAATCGGCGATGGCTTGACGATATCGAAAAATCGAAATAACAAAAGTGCCGCGAATTGTGCGCCAAACCCGGACGGTACCAGCAACAGCACGGCCCAGAAAGCGATGATTTCATCCCAAACGATGGCGCCGTGATCGGCCACGCCGAGATCGTCGGCGGCTCGCCCGCAGGCCCAGACGCCGAGCGCGAATCCGAGAATCACTACGCCCCATAACACTGTCGGCGGCAGCAGCGGCGTGGCCAGCAGGTAAAGTGCCCAGCTTAGAAAAGTCCCGACCGTGCCCGGGGCGGTTCGTGACAATCCAGCGCCCAGGCCGAAGGCGACCCAGCGCGACAGGCGCAGCCGCATGAACGCAAAATCAGGCTGGGCGGGCGGCTTGCGCGAAGTGGTCGAAACTTCGAATATCGGCATGTATGACTTGTCCTCGCTGATCCAACACCACCACGCCGGCGCCACTGGTAAGCGTTCCGATGCGGCTCAATCGCAGGTCCAGGCGCTCGCCCAGTGCGGTGATCGCCGGGCGATTCTCTCGCGCGGCCGTGAATACCAGTTCGTAATCGTCGCCGCCGCGTAATGCCAGGCGCTGTTGCTGCGGCACCGGCAGACCGCTCAAACAAGGATCCACCGGAATTTTTTCCGCCATCAGTTCGGCGCCGAGCCGGGAGCGCTCGCAGATATGCCCGAGATCGCCCAGCAGCCCGTCCGAAACATCGATCGCGGCCCGCGCCAGATGCCTGAGCGACTGACCCAGCGCCACCCGTGGGACCGGCCACTCGGCCCGTCGAACGGCCAGATGCCCGGCACTCAAGGGTCGCCCCGCATAGCGCTCACTGACCGCAAAGTGCGCAGCGCCCAATGCACCGCTGACCCAGATGTCATCGTCGGGCTCAGCCCGGTCACGACGCAAGGCCCCGGCCAGTGGACAATCGCCGAACACAGTAATGCAGATGTTCAGCGGCCCCGCCGTGGTGTCACCGCCAATCAACTCACAGTCATGGGCGTCGGCCAAGGCAAACAGGCCTTCGGAAAACTCGCTGAGCCAGGCAGCATCAATCTCGGGCAGCGCCAGCGCCAAGGTGAACGCGCGCGGTTCGGCGCCCATGGCCGCGAGATCCGACAAATTGACCGCCAGCGCCTTGTGTCCGAGCGAGCGAGGATCGACGTCGGCGAAAAAATGTCGGCCGCTGACCAGCATGTCGGTTGAAATCGCCAGGCCCGCACCGGGCGTGGCGCTACTGGCCAGCAACGCACAGTCGTCACCCATTCCAAGCGCGGCGCGGCGCGGCGGCGAACGCGTGAAAAAACGTTTGATGAGTTCGAACTCACCCACGAGGCCGCACGCCTTCGAGCGGCCTCAGATCGGCCGCAACCCGATCCAGAACACCGTTGACGTACTTGTAACCATCGGTGCCGCCATAGGTCTTTGCCAACTCAACCGCTTCGTTAATGACAACGCGATAGGGAATCTCAAGATGGCGCAACAGCTCGAATCCGCCAATCAGCAGGATTGCGTGTTCGACCGGGCTGAGCTCAACGATCGGCCGGTCGATATGCGGCAGGATCGACGCATGCAGGTTCGGCGCATCCCGGATCACACCGTACAGCAAGGTCTTGAAATGTTCGCGGTCGGCACGATCAAAACCGGTCACCGCGCTGATATGCGCCTCAATGGCACCGGAGTCTTCTTTCGAGACCAACCACTGATAGATCGCCTGTACCGCGAATTCACGCGAGCGCCGTCGCGCACTGCGCGGTCGCACCCGTTCGCGTTCAGGTTCACGTTCGGCGATTGGGGTGGCTTCCGGCGGCTTGTCCATCAATCGGCATCCTCGTCAGCCACATCCGAAAGGCTGCCGACCGCTTCACCGAGGTTCGCCATTTCGACCGCCACCCGAGCGGCGTCGGCGCCCTTTTCAACCGTACGCGCCATCGCCTGCTCGTCGGTGTTGGTCGTCAGAATAGCGTTGGCAATCGGAATTGAAAAGTCGAGCGCGACCCGTTGTACGCCGGCCGCGCTTTCATTGGAAACCACTTCGAAATGATAGGTTTCGCCGCGAATGACGGCACCCAACGCAATCAAGGCATCGAATTCGCCGCTGCGCGCCAAACGCTGCAAAGCCTGCGGAATCTCGAGCGCGCCGGGCACTGTACAGACAAAGACGTCTTCATCATCGACACCCAATTGCTTGAGGGTCGCCAGACAGGACTCGCGCAGACCCTCGCAGACCGGCGCGTTGAATCGCGCTTGCACTATGCCGATTCGCAAACCTTCGCCGAGATGATCGGCGCCAAAAATTTCGATGGTCACTCTGTTTCCTTTTTAGGGCGACACACAGCCTAGGGCGACTCGAAGCCGACGATCTCAAGGCCATAGCCGGCCATGCTGGGCAGCTTCCTGGGTCGAGACAGCAATCGCATTTTCCCGACGCCCAGACTTTTCAGAATTTGAGCACCGACGCCATAGGTGCGCAGATCCATTGAAGCGCCGCGTCCAGCCCGCCTGCTGCGAACATCTTCCTGCCGATCAAGCGCTGCCAGCAACTCAAAGCGACCAAACAAGGTGTCAGCATCTTGCGCACAATTGAGCATGATCATGACGCCGCAACCGTTGGCGGCAATCGACGCCAAGGCCCGATCGACGGACCAACTCGGCCACGCACTCTGAGCGTCGATCAGGTCGATCACCGTCAGCGGCTCATGGACTCGAACCATCGCCTCCTGATCGGCGTGAAGGGTTCCGAACACCATCGCCAGATGAGGCGATCCGGTCGGCTTGTCCCGAAAAGCGATCAGATCGAATTCACCGTGATGGGTCTTGACCCGACGCGCGGCAACCCGCTCGATCAGACTTTCATTTTCACTGCGATAGTGAATCAGGTCGGCAATCGTGCCAATTTTCAGGCCATGCAGCTTGCCGAATTCGATGAGGTCGGGCAGCCGCGCCATCGTGCCGTCATCCTTCATGATTTCGCAAATCACCGATGCTGGCGTAAGCCCGGTCAAGTGGCCCAGATCGCAGCCCGCTTCGGTGTGGCCGGCCCGCATCAGCACGCCGCCATCTTTGGCCATGATCGGAAAAATATGCCCCGGCTGCACGATGTCGTCAAAGCCCGCATCCTTGGCCACCGCCGTCTTGACGGTCAGTGCGCGATCGGCGGCCGAGATTCCGGTGGTCACGCCTTCGGCGGCCTCGATCGAGACCGTAAAGTTGGTACCCATCTTGGTGCCGTTGGCGCTCGACATGAGTGGCAGCCGCAACTTGCGACAGCGCTCCTGAGTCAAGGTCAGACAAATCAAACCACGGCCAAAACGGGCCATGAAGTTGATGGCATCCGGGGTCACATGGTCGGCAGCAAGCACCAGATCGCCTTCATTTTCGCGATCTTCTTCATCAACCAGGATCAACATTTTGCCGGCCTTGAAGTCGGCCAGGATTTCTTCAGTGGTAGCGAGGCTCATTTCAGCATTTTACCCCCGACCGGACTCAGCAATCGACTGAACCGGTTCTCGTGCCCGCGTGGACGACTAACGTCAGACGCTAGCGTCTGACGCCGGGGCTCTCGATCAGAAGTCCCTGGCCACGCCAGGCCAGGTAAAGCTCGAGGGCCATGAAGGTCTCATGACCCTGCGGAAAAAGCTCGGCACGCACGCCGAATTGGCAACTTCGAAAACGCCGATGCAAGGAGCCAGCAGTTTGCCATTCGAGCCGATAGATCGGGTACGCATTGCCATGCCCTTGGCTGATCGGCTCATTCAGTAATCTTCGACCCCAGTTCTGATCATGGCAATGGGTACAGGCCAGATTGATTTGTCCAATGCGTTCCTGGTAAGCGTTTCGTCCTTGTTCGAAAAACGGTTTCGCTGCTCCGCCAACGTCGACATCGATCGACAATCCACGCGATTGATACGCCAGATAACTGACCAACCCGAGCAGCGACTGCGACTCGTAGTCCAACGCTGCAAGCTGTTGCCGATCAACCCGGCAGCGATTCGCAAGCGTATGCAGATTGTGCAGCCGTTTACCGTCGGCGCTGGCTCTGGGCAACCGGGCGGCCAGACCCTTCATCGAATCTTTCGCGTCGCCGTGACAGGACTCGCAGCTCGGCTGACCGTTACCGGGCGGCGCTTTCCAGGCACGCTGTCCTTGATCGACCCAAAGCATGCCCGGGTTCAGAATCGGATCGTCTTGCTGTTCGCGCAGCTCGCGACTCGAAAAATCGATGCCGGACTTCAAGTCAGCGACCGCAATCGGACGGACTTCGACGGGTTGCACTTGCAAGAGCGCGCACGCGCCCAACCCGGCCGTCACGCCACTCAAAAACAGGCCAATCCAGAAGATCGAGCGCACGCGCCCGATCGGTGCTGGAGTCATGTCTTCAAATTCACGGCGACCCGTTCGGTACCCCGTTCACCGGAGTCATCCACCCAGTCAAACTGCAATTCGCCCGAGCGGGTGGCGCGCGTGTGAAAGGTCAGATAGGGATTGGCCGCAATACCCGGTCCCAACTCAGCGCTGAAAATTTCCTGCCCGTTATATTTGCAACTGACTTTGTTGACGATGTTGCGTTGAATACGCGCACCGACGTCGTCACGGCGCAGACCACTTTCCATCGGGTGACCAATGATCAAGCGGACCTCGAGTACATCGCCGACCTTGGCGTCGACCGGCAGAATTTGAACGCGCGCGGCCATCAGCTTCCGTCCAGACAGGCCGACAAGGTCACCACCACGTCGGTAAATCCCGAATAGGCCTTGCCGTCATTCATCAGCGCCACAGCCAGAATTCGCTGCGATCCGGCCAACCGCGCACGCGTGTCCACCCGCGCAACGCCGGTCCACGGGCCCATGTTGACCGACAACGCCAGCGGGCGTGGATTACGCGCCAGAAAAATATGTAGTTCCCGAACATGTTCAGCTTCGGTCATCGGGCTATCGACCACGACCGAACAGGCAACTGAGTTGCCGTTATCCGCCAACACCGGCGCGGTTACCGTCACCTTGCCGGGCTGAATAGGAACATTGCGAAGAATTTTGTCGATCGCACGATCCAGCTCGATCTGCTGTTCCTGGGCACTGGGGGTTGGAATATTGGGATCGAACGAGCGGCCCGGCTCGGACTGATTAGCCTGATTCGACTGGGCGAACACCGCCGGACTCGCCAGCAACCCCACAGCCAGGCTGACACCCGAACAGACGATGGCGCGCCGGCCCTGTTCAGGCGACACTTTGATGCCCGGTCGAGCCGTCGGCAAAGGATGGGTTGTCAAGATGAGGGACAAGTCATTTCAAGGTCGCCAACCAGGCCACCAGGTCCTCGATTTGCTGCGCTTGCAAGATTGTACGTCCAGAGTAGCCGGCCGCCACCTGCCGCAAATCGTCTTGTTTGAAATAAGCCGGCATGATGGTCTGCGGATTCAGGCGCGACGAGTCCATCATTCTTAGCCGCAGTTGTGGCACGCTCAAACGGGCGCCGACGCCGACCAAGGGCGGCGCCAGATTGCCGCCAGGCATCAAACTGCCATCGCCGCGATCGCTCGGCAATTGGTGACACAGAATACAGGTTGACTCTCGCTCCGCCGCGATGCTGCGCCCACGTGCGGCGTCACCCGGTCCGGCAATGGCGTTTTCGATACCGTCGGCGGTTTGCGCTACCGCGCCGCCGGCCAAACTTTGTAGCATCGCAAAGACTGCCACTAGGCATAAACCCGACAGCTCAAGTTGCATTTTCATAGGCAAAAACCCTTCCGAGTTGATGGACAACTTGTCCAAATAACTTGTTCCAAAACTGCTGACTGTGACAAACGACCTCGCCTTCGAGCTGCGACCGCCCGATACTACTGCGGCTATGATCCTCGCCGACTTTAATCCGCATCGCAGGCTCGCCGGCCGCGTGGAAGCGCAGGCGGTACTCGACGAAACCGTTCGGCAATCCCGCAGCACCCTTCGCATCTTTGATGATCGAGGCGAATTCTACGGCCTCGAACGTAGCGCTTTTGCAGGGGCAATGAACGAATTTCTGACCCGTGACCGACAAGCCCAGGCGATCATCATCGTTCATGACAGCAGCCACATTGAACGCAACTGCGCGCGCATTAATGAGATTGCGAGGCAATACTCACCGCAGATTTGCATATTCGTCACCGACGAGTCCTTGCGTCACTATGCGCGCGGCATGGTCATTGGCGATCACGGTGTGTTGATGAGTCGCCCACAGTTCGGACAGGCCGCGACGTTTGTCGACTATGACGAAAAGGCCGTCGCCAACGCACTGGCCCTCTTCACCGAAATCAACCAGTCCTCGCAACTGATGTTCTCGGGAACCGTGTCCGGGCTGTAGGAGCGGCCCAGTGTTTCCCTGAGCGCAGCGCGGCGATACCTCACAGTCCGGGTTTGGAACCCGGTAAAATGGAAAATCAGAAACGTGGTCGGTAGCTTGCAGTTCCCCCGGGCAAACTCAGCCGCGTCGTACCCGGAGTTCCAGAATGGCCACCTCCCCCGGCAGTCGATCAGATCAAGAGCGATCCAAGGCCGGGCATTCGCATACCGAACATCCACTTCCCGAACGTCCGCATGCGGAACATTCGCATGCCGGTCATCATCATCATCCTGCACCGACCGATTTCGGTCGCAGCTTCGCCGTAGCGATTGCGCTGAACTGCGCCTTTGTCGCGACCGAGTTCACCTTCGGACTCATGGCCAACTCGACCGCGTTGATGGCTGATGCGGGACACAATCTGTCCGACGTGCTCGGACTCCTGCTGGCCTGGGGAGGCGCTATTTTGGCGCGCAAGACTCCCGGCGGGCGGTTCACCTACGGCATGAGCAAAGCGTCGATAATGGCGGCATTGGCCAACGCCATCCTGCTTTTGGTCGCCTGCGGCGCCATCGCCTGGGAAGCCATGCACCGATTTTCTCAGCCGGCCCCGGTTGCCGGGTTGACGGTTTCATTGGTCGCAGCGTCGGGTATTGCGATCAACGGAATCAGTGCCTGGTTATTCGTCAGAGGCAGCAAGACCGATCTGAATATTCGCGCGGCTTATTTGCACATGCTCGCTGATGCCGCCATCTCGCTGGGCGTGGCAGTCACCGGCGTCGCCATGTTGTTGACCGGCTGGAACTGGCTCGACCCTATGGTGAGTCTGGTCATTGTCCTCGTCATCATTGCCGGGACCTGGGGTTTGTTGCGTGAAGCCAGCGAGTTGGCCTTGGGCGCGATTCCGAAACAGGTCGACGCACGGGCGCTCGAAACCTACCTGCGTTCGATTGCGGGCGTCAGCGACATTCATGACCTGCATATCTGGGCCATCAGCACCACCCAGACTGCGCTGACCGTACACCTGGTCATGCCGAACGGATATCCGGGCGACCATGCGATGGATGACATCACACGTACCTTGAATTCACAGTTCGGTATAGCGCACAGCACGCTTCAAACCGAAATGGGCACCACCCGCCACAGTTGTACCCTGCAGGTGCGCTCGTACCCTTCGGGCGGCCATCACGCTACTGTCGATCAGCCTTCAACATCCGCTCCACATAGCGGGCAATCAGATCGACCTCGAGATTCACCCGATCACCAACGGCCAAATGCCGCAGCGTCGTGACTTCGATGGTGTGCGGAATCAGGTTGATGCTGAACTCGCAGCCGTCACGCTCGTCATGCACCTCATTGACGGTCAGGCTGACGCCATTGACCGTGATCGAGCCCTTGTAGGCGAGGAAACGCGCCAATTGCTGCTGCGCATGGACGACCAATAACCAGGACTCGCCGACGGCCTGAAAGCGACGCACAGATCCAATGCCGTCGACATGTCCCGACACCAGATGGCCACCGATGCGATCCGACAGTCGCATGGCTTTCTCAAGATTGACCTCGCCCAATCGCTCCAGCCCGGCCGTACGATTCAGACTTTCGCGCGAGACATCGACCGAAAATTCAGCCGGCGCAAGCGCCACCACGGTCATGCAGGCACCCTGAATCGCGATTGAATCACCGAGCGCCACATCGTTGAGGTCGAGCGCGCCGGCATCGATTCGAAGGCGTATCCCGGCGCCGGTATCACTGACATCAGCGACATCAACTGCACTGGCAGCGTTGGCAGCAGACAACGGTTCAAAAGCGATGATTCGGCCAACCGCCGCAACAATTCCCGTAAACATCCGAACTTCCCTCGATTTAAATGCGCTACCGGACTAAGCCCGACGCGCTAGCAGACGAAGATCGTCGCCGATTCTCTCGACGTCGTGAAAGCGCCATTGAATTGCCTGCGCCAGATCTTCCAGCGGCGCCAGTTCGGCGATCGATTGAGCATCTCCCAACAAGCTCGGCGCCAGATAAAGCAGCAATTCGTCGACGCAGCCCTCGCGTATCAGTGATCCATTCAAGCGACCGCCGGACTCAACATGCAATTCGTTGATGCCGCGCTTACCCAGCGCCTTCAACAGTTCGGCCAGATCAACCTTGCCGTCGGCATTAGGTAAGCGCATCAATTCGCAGCCGCGATCCTTGAGTTCCGCCTCCTTCGCCGCATTCTCGGTGGCGCAGACAATCAGGGTTTGTCCGCCCTTGAGCAGACGGGCGTCGAGATCAACCTCGAGGCGCGAGTCGATCAGCACCTTCAGGGGCTGGCGCGGCGTGATCAGATGGCGAACGCTCATTAGCGGATTGTCATCACGCACCGTGCCGATACCGGTGAGAATCGCGCAGGCACGCGCTCGCCAACTGTGCGTGTCGATACGCGCCGCCTCGCCAGTAATCCACTGACTCTTGCCGTTGTGCAGCGCGCTTCTGCCGTCCAGCGAGCCAGCGACCTTGAGCCTGACCCAGGGTCGACCACGAGTCATGCGGCTGACAAAGCCGATATTCAATTCGCGCGCTTCCTGTTCGAGCAATCCACAGCGAACATCGATGCCTTGAGCGCGCAGCCGCTCCAACCCGCGACCGTTGATTTGTGGATTCGGATCTTCCATTGAAGCCACCACGCGCGCGACCCGAGCCTCGACCAGCGAATCAATGCAAGGAGGCGTACGACCAAAATGGCTGCACGGCTCGAGCGTCACATAAACGGTCGCACCGCGCGCCCGTCCAGCAGCTTGCGCCAAGGCAACTATTTCAGCATGCGGTTCGCCGGCTTTTCGATGCCAGCCCTCGCCGACAATCTGATTGTCCTTGGCAATAACACAACCGACTCGCGGATTCGGCGACGCCGAGTACAGCCCTTGCTGCGCCAGCTTCAGCGCGCGCGACATGTGATCGTGATCAATCAAGGTGAACATCGAAATGATTGTACCCAGTGTATGTCCTACAATTCAGAATCACTGGGGCAATCATGAATATCGCAAGCAATTCGCAAGGGCCGCGCTTGGGCGGGCACATCCTCGCCGACGCTTTGGTGGGACATGGCGTTGATACCGTGTTCGGTGTACCCGGGGAGAGTTTTCTGGCGGTTCTCGACGGTCTGTATCAACAACAGACTCAGGCGCGCTTTGTCATTTGTCGCCAGGAGGGCGGCGCTGCCTTCATGGCCGACGCGTACGGCAAACTAACCGGTAAACCAGGCATTCTGATGGTGACCCGAGGCCCCGGGGCGACCAACGCCGCGATTGGTATTCATACCGCACATCAGGACTCGACTCCAATGGTCGTATTGATCGGCCAGGTCGGTAATGATTTCACCGACCGCGAGGCCTTTCAGGAAGTCGACTATCGGCGCATGTTCGGCCAAATGACCAAATGGGTTGCCCAGATCGATTCGGCCGCGCGAATCCCCGAGTATCTGGCACATGCCTTTCAAATGGCCACGTCCGGTCGCAGGGGTCCGGTAGTGCTGGCTCTGCCGGAAGACATGCTGGTGCAGACCGCCCTTGCGCTCGATGCGCCGCCCTATCGGCCGGTGCAGGCCAGCCCATCGACCCAGCAAGTCAGCGAACTCGGCGAGCGCCTGGCTGCTGCCAAACGTCCAATCGTCATTCTGGGCGGCAGCGGCTGGACCGCTACTGCCTGTGCAGATTTGCAAGCGTTTGCGCAGACCAACCATCTGCCCGTCAGTTGCGCCTTTCGATTTCAGGACCTGTTCGATAACCACGACGGCCACTATGTCGGTGACGTCGGCATCGGCATCAATCCGAAGTTGTCCGCGCGTATTCGGGCGTCCGATCTGGTGATCGCGATCGGCCCCAGACTGGGCGAAATAACGACCTCGGGCTATACCTTGTTCAAAGTTCCGGTGCCAGAGCTTCCACTGATCCATGTACACAGTGGCATCGACGAACTGGGCCGGGTCTACCAAGCGAGCATGATGATCAATGCCGGCATGCCTGAATTCGCCCATTGCCTGCGTGACTTGCGCGTCGACTCGTCGGCCTGGGCAGCGGCGACGCTCGAGGCACGCGCCGACTATGAAGCCTGGCAACAACCACCGCCGGTCTCGGCTCAATTAAACAAGACCATCGATCCCTGGACCATCGTACGGACCCTTCAATCGGCGACCCCGAAGAACACCCTCATTACCAATGGCGCTGGCAATTTCGCGACCTGGGCACACCGATTCTGGCGTTACGGCGGACTGCGCACCCAACTGGCTCCGACCTCGGGCGCCATGGGTGCGGGTGTGCCCTACGCTGTCGCCGCCAAAATTACCGAACCCGATCGCACGGTGGTGTGCTTCGCCGGCGACGGCGATTTTTTGATGCCCGGCCAGGAACGGGCCACCGCCGCACAGTACCGCGCCGGCATCATCGTCATCGTTTTCAACAATGGCATGTACGGCACGATTCGCATGCATCAGGAACGCGAGTTCCCGGGGCGCGTGGTCGGCACCGAGCTGCACAATCCGGATTTCGCGCGTTATGCGCAAGCCTTCGGCGGCTTCGGTGTGCAGGTCCATCGAACCGAGGAATTCGCGCCGGCGCTGCAATCGGCGCTGCGCTTCACGTACGATCAGCGATTACCCGCGCTGATTGAACTACGGCTCGATCCTCAGGCCCTGACACCGGGCCAGTCGCTTGACCAAATTCGCGAACCGGCATTCAAAAAAGTTTCATAGTGAACTGGAGCGAGAGCGCAACAGACACGACTCAGCGGGACACGAATCAGGAGGACGTTTTTTGACGCTTACTCCTGATTCGTGTCCCGCTGAGTCGTTTCTGTTGCGCTCTCGCTCCAGTTCACTATGAAACTTTTTTGAATGCCTGTTCGCGAATTTGGTCAATCGACTGGCCCGGTGTCAGGGCCTGAGGATCG
>JANLTP010000245.1:0-1929 GCA_031363055.1 Burkholderiales bacterium | reverse complement strand
CACCGCGCTCGGAAGCTCGCGCGCGAACGTCGAACTCTAATTACCGGGCAACCTCAGTCTGACCACCTTTTACGTGCCGAACCAGCGTGGCACGCTATGGACCGTGTTCGAGTTGACCGGGTCAATGACAAACCCGACCGTGACACCGCGCAATTAAATGGGGCTGGCTACCCATGAAGCCGTTGTTCCTTGATGCCGGTCAACCGCTGCTATCTGAACAAGACTGTTGAAGCATGTAGCGGAGGCAACCATGCAGCCAAGCGCCTGAACATACCGGATTCGAGTTGTGGAACTGGAGTCGACTGAGTCGGTCTGGCAAGCTAAAGATGGCTGAAGGCAGTGCAACCCCGATCAAGCGTCTGATGAGTGAATTGGAAGCGGAGAACGGTCGGTTGCGTCAAGGGATGCACAGGTGGCGGCGCTGCGCAACCGAAGCAAACGAAGTTACGGTCGTAGCCGAATTTTTCGAGCTCTGCAGCAACAGGGACTGAGCGTCGGACACGAACGGGCTCGCAAGAGTTTGCGGCGTCAACGCCTGCGAGCGGTGTGTCGCACGCCGTTGCTACATAAGTAATGCCGCATAGATAAATTACAATTCAAGCTCCGAATCCTCATTGAGGAGCGAAGATGCGAAAGCTGCAGATTGCCGACCCCGAGATCATGAAGATTGCCATTCAACAAGAGAGTACATATCGACCGTAGCGCATGTGTCCTGCTCGCCGTGCCTGCTGTTAAATCCATCGGACGAGATTGCACCGCGATGGAAACGGATACTCTCCGATCCGGCAGAAAACGTCCATCGCCATCGGTGGTTGCCTCCGCGCGCAAACCCGACCCCGGTATCGCCAGCTCGAACCGTTCATGAAAGCCGGTTGCTGGGGCTGCGCTGTTGCTGCAATTCGAGCCACGCATGCACCATCGGCTCGGCAACGTCGAGCGCAGCAGTCACCGCCTTACTCAAGCCTAGTCCCAGGGCCTTGTAATTCGCCGGCTCACAACCGATGATCGCGACCACGGCTGGCAGGTGTTTGAGTTGCGCAATCAGGCTCAAAGCGCGCAGTGGTGTCGCGTAGTGAGTATCGGCGAAGTAGTCGCGCAGGCAGTGCGAATCGAGCGCGCTCAAATCCGGCAACTGCGGCTCAAGTAACCGGACTTCACCAGCGACGCCGCCGCTTTCGTGGGCGTCGAGAATCAGCACCGCGTCATAGCCGTCCATGAGTTCCTGCACGATGCTCATGCCGCCAATGCCCGTTTCCATGAGCTTCACACCGGCAGGCAAGGTCCGGCGCGCCAGGCGCCAAGCCAACTCGACGCCGAAGCCGTCATCGCCGTGCAGCACGTTGCCGACCCCGACGATCAGTATTCGCGACAATGCCGATGCCATCCAGTCAAAAACCCGGCAGTTCGGGAGTGAAGTCCATGTCGAGCCCGATCAGCACCTTGCCATCGGCATCGGTTTTGACCGGAAAGCACTCGAGCTTTTCGCTATGACCGATCCGCCCCCCCTGGCGTACGTCGTAATAGCAGCCCGCATGAGTTGGACACGCAAGCAAATAGCCGTTCAAGCGGGCACCGCTCAATGACGTACCGTCCTGGGCACAGCTCGAGGCCAGCGCGAACAGACGATCAGCCTGATTCGCGTCGCGGTGGCGAATCAACAACAACGACTGGCCGTCGACTTGTACTTCGCGCACCGATTGCGGCGACAGCAAATCGCCGGTTTGCAATGCCGGCACCCAGTGCGGGTAGCGCGGCCTGGCACCGGGCAACCCTGGCACCGCTTTGATCGGAATGGTCGGAAAACGCGGCTTCGGCTTGGTTGCGGCTTCGGCCGCGTCGGCCGCGTCTGCCGCGTCGGCCGCGTCGGCCGCGTCGGCCGGCAGCAGATCGTACAGATCCATCAGCGTGTGAATGGCCGGATCGGTCACG
>JANLTP010000184.1:0-7712 GCA_031363055.1 Burkholderiales bacterium | reverse complement strand
TGATCGAATCCGTGCGCGCGACCGATACCATTGCGCGACTGGGCGGCGATGAGTTCGGCGTCATTCTCGAGCATTGCAGCAGCGAACAAGCCAAGCGGGTCGCCGATCAGATTTGTGAGCGCATGAGCGACTTCCGTTTTTCGCATGAGGATCGGCGTTTTCGAATCGGCGCGAGTATTGGCATGGTGCCGGTCGATCAACGCTGGTTGAGTTCAGCCGCCGTCATGCAGGCGGCTGACAGCGCCTGTTATGCGGCCAAGGATGCCGGTCGTAATCGCGTTCACGTCTGGTTCGATACTGACCAGACGATGCGGATTCGTCAGGGCGACATGAAATGGGCGTCGCGTCTCGAGCAGGCGCTCGATGAAGATCGATTTGTGCTGTTTGGCCAGCGCATTCATGCGCTGAACGTGCCGGCCAGAGGCCTGTATGCGGAAGTGCTGGTGCGGCTGCGCGATGTCGACGGCACGATGGTCCCACCAGGCGCTTTTTTGCCGGCCGCCGAACGTTTTCATTTGGCCTCCCGGCTCGATCGTTGGGTGTTGCGTCACACCATCAAGTTGTTGTGCAGCCTGAGCGATATTCGCGGAGTTGAAACCCTGAGCATCAATTTATCGGGACAGTCGATCGGCGATCGCGCGTTTCAACGCGAAGCCAACCAGTTGTTGTGTGCGGCAGGACCCGAAATCTGCTCGCGCATTTGCCTTGAAATCACCGAGACAGCGGCGGTCACCAATATCGCCGACGCCGCTCGGTTTGTCGAGCAGGTTCACGACCTGGGTGTGCGAGTTTCGCTCGATGACTTCGGCTCGGGCGCTTCGTCTTTTGGCTATCTGAAGACCTTGAATGTGGACCAGATCAAGATCGACGGTCAGTTCATCAAGGATTTGCTCGACGACCCGTTGGATGAGGCGGCGGTTCGCAGCTTTGTTGAGGTCGCGCGCGTGGTCGGCGCACAAACCGTCGCGGAATTCGTTGATCGGCCCGAAGTCCTGGAGCGCGTCCGTCAGATCGGTATTCACTATGCGCAGGGGTTTCTGCTGCACCGACCCGAGGCCCTCGAGGGATTGCTGGCGGTGCTTCGCGATCCCGCCCTGCTGGTCTGAGTTCAGGGCGCAAGCAGACGATCGACGGTTTCGATCAGCAGCTCCACCCGCCACGGTTTTGACAGGAACGCATCCGGGCGCAAGCCGCGTAGGCGCGTCTGGACAAATTCCTCGGTGTATCCGCTGGTCATGATAATCGGCAGTTGCGCGTATTGCGCGCGGCAATACGCGAGCAAGTGCGCGCCATCGACGCCCGGCATCACCAGATCGATCACGACAATATCGATGGCGTGTTCCGGTTTTTGCAAAATGGCGATCGCCTGAGCGCCGTCGTCCGCATGTTGGACACTGTGGCCGGCACGCTCGAGCACTTCGATCATGACAAAAGCGATCAGGCGGTCATCTTCGGCGATCAGAACTGACGCCATCGTGCGTTTTTCCCTGTTCTCAGACGCCTTGGCTGCCCGGAGTCAAGTAATCCGAATACAACCTGGCCTGGCAGCCTGGGCATACACCATGACTCAGGTCAGCGTCCGAATTCTCGCGAATATACTCCTCGATCGGTTGCCAGTGTCCGACTTTATTGCTGATCATTTTGCAACTCGCGCAGATCGGCAACAGTCCGCGCAAGGTCTTGACCTGAGCCAGTGCCTCTTTCAAGGCCGCCAGCGACGCTTCGCGTTTGGCTTCGACGCGCAAGCGCTCGGTAACGTCATGCAACACCAGCAGTTGACCCGCCAAGGCATTGCCGCGGCTGGGTAGCGGCACTACCCGGGGCGCGAACTGGCGTTGGCCCAAGGTCATCGTCGACCGATGCACAGGCGCGTCGATCTGCGATAACAGCGCCAGCAGTGGTTCTCGATCGGGCGTGCTGGCGACCGATGCTGCTCCCCATTCGAAGCCAAGATCCGACAGCGGGCGCCCCAAGGTCAATGCAACCGGCAGTTTGAGCAAGTCGGACATGGCACGATTGACATCAATGATGCGACCCTTGGCGTCGACCGCCAGCACACAATCGAGCATCGCATCGACCATGACGTTTCTGGCCGGGGGAATCAGGTCGAACAGCTTGTAGCGCAAGTGCGCCCACCAGGTCATGCCGGCCATGAAGACGATGCCATAGGGCATGGGATCGAACTTTCGCGGAACGATCTGGGTCAACAATAAAAGGTTTGCGATCACCGGCGCTGCGATTCCAACGGCCACGGTCAGGATCTGCCCGCGCATGAGGGGTGTTGCCCGGTAGGAGCTGGCCAGCAGCGCTGCGAAGCTCAGCGCCGTGAGTAAGTAGGCCTGCGCCAGAAACACCCAGAAGAACGGGCCAAAGGCAATATGCACGGCGGAGGTCAATATGCCGTCGCGCACGAAACTGATTTCTCGCAACATCCAGCCTGGGCTGCCCTCGCCAAACAGCATCATCAGCCCGGCGACCGGAATGATGCTCAACGCCGACAGAAATTTTCCGGACGAGACGTGGATTTGACCGGTAAACATGAGCACATACCAAAGCAGCGCAATCGGGCTGAGGGCCGCAAACAAGTGCCGGATGTTCAGCAACAGCCGCGCGATCTCAGGTGGCAAAACGGCTTGCAACAACACCATGGCCGACCAGCACAAGCCGGACAGAATCATCAGCAGCAACGGCAGCCCGAGCTCGGAATACCGAAAGCGCCAGGCAAAAGCGGATAGAACGGCGAGCGCCAGCACCGCAAACAGAATGCCCAGAACTTAAACTACTTGCCAGTCAATCATGCCTGTCATTCATGGACTATGAAATCCATACAACGTTTGCCTGCTGCCCAGTCGCTGAACTGATGGTACATTGAGACTCGAAAAGGGGAAAATCATGGGTGCAACCGAACAACTCGAGCCGCTTCAAATGACTTCAGCCGAATGGCAGGCGCGCTGCGATCTGGCCGCGCTGTATCGGATCTGTGATCATTTTGGCTGGACCGATATTCTGGCGACGCATATGTCGCTGCGAATTCCGGGCGAACCGAACCACTTTCTGATCAATCACTACGAGGAAATGTTTGACGAGATCACCGCCTCGAGTCTCATCAAGATGGATCTGGACGGCAATGTGATTGGCAAGCAAGGCCGCTTCAACGCCGCCGGTTTGACCATTCATAGCGGCGTTTACAAGGCCCGGCCGGACGCCAATTGCGTCATGCATACGCACACGCGCGCCGGCGCCGGACTCTCGATGATTCGCAACGGTCTGCGGCCGATCAGCCAGGATGCCTTGCTGGTCTACGACGAAGTGGTTTACCACGAATATGGCATGCCGGCCACGCAAGAGGAGTGCGACTCGCTCGGCGTGAGCTGCCAGAAAGGCAGTTGTGTGATTCTGTTGAACCACGGCCTGCTGACCTTCGGTGAGACCGCGCCGGGCACGCTGTCGCTGATGTACCGGCTCGAGCGTGCTTGCGAGCTCGAGCTGATTGCCCGAACCCTGGGTGAGGCACCCGTGCTGATCGATACGGCTGTGGTCGAGGGCATTGCCAAGGTCATGCAGAAGGCCCGCAAAAAACCCGACTTTGGTATCCACGACTGGAACGCCTTGCTGCGCGCAATTGACCGCAAGGGTGTGCCTTTCCGCCGCTAGGCTATCGAAAAATCAAGGAGCCATCGTCCAGATCGGCTGCCGGCAACTCATCCTTTTCCGTCCAGTAGTCTTGTTTGTGACGCCAAGGCTCGATATTTCCCTGCTTCGGCAAAAGATGCAAGCTGCGCATCAGATAGCCAGGATTAAAGTTCTCCGGACTCACCCACGGCGAGAGTTGCATGTCGCGATCGGAATCGCGCAGGGTCGGCGTTACTTGCGCAACCTGACTTGAGTTCATCCGGTTGATGAGCCTGCAGACAAAGTCGGCGATCAGATCGGTACGCAAGGTCCAACTGGCGCGAAAGTAGCCGAAGATCCAGACCAGATTGGGCACGCCGGTGAACATGGCGCCGCGATAACTGACGGTTTGGGCAAAATCAACCGGTTGGCCATCAACGCTGAAGGCGATATCGCCCATGACGTTGAGGTTAAAGCCGGTTGCACTGACGATAATGTCGGCATCCAGTACTTTGCCTGATTTCAGCGCAATACCGTTGGCCACGAAGCGATCAATTTCATCGGTCGCAACCGACGCCTTGCCGTCGCGAATCGCCTTGAAAAGATCGCCGTCCGGAATGAACGCGATTCGTTGCCGCCAGGGAGAATAACTCGGCGTGAAATGGGTCTGGACATCGTAGTCGGGCCCGAGAAACGCACTGACGCCGGCCAGAAGTTCCTGCTTCAGAACTTCCGGTTCGCTAAAGGCCCGACGGGTGATGATGGCTTGATCAAACAGAATCTTCTTCCGTACGATCTCGTGAATCCATTCCTCCTCGATCTCGAGCTGGCGTAGTGTGTCGGCGAGCACATTGGCGTTACGACCGGTGACGAAATAAGTCGGTGAACGCTGCAACATGGTGACGTGGGCCGATCGCTCGGCAATGGCCGGAATCAAGGTGGCGGCGGTCGCGCCAGAGCCAATCACCACCACTTTTTTGCCGTCGTAGTCGAGGTCTTCGGGCCAAGTCTGCGGGTGGATGATTCGGCCCTTGAAGTCATTCATGCGCGGCCATTCGGGCGTGTAGCCTTGCGTATGCCGGTAATAGCCTTGGCACATCCAGAGAAAACGCGCACTGAAGCGGCGTCGCTCGCCGGTTGTGTTCTGGATGACTTCCAGGCTCCAGCGCTGCGTCTCACTGGACCAGCTTGCCGAGCTGATCGTGTGCCGATAACGGATGTGACGGCCCAACTCGTTCTCGTCGACGACCTCACCCAGATAGCGCAGGATTTCGGCGCCACTCGCAATTGGCGCGCTGGTCCAGGGCTTGAAGCGATAGCCGAACGTATAGAGATCGCTGTCCGATCGAACGCCCGGATAGCGATGGGTCAGCCAGGTGCCGCCAAAGCTCTCCTGCGACTCGAGCACCACAAAACTGGTGCCCGGGCATTGCGTGCTCAGATGGTAGGCACCGCCGATACCCGAGATACCGGCACCGACCACCAGCACGTCAAAGTGCTCGGTGCGCGCCGCCGCATCGGTTGGCAAATGAGATGGCGCAGATGCCTTTGTGCGGGTCGATGCTAAGGATGTTGTCGCGTTTGATGTGGGGTTCATGATCATGTCTTTCGACTTATAGTGTCTTTCGGCTAATCCAGAGTCACGACAGTGTCCTGACTGGTGGGTTGGCAGCCTTCGTCAATCGGCTCCCAGCCGCGTCGGATGACGACATGGTGTGCCGTATGGCAGAACTCGATTCGAGTGGACTCGGGCGCCATGGTCCGTACGAGCGTCTCAATCGATGCCGGCATGCTGACGCGCAATTGTTTCTGTTCAAGATCTTCAGCCGGGTGATCATCCAGATGCACCCAGGGAATCAATGCAGCAAACCAGAGTATCGGCCGCCAGGCGATTTCAAAGACGGTTGGCGTGTAGTGATGCTGCCTGAGCCAGGACTGTGCGTGCAAGCGCGCCTGTGTACCCTCGCCAGTTGTCTGTGGACCAAGCGTCTGTGGACCAAGCGTTTGCGGACCGGGCGCAGAGGTGGGCGACCAAGCCGAGGCCATCAGTTCAGCCAACCATTGATTGCAATTTTGATATTCGACGCTGAACGCATGAGCATTGGCGCTGTAGCGATGGTTGAGCAATTGCAATGCCTGACGATTATCCAGCGCCGCCGCCTCCAACGTATGAGCCTGTGCTTCGGGCATCAGCACCACCGATATGAAACCCGCGCTGGCATTGGCGAGGCCCAACAGGAACGCCGAGATTCCCTGATCAAAGATTCGCGGGGTTTGAGCATCACAATCGTAATAGAGTTGTCGGATGGCCCAGGCGTTGGCGGGATTTTCCTTCAGACTCAAGCCCGCATGCGAATAACGGATACCGAAGCGGCTCAAATCCAGACCTGAACGGGCGATCAGAGCCAGGCGCTGACCCGATGACTCCAGTTCGGTCCGAATGAGACCGGCCAAACGATACAGCTTGTCGTTCTGTTGGGCGCTCAGCGTTGCCGGCGGGTCACAATATCGGAGCACCCCTGCTCGAGCGACACAGACGGGCAGCCAAAACAGGGCCAGCAAGATCGCCAGCAGCGCCCGTCCTGTCAAAGTGCGACGGCTTGCGTTCTGAGATCCCGATAAGCCTGGTCGTCGAGCACCAGAAAGAATGCAGTTTTGGTGCGAGCGTCCGAAAATTCGGTGCCGTACGAACGAGCGCGAGCGGTAATGACATCGCCCTGCGAGATGCGCGCTTGCTCGCTGACGGCCAGCGGCACGTACAGTAAGACCTCGCCATCGGCGCTCTGATCAAGGACGGCCTGAAGCTGCAGGCGGACCATGCCCGGGCGATCAGCGGCCAGCGCCATCTCAACCACCTTGTAATCACCGGCGGCCGCTGTTTTGGTGGTGGAACTGTTGCTGGACCCCTTGAACGAATCCGATACGCTTCCGACCGAGGTCGATGCGCTATCAGCAGCCAGCGATGCGGTCGAGCTCGCCGCGAACGAAACCGAAGCCGCTGAGTAACCAATCAGGCCGGCCAATACGAGGTGGTACTTGAGTTTCAACATGCGGGTTACCTGTCAAGGCGTTAGGACCATAAGATGCTATCACCGAATCGCGGCGCTTAGAATGGCAGCATCAAGACCGGCAATCGGGTAGGCTTTTGTTTTATTGACTCAAAGGAGGACGGAATGTTCATGATCAACGCAAAAATCGGTCGCCAAATAATGCTGGCTTTGGGGTTGGTCGCGCTCGGCGGCACGGCGGTTGCTGCGCCGGCGATTGGTCAGGCAGCGCCAGCCTTCAGTTTGAAGGACCTGAACGGCAAGACCGTGCAACTGTCCGACTACCAAGGCAAGACCGTGGTGCTCGAATGGCACAATCCAGGCTGTCCGTTTGTCCAGAAGCATTACGACAGCGCCAATATGCCCAATTTGCAGCGCAAGGTCGCCAACGATGTCGTCTGGCTGGCCGTCAATTCGACGCATGTCGGACATACGGATCATCGTGACGCCAAGGGTTATGCGAGTTACATGAAGGAGAAGGGCGCCGATCGAATTCCGTATCTGCTCGACCCCGATGGCAAGACCGGCAGGGCCTACAGTGCCACGACAACACCGCATATGTACATCATTGACCGGTCAGGGCAATTGGTCTACGCGGGCGCGATCGACAGCATTCGATCAGCCAATCCCGCCGACGTTTCGAAGGCCACAAACTATGTCGCGTTGGCGCTGGATGACCTGAAAGCGGGCAAACCGGTTTCGCAAGCCAGCACAACGCCCTACGGTTGCAGCGTGAAATACAAGTAGCGCCGCGCAGTGCTGCCTAGTGCTGCACAGCGGCGCTCGCAACGTTAGTAGTCGTTTTCACAGACTTTTTTATAAACAAAGTCACGTACAGCGCCTTCTCGGAGTTCATATCCGAGGGGTTGAGCGTGCCAGCAAGAATACGGAGCGCGATCGCTACTGATCTCAGGCGAATTCGCTTCGGCTCCCCCTGCCGGTTGGGATTTTCTGCGGATAGGAATACCAGTCCGTTTCCGCGGCAACGCGCAGCGCTCGTGCCTGCCGCGCCATCAGGTTGTGGATCGTCATGCCATAGTCCATCGGCTCGCC
>JANLTP010000183.1:0-19318 GCA_031363055.1 Burkholderiales bacterium | reverse complement strand
CCGCAGTACATCTCCGAGCTGATCGGCTGGGGCGCGATTGGCGCGCGAACCACCGAGAGCCAAAGCCACCGACAACTCGCCTCGGGTCTGAGCTGCGCGGTGGGCTTCAAAAATGGCACCGATGGCAACATCAAGTTCGCCATCGACGCGGTACTGGCGGCGAGCGCGTCGCATGCATTCATGGGTATGACAAAGACCGGCGTCGCGGCGATCTTCGAGTCCGATGGCAATGATGATTGCCACATCATCTTGCGCGGTGGCAAATCACCGAACTTCGATGCCGCGCATGTTGCCTCGAGCTGCGACTTGCTGCGTGCTGCCGGTTTGCGCGAGCAGGTCATGATCGATGTGTCGCACGGCAACAGCGGCAAGAAATATCAGCAGCAAATTATCGTGGCGCACGATGTCGCGACACAAATTGCCGGTGGTGATCGTCGCATCATCGGCGCGATGATCGAAAGCAACCTTGAGGAAGGCCGGCAGGAACTGGTCGCCGGCGTGCCGCTCGAGCACGGTGTGTCGATTACCGATGGCTGTATTGGCTTTGCCCAGACTGTGCCGGTGTTACAGGCGCTGGCGTCGGCGGTGCGGGCGCGAACCTTGAAACACACGACCTCGCGGTAGTCTGCGACGCACGGTGTCTTTACTGACCTTTCGACGAAAGCGCGAGATCCGGTTTGTATAGCGCAACTTTTCTCATGCGAATGATCAAACGCTTTTCATGGCTCGCGTTGCTTGTCGTCGCTTGTCTAGCGAGTGCACAGCACGGCATAGCAAATGCACAGCACGATGGTACGTTGTTCGACGTAGCCACCCGAGACAATGTCACGGTCGCGCTCTATTGGCATCCTATGCAAGGTGCCAGCACCACACTGGTCCTGTTTCCAGGTGGCGCCGGCGGCTTCGGTCGAATCGAAAACGGCCGGCCGAACGGCGGTAATTTTTTAGTACGCTCGCTGCCTGAGTTCGTTACTCAGGGATATAACGTGGCGATTATCGGGCGACCGAGTGACCGCAATGATCTTGACTACGCTGACCGAATCACCGACGTGCATCTGAGCGACATTGCCGCCGTGCTGAAGTTCATCAAGCTGCAAAGCGCCGCGATGCTCTGGCCGGGGTTGTGCTTTCGTCCGGCATCGTCGATCTGCGCAAGGCCGGCGCACTACCCTCGCAGTCGCTGGGCGCCATCACGGTGCCGGTACTGGTCATCCATCACGCCCGCGATGGTTGTCGGGTCTGCCTTCCCCGAGATGTCCCCTCTGTCCTGCAGGGGCTGACCAGTGCTCAGGTCAAGAAGCTCGCGATGGTCGACGGCGGCGCCAATCCAAGCGGCGATGCCTGTGGTCCGTTTCACTGGCACGGCTACATCGGCATGGAACGGGAAGCGGTTCAAATCATTACGAGCTGGATTAGCAATCCCTTGCCCTGAGCGACGGGGTTGGCTTTAGAGTCAGATTCGCCGACTTTCTTGTCAGACGGCGACCGGCTAGCATCGACTCGACTCTAAACATTTCCGAGATTGGTGATCCTGATGAACGTTCGTACCGAGCTGCCTCTCAGGGCAGCGCGTACTGTCGCGTCGCGTCTGTCGATGCTGGTTGTGGCCGTTTCGCTGACGTCCTGCGGTGGTGGTGGCGGTGACTCTGCACAAACAATTATTTCACCGAATTCCGCAACTTCTGTGCCAATCGGAAGTACGGGACCTACCAACAGCACGGGGACCACCAACCCTACGGGAACCGCCAATTCATCGACACCGTGCAAGAAATCCGTCAGCACCGGCTTCAACGGCAACCTGGCATGGCAGGGAACGCCTCCCATTGACGCCGGTGGCGGTGACGGTTCATCAGGCAGCGGCGGTGGCAGCGGGGGCGGCGACGGAGGTGGCGGCGCTGCTGCGGGTGGTGATTTCGGAAAAATTGTCGGCGCTCGAGTCATCGTCAAAGACGACACGCTGAGCGTCATCGGCGAGGCAGTCACGGATGCCACGGGATTGGTAACGATAAAACCTTGCGGTTATGCGGGTCCGGTGTTGATTGAAGTGCATGGCCAGCCGGGCGCCAAGTATTTCGATGAAGCGAGCAATCAGGATGTCGACTTCCCAGCCGGCGCCGTGATCAAACTGGCAACACCGAAGATCGTCAGCAATCTTGCCGCCAGTACGCATTCGAATGCGGCGGTCGAGCTGCTCGACCTGACGGTGGCCGCCAAGTCGGCACAAAGTAAAAACGATGGGAGCGGCCCATCGCCAAAGGCGCTGCAATCGAGCGCTATCGATCGGGCCAATAACTCGGTTTTGGCGCAACTCGATGGCCACTTGCCGGGCATTCATCGCCTGCAATCGAGCGCCAGCGTGACTCGTCTGCCCATTTTGCTGGACAGCAGTAACGCCAGCAAACCGAACACACTCCCGGATGACGACAGAGGTCGCTTCGCCGCAACGCTGGCCGGTTTGGCGAAAGCTGCCCGGGGCTTTCAGCCCAACGATCCCAACGCGATGCTCAAGATCACTCGACACATTGCTGCGGACTTGTCTGACGGCAAACTCGATCTTCTTAAAAACGGTGTGCCCCTCAGCGCGCCCAATGAATTGACTTATACCTACGACAGTCTCTGGCTGAGTATGACGGTCGGCACTGGCAGTACTGGCGCATTGATCGGCGATGCCGGAATGCGCAGCAAGGTCGTTCCGATCAGCCGATCATCGATCGACTATGCGTCGGTGCCGCTGTCGTTCGTTTTGAACTCGAGCGGCAAATTGCAATTCTCCTTCAGAGACGAGTTGGGGGTGGTTGGCACCAGCCGGGTTGACGGCGACTATGTCGAGTTATCGTCGTACGCCGGCCGCGAGGCGGCGCTCGCCAGCGATCGTCAAAGTATTCGGCTGGGCGCCAACGATTGGGTCCTTCGGCCGCCCACGCCGTCAACGTCGATTACCTCGATCGCCTGGTTGCCTGCGGAGGAACTGGGTAAAGATCCAAGCCTTCTGATACGCGACTCGAATGGCGCTTTCTGGCGTAACTTGACTTTGAACGCACCTGACTCGCTCTGGCTACGTCAGCCCTACGCGGCCGAGAATATTTCGGTTCAGTCCGGATTTCGCAACAAGACCTACGCGTTGACGAATGCCGGTCGTATCAACGAATGGCCGCAGTTTGGATCAATCGCGCAGCAGACCCAACTGAGCCTAGTCGGCGTTGTGCAACTCAACAATAATGCTGAACATGGCATCGTGCTGGCGCTGAACTCCAAAAGTGAAGTCTATTGGGTGAATCGTAACGAAGTGCTGATCCCCAACGGACCCAACGCGCTGTCGATCGACCCGGCGACGGGGCTGCCCCGATACGTCGAGCCAAACGCCCAGGCATTGCTGATACCGAATTTGCCCGCCGCAGGTATTTGCTGGATTTCAGGCTCCTACTTGGCGGGCTGCGACGGATCGGTCTACAAAGTGAATGTAAACGCGACCTCGATCGGCACACCGGAATGTCGCAGCTTCGCCACCGCCATTACTGGCCTGAGCAAAATCAGTTTTCCGGCTGGCGTCAAAATCTGGCGAATCACCACTCAGAAAGCGCCGCCCTACAAGGCAACGAGTTGCACGGGGTTGGAGAAGAACACCGGCGAGGTGCCAATTTTCTATTCCGAAACCGGCAATGCTTTCGAGCTGCTGGGTGGACTGACCGCGACCGAGTTAAAGGTCAATGAGCTGACCGCGAAAAGAACCCGGTGCATCCCTTATCCGGATGAGCAGATTCTGCGTTTTCTGAATTGCGATGATCTGAGTCTAGTAACCGATTTTTCGGGTACCTGGGAAGGCATCGCCAATCCCGGCGGAACCCGCTGCCGGATGTCGCTCGACGGCCGAACCGGTGCCGCAGTGTTCGATCTATTGGACGGCAGACGAATCGCGAGCACCTTCAACGGCGATCAGTTCGATATGATTGGCTATTGGCATCACCCGGTTACCGGGGAGAACAAGATTGTGATGATCAACGACCGACCGATTGGTATTCAGGGGCCTTCGATCACTTTCGGGCGCAGAATCGGCTTTGCGCAGATTTATGGGCAAGGCCGGTTCGGTGCCAGCTACACCGACTACATTACCTGTGACGTAGCCTCCAAGGTGGCGCTCTGAGCTGATTGCCCGCCGGAGCGCAGCGCGCAGACGCATCACAACCGATCAGCGTCAATCGCTCGTTGGATCAGACGCTTGACGCCCCATCGGTGAAACGGTACGACAAAAAACAGGTAGACCTTACCGGCGCGGTTGTGTACGGTACAGATGGTTGATACCACCACGCGCTCGGTCCCGTTGTCAGACTCACGCAGGATCGAGAGTCTGAAATCGAGATGCTTGTTATTTCGACCGGCGACCAATTCGTGGCTCGTGAGTGCGAATATCGGCCAGACTCCGATGGTCTCGCCCACTTGGTATTGGCGTTTGATCTCGGGGTTCAGCACTGCGTGCGCTGATGGCACGTCAAGTCCACAAAGTCCGGCCACCACGTTCCTCGCGATGAGCACGCGCTTAATCCACCAGGGATTATGGCCAAAGATACTGAAGAAAATATCGACCATGCTGGCTTGTCTGTGAAGCAGGGGCGCACGGTATGAGTCCTTAAAATATGCTGCTTGAACGACGCTGCGCGTCAGTACGCTGGCGGCTGGTACCTCACATTCAACGATGGTCATTCAATGTCTTACACCGCGACTGCGTCGCATAAATTATGGCCCAGTAGGTAGTCAGCGCGCTACTTCACGCCCCACGCACTGCCCTTGGCAAGAGTACCGGCACTTCAGACGCAGCGAACGCGCCGGCCGCACCGGACGCCGGCGAGTACAACCGCTCCACCAACGCTGCTCTATGACTGAGCACCGCGCGCTGGTTGATCGAGCCCTTATCAGTCACCTCACCACGATCGATCGACGGTGGCTCGACCAGCAATATCGCCCGCGCCGGCCTCGAGGCGCCGCCGGTTCCTTCGCGCCATAGCCGATCGAGCAGCGTCTGAAAAAAATCGCGCACGGGCGGTGCATCAAGCACCTGGCTGGCACTCAAGCCAGACCCCAGACCAAACTGCCGACGAGCATCTTCGATTCTCGGAAAGATCAGCAGACCGATATCATCCCGATTCAATCCGGCCACCACCACGTCTTGCACCAACGGATCGCCGGCCAGAATGATTCGGGCGCGCAGCGGTCCGACATTGACGAACGTACCGCTCGATAACTTGAAATCCTCGGCGATCCGGCCGTCGAAGACCAGACCCTGGTTGGGGTCTGCGTCATTCAGAAATACCACGGCATCGCCGGTCCGATAAAAGCCTTCCTCGTCGAAGGCAGCCGCAGTCTCGTCAGGCGCGCGCCAGTATCCGGGCATGACATTCGGGCCACGAAAGCGCGCTTCGAGTTTGCCGTCCACGGGCACGAGCCTGGCCTCGACGCCGGGCACGGGCAGACCGATATGACCTGAGCGCACATCGGGACCGAGTGCGAACGTACATGAGGGCGCGGTCTCGGTCATACCCAAGCCGGAATAGATACAGATTCGCTCGCCGACGGTTGCCATGGCGTGTTGATCGAGCAAATCCCAGACCGCCTGCGACAGCCCGGCACCCGCGTACATAAAACCATTGACTCGCGCGAACAACGATCGCCGAAGCGCTTCGTCATCAGACATCGCCCGCGCTATTTCCTCGAACCCTTTGGGTACATTGAAATAGATGGTGGGCGCAATCTCGCGCAAGTTGCGCAGCGTCTGGCCGATACCGGCGGGCGTCGGTTTGCCATCATCGATATAGAACGTGCCACCGTTATACAACACAATCCCGATGTTGTGATTGCCGCCGAAGGTATGGTTCCAGGGCAACCAGTCGACCAACACAGGCGGCTCGTCGAGCATGAACTGAAAACATTGCAGAATCTGTTGCTGGCTGGTGCACAGCATCCGCTGCGTGTTGATGACTGCCTTGGGTTGTTTGGTAGACCCGGAGGTAAACAGAAACTTGGCGATCGTGTCCGGCCCGACCTTCGCATGAGCGGCCGCTTCCTCGGGGCCAGGGAAAGTGGCCAACAAGCTATGGAACGAGGTACTTTTTCGACCGCTCAGCGATGTGGAATCGGCGCCTTCGGCCAGCGCCGATCCTTCGGTCGTCCCCCATCCTTCGGTCAGCACCCATTCGATGGCTGGTCCAGCCGGCGCCGGAAACCCGTCGATTGCAGTCATCGCTGCGCCGTAAGTGCTGCCATTCGATGCGAACACCAGGCCCGGTGTCAGCGTCGCAACAATATGACGCAATCGGGAATGGTCCTTCGATATTGTTGAATAGGCGGGCGACACTGGCGCGACCGGTACGCCGACCCACATAGCCGCCATCATCAGCGACAGATGTTCGAGATCGTTATCCGACAGGATCAGGATCGGACGCTCGGCGCTCAACGGGCGAAGTGCCAGTGCCTGTCCAATCCGCCGCGCACGATCGAGCATCTGCGCGTAGCTGATCGTGACCCACGAGCCATCAGCACCGCGCTTGGCAACAAACACGCGATCCGGTGTTTGCCGGGCATACAGTTCGAGCCGGTCAGTCAGGCGTATCGCGGGTGTCTGTAACGCTTCGGTGGAGCGCATGCGCACAGAGCCATCGACCGCGCGATCGGTGGTGGCGTGCAGCGAGCCACCGAGGCGGGCAGCGCGAAATGCTGACGGCGGTCCGCTCACGAATGACCGTCCTTCGCTGCTTTGCCAACTGTCACTGTTTGGGCAGCGGCTGCGGCTTGATCATCGGTCATCGCTTTGCTGACCTTCGCCGCCTTACCCTCGAGAAATGCGCGCATACGGGTCTTGGCAGCATCGTCGCCCTGCGTGATCGAGGCGATCAACGATTCCACAAAGAGGCCGTTCGATTGCGACATCTCGGCGATGCGCGGCAGCGCTTGCAATACTGAAAAGTTCGACAGCGGCGCGTTGCCGGCGATTTTCCGGGCCAACTCGATGCCCTTGGCCAAACCTTCGCCCTTGCCGACCCGATAGTGCGACAGTCCGATCGACTGGCCCTCGTCGGCATCATAGACGCGGCCGGTCAGCATCATGTCCGTCATGCGCGAAAAACCGATCAGGCGCGGAATACGAGCCGAACCGCCGCCGCCTACGAACAAGCCGCGCTGGCCTTCCGGCAGTCCGTAGAACGTGCTGGCCTCGGCCACGCGGATATGGGCACTGCTGGCCAGCTCCAGCCCGCCGCCGACCACGGCGCCCTGTAACACGGCAACCACCGGCACGCGAGCAAACTGAACCGCGTCCATGGCCGCGTGCCAGGTCCGCGAATGCAACACCCCTTCGAAGGTGGTCGACTCAGTGAGTTCGGAAAGATCCAGACCGGCGCAGAAATGGTTGCCAGAACCGCTCAGCACCACCGCAGCCGTGTTCGCCGGCAAGTTGACGAAGGCGGTGTGGATCTGAGAGATCAGCGCATCGTTGATGGCGTTGCGCTTTTCGGGACGTTGCAGATGCAGGTGCAGCAACGAACCGCTGGTTGTGATCGACAGCAGCGGCAGTTGCGCCAAAAGTCCTTCAATCGGGATGAATTCCATAGTCAAGCCTGTCTGATGATGAGAGAGTCCACGATGAGTGAATTCATGATGGCTGAATTCTTGAAGGGTGATCTCGTTAATTTAGTTCATTGTATTAACTAAAATACGCCGTTCGAGTGCGCTGCTCGGTCCGGTACTTTCTGCAGCACATCCCAGTGTTCGACGATCTTGCCGTGCTCATCAAGTCGAAAAATATCCATGGCAGCCCAGTGACCGCCCTGCCAGCCGGGGAAGAAGTGGTCGCTGTGCAGAATGACATAGACGCCGTCCGCAAAGACCCGCTTGAATTCAACTTTCTTGCCCGGATAGTCCAGGGCCATTTTTTCAAAGAACGCAATGAATGCGTCCTTGCCATCCGGTACCTCGGGATTGTGTTGGGTGTACGTCGCACCGGCATATAAATGAATCGCCTCAGCGGGTCTCGACTGGTTGAACATGAGGTCGTAAAACGCCAGCACACTCGCCTTGTTCTTTTCGAGCACCGCGTTGCCGGACGGAATATTCAAGATGACCGCGGGCACGGCATCGACGGCCGTACCAACAACAGGTCTTGCGCCCCCAGCTTCTTCGGGCAGAACCGGCGAAACACACAGATACAGCAACAACAAGGCTGGTTTTTTAAACATGATTCCGCAAGTAATCGGCCACCATGGCGCGCCATAGTTTTAACACACGCTTGAATCGCGGTGGATCATCAGCCAGCAGTTTTCGAATGGCCAATCCTCGCACAATGCTGGTAGTCAACCAGAGCAGGTCTTCGGCCAGGCCTTTAGACACACCGGCATCGATCAAGGCCTGCAGCCAGGCCGCCTCAACGGGCAGTCGATGGGCACGCGAAATCTCGCGAATCTGCGCACCGTTGGGTGAGTCTCGGTCGCCGAGAATCGCCAGATCGACTGCGATCAAAAAAAGATCGCTGAAGAAAAAATCGAAGCTGTCCGCAAGCAAGGCTCGCATCGCCTGATCGACTGATTTGACGCCCTGCGCACGTTCGCGCCCTTGCTCCGAAGCGGTTTCAAACACATGCTCGAGTGCCGCCAGAACCAAGGCATCCTTAGTCGGGAAGTGGTGCGTCTGGGCACCGCGCGACACACCGGCGGCCGCCGCCACCTCGGCGGTTCGAAATCCGGCGTAGCCCTTCTCGCCGAGCAGTTTGACGGCGGCATCGAGAATTCGGCGGCGCATCTGCTCAGTACGGACGGCCTGGGTGCGGCGTTCAGCCACCTTCAAAGCATCGTGCTTCCGCCGTTGACGCTGATCACCTGCCCGGTCACAAACGATGCCTCACGTGAAGCCAGATAGGCCACCATCGAGGCGACTTCGGTGAGTTCGGCAGCACGCGCCATCGGAATGACGCTCAAGAATCGTGCCGCCACTTCGGGTTTGTCGGCCGCAAACTTCGCGAGCTGGTCACTGTTGACCGCACACGGCGCCACGGTATTGATAGTAATACCGGATTGCGCGAATTCACGCGCCAGTCCGGTGGTCAAGCCGTGGACACCACCCTTGGCGGCGTTGTAAGCAGCATGATCAACCAGACCGTTACGGACCGAATCGGCGCCGATGTTGACGATCCGTCCATAACCCGCCGCCACCATATCCGGCAGAAACACTTGCGAACACCAGAGTACGGTCCACAGATTGCGATCGATCGTCGTTCGCAGGGTTTTGGGCGTGTGCTTCAAAAACGGCAGTATCACGCCACCGCCGGCGTTGTTGACGAGGATATCCGCGCGGCCAAAACGCTCACTGCATTGCAGATGCATTTGTTTGACTGTAGCTTCGTCTGCCAGGTCACCGCCGGTTGCCAGTACCTGCGCACCGTGCGCCTGCGCCAATTCGTCAGCTGCCGTTTGCGCCTCAGCCAACTGAAGATCGCAGATCACCAAACGCGCGCCTTCGGCCGCGAACCGGCTCGCAATCGCAAAGCCGATTCCGCGCGCAGCGCCCGTGACCACAACGGTTTGTTGTTCAAATCTACGCATGCCCTCGCCGCTGACGATGGTTCGCTCACCCATCGATTTGTTTACGCACGGAATTGTTCACGCACAGCCCTTTTTGAACATTGGATCGTTTACGTGTTTCAAACCCATCAGAGCAGAATGCTGATACGCCCCTGTGGCCGCAACACGTCGGTATCGAGAATGCAGCGCTTCTCGCGAATCATCAGTCCGCTGTTGGCGACCACCAAACGATGGCGATAACTGCCAACGTACAGATCGGCAGTGCCCGCCTTGAACCGATGCACTGCAAACGCCGAACTGACGATCAATTCGTCACCAATACGTTCATCAATGAGCACGTTGGTGACCATGTGTCGAGTGCGCGAATGCGGAAATTCCGCGTGGGCTCCGCGCTTGCCCAACCTCAGTACGCGCTCTGACAGCCTGAAACGATCATCGGCAATAAAGAACAGACTGGTATCCGGCGATGCATCGCGCGGCAGATCGGTCGTTGGCACTTGGTACAGCGCATCGTCAGTGAACAGCGCCAGCCACTCAGTCAACTTCCAGGCGTCGAGGAGCGCAGCCTCGCGAAACAGAAACTCTTCAACATCCTGGCGACTGGGTACAGATTTCATGACCGAACTCAGGACTGTACTCATGGCAATGCTCGTTCGATGTTGCCGGTTTGGGCAAACCCGGGTGCTGGCATACCGCCCCAACTATCGAGAATCTCCGGGCGCAACGGCAATTGCCGCGCCTCGCGTGCGCCAGTCTCAGCGAACTCTTCCATTCCGAAGCTGTACTCAACGGTCAGACCATCCGGATCCAGGTAGTAGAGGAAGATCGAGTTCGAAATATCATGTCTACCCGGCCCGTAGACAATCTGAACTCCGTTCTTGCGCATGCGGTTCATGGCACGACCGACGTCATCGACATCGGACACCATGAAATTGACGTGATGGAATTGATCGCGCGCGCCGCGCGCTACGCCCAATGAATGGTGAAACGGGTTGGGAAAGCAGCGCAGAAACGAAACCTGATCACCAAAATGGTCCGATACAACAAAGTTCATTTTGCCCGTCAAGGTTGCCAGCACCGACTCCGGGTTCTGAACGGTAATGACCAGGTGTCCGAGTCGCTGAATCTTGGCGAGCGTCGGTTTAAACGGCGTGCTCACCTGTGCCATTCGAGCGTAGAACTCGAACAGCAGCGTGCAGTCCGGAATTCGAAAGCGAAACGTCTCGTCCTGACGCAGTAAGGTCAGTTCCGCCGATGACGGCGATTCAATCGCCCAGCCTAGTTGTTCGATCCAGGATCGCGCCTGGGCAAGCTCAGTTGGCGATTCAAGCTCAAACCCGACCCGTTTTAAACCTGGCTCATTGGCCTGATACAAAACCAGATTGTGATGATCGCTGCTGCAGCGAAAAAATGCGATCTGATCGCGTTCTTCTTCCAGCGTCAGCCCGACCAGATCACGGTAGAAGATCACCGAGCGGGCAAGATCGGTAACGTTGAGCGCCACATAGCCGGGCTTGCGATATCGAAACGGTGCCATTCATTGCTCCTGCAGGCGTTCTTGCCAGCGACGCCAGAACACGCGAATCTGATGTTCATCGACGGTGGCCGGGTTGGCACTGAGCATGCCTCTCGAAACGTCATTCCAGCCCGCTTCCTTCTGATTCTGATAGCCGCGCTGACACTGCTCGAGCATCTCGACATCATCAGGCGTCGCAAAGCCACCGGGCCCAAGAAATTCCAGAAAACTGCTGAGCCGGTTCTTGCGCACCCAAGCGTTCTCCTCCGACGGTGCCAGCGCCCAGGCCGACACTTCGAGATAGTCCGGCGAGCGCGGATAGAAGGTTCGCAAAGTCAGCGCCATGACGTCGACAATCACGAGATTTGGAAAAATCAGAATGTTCTTGCTGAGTCGCGAAATTCGATCGGCGCGCTCCGGCCCTTGCGAAGCGATCAATCGCGCCTGCACGGCCGCCACCTCGGCCTTGCCCTGCTCGCCCCAGGCCGGTACCCAGTTGGCGACTGGCCGGCCCCAGGGTGCCGTGTACTCGACGCACGCGTGACCATTACCCAGATCGCGCGCAACACCGTAGACGTTGGCTTGACTGAGTGCGCCGTTAGAATTTTTCAGAAAATCAAGATAGGTCGAATGGGTCGACAAGGCGTGGTAGCCATCGAAACTATTCTCGACCAGCAGTTTCCAGTTCGCCCGAATCGAATACTCCTGCATACCGGCAACAATTTCCATGCCCTGGTCGGATTGGTCGGCTATAAGGTCCAGGTACTCAGTCGCGCCAGCCAGATAGTCCTTCAGCGAAATCGCGTCACGATCGAAGCAGACAAACCAGAGATCACGATATTGCTCGAGACGAGGCACGGCCACCAGGTTGGCCTTGCCGTCCTGGTTGAAGTTCGGCGGGTAAGCGTCGATGCCGGGCAGATCGCGCATTGAACCGTCGACCGAGAATACCCAGCCGTGATAGCTGCAGGTGAAGAACTTGGCACTGCCGCTGCGTTCACGAACGACCGTCGAGCCGCGATGCGGACAAGCGTTGATAAGCGCGCGCACCTGGCCGGTGGTGTCGCGATTGAAGATCAGATTTCGCCCGCCCACCGAGCGCGTCACAAAAGCGCCCGGTTTACGAATTTCCGAGGCATGACCGAGGAACAGCCAGCACTTGTCGAAGATTTCCGATTTCTCGCGCTCGAGCACCGCCATGTCGGTAAAGGATTGGCGCGCAACCCGGAATACGCCCTGCTTCTTGTCTTCCTGTAAATAGCCGGCTGGTGCCAACGCGCTCACGGCAGTCTCCTCAAAAAATTCTTCTGATGAACCGATACTTCTGATAAACCGATAACTCTGACGGGTCCATAAAACAAACAGTCTGGTCTGTTTCTTGTATTCTCTGGATTCTGCGTGCGTGGTTGCGCTCTGTCAACTCATGTCTGCTAGTAATGTCTTTTAATACTGTCTGTTAATACTGTTACTACGCGCCTGTCATTCAATGCCTGTCACGGCATAATAGAATCGTTCAAAAAAGGAGAGCAATGCTGTGAGTGCAAGTGATTTGGCGTCAGTGCCAGCGCAGTCCTGGACGATGATCTGCAAGACCGAAGACATTTTTGAAGGTATGGGGCTGCGTTTCGAGCGGGTCGATCATCCGCCGCTGGCGGTTTTCAATGTCGCCGGCAGCTTTCACGTGACCGACGATACCTGCAGTCACGGCAATGCCTCACTGGCCGACGGCTGGCTCGAGGGCGATGAGATCGAGTGCCCGTTTCATCAAGGCCGGTTTTGCGTTCGCACGGGGCTGGCGACCGCGTTTCCCGCCGAAGTGCCGATTCGCATCTATCAGAGCAAGGTTGCAGACGGCCAGGTTTGGGTGGCGTTTGAGGGCGATAAACCTTGAATCGTTTTGCGCCCCTGGCCGGCATCCGCGTCCTGGATTTTTCCAAAGTCCTGGCCGGCCCGCTGTGTACTCAATACCTGAGCGACATGGGCGCACAAGTCATCAAGGTTGAACCCTGCGGCAGCGGCGACGACACCCGGCGCTGGCCACCCTTTGATGGCTCGGAGGGCACTGTGTTTCTGAGTGCCAATGGCAACAAGCGCAGCCTCGCGGTTGATCTGAAAGCGGCACAAGGTCGTGAAATCTGCCAGCACATGGCGAAGTCAATCGACATCGTCGTCGAAAGCTTCGGCCCCGGCGTCACCGCCCGTCTGGGTATTGACTATGACACCTTGAAAGCGCTCAATCCGCGACTCATCTACTGCGGTATTTCAGGCTTTGGTACCGTCGGCCCAATGCAGCAGGGCAAGGGCTATGACGTGGTGCTGCAAGCCTTTAGCGGCATGATCTCGATCACCGGCGAGCCCGACGGGCCTCCGGGTCGCAGTCCATTTTCGCCGGTCGATCAAGGCACCGGCTTGCATGCGGTTATCGGCATCCTCGGCGCGCTGCTGCAGCGCGCACAGTCGGGCGCAGGTATGCGGGTTGATGCCTCGCTGTTTGACACGTCCCTGGCGTTTCTCTCCTACTTTTTGCAAGCCTTCTGGCAACGCGGCACGGAACCCGTGCGCGCTGGTTCTGGGCACGAATCGCTCTGTCCGTACCAGGTATTCGACACGCTCGATCGGCCGATGATTCTGGGCGTCGCGAACGATGCACTTTGGCTGGCGTTTTGTCGGGTCGCCGCGATGCCTTTGCTAGCTGCCCGAACGGAGTTCCGAACCAATTCGGATCGCGTACGGCACCGCGTCGAATGCGTGCATGAAGTCGCGAGCATCATGCGTAGCCGAACCCGCGATGATTGGCTGGCGGCACTCAGCGAAGCCGGTATTCCTGCCTCGCCGGTGCATTCGCTGGGCGAAGTTTCAGCCCATCCACACACCAAGGCTTCAGAGATGGTTTTTGAGTATGCGAATAGCGAAGGACGTTTGATCAAGGGCGTGGCCCAGCCGTTGCGCTTTGACGGCATTCGCCCGGACGCGCGCGCGTGTCCGCCAGCACTTGGCGCTGATAGCCGTGACATACTGCTCGAGTTCAACTACAGCAACACGCAGATCGACGAATTCGCCCGTACCGGTGTCATTCAATGCGCAACCGAAAGCTCTCCATGAATACGAGTCGGCGCCAATGGCTTGTGCATACCCTGTACGGGACGTCCGGGCTTGCACTTGCAGGTTCTGTCACCCGCCTGCGTGCGCAAGAAAACTGGCCTGCACGCTCCATCCGGATTGTTTCGCCCGGCTCGGCGGGCGGTGGCAGCGACATCTTCGTTCGTCTGCTCGAGCCTCGACTACGCGAACGGCTCGGCCAAACGCTGTTTATCGAGAACAAGCCCGGCGCTGGAGGCATGGTCGGTGCTGCAACGGCAGCGACCGCAGCCCCTGACGGCTACACATTTTTTGTCAGCAATGTCGCGACCAACGGCATTGGTGTAACGCTCTACCGCAAGCCAACCTTCGATTCGCAGCGCGACCTGCCGGCGGTCGCACGCATTGCGACACTGTCGAATGCGTTGGCGGTACGCAGTGACCGAGGTCTGAACAGCGTCGCCGAGCTCATCGCGTATCTTAAGGCCAATCCGAAACAGGCGCACTTCGGTTCGGCGGGTTCGGGTACGACGTCTCATTTGGGCGCGGTGCTGTTCGGACAGCGTATTGGCGTGGAACTGACCCACGTTCCGTACAAAGGCACAGCCGCCAACTTGACGGCATTGCTGGGCGGCGAAATTACCTTCAGTCTCGATAACCTGCCGCTGTACACGCCGCATGTCAAGGCGGGCACGATAAAGTTACTGGCCGTGAGCTCTGCCAAGCGATCGCCCAATCATGCCGAGGTACCGACCCTGCAGGAGGCTGGTATCAAGGAGTTCGAGATCACTTCCTGGTATGGTCTGTCGGCCGCCACCGGTACGCCTGCCGCTGTGATCAGTCGCATGGCTTCGGAGATTGTCGCGGCCTTGTCTGACCCGGAGATCGCGCGAAAGATTCGGGAGATCGGCGCCGAACCAGCGCCGCTGGGCCCGAGCGAGTACGCGGCGTTCATCAATACCGAGATCAGCAAGTGGGCACCGGTCGTCAAAGCTTCCGGCGCGGTGGTTGACTGATCGCCGTGCTGGTTCCCGGGCGCAGGAACTAACAGGAGACAAACAGGGGGCAAGCAGGCGTGTTACCGATCTTTCGGCCTGCCTCTGGCATCCATAGCGGCCTGCATGTCGCCGGTGCTACGCGCCAGAATCTGGGTCCGATTCTCGAGCTCTATCGCTGCCTGCAGCCCCGGCGTCTCGACGTTGGCCCACATGCCGCGCTTGGTCATCCAGACGCCGAATTCGCTGTTTGTGGCGATCGCCTCGGCGATTGCGACTGCCCGCTCGAGCAGCAGGTCGTCGTCGACCAGTTCGGAAACCAGTCCGATCCGATCGGCTTCATTGGCATCTACAAAGCGGCCGGTCAACATGATCTCGAACGCGCGCGACAGCCCGACGCAGCGCGGCAGTAACCAACTCAATCCAATATCGCAGCTTGACAAGCCAATGCGCACGAAAGCGGCATTAAAACGCGCCGAGCGCGCAGCCAGTCGAATATCGGCCGCCAGCGCAAGGCCGAAGCCTGCACCCGATGCGGCGCCGTTGACGGCGGCAATCACCGGCTGGCGCAGCGCCCGCAATGCAGTTACCAGGCCGGCAAAGCGCTCTTGCCGTAGCGCCCATTGGATGGTTTCGCGCCGTACGTCCGGCGCTTGGTCCTGCGCTTGGTCGTTCGCTTCGTCCTGCACCAGAGACAGATCGAAACCGGCACAAAACGCAGAACCGGCGCCGGTAAGAATCACGACGCGACAATCGGGGTTCGACGCAATGGCTGCCAGTGCGTCATAAAGTTCATCGACCATTGCGTCGTCGAGCGCGTTGCGTTTCTGCGGCCGTTCGAACCGCAGTACCCACACCCCGGCTGCAACGGGTTCAAGTGTTATGGCGGGGTGTGTCTCAGACATAAATCGCCTCGATGACGTCGGCATATTTCTGGGCGATGCTGCCGCGCCGGACTTTCATCGTTGCGGTGACTTCGCCGTCGTCATGATCGAGCTCCTTGACGAGCAGATGGAACTTGCGCACCTGCTGGACCTGCGGCATTCGCGCATTGACGGCGTCGACTTCGGCCTGGATCAGCTCGCGCACCTGCGGCAACTCGACCAGGCTCTTGAAGTTGGTGAATACATAATTTTGTTCCTCGGCCCAAGTCGATACCGAATCGAAATTGATCTGCAGCAGTGCCGACACAAAGCGGCGCCGGTCGGCGATCACGATGGCCTCCTTGATATATGTCGAGAAGCGCAATCCGTTTTCAATCTCCGACGGCGTAATATTTTTTCCGCCAGCGGTGATCATGATGTCCTTCTTGCGATCGATGACGCGCAGCTCCGCCCCGTTCGGGCCATCTTGCCATCGACCGACGTCACCCGAATGTAGCCATCCATCAGCGTCGATTGCCTCGCGCGTCGCGCTGTCATTCTTGTAGTAACCGCGAAATACACCAGCACCGCCGATCAGGATCTCACCGTCGTCGGCGAGCTTGAGCAACACACCGGGCAACGCCGCGCCGACCGTGCCGATGGGTGAGGCCTCGTTCGCCTGCAAGGTCGAGGCACCGGACGCTTCGGTCATGCCGTATGCCTCGCGGATGGGCACACCGAGGATCCGGAAGAAATGCAGAATGTCCGGCGCGATCGGCGCGCCGGAGGAGACCGCCAGCCGGCAATCGCGCAGGCCAATAAAATTCAGCAAGGAACGCAACACCAGCCAGTACCAGCATTGCCAGACCAGGCGCTGCCATACACTCCAGACCGCACGCGGCGTCGCGGCAAAATCCGTCAACGAGGCCATCGCACGGCGATACAGCCAGAGGCGCAGGCCACCAGCTTCGCGCAGCTTCATTTGAATCGAGGCGTTAAATTTTTCCCAAATTCGCGGTACGCCGAAAAATATCTGCGGTGCCAACTCTCGCAAATCTTCCTGGATCGTGCGCAGACTCTCAGCAAAATTCACCACGGCACCGGTCGCAATCGGCACATGTATCGAGAACATTTGCTCGGCGACATGGCAGAGCGGCAAGTACGAAACCAGCCGATCACTGGGCGCGCACTTGAGCACGGCATCGAGGCTGCCGGCCGCGTGCTGCAGACCTTGCCAGGTCATCATCGCGGCCTTGGGTCGACCGGTCGAGCCGGAGGTGAAGACGATCAGTGCGGTATCGTCCGGACGCTGCGCCGCCAGTCTTTGCTCGATGAGATCAGGTTGCGCCGCAAGTGCGGTGCGACCCATTGCCTGAATTTGCGCGAACTCGTACAAGCCGTCCCGGCCATACTTTCTGAGGCCACGCGCATCGATCACGACAATCACCTGAAGTTTGGGCAATCTGCTGCGAACCGCCAGAACCTTGTCGACCTGCTCCTGATCTTCGCAAACGACAATCGGCGCATCGGAAAGCTCGAGCAGATATTCGATCTCGGCCGCCGGCGAAGTCGGATAGACCCCGGCGGTCACGCCACAGACGAGACCAACGCCCATCTGCGCAATCATCCATTCCTTGCGATTCTCGCTGAGGATCGCCACCGTCACGCCGGCTGCCAGACCCAGTTGGGTCAGACCGGCGCCGAACTGGCGTGCCTCATCGGCGTATTGCGACCAGGTCAAGGGCTGCCAGACGCCAAAATCCTTCTGCCGCAGCGCGACCGAATCCGGCTGCTCCTTAGCCCAGCGCAGCAGTCTTTGGGGCGCGCTCATCTTTGGGGGGCGCTCAAGAAAGCCAGCGCTTGCGGCGCTTGTAGTGTTTGACATCGCGAAAACTGCTGCGCTCGCCACCCTCATCGCCCTGACCCAGATAAAAACGTTGCACGTCGGGGTCACGCAGCAGCGTCGCACTCTCACCGTTGATCACGATACGACCGTTCTCCATGATGTAGGCATAGTTGGCAACGCCCAGCGCAACCCGCGCATTCTGCTCGACCAGCAACATGGCCACGCCTTGCTCGCGATTGATACGAGCAATGATCGAAAAAATGTTCTGCACCACCAACGGTGCCAGACCCAGCGACGGCTCGTCGAGCAAGATCAGTCGCGGCTTGCCGACGAGGGCGCGGCCGATGGCAAGCATCTGCTGCTCGCCGCCCGACAGATAACCGGCCACCTGCTTGCGTCGTTCGCTTAACACCGGAAAGTACTCGAACACCTGATCGATATCGGGATTGGCGTTGGCGCGCCCGGTCAGCGCCGCACCGGCTGCGATCAGATTTTCGTCAACGGTCAGGTCCGCAAAAACATGACGCCCCTCGCGAACGTGAGCCATGCCCTCGCGCGGCAAGCGATGCGGCGGCCAGTGCAGCAAGTCGTCACCAAAAAAGCGAATGCTGCCGCTCGAGACGCGACCGTTCTCCAACGGCAAAATGCCCGACGCGGCCTTCAGGGTCGTGGTCTTGCCCGCGCCGTTCGAGCCGAGCAGCGCGACAATTTGGCCGGCCGGTACATCGATCGACAAACCGCGTAGCGCCTGTATGCTGTGGTTGTACAGGACTTCGATGTTGACGATCGACAACGCGGCTGTGTTCAGACTTTGATCCATCCGCTGGCCGGCTCCATGCGCTTGGTCGCCTGATCGTAACGGTACAAGCGACCCGACGGAATCTGGTGTCGACTCAAATCGGCCAAGAGGCCAGTCACGCCGCCGCTATCCCACTCTTTCATGGACTCCAAAGCCGCCTTCATATTCGCGAGGCTCAAAGGCTTGTTCGCCTTGATACATTTTTCGGCGAGGTCGGAGAAGATCATGCCGCACAGCCAGGTGTTCATGTAGAAGATCGAGATGTCCTTGATGTCCGGGCGGTTGGCTGCGTTAAAGTCACGCATAGCTTTCAATGTCTTCGAGTCTTCATCATGCGGATAACGGTAGGGCATGACACCCATCCAGTTCTCACCCATCGCAGCGAGCGCTGCGTAGGTCATCTTGTCCATGCTCCAGATCGTACCCATGACCTGGGTCGCCATGCCGGCCTCGCGCATCTGTTTGACGAACTCGGGAATCGGTGCGACCACATAGCCCTGGAAGATCGCCACGTCGGGTTTGGCCCGGCGCAGTTTCGCAACCTCTGGGGCGACATCAACGCCCGACTGCTTGGTAACGATTTCAGCAACGATTGGCAATCCGAGCTTCTCGGCTCGCGCCTTGGAAGCGGCGATGCCGTCGCGCCCGAATTCGGTATCGG
>JANLTP010000171.1:0-3785 GCA_031363055.1 Burkholderiales bacterium | reverse complement strand
TTACATTTGCCTGAATTGCTGAGCTTGGGAATCTCAATCGTAACTTTGTCGACAACAGGATTTGGGAATACCCGCAACTTCTGCTCGCTTGCCTGGGGCTCGGTCCCGACAAATTGGCTTCCGCTTGAATCCAATTTGATCACATATACTTTTCGCACACTCCCAGGAGCCAAGTATTTACCACCGATCACGATTGCCTCGGACGGTACCGTGTTTTAAGAGTCCATCGGATTTAAATCATGAACGACACCCTGAGTCAGCCCTTCCCCAACGTCAATGTCGTGATGCATCCGCTGGTGCAACACAAACTGACCTTGATGCGCAAACGCGAAACCAGCACCAACAGTTTCCGGCGCCTGCTGACCGAAATGAGCATGCTGCTGGCCTACGAAGTGACCCGCGATCTGGCGCTGCACGAGGTCGAGATTGAAACGCCGCTGGAGGCCATGCGCTCGCCGATGATCGACGGCAAGAAGATTGTTTTTGTTTCTATCCTGCGTGCCGGTGCCGGTATTCTGGATGGCATGTTGACGATTGTTCCCGGTGCTCGGGTCGGTCACATCGGCTTGTATCGGGATCCGAAAACCATGGTCGCCATCGAGTACTACTGCAAGGTTCCGCAGAACATTGACGAGCGTGACGTCATTCTGATCGACCCGATGATGGCCACCGGCAACACCGCCGTAGCAGCGGTCGAGCGCCTGAAGGAGTTGGGGCCGCGCTCAATCAAATTTGTCTGCGTGCTCAGTTGCCCGGAGGGCATCGAAAAGTTTCACGGCGTTCATCCCGAGGTGCCGATCTACACGGTCGCTATTGATCGTGGCTTGGACGCACACGGCTACATTGTGCCTGGCCTCGGGGATGCTGGTGATCGGGTATTTGGCACCAAATAAAGGTCAGTCAAAGCCAGTCCAGTCAGGTCAGGTCACCTCCAGATAGGCAGAGTACACGGCCTCACCTAACTGGGTGTTCTCGATCAGAAAATCCTCCAGCGATTGATGCAGGCCGGCGGCGTAGATTTCTTCGACGTCGCCATAGCGCAATCTGGCGGCCATGGTCGCGGCCAGACGGCGTGCCGACTTGCCGGTTTGTTGCGGCAAGACGCGCAAGATGGCCTCAATCTCTTCAAAACAAAATCGCAGCGACCGTGGAATTTGCGGATTGAAGATCAACAACTCGGCAACCCGGCGCGCATCGATCGCATCACGATAGGTATCGCGATATGCTTCGAGTGACGACACCGAGCGCAGCACCGCGCTGAGCCGATAGTAGTCACCGCCCTGGTCTTCGCTGCCCGTCGCGACACTGACGTCCGCCGGTGTTTTCGCGCCCGATTCCGTCGCAGAAGCGGTCGCTTCTTGTGACTGTGACTGGGACTGTGACCGCGTCTGGGACTGGGACTGGGACTGAGTCTGGCCAGCTGCACTGCTTGCACCACCTGGACCGACCGCCTGTTTGACCGACAAGATGCGGGCGGTGTTATCGGCGCGCTCGATGAACGTGCCGAGCCGGATGAAATGGTACGGCTGGTCGCGGCGGATGGTCGCAAACGACACGCCACGAAACATGTGGCTGCGCTCTTTGACCCAATCAAAAAACTGCGCATCGATACTGGCCCCGCCGTTGCGTCGGCGCAAGTTCAGTTGCAGCCAGGTGTCGTTGATGTTCTCCCACATTTCGGAAGTAATCGAACCACGCACCGCCCGTGCGTTCTCGCGGCTGGCCTCGATGCAGTTCAGGATCGACGACGGCAGCGTTTCATCCCAGGCCAAAAAACGCGCGACATGTTCGGGACTGACCGGCCTGCCGGTTTTCTCGAACGCTGCAACGGTATCGGTCAGAACCAGCGGTTCCGCCGCAATGCTCTGGTCGCCCAAACCACCGGACAACAAGGCCAGTGACTGGCCGACATCCAGAATACGCGCCATGTTCTCGGCACGCTCGAGATAACGCGAAAGCCAGTAAAGATGAGATGCAACACGCGACAGCACGGCAGGCAGGCCCTTCCTTCAAATCAGATCGTGGTGACCCAGGTATCCTTGGTGCCACCACCTTGCGATGAATTGACCACCAGCGAACCCTTGCGCAACGCCACCCGGGTCAGTCCACCCGGAACGATATTGATCTCGCGACCGGCTAACACAAACGGGCGCAAATCAATGTGCCGTGGCGCAATTCCTTCGTCAACAAAAGTCGGACACGAAGACAAACTGAGGGTCGGTTGCGCAATATAGTTCGACGGGTTGGCCAGCAACACCGCGCGAAACGATTCGATCTCGGCACGGCTGCTGGTTGGGCCCACCAGCATGCCATAACCACCGGCGCCGTGAACCTCTTTGACCACCAGCTCGGGCAAATGATCGAGCACATAGGCGAGGTCTTCGGGCTTGCGGCACATCCAGGTTTGTACGTTCTTCAGAATCGACTCTTCGCCGAGATAGAACCGGATCATGTCGGGGACGTACGGGTAGATTGACTTGTCATCGGCGACACCGGTTCCGATTGCGTTGGCGATGACCACCTTGCCGAGTCGGTACGATTCCATCAGACCCGGCACACCGAGCATCGAGTCGGCGCGAAACACCAGTGGGTCGAGAAAACTATCGTCGATACGACGATAGATGACGTCGACGCGCTGCGGACCGGAGGTGGTCCGCATGAAAATATAGCCGTCTTTGAAGAACAGGTCCTGGCCTTCGACGAGTTCGATACCCATTTGCTGGGCCAAAAATGTGTGCTCGAAATAGGCACTGTTAAAACGACCCGGCGTCAGCAAGACCACCGTAGGATTTTCTGCCCAACTGACCGCGCGCAAAGTCTGCAGCAACATCGCCGGGTAATGCTCGACCGGCGCCACCGAGTAACGGTTAAAGAGATCCGGGAACAGACGCATCATCATCTTGCGGTTCTGCAACATGTAGGACACGCCCGAGGGCACGCGCAGGTTGTCTTCCAGTACGTAGTAGTCGCCGTTGTTGTGGCGCACGATGTCGACACCGACAATATTGGCGTACACGCCATAAGGCACATTGACACCGACCATCGCGGCCTGGAATTGGCCGTTGGTCAGGATCTGTTCAGACGGAATGATGCCGGCGCGAAGAATGTCCTGGGCGTGATAGATATCGGCCAGGAAACGATTGATGGCGGTGACACGCTGAATCAAACCACGGCGCAACTTTTCCCATTCGGCACGCGGGATGATGCGCGGCACCACATCCGAGGGAATCAGTCGCTCGGTTCCGCTCTCATCACCATTGACCGAAAAGGTAATGCCGATGCGGCGAAAAATCAGATCGGCCTCAGCTCGTTTGCTGGCCATGCCTTCGGCACTGGCAGCCGCCAGCCATTCGAGATAGGTGGCGTAATGAGGTCGGGCGTCGCCCTGCCCGGTCAACATTTCGTCATACAGGCCGGAGGCCGGCGTCATCGGCTTCAAGGGCGGGGGCACGGCAACGGTATCCATACAGATCAGGCTAGCAAAAGACGTACCAATGGGCCGCAGCCGATCGGCTGGTGTGGTGTTTCACGCGATGCGCGCCGGTGTGCACAGTCACTGGTATGCCGGCACGCCGGATTTTACGTGCGCCGGTGTGCACAATTTTTCTTTTGGCAATTACCGTAAAGCGACAAGGCGTGATCTTGCAGCGAAAAGCCGCGTTCGGCCGCCGCTACATGTTGCCTGCGCTCGATTTCGGCATCAAAAAATTCCTCGACTCGTCCGCACTGAAGGCAGACCAGGTGATCGTGGTGGTTACCCTCATTGAGCTCGAAAACCGCCTTGC
>JANLTP010000167.1:0-1549 GCA_031363055.1 Burkholderiales bacterium | reverse complement strand
GACCGCCTTTCTGGCCGAGAGCCATATTGCCAAACGGCTTGGCGATATTCAGTTGCGCTACCCTCATCTGGATCTCGGCAGTTATCCGTTCAGCCGCAATGATCGCTATGGCACCACACTGGTCATGCGCGGCAGCGTTGTGGCCGATCTTGATACGATGCTCGACGAGGTCAAACAAATGATCGTTGAGCTCGGTGGTACTCCGAGCGATGAAACGCGCGGCTGAGAGCTAGGAGGCTGCCGCGACCGCCTGATCTCGCAACTGGCGCTTGAGGATTTTCCCGGAAGCCGTTCGCGGCAGCGGTTCGGGCGAAAGCGCAATGTATCGAGGTAGTTCGAAGCGCGCCAGCCGGCTGCTCAGAAACTCGCGCAGGGATTCAATATCCAGATTCGGGCTGCCGTGGACGGTCGCTGCAACCTCCTCACCGAGCCGCTCATCGGGCAGTGCATAGACCGCTGCCTCATACACGTCGGGATGCTGCAACAGCGCCGCCTCGACCTGACCACAGCCAATATTTTCGCCACCGCGAATGATCAGATCCTTGATGCGGTCGACAATAAACAGATAGCCTTCACCGTCAAAGTACGCCACATCACCGGTTCGAAACCAGCCGTTCTCAAACGCGCCCGCATTGATGTCCGGACGATTCCAATAACCCATGAACAACGAGGTGCCACGCACCAGCAGTTCACCGCGCTCGCCGATTGGCAGTTCGCTGCCATCATCAGCGACCACCTTGAGATCAAGCACGGCCGAGCGCCGCCCCGAGCTGGCCGGGTGCGCGAGATAGTCGGGCCCGCCGATTCCAGTACCAATCGCGTTGGTTTCGCTCATACCCCAACCGGTGATCGGCTGCGCCTGCTTGAACGAAGAACCAATTTGTTTGACCTGCTCGGGGGCGCGCGGTGCGCCACCGCCACCAATGGCGACCAAGGAGCTCAGGTCGCGATGGGTTGATCGGGCGACTCTGACCAGATCGCCCGAGATCGCAGCCGGGGCGATGAACGACGTGATCTTCTCGCGTTCAATCAACTCAGTGGCCTGCTCAGAGTCCCACTTGTACATACAGACCAGTTTGCGTTGCGCGCGATAGCACGACAGGTAGGCTGCATGGGAACCGGTGACATGAAACAAGGGCACCGCCAGCAAGGTGGCCTGCTGATATCCGGGCTCGGGCGCGACCAAGCCCGATTGCAACAGGCTCGCGTGCGCATCGAGTTCCCAGGACAAAAGCGCCGACACAATGTTTCGATGCGAGCTCAAAACGCCCTTCGGATGCCCGGTCGATCCCGATGTATAGAAAATCGTTGCCGCATCATCGGCATCGATGCTGACCACCGGCATCGCAACCTCATCTTGGGCGTCGAGAAGACCATTCAAATCGGTGATCCGGTCATCTATTCGAGCGGCGGGTCGTACGGCAATCACTTGCATCTGCCCGCTTGCGGACGCCTGGGCGAGCCGCGTCAGTCGCTCCTGATCCGCAAAAATCACCTTGGCACCACTGTCGAGCAAACCATACTCGAGCTCCGCAGGCTGCCACCAGGC
>JANLTP010000154.1:0-74566 GCA_031363055.1 Burkholderiales bacterium | reverse complement strand
CCCAAACCTGTTCGGGTTGCGGCGCGTTGCCGGACTCGCGGCCGAAAGGTATCGCAGGGCTTGGAATAAGAGAATGGACGTGTAGCGGTTGCGGTTCTGTACATGATCGTGATGTCAATGCTGCTCTGAACATTCTCCGTCCCGGACATGCGACGTTAGCGGTAGGAATCTCCATCGTTTAGGGCGGGGAGGATGTCAACCATAACAATACCGAGTTGGCTTTTAATGTCGGTAGTTCCGGCGCGTTTATTACACCGCTGACTACGAGTTCTGTTCGGCGGGATAAACTCGACGATTTGCAACCCGATCCTGAGTCCGACGATCCATCCGGGCTCAGCCGTCACGAGGTCTCGATGAACAACCCAACGTACAAAGCCTCGCACTTGGTCAAGCGTCGTGATGAACTGACCGCTTACAACTACGCCGCCCAAGTCGCCAACAAGATTCACAGCGACGAAGGTGCGGCACAGTACGGCTTTCGCGGCGCACTGGTGCCGGGCGTTGCCTTGTACGGCTATTGCACGCAGGCGGCTGTTCGCCAGTTCGGTATTGACTGGCTTGATGCCGGGTCGATTTCGGCGCGTTTCGCGCAACCGATTTACGATGCCGAGCGCATTGCGATCGACGCAGACCCTGCCGCTGCGTCACTGAATATCCGACTACTGAAGCCCGACGGTACCGTCAGTACCAGTGCCATCGCCAGCATGAAGCCGATGGAGGTGATTGACGGACCGGCCACGGCCGCCGCGTTCGAAGCCATCGCCTTGCCGGACGACAACAAAAGACTGCGGCCAGCAATCAATTCATTTCGCATTGGACAGCCGCTCGGAGTCGTGCAGTTCGTTACGCCGCGCAACGATGCTGCCGACACCTTTGCGCGAGATATGGTCGATGCGCTCGAGTGTTATCGCGCGCCACTGGCCCGAGTCCACCCTGCCCTGTTTCTGGCCCAGGCCAATCGGGTGTTGATGGGCAATATCGCGCTCGGCCCCTGGGTTCACACCGCCAGCAAAGTGCAGCACGGGCAGCGTGCCAGACCCGGACAGGCGCTCAGCATGCGTGCCCGGGTACAGAAGCTCGACGAGAAACGCGGACACGAAATCATCACGCTCGATATTCTGGTGCTTGATGAGTCGTTACAGACGGTGGCAACAATCCGTCACACAGCCATCATTCATCTGGCCAGTAAACAACAATGAAAGCAGCAGTGAAAGCAGCAGCGAAAGCAGCAATGTAAATTGCAGCGCAAGCAACGTTGCGGCTTCGGTTGTGCATTGCATTCATATTGGATCGCGTCAACCTTACCCATTAATCCGGTCAGCGTGGCCGCTGCTGCCGATACCAGTCGAAAATCTGCTCGCCGTTCCAATGCAACACATCGCTGTAGCCACGTATGTGTTCGTAGACTCGCTCAAGATATTTGATGCGAAACGGTTGACCTGAAATGTAGGGGTGGATCGCTATCGCCATGATCTTGGCGCGCTCGGCGCCCTCCTGATAATAACGGTCAAACATGTCGATGCACTTTTGAGTCCAGTACTCGGCCTCATGATGCTGCACGATCATCATCGGAATGTCATTGGTCTCGGCCGAGTACGGCAAGGTCACGAGCGGGCCGTGTGCGGTTTGAATCTCGGTCGGCTCGTCGTCATAGAGAAAATCACCGGTGTATTGAATACCGGCTTTGGCCAGCAGGTCGGGCGTCTCGAAGGTCTGCGTGAGCCCGGGTCCCAGCCAGCCGACCGGACGCCTGCCGGTGAATTGCTCGATCGTGTCGAGCGAACGCATGATCATGCCGGCCTGATCTTCTTCCTTGTGAATCGGTCCTTGCTCGAAACTGTGGCCCATGAATTCCCAGCCGGCATCCTGGCAGGCCTGGGCGACGCGCGGATAGTCGAGGCACACGCGCGCATTGATCGACACCGTCGGTCGAATACCCAACTGTTGGTAGAGTTTATGAAATCGCCAGAACCCGACCCGCATGCCGTATTCGTGCCAGGACCAGTTCGGCACATCCGGCTGCATCGACACGCCGGTCGGCGGCGGCAAGACTTGCCGAGCCATCGGCTTGCCGATGTCCCAGACCTCGAGATTGACGATGGTCCAGATCACCATGCGCGCGCCGCCGGGCAACTTGAGTGGCGGACGGTCGACGATCGCAGAAAACGGCGCACGCTGGCGTGGTTGCATAGTCATGGAAACGTTCCTCGAAAAAGGCTTGCTGATGATTCGGACTGAGTACTGCGGCGTCGGCAGTTCAGCACCCCGGAGTCAAGTACCTGCCGATCAACACTGACGAACTGCCATTGTGCCTTGCCTGGCGTGAGCGCCATGTTCAATACGCCGAACGCCCTGATCTGTTTCTCGCTGCCGTCACGAGCGGTGCTCCGGTAGCCGGACAGCGGCGCGCCGCCGGTACCAACCACCATCGTGCGAACGCCCCGCTCGCGATCGATCACGCCGTCGGCCAGCATCGGCGCAAAACGCTCGAAATGATGTTCATGGCCTTGCAGGATCAGATCTGCCTTGTGGCGCACCAGCAGCTCGAAGATGGCCTTCATCATCGGTTGATCACGGCGCGGCGCGGAGGTGAAAACCGGATGGTGCCAGGCAGCCAACACACACAGGTCGGCCGATTGCTGCAAGACACGTTCGAGCCATCGATATTGCGCCGAGGCAACGGACGCGTCGACATTGCTATTCAATGAAATGACGGCCCAGCCGTTCATGCGCTGCTGGTAAAAGCCGCTGCGATCGCTACCGGCAGCATGACCGAAATAATCAAAATATCCATGGGCGTTGCTGACACCGTAATCATGATTACCGGGCGTTGGCCAGGTTCGAGACTTGAGCTTTCCCCAGGTCGGCTCGTAACAGTCGGCAAACTCACGCGGCAAGCCGATTTCATAGACGTTATCACCCAGCGTCAACACCTTGGCCTCCGAATCTGAGGTGAGCAACGACGCAGTCAGCTCTGCCGTACGATAGGCCGCCGTATCTCTCGGTGCCGCATTCGTGCAGTAGGCAATGTCGCCGACGGCGATCAGATTACCCGTCAATGGCTCAGTCGGACTCGGCTCGCGAATCATGCCGACCGTACTGCAACCCGCAACCATGATCAGCGCGACGAACGCAAACTGTTGGATGACCCAAAGCAGGGACCGAGGCATCGAACGATCCGCCGGGTTCAGAGTCACCATCGCATTCTCATCGATTGTCTGCGCGCAAACAAGTGTCTGTTTGCAATTCAGCGTCTGCTTGCAATTCGGTGTCTGATCGCATTCAAGTGCCTGCTTGAATTTGCGCGTCGGCTTGCGTTCTTGCAAAGATTTCCATATTCTCGGTCCATCAATGGTTCGTTGTGCTTAAGAGATGTTCATGTTTTCAGCTCGGCCCACGGGCATTGCCTTGGCGTCAGTCCTGGTCGCTATGCTGATTCACTCCGCCGACAGCCAGGCGCAGGAAGCGGTGCGAAGTTGCCGACTACTTTCGCTAGCCGAAGTAGAAGCGGTCGGCGCAAAAGTTCCTGGCCCCCTGTCTGATGATGAATCGGTCCTGATCAAAAAAGGCACGCTACCCGAAATTCCACTTGACCTGCGACTCGACCAATGTACCAGTGAAATCGGCGCGGGAGGGATGGTACCGTATCGACTGACTATCGCGCACGCCAAGGAGCCGATGGATAAGCGTGGCTGGCAGAGCCTGTTGAAGGCACTGGATAAAGATGAAAAGCCCTCTGCCAATTCCACCAGCGAGCCGGTCAAAGTCGGGCAGACTGATTGCGAATATCTGTCCTGGCAGACCCGGCGCAAGAACACCCGCATATTCGAGCTCGGTTGTTTCGGCTACAAGGGCAATCGGCAGATTGGAATTTCATTCAGTGCCTTCGAGCGATCGCAATTACCCACGCCACAAAAGATTGGTCCGTTACTCGAGAAAGTGCTTTCGCGGTTGTAAATGGTGTAAAACCACCTCACTATGGGGTAAACACGTTTCGCGTGCCGTCGTGACTGACTCGGCCGGCTCGACCGATGAAATCGTTGCACTGCATCTCGGCGAGCAAGTCCGGATCGGCAGGTGTGTTGGCGATAAAACGGCTGCCGTCGTCCAGCCGTGCCATCACAATTGACGAGCTCGGACCACTACGTTCATTCATGACGGTGTAAGTTTCAATGCAGGCCGAGCCCTCGGCCAAATCAGCGAACGCTGGATGCGCAATCGTGTCGAGCGCTGCCTGATATCGCGCCGGATCAACCGGTGCAAACAACTTTGAGGGCTCATCGGTTGAATAAATACCGGCCGAATGTTTGGTGACATAGTTGCCGTTTGCGGTCACCAATCCCTTCATGCCAGGCCGGGCGCGCACACGCTGCATCATCTCGGCAATGGAGTGGGTGACGTAGTTGTTGCCCGGTCCGCCAAAGTACGGCAAGCCACCCGTCACCGTCAGGCCGCGCGGGTCATCGAGACCTAAACCAATCTCCTGACAGGCGATTTCAATGGCCGAGGCAAAACAACTGTAGAGGTCAATCGCACCCATTTCAGCTAACGAAGTCTCGGCCATAACAAACGTCTGTTCGGAAACGGTACGCATTGCCGGCGAAGAATGGAAGTCGCGACGATCACTGATGTACCAGTGATCATGCGCATCGGCGCAGCCGTGCAAAAACACCCAACGGCTGCGCTCGATACCGAGCTGTTTCGCCTTGCCGACGCTGGTCAGCACAACAGCGGCGGCCTGGTCGATGAACGCATTGGCGTTCATCAAACGCGTATACGGAAAGCCGATATAGGGATTGCTGGCGGTGACCTGCGCAATGGTCTGCGCGTCATAGGCCTCGCGACGATCTGCCAAGGGATTGGCGGCCGCGACCTGTGCGAAGTGGGCCAGCAGTTTCCCCAGTTCCGCCTGGTGATCGGCAATGTTTCGACCGCGACGACTGCGGATTGCATTTTCAAACATCGGGTAGGAATAAATGGCGCCGCGCATGCCGTGAATGTCTTCGATATCCGACCAGCCGCGTTTGGCTACACCCCAGGCTTCGAAGCTGCCGCCCGGATCTTCATTCCAGTCGAGTTGCAATCCCGCTCGTTGCGCGGCTTTCTGAGTGGCCAGCGCTTCACCGCCAGCGACGAGCGCCAGGCTGACTTCGCCGCGCGTGATCATTTCGGACAATCGATTGATCGACCACTGCGGCATATTGCCGCCCGGTTGGGTGTAGATCAGTCGCTGGGCAGCGCTGGCACCGAGCCGATCCGCCAACGATTTCGGCGGGTTTCGATATTGCCCGAACGGACAAGCGAAGCGCCAACTGGTGTCCGAAAATGATCGGATCATAACCAGCGTATCGATCGCTTCGATGATCCGAGCCTCGGGGCCGGCGTCGAGGGCCGCCAGCCGACAGACCTGGGCGGCCAGATCGAGGGGCGAGCGCGCCAGTTGCGGGTCGGGCTCGCGTTGAGTGAGCTGGCCGCAGCCTACCAGTACTGGAATTCGAAATTCATCCATGGTGTTCAGAAAGTTGGGTTGGGCTTGGCATTGTCGGAAGTAAATTTTTCTCTGAAGCGGTCGATGCCGACGAACACATCTCAGATCGAAGTGTAAAGCAGGTAAAGTCGAGCATCGCGATTACTCCTGAAAGATGGCTACAACACTCGGCGATGACCGACCCGGGCTGCCAGAGGCCACGACTTGACGGTTTGCCAGAGGACATTGCTGCACTTTGCAGTGTGGCGCAGGGGTTGCTGGTTCACTCAATTTCCAACGTGCAGTCAGCGATCGGATTCCGGGAACTTGTCGTGACTATGCATTGATGTTGTGCGGCATTCTCCGTCACCAAGGAACCCCTGCTCGAGTTCGTTGTAGATTCGCTTCTTATTTCACCGCCAATCCCTGGGAGGATCATTGGATTTGCGAGTATTGGTCAAATGTCGATCGGCACTGGCGGCGCGCCGATGCACAACTGGACGATACGATGAAGCAACGCCTTGGGGTAAGCTTCGACTCAACCATTCTCCCTACAGGCAAATTCATGACCGCTGGCGAGGCTTGGCGCGCCTGTCGGGAGTCCGGATTCGAACCTAAGCAGTTCGGGCATGGCACCGCGCGCGGACTTTGGTTTAGTCGCGTCAATGTCGTACGCGATCACTATGCGCTCAGCCAATCAGAAGTCTCCGACTGGGACTCCTGGCGGCGCGCTGTCGGGGGACACGAGCGCCTGTCCAACGGTGAAATTGAACTTGCCGATCTCTTGGCACACGAACCAGAACAAGCGTCGAAACACTCCGTTCGTCCACCATGGCGCGGCGTTATGGAACATTTGCACGATCAGATCTTTTATGCTGATCGCACGGCGCCCCAGTGAGCGGGGGTGTTGGCCCCTCGTACATGCCTTCGTTCGCCAGCCTCTATCTCGCTCCGGCGGGGACCTCCATCAACGAGGCCCCCGCGCTACACACGGATCAGGCGGCTTTCGCTTCCATTCTCTGTTCGATCGTCCGCACGTTGTTTGCGCTGCCGTTGATCGAGACGCGGCGCGGCTTCATCGCCTCGGGTACCTCGCGGGTCAATTCCACATTCAAAAGGCCGTCCTTCAGCACGGCACCGGTGACTTTGACGTGCTCCGCCAGTTGGAAGCGCTGCTCAAAATCGCGGGCAGCAATACCGCGATGCAAGAAGGAGCGCGGCCCTTCGTCGCGTTGCTTACGCCCGACGACTTTCAGGCTACCTTGTTCGACTTCGATCTCCAGTTCGGATTCTTGAAAGCCCGCTACTGCCATGGTGATCCGATACTGATCGTCGCTGACCGACTCGACGTTGTACGGGGGATAGGCAGGCAGTGTGTCCGCACGGGAAGCTTCATCCATCATCTGGGCGAGCCGATCGAATCCGATGGCGGAACGATAAAGGGGGCTGAAATCAAAGCGCATGTTTATATCCTCCAAAAAAAGCGATAAGGTTGAGGACCCTGAGTCGGCGTCCTGAGCCGAAAATAGTGACGGCAATCGAAGCTTCAAGAGGAATTTTCATTGAATTTTTTTAATTACTCCGGCCAGTGCTTTTAACGATTTCTATCGCCGACATCCCAATCGACAGAACCCGGTAAGCAGTGGCTTAAGGATTCAATCGAGACGTTTCCTCGGAAACGTCGCTATCGATCTGCCAATCGATCGAGCGTCTTTTTCATCACCATTGCACCCATGCTCATGGCCGCATCGATATCGCCTGCAAGGGTATCGGGCAGAAAATCGGCGAGCCACACCACCTTGGTCGTGCCGTCGGCTTGTGCGATCGCCTGCGCCGACGCGTTGTAGTGCGTGCTGCGCGCGCCCTCAGCGGACCAGACGAGTCGATGGGTAGCATCGTCAATGGCGACGATCGGCTCGCGCACCACGGCGCCATTGCCGAACGTCACGATGCGGACGCCGGCCTCCAGACGCGTGTCGACAACGAAGCCCGGCACCAGCCGCGTGTGCAGTGCCCCGATGTCACGAATCGCAGCCCATACGTCGTCGATTCGTGCGCGCGTGTGAATCTCTTTCCGAACGCTGGCCATGTTGAGGTCACTCCTGTGCGCTGCAATAGGCTTCGATCCGATAACCGTCCGGATCGATGACAAACGCGGCGTAATAGTCCGGTCCGTAGGCTTCGCGCAGACCCGGCTTGCCGTTGTCTCGGCCTCCTGACCACAATGCCGCACCATAAAACGCTTCGACCATTTCGCGCGAGGCTGCATCGAAGCAGAAATGAAGGCCCGATTCACTGTGCTCAAGGACCGGGTTCGTGCTGGACCCGAGCCAGAACTCGACGTTGTCCTTGCCGTAACCCAGGAATGACTCGCCTGAACTCAGGCAGGAACAGCCAAGCGGCTCGAACACCGCGTCGTAGAACACTTTTGACGCAGCAATGCTGCGCACGCCGATGGAAACGTGATTGATCATAATTCGACTATCTCCGAAAGTGAATTTCGCTTGGCCGCACTCTGCGGCACTGTGGATGACACTGTATCGCGCCAGTGAGTTCTCGGACTTGGGGAAAATTGCTATCCTTGAGGCATGAGTTCCGCAACTGCTTCGTTACCAGGGCCAGAGTCAGCTGGGCCGCCATTGGCGCGTGTCATTCGTACAGGCTGCGACTGGAGCGTCACCGAATTCACCTGCCAATCAGGGGTCGGTGATCGACCGTTTGAGGAGCAGCACCAGCGATACTCGTTCTCGGCCGTGCTCGAAGGCTTGTTTACCTACAAGACGGGAAACGAACGGGTGCTCATGCATCCGGGTTCGCTTTTGTTCGGCAATCCAGGCCAGTGTTACGAGTGCGGACATGACCACAGCCGTGGCGATCGTTGTGTGGCATTTCACTTCGAGCCTGTTTGGTTCGAGGAGGTTTCGGCGGGCTGGTCGGATTCGGGTCGCGATCGGGGTTCGGGTCGCAATCGGGCATCGGATCGTTATCGATTTCCGGTCGCCATGTTGCCTGCTCAGCCGCGCCTGACGCCCATGTTTGCCGATATCAACGCATGGTCCAGTGGCACTGACGCGCTTGCGCTCGAAGAGACGGTCATTCACATGGCCGAGACGGTATTGAGCACCCTGAGTGGCGCATCACGATCACGCATGCGTGTCGCGGCGCGCGACGAGAAGCGCATCAGCGAGGTGTTGCGATTTATCGAAGCGAATGCCCAGGACACGCTTGATCTCGATCAACTTGCCGCAATCGCTACCTTGAGCAAATTTCACTTTCTGCGCACGTTCCGACAGGTAACCGGCGCCTCACCTTATCAGTACCTGTTGTCGGTCCGGATGCGACGCGCGGCGCTCAGCCTCGCAACATCGTCTCAGTCAGTGTCCTCGATCGTGTTCGACAGCGGCTTCGGTGATCTGTCCACGTTCAATCGCCGGTTTAGAGACACGTTTGCGATGAGTCCAAAGGCGTATCGGCAGCGTTATCGCAAAAATGAATAGTCCCGTTGGCTCATCAGTAGCCACCGGCCCCCTGGCCGGCATCCGCGTGCTCGATCTGACCTCAGTCGTGCTCGGCCCGGTCGCCACCCAAATTCTGGGCGACTATGGCGCCGATGTCATCAAGGTTGAAGGCCTCGAGGGCGATCTCATGCGCTCGAACGGCGTCTCGACGCAGAAGGGTTTGAGTTCGATTTTTCTGGCAATCAATCGCAACAAGCGCTCCCTGTCGATCGATCTGAAATCGCCGAGCGGCGCGGCCGCCTTGCGCGCTCTGCTGCCGACCATCGACGTGCTCGTGCACAACATGCGTGTCGCGGCCATCGAGCGTCTGGGCTTTGGTTATGGTGCTGTGGCGGCGCTGAACGCGAAGATCGTCTATTGCGTCGCCACCGGTTACGGCCAGGACGGCCCGGACAAGGACAAGCCGGCGTTTGACGATGTCATTCAGGCCGGTTGTGGCATGGCTGCGCTCAATGGCCACGCCAGCAACGTACCTGACTATGCACCCACGTTGTTGGCGGACAAGACCTGCGGACTGGCCTTGGCCAACGCGGTGCTCGCCGCCTTGTTTCATCGCGAACGAAGGGGTGTCGGGCAGTATGTCGAAGTCCCGATGCTCGAGACCATGACCGCATTCACGCTGGCCGAACACCTGGGTGGGCTGACCTTCGATCCACCAACCGCCAAGGCGGGCTATGCGCGCCTCTTGGCCGGTGGCCGAAAACCGGCGCCGACGCGCGACGGATTCGTCGCCATGCTGCCGTACACGAGCGATCATTGGGAGGCGCTGTTCGCGCATGTCGGCCGGCCGGAGCTTGCCAAAAAATACAATCTGTCGGATCGCTATCAGCGCAATTCACGCATCGTCGAACTGTATGCCGATCTTGCACACATCACCGGCCAGATGACGACGCAACAATGCCTGGCGATTTGTACTGAGCTCGATATTCCAGCCACGCGCATCTACGGCCTAGACGAGTTGCCGCAACATCCGCATCTGGTCGCGGTGGGATTGTTCGAGATCGGACAACATCCGGTCGTCGGTGCCATGCTCAGCATTCGGCCGACCACCAAATTTTCAGCGTCGCCGGCACAACTGCGATTGTTCGCGCCGGTGCTGGGTCAGCATACGCACGAGGTCTTGCGCGAAGCCGGTTTTGATGATGCCGGCATTGCGCAACTGCAGCAGGACAAGGTGATCACTTCGGCTTCCATACCTGCCCCAGCAGCTCCTCGCCGTTCCTGAACGCAATCCGCTCAGCCAGCGCGGCCGGTAGCGCGCGCAGCCAGTCGCGTGAATAACGCGCATGCTCGCCGATATAGTGCAGCCGTTCGAGCGTAAACGTATCGGTGCCCAACAGGAAGCGGTCCGGATAACGCTTGAGCACTTCGAGCCACTCGGCATTGACCTTGCCGTCACCACCCATGTCGGTTCGGTAGGCCAGATCGCTCCAGAGATTTTTATATTTGCCGAGCATTTCATTGACCACGGCGGGCGGATCAAAGCCGGCATGAGCCCAAAGTACCCGTACGGCCGGATCCTGTTTGATCAATCGCTCGATCGCATCACGATCAGAATGGGCATGCAGCAAGATGTTGTGCTGCCGGGCCAGCTTGACCACTTGGCGCATGACCTCATGGTCGGCATTCTCGCCGTATAAATGGAATTCGCCGATCGCCGCGTAACGATACTTCTTCAGGCGCGCCTCGAGTTCGGCGAGCACCTCCGGGTCGCGATACCAACTCGGCACATCTTCTCGCTTGCGATAGGGTCGCAAGCTCGGAATGATCAGGTCGGGCGCCAACGCGTAAAGTTTCTGCGCGCCATCATCGATCGATCCGGGCGCCATCGCGCCGGATACGAGGGCACGCTTGAGTCCGGCCTTGCGCATCAAGGCGATCAGTTCTTTGGCGGGTACCGACTCGAAGGCATCATGGGCATAATGAATATGCGCATCGAAGATTGGCAGCTCCGAGGCGGCACGGGCGCTCATCAGACCCAGTGCAATCAATGCAGTCGCCAGCACGCATTGCAGGCGGGTCCTGCGCCACGAGAATCCGCTACGACTCAGAATTACGCTAGCACTCAATAATCCGACAGGATTCAAATTTGCCTCGACTTGGTTTCAGCGCGGCTCAAAGTCGCCGCCATTGTTTGATGATGGCCGCATTATCCAGATCGCCATCTCCGGCGGCCACTGCCTGTTGCATCAATTGCGCGTGTACCTCGGAAAGTGGTAGTGACAAATTGTTTTGTTCGGCCAGTGTCAGCATCAATTCAACATCCTTCAAATGTTGTCGAATCCGCGATTGCGGCGTGAAGTCTTCGGTGACCATCAACGCCCCTTTACTCACTGCGGCCTGTGAACTCGCCGGTGTTGCCAACACCAGGGCCAGAAAGTCGGCGCGCGCAATGCCCAGGCTCTCTGCAAACGCAAAACCCTCGGCCAGCGCCGCCCGATTCAATCCCAGCACCAGATTGGTGGCCAGCTTCGCGCGCCCAGCCATACCGGGCACACCGACGTGAATTCGACGATCGGTGATCGCCTGCAACAGGGCAGTGCATTGCGCAATGGCGATAGTCTCGCCGCCCAACAACAAGGTCGCCTGGCCTTGCGCAATTTGTGCGCTCGAGCCTGACAACGGAGCTTCGATGAACGCGAAGTTCCGAGTACTCAGGCGCGCCGCCAACTCGGCTGAAACTGCCGGCGTGCCGGTTGAACAATCAAGGATATGGGTGACGCCGCCGCTGGCAAGTACCCCGTCCGGATCACTCAGTACAGCGTTCACGTCGCGACTGTCGAACAAGGCCAGGATCACTTGACTGACCTGCGCGCCGAGCGCCTGCGGTGACTCGGCAAGCACACCACCGGCCGCATGAAAAGCATTGCAGGCCGCGCGCTGCAAGTCAAAGCCGATTGTTTGAAATCCGGCGGCTCTGAGTCGTGCCCCGAGTGCGCTACCGACCAGCCCCAGGCCAACGATCCCGATCGGCTGCCGCGATTCACGCACAGGTGCGGCGCCTTGATCCGGTTCTCCGGTCATGAATTCATCAGTCTTGATCCATCAGTCTTGATCCATCGATCAAGGTTCATCGATCATGGTTCATCGGGTCAGCGATGAACCGCCGCAAATTTGGATATCCTGGCCGGTAATTGCAGCGGCCTCGATTGAAAGCAAGTACGCGACCAGCGCCGCCACTTCGGCAGGTTGAATCAGTCGACCCATCGGCGGTGCAATAGGCAGCGAACTCGATGCCGATGTCGATGTCAGTGAAGGATCAGACGCAGCACGTGTGCGCGCTGGATCATTGAGCAGCGGCGTATCGGTCGCTGCCGGTGAAACCACATTGACGGTCACGCCGCGGCTAACCACCTCGGCCGCCCAACTGCGGGCCAACGAAGTCAGGGCCGCCTTGCTGGCCGCATACTGACTTCGATGCGCAATACCGGCCGCCACGCGACTGCCGATCAGTACAACTCGACCGCAACCTCGTGTGGCCATCGCCGGCAACAGAATATTGGCCATTTTCAGGGCTGCTTCAACATGAATCTGAAACATTCGGCGACCGTCGTCGGCCTGCAATTGACCGAGCGAAGCGACGCGCATGATGCCGGCGGCATGTACCCAGGCATCGGCATTTTGATGCTCGAGCGCGAAGCGTTCAAGGGGGTCGGATTCGAGCACAGATGAATCGAGCCGAGCGAATTCACGCTGGCTCGAGGCCGCGAGATCCAGTTGCGTCGCTGTGAAGGCTGGGTGCTCGATGGTGGCCGCCGCAAGATCGAGCCCGATCACGCGCCAACCCGAGGCAAGCAATCGCTCGACAACGGCCCGGCCAATACCGGAACTGCTACCGGACACGATTGCCAACGGCTGGCCGGTTTGCTCGCCGAGTTTTTGCGCCAGCATTCGCCCGACGATATCGAGGGTTCCGCCCGGTGGAAATGGAATGATGATCTTCACCGGCTTGCTAGGATAGGCCTGCGCCAACACGCTGCTATTAAGGCTGGCGCCCAGGCCGACCAGCGAAAGAACCAGCGCCAGCCGCAATAGGCGTTGTGTACTGAACCGTTCCGAGCTGAACACTACCGAGCTGAACATTACCGATGCCCCATTTATCGCCAGCGCACTGTGACCGTCGCCTAGCTGATTTCTCGCCTCACGATCGCCGCGCCGGCACACATCGCCTGCAGTTTGCCGAACGCAACTTCGCGCGGCAAATACTGCATGCCGCAATCCGGCGCGACCAATAATCGATCCGGCAAAACCTGCTTGAGGGCAGCCCGAATTCGCTCGGCGACAACGGCAGGCGTTTCGATGTTCGCATCATTCAGATCGATCACACCGAGCATGATCTGCTTGCCAGGTAGCTCGGCGAGCACGCCGAGATCGAGTCTGGGTTGCGCCGCTTCGATGGAAATTTGTCGAGCCACGGTTCCCGATAACTCGCCCAGAAACGAATAGCCGCTCGGCTTTTTTGCGCCGATCAGATGGGCATAACCAAAACAGACATGCACGACGGTTGTAACCTGCACACCTTGCAGCGCGCGATTGATCGCTGCAACCGCGTAGGCGCGCGCCGCCGCCGGGTCATTGCGCAACCACGGTTCATAGAGTTGAATCACGTCGGCGCCAGCCGCTTGCAAATCGAGCAACTCAGCATTGACCGCAACGGCCAGATCCATAGTCAGCGCCTGCGGATCGCGGTAATAGTCGTCACGACATTGCTGCGCTATTGTGAACGGGCCCGGCAGCGTAATCTTGATCTTGCGATCGGTGTTGGCGCGCAAAAATTGCACGTCACGCACCTCGACCGGTCGAGCCCGCGAGACCGGGCCAGTCACACGCGGCAGCTTGCTGACCCGACCACTGGCCATCGTCACCAGATGTGAATTTTCGATGTCGATGCCGGCCAGCGCATTGGCAAAACGGCTCGGCAATTCGCCAGATATCCAGCGCACGAACCCGCGGCACCGATTGCGCTTTAAGTTTTTCGCGACCGACCAGCCAATCGGGTTGCGGGTAACTGCCGACCACGGTGGTCTGAATCAGTGTTTCACTCATCTCTGCAAGCTCCAAATCCTCTGGCTCCTAATCTTCCGGCGTGAATCCGGACGCCTTCACCATCGGTCCCCACAATGCAAACTCCCGGCGCTGCAGCTCGAGTGTCTGCGCACGCGACGTTGGTGCCGGCAACATGCCCATTTTCATCAAGCGCTCGCGAATCGCCGGTACCACCAACGACTCCTGCACGATCCGATTCAGGTTGTCGACCACCTCATTCGGCATACCGGCAGGACCGTACAGCGCGAACCAACCCGGCACTTCGAGTGCAATGCCTTCTTGCTTACAAGTCGGGATTTCCGGGGCCAACACGCTGCGTTCGGGGCTGGTGACTGCGACGACCTTGATTCGGCCGGACTTGTGATGCTCAAGCTGATCCGACAGCGGCGAAACGACCATCGGCACAGTGCCACCGATCAGGTCAGCGACGGCGGGTGCCGAGCCTTTGTAAGGCACATGGGTCAGCGCCACGCCGCTCAGTTGGCTGATCGAGACACCGGAAAAATGCAACAGAGTACCGGCGCCGCTGCTGCCAAAATTGGCTTGAGTTGGATTGGCCGTCGCCCAGGCCAGAAATTTCGGCAACGAGTCGGCTCCAGACTGCGGACCCAGGCCAATGGCGACATCAAAGGTCGACAAGCGCGACACAGGCATCAGATCCTTGAACGGATCAAACTTCAGATTCTTGAAAATATAGGGAAACAGGGTCAAAGGTCCCTGCGGACAAACCAGCAAGGTATCGCCATCCGGTTTGGACGCCTTGACCAGATCGATCGCCAAGCGGCCGGAAGCACCGACCCGGTTCTCGACGATCACCGTCCGATTCATTTTCAGACCGATTTGTTCGGCCATCGCACGAGCCAGCAGATCGAGCGAGCCGCCCGCCGCGAAACCCACCTGCAGCTTGATCGGCGTCGATTGCGCACGCGCCCAGCCCGGCAACCCGAGCGCGATCGCCAGGCTCGAGCCGAACAGTGTTCTGCGAGTGCGTCCCTGCGGTTTCATCAGTTGTTGCGCCACCGCGTGTCTCCTCTTTTTCCGCAAAGAACCGGCCTGCCTAATCAGCTTTGGCGCCGGTTTCCTTGACCAGCTTCGACCACCTGCCGAGCTCCGACCGAATATACGTTCCGTACTCCTCTGGAGTACTACCGAGAATGTCGGTTCCTTGCGCCGCCAGTTTGGCCTTGACATCAGCGCTCTCCAGCGCTTTTCGCACTTCGGCATTCAGGCGGGTAATGATTGCGGCTGGCGTACCCTTTGGCGCGACTATGCCTTGCCAGGCACTCATTTCCATGCCTGGCAGAGCGGTTTCATCCAGCGTCGGCAACTCGGGCAGCAAAGGCGAACGCTTGAGCGTCGTCACCGCCAACGGCCGCACTCGGTTATCGCGAATGAACGGCATAGAACTGTTCAAGGTATCAATTGTCAACTGGGTCGCACCCGAGGCAAGATCGGCGATATTGGGCGCGCTACCCTTGTAGGGAATGTGTTGCATACGCAAACTCGAATGCGCTGCCAGTGCGGCAGTGGCCAGATGGGTAATCGTGCCAGAGCCGGTCGAACCATAATTCAATTTGTCGGGATTGGCCTTTGCATAGTCCAGCAGTTCCTTGACGCTCTTCACCGGCAGCGACGGCGTCACCATCAACACCATCGGCACCGCCGCCGTACTCGAAATCGGCGCAAAATCCTTGACTGGATCGAAGTTGACTTTGCTATAGAGCGCAGGCGTAATCGTAATCGCAGAGGTGTTGTAGAACAGGGTATAGCCGTCCGGGGCGGCGCGCATGGCGGTTTCGGCGCCGATGTTGCCACCGGCACCCGGTTTGTTCTCGACCAGTATCGGTTGGCCCAATTGCTCGGACAATTTCTGCGCAATCACCCGCGCCACGATATCGGTCGGCCCACCGGGCGGAAAGGCAACCAGCATTCGAATTGCTTTAGTCGGATAGGCCCCGCCCGTTTGCGCGACGGCGTTTGGTGCGGACTGCCAAAGAAGTGCCGCCAGCAGTACGGCCAGGCAGGTGGAAAATTTGGATCGGTTCATGCCATGTTCTCCGTGCAGCGGGCCGAGTTCATTAATCTTGCGCAGGACGGCTGCGCGCTACTGTTTCACGCAGTCAAAGCTCGCCGCCTGATTCGAATCGCCCACGCCTCGATACTTCGGCCAATTCGGATATCGACACAGCGGCCGCGACATGGTTACCGCAAACGGCGGCTCAAAAGCCTGAGTGGCGACGGTCAAGGCAGCGGGCTCCTTGGCTTTCTCAACCCAATCGGTCAGCACCTCCAGCATATCGGTCAGTGCCGGCGCGCCGGTTCCGACATGATCCACGCCTGGCGCAATATACAGCCTCGCGAAACGATCGACTTCGCTTTGGCCCATCTTGGCGACGACACTCTTGTAATACTCGATGCCGGCATACGGACTCTGGGCATAATCGGCCATGTGTTCCTTGATGATGAGTTTGCCGCCCGCCGCCGCAAACACCGATAGATCCGGATCGGTCGCATCCATCAGAGCCGACATCGTGCGAATCCGATCGGCATAACGCTTCGGGTCATATTGGCGCACATCGAAATTCGGATCACGCGTAATGAAGTAACGGATCGCGCCACTGCCGTAGAACCATTGAATGCTGTTGGCCGGCACCGGCGGCTGAACCGGTGCGCTGCTGCCGACCCACCAGTTGGCCCAACCACCGGTGGGACCGACGCCCGGTGTGGCCTCGCCACCCATTGGCCAGCCCGGATAATTGCGCACACCGTTAGCCAGATCAAAGTCAAAGCGATAGCCCGAATACAGCGCCTGCACCGCCTTGGTTTGCGCATCCGACAGGCAACTTGCACCGCTATCGCTGCCATCGGCGCAACGCAATTTGCTGACATCAAACCGGCTACGGCAACCTTCATGGTCGCTGATGATGCCGTCGACGATGCCGTCAGCCGCGTCACACGCGCTGGCAACAGCGTCGCCGACCAGCTTGATTTTCGCCGGCGTAATCCAGCCGCTGCCGAATTGTGCGATGCCGGCGCGGGTGCCGGCATGCTGCAGTGCAACCCAGTTGATAACCGGTACCCGCGCAAAAATACCGTCGAAGTCGTTCGGGAAGCGTTGTGCGAGCATCAGCGCCTCGCGCCCACCCTCGGAGCTGCCCATGAAATACATGCGGTCAGGGCCACGGCCATAACGGCGCTTCATCAGCTCGACCGATACGTCACGCACTTTCTTGTAAGACGCGTAAGCAAAATTCGCGAGCGCTTCATCGTTCATGGAAAAAGCTTGCAGGGGTACTCCGGGGGTATTCTGGTGGCCGGAATCCGTGCCGTAAGTGACAAAACCACGCGCCAGCGGCGCCGGCTTGTCGAGTGGTGCTGCCGGTGGCAGGCCGAGCGCGTTGATCAGTACGCCGTTAAAGCCGCCACCGCCATACTGCAGGGAACGGCCGTTCCAGACGCTGGGTAAATTGACTTGAAAATTAATCGCGGGTGCTTTCGGATCGAGCGAAGCAATCGTGCCTTTGACCTGACAATGATCCGGTAGTGCCGGTTGAATACGGGCATAAGGCGTCGGCGCTTGCGGCGGTCCCATGACCAGCGGTGAGGCGGCCAGATACTGAGTCGAAACAATCGTCACCTCACCAGTCGGCAGACCGATCAGACCATTGGGGATCGATCCGGTCAGTTGTTCGCAACTGGATTTGCTATCCGATACGACGTTGGCAGGCCCCAAAACGCTGCAACTTGTCAGGACAAACAGTGACAGAGACAGTGACAGAGCGATCAGTCCTACTCGTGGGTGACGCAGCTTCATGTAGTCTGACTTTCGATCGAACAGCGCAAAACATCTGAAATCACCGTCCGGGCGCGGACGATGCAGCGGATCTGATTTTGACATGCAATCGCTCGGACAATTGCGCTCAGACGATTGCATTATGATGGCAAGAACCAATCGAGATACGCAATGAGCTCCAGTCCCTTGTCGAATTTGAAAGTCGTTGAACTCGGTCAGGTACTGGCCGGCCCGTTTGCCGGCGCTATCTTTGCGGACCTGGGTGCCGAGGTGATCAAGGTTGAGCGAACCGAGGTCGGCGACGACGGCCGCCATATGGGGCAGGCGTTCCACGGCTCGGACTCGATGCTTTTTCAGATCTTCAATCGAGGCAAGCAATCGGTCACGATTGATCTGAAGACGCCCGCAGGCGTGGCACGTCTCAATGAATGGGTGGGCGACGCCGACGTTTTCATTCACAACCTGCGACCGGGCGTGCCGACCCAGCTCGGTATTGACGGCCCGACGCTGTGTGCGCGCCATCCCCGTCTGGTGTACTGCGAGATATCGGCGTTCGGGCATCTGGGGCCGCTTCGCAACGCGCCCGGCTATGAACCGCTGATTCAAGCCTACAGTGGCCTCTCGAGCATCAGCGGCGACCCTGACGGGCCACCGATTCGCATGGGCGCCTCGGTCTGCGATCAGGGCACTGGCATGTGGATCGTGATCGGCGCATTGTCCTTGTTGGCAGAACGCGAACGCACCGGCCGAGGCGGCATGGTGCAAGGCTCGTTACTCGAAACCGCGCTGAGTTGGGCGGCGCAAAAAAGCGATTCGTATCTGAATGAAGGCAAGCTGCCAGAGAAACATGCGAGCGGCCACCCGGGATTCGTACCCTATGAGTCATTTGATGCCGCCGATGCGCCACTGTTGATCTGCTGCGGCAATGATCGACTGTTTGCGAAATTCAGCGGCGCGCTGTCCCGTCCGGATTGGCCACAAGATCCCCGCTACCGCAGCAATCGTGATCGCATGCAGCACAAGGCCAGCCTGCTGATCGAGATACGCGCCATTATCAATACCCGCAGCCGCGATCACTGGTTGGCAGCATTGGCCAAAGCGGGCGTGCCCTGCTCGCCGGTCCACACCATTCCGGAAGTGCTGGCCGAGCCTCAGGTCGCAGCACTTGGGCTGATACAAAAGCTGCCCGACGCCGGCTTCTGTCTGACCGGATTGCCGCTCTCGTTCGATACCCAGCGGCCATTGATTCGCGGTGCCGCTCCCAAGCTTGGCGAGCACAACGATGCTGCTTGACCCTGACCTGCTAGACCCTGACAAAAGCCGATTGGTTCTGATCGATTATCAATCGCGGCTGATGCCAGCCATCGAGCATCACGAATCAGTCCTTGCGCAAGCCGTTCGGCTCGGCAAAGTCGCCAATCTGCTAGGCATCGAGACGGTTGGCACCGAGCAGAATCCGCAGGGGTTGGGAAACAATGACGAAGCGATTCGCGCGATCTGCAGCCAGACTTTCGCGAAGATGCATTTCGCAGCCTTCCGCGAATCGGGGCCAGGCGATTGGTTAGTGCAATCTAACCGACAACAGCTCGTGCTCGCCGGCTGTGAGGCTCATGTTTGCCTGCTGCAAACGGCGCTGTCGGCGCTTGCGCTCGGCGCTACAGTGGCCGTCGTCGAAGATGCTTGTGGATCGCGAAAAGCCAGTGATCGTAGTGCAGCCATGGCGCGCCTGCGCAGCGCCGGCGCAAGCGTTGTTACGTTCGAGATGGTTGCCTTCGAGTGGCTGGGCAGCAGTCAGCATCCAAAGTTCAAACAGGTGCTGGCGCTGCTGAAATAGTTGCGCGGCCAATTGCCTCGTTCAGCTCGCAGATAAGGTGATCGCATTTCCCTCGTTTTGGCTGACCAAAATCGCCAAGGCCGCCGTTACGCCGGCAAGGGGAGATCGAGCGTGGTTGTCCGCCGCAATTCACGCCGGTACTTGACGTCGTCAAACGGCCGGGCGCGGTGCATCGTGGTCCGGTTGTCCCAGATGACGAAGTCGCCGTCGCGCCAGACGTGGCGATAAACGAATTTTGGCTGAGTTGCATGGTCGGTCAGATCGCGCAATAGCAGTCGGCCCTCGGGCAAGTACCAGCCAACGATGCTTGCGGCGTGTGATGCCAGGTACAAGCCGCGCCGACCGCCTTTCTGCGTTCTTACCAGCGGGTGCACGGCGCCCTTGAGCATCGCCTTTTCTTCCGGTGAAAACTCAAAACCGAGTATTTCGCGTGAATAGGCGATCGAATGATGGACCTGCAGGCCTTCGATGGCTGCCTTGGTGGCGTCATCCAGCGAATCATAGGCGCTGCGCATGTCGGCGAATTCGGTATCAGCACTTACAGGAGGAAGCACGCGAGCCGACAACATGGAATATCGACCTGGTGGATCGACGAACGAAGCATCAGTGTGCCAAAGGCGATTGGCCAGCGAACCCATACGGCGACGATCATTGGCCGGCAGGATCTCGCCATTCGCGCCAACATTGGAAATATCGGACAGGGCTTCGTTGCCAAAACGATTCTTGACCATGACTGCAGTCGATGTCTTCGCATGCAAGGTGCCGTCGAAGCGTTCGGCAAAGGCCATTTGCTCATCGTCCTTGAACAACTGATTGCGAAACACCAGTACTCCGTATTGCTCCATGCCGGCGCGGATTTCCTCGAGGCTCGCTCGCTCGAACGTTTCACGCAGGTCAATCGGGCTGACCTCGGCGGCAAACAGCGGTTGCAGCGGGGTAAATGAGATCTTCATCAGTGTGCCTTTCAGTCTTGCCTTCAATCTGGCTTGATATTACCGTCCTTGATCACCTTGGCCCATTTGCGCGTTTCGGAGCGTGTAAACGCGTCAAGTTCCGCAGAACTGCCACCGCCAGGGATGGCGCCCAGTTCTTCAACTTTTTGACGCACTTCCGGCTGGGCAAAAATTGCCGCTATTTCGGCTTGCAATTTATTGATGATTTCGGCCGGAGTGCCCGCTGGCGCAACCAGTGCACCCCAGGTAAACGCCTCGTAGCCATTCAAACCCACCTCAGCCAGCGTGGGTACATTGGGCCAGGAACTCAGGCGCTGCTTGTTGCCGGTGGCGAGTACCTTCAGTTTGCCGGACTTCACCTGAGGGCCGGATGACAGCACGCTGTCGAACAGCACCTGGCATTGGCCACCAATCGCGCCAATGATCGCCGGGCCACTGCCGGTAAAGGGCAGATGGGTCATTTCTATCGAGGCCATGGTCTTGAACAACTCGGCGGCCAGATGAGACGGCGAGCCCGAGCCGATCGAGCAGTAATTCGCCTTGTCCTTGTTCTCCCTGGCCCAGGCGATGAACTCTTGCGCAGTATTGATCGGGAAATTCGCCGGCACGACCATCAGCAGTGGGTTGATGGACATCAAGGTAATCGACGCAAAATCCTTGATCGGGTCATAGGCAATTTTGGGAAACAGACTGACATTGATCGCGTGCGGCCCGGCGCCGGTCGAAAGCAAGGTGTAACCATCAGCGGCGGATTTGGCGACATAGTCACTGCCAATCATTGCGGCACCACCGGCACGGTTTTCAACGATGACCGACTGCTTGAGCGAGCTCGAGAGCTTTTGCGCAATCAGGCGGGTCAGGATATCGGTAGTGCCACCCGGCGGGTAAGGCACTACGATCTTGATGGGCTTATCGGGGTAGGCGGCCTGAACCGCTGAGGTGGCGAGGATTAACAGCGCCAGGAACGGGATTAACGCCTTGGACGAGTTCCAAGCGCTAAAAAGCAAGCACAGGCAACGACGGATCATGAAGTCTCAATACAGGTCAGTTTAAAGTGCGACAGGTTCGCCAGCCAGGTCGCCAACGGCGCCACCGCCGTTACTGCTTGGGCGGAATGCCGGTGGACTGCCACGACACAAATTCCGGTCCGGACGCGCGCTTGGCCCAGATGGTCGTATAGCGCAGCGGTATGATTCGATCCTGTGTACCCACCGTCACGTCATAGACAGCCGTGCCCGTGATGATCGCCAGGCAGCCGAAGGTGCGCGTTTTAGTGTCGCTGTTCGGCGCCATCTTCTTGTATTTGACGCCGCCTGAGCGCATCGAGTTGATGTAGCTGGCCTTGTCATCGGTCGCAGCCGATGAGTGGTTGTAGGTAAGGTCATTGCCAAACAAGCGCTCCATCGCAGCATAGTCATTGTTTGTCTGTGCGGCGTAGCGCGCCGACTCCGCCTGCAGCGCCTCTTCCGCAGTAATGGTTCCAGCGCAGTTTTGCGCGGCGACGCTGCCCGCAGCGAGTGGACCCAGAATGATGGACATTGCAATGAAACGAACGTAGCGGTGCGCCATCTGATGTTCTCCTCTTGTCATTGTTTGAATCGATCTGAATCGATCTTCGGTAGGGGGCCGAGGGCTTAGTTTGCGCCGATGGCGGGCAGCCCGTCAAGCAAGGTCACAGTATGCGAACATAGCGCTGCAACGAACACCTTCGAGCAACCTGTCCCTGGTCGTGATTTCTGAGTTTAACTGTGAGTTGAAATGGATCGAGCGCAATGAGCAAACTGATGAAAGCCGTAGTACTGACCGAATCCGGTGGATTGGACAAACTGGTCGTGCAAGACGTCGCCACGCCCGAACCTGCCACCGGCGAAGTCCGGGTGCGCATTCATTCAGCGGCGCTGAACCGGCGCGACTTCTTCATGACCCGCGGCCAGTATCCGCGAATGAAGTTGCCCTGCATCATCGGTTCTGACGGCGCTGGCGTCGTCGATGCGGTCGGCCCGGGTGGCGACGCATCACTTGTAGGCCGCGAAGTAGTCGTCTACCCGGCGCGCGAATGGGGCGCGGATCCGGCCTTTCCGGCTGCGACGTTCCGCGTACTCGGCATGCCCGACTCCGGCACGCTGGCCGAAGCGATCTGCGTGCCCGCGACCGACATGCAACCTAAGCCCGCGCACCTCGATTTCGATCAGGCCGCCGCCCTGCCCTTGGCCGGCCTGACCTCCTGGCGCGCGGTGGTCACGATGGGCGCCATCCACGCCGGCATGAATGTGCTCGTCACCGGCGCCGGCAGTGGCACGTCCAGCTTTGCGATTCTCTGGGCCGCGCAGCATGGCGCGAAAGTCTGGGCGACCAGCAGCAGCGAAGACAAGCTCGCGAAGGCACGCGCGATCGGTGCGATCGGCGGCGGCGATTACCGCGACCCGGAATGCTATGCGAAGCTGCGCAAGCAATCCGGCGGCTTTGATTTGATCATCGACAGTGCCGGCGGCAACGGCTTGAACGCCGTCCTCGACACGCTGCGCATGGGCGGCCGCTACGTGTTCTACGGCGCGACCTTGGGTAACGCAAGCCAAGGACCGGAGATGGCCAAGCTGTTCTTCAAGCAGGCGCGCATTCAAGGCACGACCATGGGCTCGCCCGCCGAGTTTGCTGCGATGATTGAGTTCGTCAGCGCGCGCCGGCTTGTGCCGCTGGTGCATCAGGTGTATCCGATGGCCGAAATCCGAACCGCAGTCGGCTTGATGGAGAAGTTTGCGCAGACCGGGAAGATTGTGCTTAAGATCACCTGATCTATTTGACCGGTCAGCGCAACCTATTGGGCTGGCCGGTACACATACTTTGGACGAAAGTCATCAGTGAGATGAACGATCAGCGCGGGGACCATCTCTTTGCGCGGATCGGAATCTCTCACAGTGGCACTCACGCCGTACTGGCTCGATAGACTGAAATTGCTGATCTGGCGTCTCGCCCAAGCCGAGCTGCCCCAGACGCTGGCCCCCGATTGAGTCTCCATCAGTTTGACGGACATGTCACCTCTAAGTTCCGTGCGTATCCCGCCCTCGAGCTTGCTGACATTGGTGACCTTGATGTCGGTCCTTGGCTGGGAATAGACGATTTCCCCAAAAAGGACCGCCTTTACGCCGTACTTCTTGCCGATCTTGTTGATCGCATCCGCGTCCAACCGCGTGGCGCCGACCGCCGAGAGTACCGCCGCGCGGTTGCCTAATTCGAGGATCGGCGTTCCCGGATAGGCCTCCTGGACGGATTCCTGAAACTGCTGTGTCGCATAGTTGTTCAGTGACGGGTCGGAGTTCGAGGCGAACTCGACCATTCCGATCGTCCCGTAACTCTTCAGGTCCATGCGTGGCGCCACGGGTACGAGCACGGTGTGCGAGCATCCCCACTGAGCGGCAAGAAAAAATACTCCAAGCAATAGGGCTACGCTTTGGAGGATGCGACGACTTGCTTGGTTCTGCATTTCGAATTCCAATCAGATCGATAGTGAGACCAGCGAGTGAGACCCAGGTGCGCGATTTATTTTGCCCCTTGGTATCGTCCGGTTCGAGCGTCGATCCGACCGACGGCGGATTCATCGCCTGGTCGGCAACCTTTGCCAATTGCGTGCGAGGACTGATCATCGCGAGCGGTCAGCCGTTTCGGCGTGTTCGTCGACACTCCACAAATGAGCGCGCCAACGCCAGGTCAATGCCGCAGTAAATGACAGACCCAGACTTGCGTACCCAACGGTGGTCGCCATGAAGCCCACGGTCTCGATTGTCGTTACATCGCCCGCCCGGCGCTGGCCAACGAACGGTTGCGGTGCAACGCGGCTGACCCAGTGGTGCTGACGCTCGAGACTTCCTGGCGCGACGGCACCACGCATCGGGTGCTGTAGCGGGTTGCTACCGCTTTTAGCGGCGGCAGGGCACAGACGCGACAAACGCGTCGTAGTGATCGCGGTAGGTTTCGGTGAACGTCAGCGGCGGGCACAGCGCCGCGCGTTTGCGCATCGCGGCTGCGTCTTCGTCGAGCATATATCCGGCCTCGACGTAGTCGGCCACCTTGTCGACGAATTCTTTCAGGTACTGATGATGGTTGTGGAAGCCCAGCGCCTGGATCGACTTCACGTTGTCGAAGCTGCCGATGAAGTCCGAAATGAACCGTGCCTCGCCGAGCTCGACGTACGGCAAGCGCGGCACGCGCCGGCGGGCGTCAACCGAGATCGCATTGCCATTCGGATCGCGGACGAGCGCGCCAACTTGATCCATCCGAAGTCGCGTACTTGGTGGCGGCGGTGTGCCGTGCTCGACCCAGCGGTGACCCTGAAGAAAGTGCGCACGCAGCGCCGCAACGTAAGTGGCCGGAGTCGACCCGTTCGCGATCGATGGTGAATCCAAGGGGTCGGGTCTGTGCGGGGTCCCCGCAACGGAATAGAAACGGTACTGGCGCGGGGCGACGCCCCTGTCGATAAGACCCGCAGGATCGTCGATTTCCGAATCGACGACGATTAGCTTGCCATCGTAACGACCGGCGACAAGGGCCGTCTGAGGATCGAATCCCGAGGCGGTGAACGGCAGCGCGAAATCGAACAACCGTGCAGCCTGTCCCGACGTTACTAGACGCAGAACGGTATCGGAACTATCCGAGAGGCCGGTGAGATAGCGCCGTGCTACCCTGCCGAGTATCGCCTGGGCGTTCCCGTCGACCGCTAGCGCGCTGGCAAAGTCGACGATAATCTCTTCGTCGGTACGCCCGTTTTCCTCAAGTACGCCACCATTGATGAATACGCCCGGTACCGTCGGATCAAGAATGCGCTTATCAAAGCCGACCCCGAAGGACGTGGTGCTCCAACCGACACCGGCGTGCGTGAACCCGAGCGGAAAAAGGAGGTCTCGTCGCAGATAAACGTTCAGCGCGCCGAGCCCGATAGCGAAGTGCGGCGGTTCTACCAGAACGGTCCGGTTCCCGCGATTGGTCTGTGCGGGAGCGGTGATCCGATACGGTACTCGATAGGTTCCGGTGGACGTATGGCCGCTGAACAGACCATCGTATTGGATGTAGGAAATTCCCCCAAAGCTACCCACTGGTGTACCACGCGGATATCCAAGAGAACCAGCGGCTCCAGCGGGCGACGCTGAAAGCAGCATCGCGACGGTTGCCGCCAGGGAAGCGAGCGCGGCGCAAACACGTAGATTCATCATTTCCTCCAGTCGGTTCAAATGCAGAGTCCGAACCACTTTTATAGTAGTCTCTGGAAATACGGGGTGCAATCCCCGAATCTTCCATTATCGTAATTAAGCGCCCCCAAAATTAGGCTTTTGCTATATGACGCACAAGCTGGGCAAGGGGAAGAAAATCGCCCGTCGGGAACTGTCCTCGGCGATGTAGGCGGCGATCTCGTCCAGATCGCCTTCGACAAAATCTGAAAGCTCCAATTGCATCAGTCTGCCGCGCCTTCAGCATCGGCGATGGCCTGGTACTTGCGCTCAAGTCGGCTAATCACATCGTCAGCGCTGACGCCCGGCGTCGTAGTGCGCAAAGCGGCTTGCCACACCTGCCGCAATTCGGCGACACCTTGCTCGCGCAACCGCCGCTTGTGCGTCCAATCGCGTAGCGCGTCGCGCACGACTTCACTGCTGGACGCGTATTCGCCGGTATCAACAGCCTGCCGAAGTATCGCTACCATCTCAGGGGGAAGAGCGATGCTGATTTTATCCGTCACGGCTCCCCTAATTGGACGGCCGCCCACTGCTCACTTTCATCGACCAGAAAACCGCGTCGAGGCGTTGAAGTGACCCAGCGCGAGTTCGTCGGGTTTCGCTTTGGACTGCGCAACCAGATCGGCAAACGACTTGATCGAACTGTCCGCCGGAACGAGCACGATGAGCGGTGTGGCGGCAAGCCCTCGGTTCGTTCGGGATGAATTTGCCGCGTTTCTCGGATGCGGCATTCTGGCCCACGGGTTTTTGCGGCTGCGCTGCGGCGAGTGCGGTCACGACGAGCTGGTGGCGTTCTCCTGCAAACGGCGCGGCGCATGAGCATGATTCCTTGGAGCGACTGTGCCGTTACATCACCCGCCCAGCATTAGCCAACGAACGGGTGCGGTGCAACGGGGCAGGCCACCAAGTGGTGCTCAAGCTCAAGGCACCCTGGCGCGATGGTACGACGCATCGGGTGATGTCGCACCTGGAGTTCATGCAACGCCTGGCGGCACTGGTGCCGCGCCCGCGACTGCACCCGAGGCAGCACGCGTTGCTCAAACATCGGTCGTAACCCTTGCTCCAGCCACTCAACCAATTCCACCCGCTACGCGGGGTCTGGCGCGCGCTCAATGTCAAACCGAATTTCGGCCATGGTCACGCTCGAGACATACAACCGCTCGAGCGGCTCCTGAGCCAGCCAAATCGTCCCTTTTGCCAACAGCCGCGGCTTGCGCAGCTCGGACAGGATATTGGTGTCGAGCAGCCATCCGCGGCTCCGCGCAGGCGGCGATAGTCCTGCGCGGACAGAACCACAGCCTCGTCGCGTCCATGCACAGTGACGTGTTGCGGACCTTCCTTGCGGACGCGGCGCACCAACTCGCGAAAGCGGGATTGGATGCTTTGCAGAAACAATTGATACGGACGTCGGGGCGACGCGCGGTACGGTCTGATCAACCCGCCATCACCAGCGCACTCAATCGCTCCGGATCCGCCAGCAACTCAGCGCTGCTCCCCGAATACGCAATCCGCCCCCGGTTCAGCACCAGCGCCGTCTGCGTCACCTGCAACGCCAGCTTGGCCGATTGCTCGACCAGAATCACCGTCAACGCCTCCTCGCGGATCAACCGCCCGATGCTCTCGAGCAGCGACTGAACAATGATCGGCGCCAGCCCCTCGAGCGGCTCATCGAGCAGCAGCAACGACGGATCGCCCATCAACGCGCGCCCGATCGACAGCATCTGCTGCTCGCCACCCGAGATCTGATTGCCCATGTGGCTGCGCCGCTCGGCCAGGCGCGGAAAAAGTACGTAGACGCGCGCCATCGGCCAACGCCCGGGTCGCGCCGCGACAGCGAGATTTTCTTCGATCGTCAGTGACGGAAAAATATCGCGCGTCTGCGGCACGTAACCAATGCCCAGGCGCGAGCGTTCATGCACCGGCATCGCTTCGATCCGCTGTCCCTTGAACGAAATGCTGCCCGAGTGGAACGTGCTGTGGCCCATGATGCTCGCCAGCAGCGTCGTCTTGCCCACGCCATTGCGGCCGAGTACGGCCAGCGCGCCTCGTTCGGGCAGGCTAAAGCTGATGTCCTCGAGCACGATGGTCGGCCCGTAGCCGGTGCGTAAGGACACGACTTCGAGCCCGGCACGCGCTGTCGTCTCGGCCTTCGAAGCGCCGTTTGCGCGAACCTCACTCATGCGCTTCGCCCAGGTAGACTTCGCGAACCCTCGGATTGGCTTCGATCTCAGCCGGTGACCCTTCGCAAAGCAACTCGCCCTGCACAAGTACGGTGATGCGCTTGGCGAAGCGAAACACCAGATCCATGTCATGTTCGATGATCAGGATGGCGATCTCGACCGGCAACTTGCCCAGCGCTTCGAGAATTTTCTCCGACTCAACCTTTGGGACTCCGGCGGCGGGTTCATCGAGCAGCAACACCTTCGGTCGCAGCCCGAGCGCAATCGCGATCTCGACCAGTCGCTGTTTTCCATAGGGCAGATCGAGCACACGCAACGGTGCGTCGTCGGCGATGCCCAGCGACGCGAGCAATTCGAGTGCTTCATTGCGCAAGTCCGCATTTGCGCTGGCCGGCCGCCACCAGCGGCCAGCGCCGCCACGCCGTTCAGCGACGCCGAGCGCGACGTTATCGAGCACGCTCATGTCGCCGAACAGCGTGTTGATCTGGAATGTCCGTCCGAGGCCACGCTTTACACGAGCGGCCTGCGGCAGAGCAGTCACATCTTCGCCGGCCAGCATGACTGTGCCCGACGAGGGTTCGAGTCGACCCGTGAGTAAATTCACGAAGGTGGTCTTGCCCGCGCCGTTCGGACCGATGAGTGCATGACGCGCGCCCGGCTCGAGCGCGAAGTCGATATTGGCGGCTACGGTGAGCGCACCGAAGCTCTTGCACAATTTTCTGGTTTGCAGGACCGCGCTCATGCCGATGCTGCCTTCGACGCGCGCTTCGATTCACCGGGCCGGTCGAACAGGCTGAGAATTCCGCCCGGTGCGAACAGCACCACCACCACCAGCATCAAACCGATGCCGAAGAACCAGTATTCGGGAAACTGCTTGGACAGATAGTCCTGCGCCACCAGGAATACCAGCGGTCCGACGAATGCGCCATACAGCCTTCCGACGCCGCCAAGAATCAGCATCACCATCAGCTCACCCGAAGGCTCGAAGCCGAGCACGTTCAGCCCGACCACCTGGTTCGTTTGCGCGAGCAAGCCGCCGGCCAGCCCGGCCATGACGGCGGAGAGGGTGTATACGATGACCAATCGCGCGTAGACCGGCGCTCCGATCGCCTCCATGCGCAAGCGGTTCTCGCGAATGCCGCCAAGGCTCGCGCCGAACGGTGAGTAGATGAGCCGACGCACGAAATACCAGCACATCAGCAGAATCAGCAGACACCACCAATAGCCGGTCTTGCCATACAGATCGAACTTGAATAGGCCAAGGATCGGCGCGACCACGATGCCGGACAAGCCATCGGCGCCACCGGTCAGGTCGGTCGCCTTGTTGGCGATCTCGAGGCACACGGCGGCCACGGCGAGCGTGAGCATCAATTGAGTGAGGCCATGGGTACGCAACACCACTGCGCCAGTGAGCGCGCCCAGCAGCCCGGCCGCCAAGGCGCTGACGAGCAACTGAAGAAACGGGTCGGTGATACCGAGTTTCACCGAGACGATGCCCGCTGCATACGCGCCGACACCGAAGAACGCCGCATGGCCGAGCGTGATGATGCCCGCGTAGCCGAGGATCAGATCGAGCGAGAGCGCGAACAGGATATAGGTGAGCAAGCGCGTGCCCATCGACAGGTAGTCGGGCAACAGAAAGAACACCGCCACCGCCAACACCCAGGGCAGGGCCTCGGTCCAGCGCAAGCGTGCATCCGCGTTGTAGCCGACCGGATACTTCATGCGCGCTTCCCGAATAGCCCTTGCGGGCGCCAGAGCAAAATGCCGATGGTCGCGGCGTAGATGAAGAACGCGCCGAACTGCGGCAGCCAGTATTTGCAGGCCGTGTCGGTGACGCCGATCAACAATGCCGCGACAAACGGCCCGCGCAGGCTTCCCAGCCCGCCGACCGACACGACGATGAGAAAATACACAAGCTGCGCGAACGGATAGGTCGGCTGGATCGCGACGATATCGGCACCGAGCGCGCCGCCCAGTCCGGCCAGGCCGCTGCCGATGGCGAAGGTCATCGTGAACAGGCGCTTGGTGTTGATGCCGATCGACTGCGCCATGGCGCGGTTGTCAACCGCCGCACGGACCATCGCACCCCACAAGGTGCGCTCGATGCCGAACCACAGGGCTGCGATCATCAGTGCGGAAGAGGCGATCAGGAACACCCGGTAGGCCGGGAAGTTGCGGCCGAACAGCGCGAACTGGCCCTTCAGATAGTCCGGTAACAAAACCGGCTGCTGCAAGGTGCCGAAAATGAGCCGCGCCACTGCCACCGACATGAAAATGAGGCCGATCGTAAACAACACCTGCGAGAGTTCGGCGCTGCCGTACAGGCGCGAGTAGAGAAACTTTTCCAGCACCACGCTGGCGGCCGCCACGAGCCCGAACGACAGCAGCAGCGCCAGCGGAAATGGGAGGTGAAACTTCGAGAGTGAAGCGACCAGGATGTAGTCGCGCGCGGGCTGTTCGCGGTTTTGTAGGTCTTCCAGAAATCGACGGTTTTTTGCGGATCGATGTTGCCGCCCTGCGCACGAATGGCTGCGTAGATGGCTTCCATACCGTCCCAGGCACCCATCGCCATGAATCCTGGGTTCAGTGTTTCGCCATATTCCTTTTTGAACGCAGCGACGAACGCCTTGTTCGCCGGCCGGTCGGCCGCCGCCGAGTAGTGATGTACGGTGGTCACGCCGATCGCCACATCGCCCATGCCCGCGAGTTCCTCGTCGGTGGTTATGTCACCCGTGCCGAGGTACTTGATGTTCGCCTTGGCCATGTCCAGGTCCCTGTAGGCCTTCATCATCGCCGCTGCCTGTTTGCCGGCCGGATTGAACGCGAACATCACGTCCGGTTTCGCGTCCTTGATGCGTTGCAGGAACGGCACGAAATCCGGGTTGGCAAACGGAATGCGCACGGCGCCGATGATTTCACCGCCGGCCTCCTTGAAGCCACGGGTGAAGCAACCTTCGGCTTCATGTCCCGGTGCAAAATCACTCACGGCTACGTAAGCCTTCTTGTACTTCTTGCCAGCCCAAAGTCCGGCCGGGTATGCAGCCTGGCACAAGGTGAACGAGATTCGCGCCATGTACGGCGAGTTCGCCAGCAGCCTGGCACCGGCTGCGTTCATGCTCATGACCGGAATCTTCGCCTCGGCCGAGAGCGGCGCAATGGCGGCCAAATTCGGCGTCCAGGTGATGCCGGTAATGATCTGCACCTTGTCGCGAACGATGAGTTCCTGCGCGATGCGCTTGGCCACGTCCGGATTGGCGCCAGTGTCGTCGCGCTGAATCAGCTCGACCTTCTCGCCCGGGGGCAATTTGTCCGCGTTCAGCTTCATGTAGAGCTTGGCGCCCTTGTCCATCTGGTCGCCCTGAGCCGCGCCGGGACCGCTGTAGGTGGCGATGAAACCGATCTTGACGGTTTGTGCGAAGAGCGGCTATGCGGCTAATGCGCCGGCGATCGCAATGGAAAGAGCAAGTTTATTCATGGAGTCTCCCAGGCAAGTTCGGTCTGAACCTTCGTTCTTGATCTGAACCCTTACGGCGGTAGTATAACGGCGCGGCTGCTGGGATCGAGTTCAAGGTACGCATGCTCCAACTAACCAGCTTTGTCCTCTTGCAACTTGCGCACAACTTGTTCGGCCTCGGTCTCGGCCTCGCGGTTCGAGGAACGTCGCAGCCCCTTGGGGTCGGGCGCATGTTTACCGGCTTTGCGGGCCAGCGTTGGCGCCACCAGCGGGTTGCGTTTCTTGACCGTGGCCAATTTCTTTTTGACGTTCATATAAAGTTGGCTGTCTGGCGGAAAGTTGGCCGCTTCGATAAAAGATCGGCGTTGCGAGTTACAGGATATAGCGTGCAAGATCTTCGCTGCGTACCAATGTACCGAGACGCTCATCGACAAACGCTTCATCAATTATCAGCGTGCTGCCGGAGTGTTTGCTGGCGTTGTATGACACGTCTTCGAGCAGCTTTTCCATAACCGTGTAGAGCCGTCGAGCGCCAATGTTTTCGGTCTTCTCATTGACCGAAAACGCCATCTCGGCCAAGCGCTTGACGCCGGACGCTTCGAACTGCAAGGTGACGCCTTCGGTCGCGAGCAAGGCCTGATACTGCTTGGTCAAGCTGGCGTCGGTGTCGGTCAAAATCTTGGTAAAGTCCGAAGCTGTCAGCGAATCGAGCTCGACCCGGATCGGCAGACGACCTTGCAGTTCGGGGATCAAATCCGACGGCTTGGAGAGGTGAAACGCACCCGAGGCGACAAACAGAATGTGATCGGTCTTGACCACCCCGTACTTGGTATTGACGGTGGTACCTTCAATCAGCGGCAACAGATCGCGCTGCACACCCTGGCGCGAAACATCGGCACCGGCCATCTCGCTGCGTGAGGCAATCTTGTCGATTTCATCGATGAACACAATGCCGTTCTGTTCAACACTGTGCATCGCCCGGGCCTTGATTTCATCTTCGTTGACGAGCTTGGCGGCTTCTTCATCGGCCAGCACTTTGAGCGCCTCCTTGATGCGCAATTTGCGCAACTTTTTCTTACCCTGCAGGCCCTGGAACATCGACTGGATTTGCTGCGTCATTTCTTCCATACCGGGCGCACCATGAATCTCCATGGCACTGGCCGGCTGGATCAATTCAATCTCGATTTCGCGCTCGTCCAGATCGCCTTCGCGCAGACGCTTGCGAAACTTCTGGCGGGTCGCCGAGTCCGGCACTGCGGCGACAGTCTCGCCTTCATCGGCACCGAACCCGAAGCCGCGCGCCGGCGGTACCAGTACGTCGAGCACCCGATCTTCGGCAGCATCCTGCGCTCGCAGCACCACCTTACGCTTTTCCTGATCACGCGTCTGCTTGATGGCGATTTCGGCGAGGTCGCGAATAATGGTGTCGACATCGCGCCCGACATAGCCGACTTCAGTGAACTTGGTCGCTTCAACCTTGATGAATGGCGCATTGGCCAGCCGCGCCAGTCGACGCGCGATTTCGGTCTTGCCAACGCCGGTCGGCCCGATCATCAGAATATTCTTCGGTGTAATCTCATGTCGCAAGGGCTCGTCGACCAGTTGTCGACGCCAGCGATTGCGCAGGGCAATCGCGACCGCGCGCTTGGCGCGATCCTGACCAATGATGTGCTTGTCGAGTTCGGAAACAATCTCTTCAGGGGTCATTTCGGTGCTCATGCAAACTACCCCTTCAGGCATTCAACCGTGTGATGCTGGTTGGTGTAAATACAAATTTCACCGGCGATGGTCAGCGACTTCCTGACGATCGTCTCCGGGTCCAGTTCGGTGTTCTCGATCAACGCGCGAGCCGCCGATTGTGCATACGGCCCGCCACTGCCAATGGCAATCAAACCCAACTCGGGCTCGAGCACATCACCATTGCCGGTAATGATCAGTGAATGATCTCGGTCGGCCACCGCCAGCATGGCCTCCAGCCGGCGCAACATTCGGTCGGTGCGCCAGTCCTTGGCCAATTCGACCGCTGCGCGTTGCAAATGACCCGCATGTTTATCGAGTTTGGCCTCAAACCGCTCGAACAACGTAAACGCATCGGCGGTTCCGCCGGCAAATCCAGCCAGCACCTTGTCGTTGAAGAGGCGCCGGACCTTGCGGGCACCCTGCTTGATGACGATGTTGCCCAATGTGACCTGGCCATCACCGCCCAGCGCCACCGAATGCGCACGCCGCACCGACACAATGGTTGTGCCGTGATATTGCTCCATCGCCTGCTCCCTGATCCGACGCCGTCAATAGCATCAGTTTATCGGACGACAGTTGGGGGCATGAGGCCGGAATACAAGGGGCACTACTTCGGGCGACGGATATCGGCCAGTTCGTGAATGCCCATGACTTTCATCAACGCAAGCACCAGATAGTTGGGCTCAACGAACACCACCGATTTACCCATGTTACGCAGCGTCACCACTTCGTTGAGCAACTCGCCGGCGGCAACGAAGTCGAGCCTCGACAGATTGCGACAATCGATGACCAGGTCGTGACGCTCCTGAGCATAGACCCGCAGCGAGGCCAGCTCACTTTGCATGCGACCGATGATTTCACCGGACATCGGAAACGCACCCGCTTCGCCAGCCGCTTCGGCGCTGGCGACAATCTGCGTGTTGGTCGCTTGCACGACATCACCGCGCACCCAGGCGGGCATCGGCTCCCAGGAAGGCGGAGACACCTCATAGGTGACGCAGTAGTCGATGCTCATGTCGTCGAATTTCTGGTTCAGACCCTGGGCCCGCAGCATCTCGAGCGCCAGCATCCAACTCGACTGATTTTCATCGCGCCGACCGGTTTCAATATTCAGCTTGGCCGCCTCAAACATTTTGGCGGCATTGGCAATGACCAGCTCATGTTTGCCGGACTTGAATGTTTCAATCGCGTGCAGCAGCGCTGCCGCGCCGGCGCTGTCGATTCTCTGGACACTGACAAATTCCAGCACAGCCGGTTTCTTGTTCGCTGCAGCCCGTTTCATTTGCTCGAACTGCTTGCCCAGGTTGGCATCAACCGACGCTCCAAACAAAACGTTCGCACCGGTCACGGCAGTCTTGGCGGCGTCCGAAGACTGTTTGCTGCGTTCTCGCCAGGATGGCGGCGACAGCTCGAACTGGGCCGCGTAGTCGAGTGACATATTCTCGAAGGCATCCTTCTGTCCGGTATTCAGATAAATATCGAACAACATGAGCCAGGCCTGCTGGGAGCCTGAACCCAGCGAGCCACTGGTAATCGCATGGCGCAGTGTTGCCTCGGCGGCGGGCATCTGGCCGTTCGCAAACAGAATGGCGGCCTCTTCCAACTCGGGCGGCAGGTTCGATCCGCTGATGTGAATTTCACCGGCATGGGCGGTGTCACCCAGCGCCATAGCTGTGCTCGCACCAATCCCTGGCGATGTGATCGGCGCCGAGGCGTGGGCGCTTGAAGATCCGTTGACGCGAGCCGGTGCGACAGCGACATCATGCGGCGCACTGGCCAGTCCTTGAACCCGATTCGGCGGTGGCGGAATGGGCAAACCCGAGGCGATCATCTCCGACTCGATGCGATCTATTTTCTCGGCGGTCTGGCGCGCGATTTCGCGCTGCATTTCGCTGCTCGGCGAATTTGCGACGGTGGCGCTGTCGGGCGAACGCGAAGACGAGCCATCTTTGGCCCTGCGGCTGTCAGATTTTTCCTTGCGACCGAAGATTGAAAAGACCAATCGATTCACCCTGAAAATTCAACTGCCGCTCGGGCGCAAAAAAAGGCTGGTCCGACCCGGTTAGCTGTCTCGTCTGAGTGTAGCATCGGCGTTTGGCCGAAATTCAATGAGCGCAGTCCGTATGTCGGGCGCCATGAACCTGCTATCGATTGCTGGAAAAATTGTTAAATAGCGTCTTTAGACCGAATTTAATCGCCGTACATCTTCTGACGTAACTCGCGACGCTGTTGAGCCTCCAGCGAATAAGTTGCGGTCGGGCGAGCCAAGAGCCGCGGCAAGCCGATGGCTTCGCCGGTTTCCTCGCAGTAGCCGTATTCGCCATTCTCAATTTGAGCCAGCGATTGCTGAATCTTTTTCAGCAACTTGCGCTCGCGATCGCGGGTACGCAATTCAAGTGCATGCTCTTCTTCAATCGTTGCTCGGTCGGCGGGATCGGGAACCACCACAGTTTCGCGAAGGTGCTCGGTGGTCTCACCGGCGTTCTGCAGGATGTCGCGCTCCATCTGCTGCAATTTGCCTCGGAAGTACGCGAGCTGAGCCTCGCTCATGTAGTCCGACTCTTTCATTGCCAACAGTTGGGCATCGGTCAGAATTTTTTTGTCCATGATTTCAGCCATTTTTGCTACCAGTCCAAGATACGTCAAAACCTGCCAACTTACATCAGGAGCCCGTCAGGCTCCTAGGCCAGGCACTGTTCCAACCCTTTGATAAACGTGTCCTTGGGCAAATTGCGCCCAATGAAGACCATCTTGCTGGACGGCTTCTCACCGGGTGGCCACCGCTTTCCCTGGTCAGCGCCCATCATTTGATGTACGCCCTGGAAAACCGTCTGCTTATCCGAGCCCTTCATGAAGAGCACGCCTTTATACCGCAACATATCCTGTCCGTAAACCTGAATAATTCCCGACAGGAAATCCTCGAGCTTGGCCGAGTCGAACGGTCGATTTGAGCGGAAGACGAACGACTGAACGTTGTCATCATGCTCATGTTCATCGCTGACCAGGAACTCCGGATTGATCTCGAGAACGGAGTTCAGATTAAAGCCACGAATATCCAGAATCTCGGCAATCGGCGCGTCGCCAAAGCGCATCGGCTTGATCGGCGCGCGCGGATTGATGCGACTGAGCCGGTTGCTCAGGGTTGCCAGTTCGTCCTCGGAAACCAGATCAGCCTTCGACAACCAGATGCGATCGGCGAAGCCGACTTGCTCCTGAACTTCTTTCTGGCCGTTTAATTGCATCATGCCGTGCTTCGCATCGACCAGCGTGATCACCGCATCGAGCAAATAGTAATCGGCAATGTCATCGTCAATGAAAAACGTCTGGGCAACCGGCCCCGGATCAGCCATACCGGTGGTCTCGATCACGATGCGGTCGAACTTGATCGCGCCCGACTCGCGTCGATCACGCAGATCACCCAGAATGCGGACCAGATCGCCGCGCACGGTGCAGCAAATGCAGCCGTTATTCATCTCGACGATTTGTTCATCGCTCGATTGCAGCAACAGCTCGTTATCAATGCCCTCTTCACCGAATTCGTTCTCGATCACGGCGATTTTCAGGCCGTGATCTTCCTTCAGAATTCGGTTCAGCAGTGTCGTCTTACCACTGCCCAGAAAACCGGTCAGAATCGTGACCGGAACGTGCTTGTTGGAACCCATCGGTTGCTTCCCCTGCGTGCTTCCTCGGAGGGGCCGGATTCTAACCCTTCTGGCGCAGGAGGCAAGTCAGCGGCACGCGTGCACCAAACTCAGGCGGATTTCGCGAATCGACCGGTTTTTTCGACAAAAAAGATGATCCGCCGCCGGTGCACCCGATCGCGCTGTTCAGACGGCTCACGTACTCGCACCCATTCTTTACCCCGGCAGGCTCTCAAGCAAATGTTGCTCTGCCACTTTGCTTGAACCCCCGCGGGGGGCGGGCTGGGCGCAGCCCGGCCCTGGGGGCGCTCCTATACCAGCGTATCGTCGGTCGGCAAACCCAGCAACAAACGGCCCGCCAACTCGTAGGTGGCCGGAGCAATCATCATGTGCGCTGTCATGGTTTGGGCATCGCGCAATTTTCGCTGCAACAGATTTTCACTGAACACCGCCGCGCCGCCACACAGGTCCTGCGCTTGCCGGCAAACCAGCGCCGCCGTTCGCGTCATATGCGTAGCCGCCAGACGCAGCTTGCCTCGGGTCTGTAAAGAAATGCGCCGCTCGTTTTGCGCCGACGCCCACGCCTGGCCGACTTCGTCGAACAGAAACGCCCGCGCTGAGCGCAACTGCGCATCCATTTCGGCATAGGATTGCTGCACAGTAGCGCGTTCGGCCAACACCTTGCGCGCACCAGCAGTGCGGGCGCCGCCCGCGAACTCACGAAATTCATCGAGCGCCGAGCGCGCGTTGCCGGCAGCCACTGCGGCAATGCCGAGCGCCAGCAAACCGAACACCGGGAACACGTACAGGGCGCCGTCCGATTGCGGTTTGTCGATCAACAACGACACGCTGCGCTGACGGGGCACCCGAATGTCCTTTACCTTCATGTCACCACTGCCGGTACCGCGCAGACCCATGGTGTGCCAGGTGTCGATCAGTTCGGCATCGGCAGCCGGAAAAATCATCGCCCGAATCTCCGGTGCTCCATTGGCCAGCTTGCGGACTTCGCCCGCCTCAACGACCGTACAGCCGCCGTTCAACCATTGACAGTTCTGACTGCCGCTGGCCCAGCGCCAATGACCGGTCACCTTGTATGCGTCACCTTCGAGAACGGCCTGGCCCATCGGCGCGAACACGCCACCGGTACGAACCTCGTTGCCATCACCATAAACCTCACGCGCGATATCGGGCGGCAAGTAGGCTGAGTAGACACCAGAGGAGGCGCCGATCATCGCGCACCAGCCAGCCGAGGCATCGGCTGTCGCCAACGCTTCAATCGCTCGCAAGAAGTCGGCCGGCGAACATTCAAGCCCGCCGATGCTTGAGGGTCGCAACATTCGATAAACGCCGATCGCAGCCAGGCTTTCGGCCAAGTCAGCGGGCATGCGACGCGCTTGCTCCATGGCATCGGCACGGGCTCGAATCTCGGGTGCCAATGCTCTGGCCTGAACGAGGATCGCGGGTTCTTCAGACACGGCCATCATTCGGTATCCTGCACGCTGCCGACTTGCACGATGCGACGACCAAAACTCGCCCCCGTAAACAGTCCGATGAATGCATTGGGCATCTGTTCAATGCCCTCAAAGAGCTCTTCCTTCCAGGCAAACTGACCCTGCCCGATCCAGGCGGCCAGCTCGTTTTGCGCCGCGCCAAATTGCTTGCGATCATCGAACACCAGAATGCCTTCCATGCGCAGGCGTTTGGCGATGAAATGCCGGGTATTGAAAAGTCCTGGCATATCCTCGGCACTGCGGTTGTAGTCGGCGAGCTGGCCCGAGATGACGATTCGCGCATGCGGGCGCAACAGCGCAATGGCGATATCGATCAGGGTGTTGCCGACATTGTCGAACAGCACGTCATAACCGTCAGGGGACGCCGCCTGCAACTGTGCCTGCATTTGCGATACATAAGCGGCATCGTTGCTGCTGGCTGCGCGAACCGACTTGTAGTCAATCGCATGGTCAAAGCGCGCTTCATCCTTGAGCCATTTGCATTTGGCCGGGCCTCCGGCAATACCAACCACATTGGTGGCACCCAGGCGTCGAGCAATCTGACCCGCCGATGCGCCGACCGGTCCCGCTGCCGAGGTAACCAGCACTCGGGCGCCTTCGGTAACGGCGCCGATTCGGGTCATGCCGAACCAGGCGGTCATGCCGGGAATGCCCAACACGCCGATCCAGGCCGAGAACGGCACACCGGGTTGGCCTCTACTGGCAGCCAGGCCGGATTCGATCCAGCGGGTATCGAGCTTTTGAAAATAACCGCGGCCGTCACAGACTTGATACTGCGCCCAGCCCGAGGCATGAACCACCCAATCACCAACCGCAAACCCCGCGTGTTTGCTTTCCTTGACCTGGCCTAGCGCAAATGAAGAGATCATTTCGCCAGCCTTCAGATTGGACGTGTAACTGACGCCGGCAGACAAGCGCGACCGAGTGCCTGGATCGACCGAGCAATACACATTGCGGATCAGAAACCGGCCGTCTTCTACCTCTGGCAGCCGGAACTCTTCAAGCCGGAAATCGGAAAGCTGAGGTACACCCTGGATCGGTGCGTTCAGAACGATTCGTCGAGCGGTGATTTCGGCCATCCGGGAATCTTACAGCAGGGTTCGCAAAAGCATATAGCCACCGATCAGGAACAGGCCAGCAAAGAAGATCCGCTTGAAGGTCTCGGCCGGCAGGCGGTGCCGAATCCGTTGACCGATCATCATGCCGATCAAGGCCGGTACGACCGCCAGCAACGATTGCAGCGCAACACCGCCAGTCAGTCGACCCAGCATCCAAAGTCCTATTGCCATCGCAAGCGTCGAGACAATAAAGGACAGTCCCAGGGTCTGTACCAATTCATCGCGGCTCAACTCGAGCGAGTTCAAGTACGGCACCGCCGGGATCACAAACACACCGGTCGCAGCACTGAGCAGGCCGGTTGCGAGGCCGACAATCGGCGACCACCACGGCTCGGCTGTGCGCGGACACTTCGGATGATAAGCAACCAGGCCAAAAATTCCGTACACGGCCAGTGCAGCACCGAGCGTTGCGCTGCCCCACGCAGGCGGTAATTTGGCAAACAGCCAGAAGCCCACCGGTGTCCCCACAAAGACACCGATCAGCAGGCTGGCAAATCGCTTCGACAAGGTGCGCAGGGACGGCCCGGCAACGGCTTGCCAGAAGTTCGTGATCAGGGACGGCAATACCAGCAGTGCGGCCGCCTGCAAAGGCAACATGACCAGCCCCAGCACCGCCATGACGACGCTGGGTAGCCCCATGCCGATTACACCCTTGACCATGCCTGCGCACAGGAACGCGAACAGAATAAGCGCGCTCAACGCGACAGATTCGGCATTCATCAAACGGGACGGGCTTTAGCAAGAATACGCAATCCTCCCAATTTTCCTCGCTCATAGAGTCCGACAAAGGCGCCATACATTTGCGCCCAGTGGTCGTGGTGTGCCTGACCAAATCGTTCGACCGTCAGATCACGCAAGGACAGATACATATGCAACCGGGATCGCAAGATTTGGGTCCAGCGCTCGGAAAGGTCTTCACTGACGATCACCTCAAAACCACTGGCCCATAGCAGGCGCTCATATTCTTGCGGCGTGAAAATTCGCGCGAACTGCATTTCGCTGGCCATCTGATTGCGCTCAGTGTCCAGCAAGGGCGCGCGCTCAATAATATCGGTAAACGAGAGGCGACCGCCGGTCCGCAACACCCGCCGACACTGCGTCAGAAGCGCGGCTTTGTCGGCAATATGCACCCAGGCTTCCTGGCTCAGGATCACATCGAACTGTCCGTTGCCAAACGGCATCGCACAAGCATCGCCTTGCTGGAACTGGACTAACTGAGCAAGGCCAACACGCTCGGTAAGTCGGCGCGCCGATGCAACCCGCGAAGCTGTCAAATCCAATCCGGTGACTCGACAGTGGCGCGTGTAGGCCAACCAGCGCGCCGGGCCGCCCATGCCACTGCAGACATCGAGCACTTCAGAATGCTCGTCAACTTCGGCGGCATTGGCGAGGACATCGACGGCGTCGGTGCCGCCATAGTGATCCTGGTCGAAGTCCTTGAGCTGCGCCTGCGTAAGCCGCCCCAGATCATCGCCGCGCGTACGTAACTTCGCGAGAATCTCGAGCTCGTTGATCGGATGCGTGTCGTAGTAGTCGATGAGCGATTCAAGCACGACGATATCTGCCGTCTTCAAGCTGCACACGGCCTGCAATGACCAGCGCCTGCAGATGCTGAATCAGGCAATAACGCTCGACATCCGGCACAAAGTCGGCCGGATAATCCTGCGGGTAGACAAATCGGCGCAGGGCGATTTCATCCAGAGTTTTGGCCTGACTACCGAGCGAAGCAACGATCACGTCATCACGATCCGTCACCTTGTTTCGAAACGCCTGCAGCAACGAGACGAATTGCGCCCGATCTGAAATCACGGCCTTGTGATGCGAGGTGATCCAGACCCGGGCCGGCAGATGTTCAACCGCGATCATGCTCTGTCTGAACTGCGCAAGATTCGATGTCGCATCGCCGTAATACGGCCCGAAGCCGGTCAGGTCAATATCGCCGATAAAGGCGATGCCACCGGGTTCCACCAACAACACGGTATGGCCGGACGTATGTCCGGGCATGTGAATCGCGCGCACCGAGACACCCCCACCCAATTCCCAGACCTCGCCGTCCGCGTAGGCGGTCGCGTCCGGTCGCGGCACATAGTGAAACTCGCTGATCATCCTCGGTAGTACCTTCGCCAGCGTTTGAGGCCGATAGCCGTAATGCGCGGCCAGACCGGCTTCACTTTGTACCGCTGCGAGATCGGCCTCTGGCGCCTGCACCGCGACGTCGGGAATCAAGTGCATGCCTACCAGATGGTCTTCATGCGCATGTCCGAGCACCACCAGATCGACGCTGCGCAGGCGCTCGGCGAGCTTCAGCGAAACCAGCGGCGTGTCAAAGGCGATGGTCGTATCGGCGCCGCTAACCACCACCTGGTTGCCGTCCGGATACTTGCCGGATTTCGCGCCCAGGTAGACGGTGACGGGTCCGATGCTGATCGTCTCGACGTTTTCTGAATTCATCTGCCCTGTCACCCTTGCGTCGAAACTGTCCATACGTTGCTACTGCCCTTCGAACTTTGCCGGACGTTTTTCGAGGAAAGAAGAAACGCCCTCAGCATAGTCGCCCGAGGACTGCGCCAATAAGTATTGATCGCGGTCCATGACCGAGGTCGAACGGGCCAGCGCATTGGCATAGGCATTGATGCCCGACTTGCACATGCGCAACTGCACGGGTGGCATACTGGCCGCGCGACGGGCCAGAACCATGGCCTCCTCAAACGCTTGACCGGATGCACTCAGATACTGAACGAAGCCCCAGTCATGGGCCCGAACTGCATCGACCTTTTCAGCCAGAATGACCATCTGTTTGGCGCGACCCGGACCGACCAGATTGACCAGCCTCGGCAATGAGCCCCAACTCATATTCATGCCGCGCTCTATCTCGGGGATATAAAAGCGCGCGCCTTGTCCCGCCACTCGAAGATCGAAGGCGCCCGCCAGTGCAACGCCGCCACCGACACACCAGCCCTCAATAGCGACCAGAGTCAAGGCTTCGATTTCTTCCCAGGCCTGACAAAGCCTCGGGCCCAGCGCCTGCGCCTCGCGACGCGCAGCGAGGGTCAGCTTGGACACTTGCCGGGCGTCGCGCAGATCGAAGCCCAACGAGAACTTGTCAGCGGCGCCCGTCAACACAACGGCCGAAAGTTGGCTGTCGGATTCGAAACTGCGCGCGACCGAAAGCAATGCTCGCATGACAGATATCGACAAGGCATTGGCTTTATCGGATGCATCAAAGCGAACCATCGCAATTCGGCCTTCGCGACTAACCGTGACGCCTGATTGCGCCCAAAGCGCTGCTTGCTGGCCACTTGGTGCCGCCGCAAGATCGGACGGTGCTGCCTGATTGGAACAACTCATATTGCCTCGACGCTCGACATAGGGTTTGATTGAACACCATACCCTGAACCCGAAGCCAACATCAACCGCCTCAGTTGTTTCACGCTGCCATCCGCCTGTTCCATTTTGCAATCGCTCGTCCCCGCGATCCATCGAACGCCAGTAGCGAGTCGGCGCTCAAAAAGCGGTCGCATGTTTCAACTCTTGTTGCAGCGCACATCGAGCGGGTGTTTCTCCCGACCATTTCGGCAGACTGTTCTTGTATAACCAATGCCCTGCTGCCAACCGTCTTTTATCGCCGGTCAAGATGAAACGCCATCCACTGCTTTGCATTGCCCTGCTGATGTTTCCGATGGCCTGCTTGGCGCAAACCAGGCCAGCGACGACCGGGACCACCACGACCGGGACCACGACGAACGAAACTACAACGACCGAAGCCGCGACCATCACCATTATCGGTACCACACCCTTGCCCGGTGTCGGGTTACCGAAGGCCGAGATTCCGGCCAACGTTCAAAGTGCCACCGCTGCCGACCTGACGAATTCGAATTCGATCGATCTCGCCGACTTCATGAATAAGCGCCTGGGCAGCGTCCATGTCAATGATATGCAGGGTAACCCGTTTCAGACCGACGTCAACTATCGCGGCTATAGCGCGTCGCCGCTGTTGGGCACCCCGCAAGGGTTATCGGTTTACATGGACGGCGTGCGAATGAACCAGCCGTTCGGCGACGTCGTGAGCTGGGATTTGATTCCGCGCAGCGCAATCTCTTTCATCACCCTGATGCCGGGCTCGAATCCGTTGTTTGGCCTGAATACGCTGGGCGGCGCACTGTCGATTCAAACCAAGGATGGCCGCAGCCATCCGGGCAGCGTTTTGCAAACCTATGTCGGCAGCTACGGCCGACGCGCCCTTGAGCTCGAGCATGGCGGCTTCAACGAACAGGGTTTGAGTTGGTACGGCACCGCCAGTTTGTTCAAGGAGCGCGGCTGGCGCGAGGAGTCACCGTCCGATGTCCGTCAACTGTTCGGCAAGCTGGGCTGGCGCGACGCCAAGACCGATCTAAAGTTCAGCGCTGCGTATTCGAACAATCAGTTACTCGGCAGTGGTCTGCAAGAACAGCGGCTACTGGGCGCGAATTATTCCAGCGTTTATACCAAGCCCGACATTACCGCGAATAAATCCTGGTTGATGAATCTTGCTATGCAACACAGCTTGCGGGACGATCTGGTGTTCTCGGGCAATGTCTATTATCGAGAACTGAAGACCACCACCTTGAACGGTGACGTCAACCAAGGTTCGTTGAATCAGTCGGTTTATCAACCGTCGGCGGCTGATCGAGCCGCGTTGAGCGCCGCCGGTTACACCGGCTTTCCCGCCGCCGAAGCTAACGCCGGCAACACGCCCTTTCCGTTTTGGCGCTGTATCGCGCAGGCCTTGCAAAACGATGAGCCGGCCGAAAAATGCAACGGACTGATCACCCGTTCCAACTCCAAGCAAACCAACTACGGGCTGTCCGGCCAGATAACGTCCTATGCAGCATTGGCCGGCCGCAAGAATCAGTTCACGGTTGGCGCCGGGCTCGACGAGAGCAGGATTCGCTTTGATCAGCTCAGCGAACTCGGTTACCTGAATCCGGATCGCAGTGTGCGCGGCGTCGGCGCGTTTAGCGACGGTGTCAACGGTGGTGACGTCAATGGCGCGCCGTTCGACACACGGGTGAGTCTGACCGGACAGGTGCGCACATACAGCATCTACGCCACCGACACCTTATCCTTACCGAACAACTTTCACCTGACCTTATCGGGTCGCTTTAATCGAACCAGTGTGGTCAACCGGGACCAGATCAATCCGGGCGGCGGTCCGAACTCGCTCGACGGTGATCATCAATTCAGCAAGTTCAATCCGGCCATCGGCATGACCTGGGTGCCGTCGCGCAACTTGAATACTTATGTCGGCTTGAATCAGGGCAGCAGGGCGCCGACCTCGATCGAACTCGGATGCGCCAATCCGGATCGTCCCTGCAAGTTACCAAATTCCATGGCCGGCGACCCGCCCTTGAGGCAGGTGATCGCCCGTACATTGGAGGCCGGCGTACGCGGCACAGTCAGTGAACAATTGAATTGGACCGTGGCTGTTTTTCGCGCCGACAGCAGCGACGATATCCTGTTCGTCGCCGATGACCAGACCGGTTTTGGCTACTTCAAGAACTTTGGCAAAACCCGTCGCCAGGGAATAGAGCTGGGTCTGAACGGGCGGGCGGGCGCACTGTCGTTCGGCGCAAACCACACGATCCTGGATGCGACCTATCAATCATCGGAGACGGTGCAGGGCTCATCGAACAGCAACAACCAGAGCAATGGCCCAGGGCTCGACGGCACCACGGGCATAAAACCCGGCGACCGGATTCCGTTGATCCCGCAACAATTGTTCAAGGCCTATGCCGACTACCGGATAACGCCGGCATTCTCGATGGGACTTAACCTGCTGGCGGTTTCAAGCTCGTTTGCGCGCGGCAATGAAAACAATCAGCATCAACCGGACGGCACCTATTACCTGGGACCGGGTAAATCACCGGGTTATGCGGTGTTCAATCTGAGCGCGCGTTATCAGGTCGAGAAACAACTGCAAGTCTTTGGACAGATCAACAATCTGTTTGATCGCAAGTATTCGACTGCCGCGCTGCTCGGGCCGTCAGCGTTCAATGGCGGCGGCAGTTTTCAGGCACGCCCGTTCGCCGCCGTCAATGGCGAGTTCCCGTTGCAGCATTCGACATTTTTCGCGCCGGGTGCGCCGCGAATGCTCTGGGTCGGGCTGCGTTACAGTTTCGAGAAACCGAGCGCGAACTAAAACCAACTACTCGAGCTGAATCTTCGCATCCTTGATGACCCTGGCCCATTTGGCCAGATCGACTCGAATACGATCGGCAAATTCCTGCGGCGTCGAGGTGATCGGTTCATAGCCAAGCTTGCGCATGGCGTCGGCGACGCCAGGATCTGCAAGTGCGGCATTCAGTGCACGGTTCAGCTTGCTGACAATTTCCGGCGGCAAGCCGGCCGGACCGACCAGACCAAACCAGACCGTAGCTTCGTAACCGGCAAAGCCCTGCTCGGCGACGGTTGGAACGTTCGGAATCGCACCGGAACGGGTCAGCGAGGTCACGGCAATCGGCTTGACCCGGCCTGATTGAATGTACTGCATGGCCGAGCCCAGCGACGAAAACAGCACTGGAATCTGACCGCCGATGAGATCGACCAGCGCCGGCGCCCCGCCCTTGTACGGCACGTGGCTGAACGACGCCTTGGTGACCGATTGGAGCAATTCGGCCGCCAGATGGGCGCCCCCGCCCACGCCGGAGGTGCCATAAGTGAGTCCTCCGGGCGTCGCTTTGGCGAGCGCGACCAACTCGGCGACATTGTTCACGGGTACGGCAGGATTGACGATGATGACCGCGCCACCGCCATTGACCAAACCGATCGGCGTCAGGCTCGTCAGTGGATCAAAATTCAACTTCTTGCCATTGGGCAGTATCGTCAGCGGCCCTGAATCCACCAGATGCAGCGTGTAACCATCGGCCGGTGCTTTGGCCGTGAAGTCAACCGCTATGGTGGCCCCAGCGCCCGGCCGATAATCGATGATCAGCGACTGACCTAACGCCGCCTCAAGCTTCGGCTGCAGTGGTCTGGCGGTAGCGTCGGCAGCACCGCCAGTTGGGTAGCCCAGCACCAGACGAATCGGCTTTTCAGGCCACGACCGGGCCTGTGCGAGTAATCGATCGGCGAACAACAGTGCGGGCGACGCGGCAGCCCATTGAAGGGTTTGCCGGCGCGAAATTTCCTTGGCAACCATGAACGACTATCGCCCCCTGAAGTCCGGTTTTCTTTTTTCCATGAACGCGCGCGCGCCCTCTTTGTAGTCTTCGCTCGCGAAACAGGCCGCGAGCGCCGACTTGACCGCCGCCGGGTCGCGATCAGCGGCATCACGCAGCAGATCGTTCAGCGTCAATTTCAGGGCGCGTAAGGTCAGCGGCGCATTTTCGGCGACCAGGTTGGTCCATTGCGCGGTGGCTGCGTCCAGTTCGGCAGGTTCGGCCACTTGGGCCACGAAGCCTATGCGCAGAGCGTCAGCCGCGCCAAGGATGCGCGCCGTGAAAAATAGATCGTAGGTGTTCTGTACGCCAATGATCTGGGTGAATCGTCGCACGCCCGGCTGCCCGTAACCCAGGCCCAGGCGGCCTGCCGGCATTCTGAAGCGCGAGTCGCTGCTGCAGATCCGATAGTCACAGGCTGCTGCCAGGCCCAGACCACCGCCCATGCAGACACCGCGAATCTTCGCAATGACCGGCTTGGCCGCGCCAGGTGGCGCCAGATAGGCGGCCTCAACCGCGCGGTTGTATCGCAGTTGTGCTTCGCCTTCGCTGCGGTTTGACTCGAACTGGGAGATATCGGCACCGGCCACGAAGGCCTTTTCTCCGTCGCCTTGCAACACGATGACTCGAATGGCAGAGTCTGCGTCCAACTCGGTAATGGCCTTTGGCAGCGCTTCCCACATATCGATGGACATGGCGTTGAACTTCGCCGGATTCGAGAAAATCACGTGGCCGATCGGCCCGTCGCGCTTGATGATGACTTCAGGCACTACACCTCCCCTTATATGACGCCGGCCGCGCGCAAAGCGCTGACTTCATCGACCGAATAACCGATTGACTGCAGTATTTCTTCATTGTGCGCGCCCGCATCCGGCAGCGGAAAGCGGATTTTGCCCGGCGTGCGCGACAGGCGCGCCGCTTGGGCAATCAGCGATATCTGGCCCAGCTTGGGGTGTGCGACGGACTCGGCAATCTGCAGGTGTTGCACTTGCGGATCCGCAAAGACCTCATCAGTGGAATAAATCGGTCCACACGGCACACCCGCCTGGTTCAGCAAGTCGATCCAGTCGGCGCTATCGCGCTTGCGAAACTCACCGGCCAGCTCGCGGTTCAGCTCGGTGCGGTTCTTGGGCCGATCCAATTCGGTTTTGAACTCGGGGCGAAGCGCCAGATCTTCGCGGCCCAAGACCTTGCACAGACTGTCCCACATGACATTACCAGCGGCCGCAACATTGATGTAGCCATCGCGGGTCGCATACGCCGAGGTCGGCATGCTGGTCGGATGGTCATTACCGGCCTGACCGGCGATTTCGCCCTGGACCAGAAACCGGGCCGCCTGAAAGTCCATCAAGGCAATACCGGCATGCAACAGCGAGGATTGCACCCATTGGCCTTTACCGCTGGCTTCGCGTTCCAGCAGGGCGGTCAGAATTCCCAGGGCGGCGAACAAGCCACCCGCCATATCCGCAACGGCAGCACCGACGCGCATCGGCCCGCCGCCGGGCGCGCCGGTCACCGACATCAGCCCACTCATGCCCTGGGCGATTTGATCGAATCCTGGCCGCTCCCGGTACGGGCCATCTTGCCCGAAGCCCGAAATACTGGCGAGAATAATGCGCGGATTGAAAGCCGCCAGACTTTCATAGTCGATGCCGAGCCGGAATTTCACGTCGGGGCGATAGTTTTCAACGACGACGTCGGCCGTCTTGAGCAGCCGCTCGAACACCTCTTTGCCGGCCGCCTGCTTCAGATCGAGGGTCAGGGAACGCTTGTTTCTATGCAGATTCTGCATGTCGGCACCCAGACGAGAGCCGGTCATGACGTCTTTTCGACCGCTACCGGCCGACGGTTCAATCTTGATGACATCGGCGCCAAAATCGGCCAACTGCTTGACGCACGTCGGTCCCGCCCGCACCTGACTCAGGTCAAGCACTCGAAAACGCTGCAAGGCACCCGGCGGCTGGGCGGTAGAACTGGGGTCGGCCATGAGAAACGTCAAACTCCGGCAAATCGATTCTCGAATGGTACCCGAGGTCTTTGATACAAATCACCTTATTGCAGAACGCCCGACCAGAATCGAAACGGGGCCGGACTTATAATAACTATCCAAATGAAGCCCGCCGAGCTCTTCCCCGTTCTGACCTCCGATCTGGCTGAGGTCGATCTCGTCATCCGCGAACGCCTGTCGTCCGAGGTAGCGTTGATCGACCAGGTTGCAGAGTACATCGTTGGGGCCGGCGGCAAACGCATGCGGCCGGTTTTGTTGCTGCTGATCGCCCGCGCGCTCGGCTATCGCGGCGATCATCATCATTTTCTGCTGGCGGCGGTGGTCGAATTCATTCACACCGCAACCCTGCTGCATGATGACGTCGTCGACGAATCCGAGTTGCGACGTGGCCGACACACGGCCAACGCCCGGTTCGGTAACGCCGCCTCCGTGTTGGTCGGCGACTTTCTCTATTCGCGCGCATTTCAGATGATGGTCGAGGCCAACGACATGCGCGTCATGAAGGTGTTGGCCGACGCCACCAATACCATTGCCGAAGGCGAAGTACTGCAACTGTTGAACTGCAATGATCCGGATGTCGACGAAGCGCGCTATTTGCAGGTCATTCAATACAAAACGGCGAAGTTGTTCGAAGCATCCGCGCAACTCGGTGCGATCCTGTGCAACGCTCAGGCCAGCACCGAGGCTGCCTGCGCCGAATACGGCCGTCGCCTTGGCACCGCATTCCAGTTGATCGACGACATGCTTGATTATTCAGGCAACACTGAAAACATCGGCAAAAACGTCGGCGACGATCTGCGTGAAGGTAAAGCAACGCTACCGCTCATCTACGTCATCGAGCACGGTAATGCCAGCGAACGCGAACTCGTGCGCACCGCCATCACGCAGGGCCATACCGAACAAGGCGAGCAAGTCATGCGCGCGATCTTGCGCACTGGCGCACTCGATTACACACGACAACGCGCCGAAGAAGAGGCACAAGCGGCCAAGCGCGCGGTCGAAAACATCTCACCTTCCCCGTATCGGGATGCCCTGCTATACTTCGCGTCCTATTCGGTGCAGCGCGACCGCTGACTTTCACTGAGTCCCTCGGGGTGTAGCTTAGCCTGGTAGAGCGCTACGTTCGGGACGTAGAGGCCGGAGGTTCGAATCCTCTCACCCCGACCAAAATAAAAAAGCCGCGCGAGCGGCTATTTTATTTTGGTCGGGGTGAAGCGAAGCCCAGACGGGCTTCGCGTGAGGATTCGAATGGCCGGGCTTACCAGCCCGGCCGGGGTCGACGAGCGAAGACATGAGGCAAAGCCGAATGCGAGCGAGGTGACCGAATCCTCACCGTCGCAGACGGTCATGTGAGGTGACCGAATCCTCTCACCCGGCCACCATCATCACATAAGAAGCCGCCGCCAAATCCTCCAAAGCAGTCCCCACCGACTTAAACAAAGTCCGTTCCTGCAAATCACGCCGCCCAGGATGACGCCCGCTGGCCAGATCAGCCAACTCAGCCAAAATATGTTGCCGTGAAATCAGACCCGCCGCCAACGGTTGCACCAGATCCCCAGCCTCCGTCAGTGCGCCGGCAAACGTATCAACGAAAATTCGCGAATCCTGAACAAGAGCGTCATCGACCTCGCGCATGTCGGCCGTGAAGCCACCGACCAGATCAACATGAGCGCCGGCCTTCACGAACCTGGCCTGCACAATCGGCGCGCTCGACGTCGTTGCGCAAGTAACAATATCAGCCTGCGCCAACGCACCGGTCAAATCCTCGCACGCAATCGCCGGCAATCCTTCGCGGACCAGACGTGCCGCCAGCTCCACAGCGGCCTCAGGTCTGCGTGCCCAGACCAGCACCCGATCGATCGGTCTGACCGCACAATGAGCATGCGCCAGGAACGGTGCCAAATGACCGGCACCGACCACCACCAGGGTGCTGGAATCGGCACGCGACAAATAGGACGAGGCTAACGCCGATGCCGCTGCCGTGCGGCGCAAGGTCAGGGCCTCACCATCGAACAACGCAATCGGATGCCCGGTGGCACCGTCCATCAACAGTACAGTCGCGGCCACTGTCGCGACACCGAGCGCTCGATTGTTCGGAAAAACAGTGACAATCTTGACGGCAATCGCCGCACCTTCGCGCCAGGCGGGCATCAGCAATAACTTGGCGCCACTGCTCGAAGCCACCGAGTGAACATGGCGCAGCGGCGCCTGTGCATCGCTCGCAAACAGCTCGCGCAGCGCGTCGATCAAGCCCGGATAATCGAGCGTCCGGTGTATCTGTTCAGCCGAAAAATACGGTAAGGTAGTGTTCATTTGTGTACCCGGAAAACTCATGCGCGTAGTCATCATAGGCGGCGGCGCAATCGGTTCTGCGATTGCCTATTTCACTTTGGCTGACCCACAGTTTCGCGGATCAGTCCAGGTGATCGAACGAGACCCCAGCTATGCACGCGCCTCCTCGGCGCTGTCGGCCAGCTCGATCCGCCAGCAATTTTCAAGCCTCATCAATATTCAGATTGGACTGTTCGGTATAGAGTTTTTGCGCGACGTCGGGCGACACCTGCAAATCGACCGGGCAGCGACGCCCGACATCGCCTTGCGCGAGCAGGGTTATCTGTTTCTGGCCAGCGAAGCAGGAGCTGCGCAATTGCGCGAAAACCATGCGCTTCAGGTCGCTCAGGGCGCTGCCATTGAACTGATGAGCCGTGACTCGCTTCGAGGCCGATTTCCGTGGCTGGAAGTTGGCGATCTGGCGCTCGGTGCCTACGGTGTGCGCGGCGAGGGCTGGTTCGACGGCTACAGCCTCCTGCAAGCCTTTCGCAACAAGGCTCGCGCCCTGGGTGCGCATTACCGGCAAGCTGAGGCGGTGGGATTGGTCATGGCTGGCAGCAAGGTCAAAGCCGTACAACTGCGCGACGCCCGTGATTGTGAGGGCGATCTGTTCATCAACGCGGCCGGGCCCTGGGCTGCGCCAGTTGCTTCCTGGGCACAGATCGATTTGCCCGTGCGGGCGCGACGTCGAACCGTATTTGTGTTTGACACACCGGCCACCCTGCCGGATTGCCCATTGGTGATCGATCCGGGCGGCGCCTATTTTCGACCCGAGGGGCGGCAGTTCATTTGCGGTATTTCGCCCGACGCACAAGACGATCCGGACGAGCCGCCACTTGAGCCGGAATATTGCCTTTTCAACGAACGGATCTGGCCAGCACTGGCCGCGCGTGTTGCGGGCTTTCAAGCGCTGAGGCAGACCCGCGCCTGGGCCGGATACTACGAAATGAATCTGTTTGATGCGAATGGCTTGATCGGCTTGCATCCGGCGGTCGAAAACCTGATCTTTGCCAATGGTTTCTCGGGACACGGTTTACAGCAATCCCCCGCAGTCGGTCGCGGTATCAGCGAACTGATTGTTCACGGCCGATTCAAAACGCTTGATCTGAGTCCGCTGGCCCTCGATCGCGTGATTCGAAATCAGCCGCTAATCGAGCGAAGCATCGTTTAGCCGATGGCCAGCGACCAGAGACCGGCTACCTCAGGACCAGATGATCGGCTTGCGCATGCCGGTCCACTTCTCGTAGTTTTTCCCAAAGGTATCGTCCACCCGATTTCGCTTGACCTTCAAGGTCGGCGTGACCAGATCGTTCTCGACCGTCCAGGGCGTTTCAGTCGCTACCAGGCAGTCCAGTTGTTCATGCGGATCCAGTTTGTCATTGATCGATTTCAAATGCGCAGCCAGCGAGGCCGTCAATGCAGCGCGGTTATCGGCCTTGGCAGCCTTGGCGGCCTCGAGCGAGATCATCGCAATGCCCAGGGGCTGCGGCAAATTGGCACCGGTGACCAGGCACGCCTCGATCGCCGGGTGCGTGACCAGTCGGTCCTCGATCGGGGCTGGCGCCACATACTTACCCTTCGAGGTCTTGAATAGATCCTTGACGCGGCCAGTGATTTTCAGATTACCTTCGGCATCGATCGTGCCCTTGTCGCCGGTCCGCAGCCAACCATCTTCGGTCAAGGCCTGGCGAGTCAGTTCAGGCTCTTTGTAGTAGCCGAGCATCTGGCCGCCACTCAGAACCTGAATTTCACCGGTGTCCGGCGCAATCCGGCATTGCACACCGGTAAATGCCGGCCCGACCGTGCCCGGCCGAGGCTTGCCGACTTCGGTCGAGTGCGACACCGCGCAATTCTCCGTCATGCCGTAACCTTCGGTGATCGGCAGTCCAAGCTTCTCCCAAAACCGCATCAACTGCAGCGGCATCGGTGAGGCACCGCCCGAGGCCTGCACACATTGATCAAGGCCCAGGCCGGTCAGAATTTTCTTTTTGACGATGCCACGCAGAATCGGAATCTTCAGCAGCCGATCCAGTTTTTCGGCCGGCATCTTGGCGTTTACGCCTTGCTGAAACTTGACCCATAAACGCGGTACCGAAAAGAAGAACGTTGGCCGCGCGCGCTGCAAATCGGTCGTGAAGGTGTCGAGCGAGTCGGCAAAGAACAGGTGCATCCGAACCGCCAGCGAGCCGTGCTCGACCAGAATGCGTTCGGCGACATGCGCCAACGGCAGATAGGACAGCATGCGGGCGCCGTCAACGATAGCGGCGCGGGTCATGCCAGCGTTCAGCGCCGACGCGAACGTGCCGAAACTATGCATCACGCCCTTCGGCATGCCGGTCGTGCCCGAGGTATAAATGATGGTGTTCATATCATCGGCGGCGCGCAGCGGACTGTCCTTCATGGGCGCAGACTTGGCTACGATGTCATCCCACTTCGGATAATTGTTGGCCGGTGCCAGCGGATGCGCGATGCAGGGCAGTTCAGCCGGAATGCCGGATTTCATGCTGTCCCAACCATCGAGTTTGCCGACGAACAGCAGCTTGGCTTCACTGTGATCCAGGATTCGGCGAATCGTATCCGGCGCCAGCGTCGGGTAAAGCGGCACCGATACAAAACCCGCCATCCAGATCGCAAAATCGGTCATGATCCAGTGCGCGGTATTCTTGGAGAGCAAGGCGATCCGGGTACCCGCTGGCCAGCCGAACGATTGCAAGTGTGTCGCCATGCGCCGCACTTCGTTCATCGTCTGTGCCCAGGTGTAATCTTTGACGACACCATTGCCGATCGGCTGCGTCAAGTAGATTTCATTGGGAATTGTCTTTTCCCACTTGTAAATTCGTTGCAACGCCAACGTGCTCGGATCCACCGCCATATTGCCTCCCCCTGTTACAGATTATTTGATCCGCCAAGGCTTTACGCGCCGAAGCATGCCCACATGATAGTGCTTTCAGACCAGCACAGCTAGCAGGTGGAATAGAGGAGGTTGTCGAAGCGCAGGGACGCTAATAACGGACGCTACTTATGGATGCTACTAACGGATGCGGGTACGTTTGCCCCCGGCATCAACCCGCCAGACTTCCGTAACCCGCCAGGCAGCACCTTCCCGATTCAACACATACTGAATCTGATTGTCCTGACTAGGCTCGAAAAGCTCGATCGGCGTCGGCGTCACGACCGCTGGATTACGGGCAAGATTACGAACACGCGCCGTCGCAATCGCTTGCGTATCGTTAGTCTGCTCAATTTTATCCAACGACCACCCAAGTGGGTCGCTGACACCCGGGCGCGTCAGATAGCTGTCGCGCATGCTCGGCGACGTCACAGCGCTCATGACCTCTGCCATGGTGACCGGCGTGCTCGGCGAGGCAGATTCGGCGCCTTGGGTTCGCCGAACCCACTCACGCAGGGTCCAATAGGACTTCAAGGCGCGCTCAGGCGTCGACAGGTCTGCCGTTGGCGGCTGGGAAACACTGCGACCGGGTCGGACTTGACTCGCCAGAAGGAGCGCGCCAGTGGCCAACACAGCCGCAATAATTATTTGCGGTCTAGTCAACATTTTCGGGTCTCCAATCGGAACACTTCGAGATCGCATGCGCCACGCCGTAAAACGCTTTACGGGATGTCAGGCGCAACAATCGCGGATTCCAAGATAAGGATACATCAAGTTCTTCAACAGGGTCTTATGATTTTTTCTTTTGCGACTTTGCCCGTAAAAACTCGCCCATGAAGTGTTGCGGTTCGCCGGTGGCGAACGCCCGCCCGAACTCCGGTACGGTAGCCGCGACCGCCGAATCTATCGAAACATCCTCCCAGGCACGCAACAGGGCCTTTTGCTGCTGGATAGCCGACGGACCAAAACCGGCAATCGTATGAGCCAATTCATCGATCCTGGGATCCAGTTCGGCCAGCTCACAAACGCTCTGTACCAGCCCCCAAGCCTCCGCCCGTCGCGCATCAATGTTCTGCCCGGTCAGCAAAAGCCAGTTGGCCCGCGAAACCCCGATCAAACGTGGCATCAACGCCGCATGAATAACCGAAGGAATTCCGACCTTGACCTCAGGCATGCCAAATTGAGCATCAAAGGCGGCGACCCGCAAATCACAGGCCATGGCAACCTCAAGCCCACCACCTAGACACCAGCCTGAAATCCGGGCGATCACCGGCGTCGGGAAACGACGCAGGCAATCACACAAGCCGGCCAGGCGCGTAATGAATGTCTGCGCAGTGTGACCGTCGAGCCCGGCCATTTCGGTGATATCTGCGCCACCGATAAACGCTCGATCACCAGAACCGCGCAGCACCAGTACGCGGACATCCTTGCGCTCGCGCAGGCTGTTGATCGCGTTGGTCAACTCGATAATGACCGGCGATGAAACGATGTTCAGGACGCCGGCGTTGACGATGCAAAGTCGGGCAATGCCGTTGCTGATTTCCAACTCATGATATTCGCTCACGTTTGCAGCTCCATTGATACGAACGATTTGCCTTGACGAGAACAGTCAGGTAGCTTTACCGCCAAGAGGAACGTCAGTACGGGTATCAATGCCGGCATCAGCACAGGCACCCGCTTCGTGATTTAACACCAGTTCGGCGACCCGCTGCCGAGTTCACCGGCCAGGAACTTTCGATTTGCATGACCTTCCGTTTTGGGCGCCGCTGGCCGCACTGATCATCCTGCTGCTGCTGTCGGCGTTTTTCTCGATCGCCGAGACCAGCATGATGGCGCTGAACCGCTTTCGGCTCAGCCATCTGGTGAGTCAGGGCAAGAATGGCGCCGCCCTGGCCGCTAAATTACTCAAGCAGACCGAAAAACTGCTAAGCACCATTTTGCTTGGCAACAATCTGGTCAACACCATTGTCACCGCGCTGGTGACGACGTTGGCCATCCGGCAATTCGGCAACGATGACTCGGTCATCGTGATCGCCACCACGATCGTCGCGCTGCTGATCATCATCTTCTGCGAGATCATCCCGAAGGTTATTGGCGCGACCTACCCGGAGCGCATCGCCCTACCCTCGGCGATCGTCTTGCGATGGGTCATGAAGCTGGCCTCGCCGGTAGTCTGGGCCATCAATCTCGTCTCGGGCCGAATTCTGCGACTGTTGGGCGTATCGCCTGATGGTGCCAGCCAAACGCGACTTTCGAACGAGGAACTGCGCTCGATCGTTCTCGAGTCCGGCCAGTTCATGCCGGGCAAACACCGCGCCATCCTGTTGAATCTGTTCGATCTCGAACACATCACGGTTGATGACGTCATGACGCCGCGCAACCGTATCGAGGCGCTGAATATTGCCACCTCAGAACAAGACATCCGCCAGCAACTGTTGACCTGTTATCACAACAAGTTGCCGGTGTTCGAGGGCGAAATCAATCAGGTGATTGGCCTCTTGCATATTCGTAGAGCACTGTCGCTGATCCAGCAGGAACAGTTCAGCCCGCAAGACATGCGCGAGTTGACGACCGAACCCTATTTCATACCGAGCGGCACGCCGGTGTTCATGCAATTGCAGTTTTTTCAGGAGACCAAACAACGCCTCGGGCTGGTCGTCGATGAATATGGCGAACTGCTCGGGCTGGTCACCCTGGAGGACATCATCGAGGAGATCATCGGCGAATTCACGAGCTCAGCGCCCGGCGGCGAAGGCGATGACGCCTGGAGCGCTAAGGGCGAGGCCATCGTCGAGGGCAGCTCGCAACTGCGGGATTTGAACCGGCAATTCCAGACCGGATTCCCGCTCGACGGACCAAAAACCCTGAATGGCTTGATCATCGAAGCATTGCAGGACCTGCCCGAAGGCGGGGTCAGCCTTCGGTTTGGCCCTATTGTCGCCGAGGTGATCAACACCCAGGGCCGAGTGATTCGCAGCGTGCGACTGCAACGGCTGGCGGTAGCACCGGCCGAAGTCGCCGAAGACGAGCAGGAGACCGGTTAAGCAAGGGCTAATGGCTCGATCACTTGATCCGTGTCCCCAGACCCGGCCTGTCGCATTCTGCCGACGCAGTGGCCGTTCATCCGCCGATAGTCCGCGCTCATCCTCCGTTCGCATCCCCGGTCTGCCGAGTCCGGCACGAGTAGGCGATCATAGTGAGCACTCATAACAGGGACTACCGGACAACCGTATGGCCGTCGCCACTCCTTCGTCAACCACCAGCGAAACCCAGGTCACGCTTGCCGGCCTCGGCCGCGCCTTGGTGCAACATCGACTGTTGCGGGTCGACGAAGCGGCGGCGCTTCAAAAGAAGGCCGACGATGCCAATACCAGCTTTATTGATCAACTGATCGCCGGCGGCCCAATCAAGTCCGCACAACTCGCGAAATTCGCGGCCGACACCTTCGGCCATCCGTTGCTCGATCTCGATGCAGTTGATATTGCCGGCCTTCCTGCCGATTTGATCGACAAAAAACTGGCCGGCGAAACCCGCGTGTTGCCGTTGGGCCGGCGCGGCAATCGATTGTCGGTTGCCATGTCCGATCCGACCGATCTTCAATCCATCGACCGGATCAAGTTCCAGGCCGAAGCGGTCGTCGACCCGATTATCGTCGAGCACGACAAGCTCATGAAGGTGCTCGAGAAGTTCATCAAGACCGCCAACGACCAGCTCTCGTCGATGATCGATGATTCACTGGATCTCGAGGTCACCAACGACGATCAGGCCGCCCAGGTTGCCGACGCGGCCGAGGTCGACGATGCGCCGGTCGTCAAGTTCCTGCAAAAGATTCTGCTCGATGGCATCCAGAGCGGTGCCTCCGATATTCATTTTGAACCGTACGAAAAGTTCTATCGGATTCGGTTTCGAATCGACGGCGAACTGCGCGAGATCACGCAACCGCCGCTGGCCATCAAGGACAAGCTATCGTCGCGAATCAAGGTCATTTCGCGGCTCGATATTTCCGAGAAACGCGTGCCGCAAGACGGCCGGATGAAATTGGTGATGTCTGGCAACCGGGCGATTGACTTCCGGGTCTCGACCTTGCCGACGCTGTTCGGTGAGAAGATCGTGATGCGTATTCTCGACCCCTCGTCGGCCAAGTTGGGCATTGAAGCGCTGGGCTACGATCCCGATCAGAAAGTCAAACTACTCGACGCCGTCAAGCGCCCGTACGGTATGGTGCTGGTCACCGGCCCGACCGGCTCGGGCAAGACCGTTTCGCTCTACACCTGCCTGAACATTTTGAACCAACCCGGCGTAAATATTGCGACCGCCGAGGATCCGGCCGAGATCAACTTGCCGGGTATCAATCAGGTCAATGTCAATGACAAGGCGGGGCTGACTTTTGCAGTCGCGCTGAAATCGTTTCTGCGCCAGGACCCGGATGTCATCATGGTCGGTGAGATTCGCGATCTCGATACAGCGGACATTGCCATCAAAGCTGCACAAACCGGCCACATGGTCATGTCGACCTTGCACACCAACGACGCACCGACTACGTTGACCCGCCTTATGAACATGGGCGTCGCACCGTTCAATATTGCATCGTCGGTCATCATGATCACGGCTCAGCGCCTGGCCCGGCGACTGTGTACCTGCAAGCAACCGGCCGATCTCGATGAAGACGCGCTGCGTACCGCCGGTTATCGCGATGAAGACCTCGACGGTACCTGGATGCCATTTCGCCCGGTCGGATGCGATCGTTGTGGCGGTGCTGGCTATAAGGGGCGGGTGGGTATCTATCAGGTCATGCCGATCTCGGAAGAAATGCAGCGCATTATTTTGGCCAACGGCAACGCCATGCAAATCGCCGAACAATCGAAGCGTGAAAATATCAATGATCTGCGCCGTTCCGGACTGATCAAGGTCAAGCAAGGTCACACCACCATCGCCGAAGTGCTCGGTTGCACCAATGACTGATGTCCGGCTAGTACCGACCATAAATCAAGCAAGGAACTGAGCCGATGGCCACCAAAGCCGCAAGCATACGACCCCCGGTCAAGGAATCAACCTTCACCTGGGAAGGCAAGGACCGCGCGGGGAAAACCGTGCGCGGTGAAATGCGCGCGGGCGGCGAACATGTGGTCAGCTCAACCCTGCGCCGGCAAGGTATCACGGTCAAAAGCGTCAAGAAGCGCCGGATCAAACGCGGCGGCAAAATCACCGAGAAAGACATTACCCTGTTCACCCGGCAGTTATCGACGATGATGCGCGCGGGCGTACCGCTGCTGCAGGCCTTTGACATCGTCGCCAAAGGCACTTCGAACAATGCCGTAGCCAAGCTTTTTACCGATATCAAACAGGACGTCGAAACCGGCTCGTCACTGTCCGCTTCGTTTCGCAAATACCCGCTTTACTTCGACTCGTTGTTCTGCAATCTGGTCGGCGCCGGCGAGCAGGCGGGTATTCTGGATGACCTGCTCGATCGACTCGCCACTTACAAGGAAAAGATCATGGCCATCAAGGGCCAGATCAAATCGGCCCTGTTCTATCCGGCGGCTGTGTTGGCCGTCGCCGGTATTGTGGTGACCGTCATCATGTTGTTCGTGATTCCCGCGTTCAAGGATGTGTTCTCGAGCTTTGGTGCCGATCTGCCCGCACCGACCTTGATCGTGATCGCGATGTCCGATTACTTCACCAAATATTGGTATCTGATTTTCGGCATTATCGGCGGCACCATTTACTTCCTGTTGCAGGCCTGGCGACGCTCGCCCAAAGTACAGATGTTCATGGACAAGCTCATGCTCAAGGTGCCGATCTTTGGTTCGGTGCTGGAGAAAGCCACCGTAGCGCGCTGGCTGCGTACCCTGGGCACCATGTTCGCGGCCGGCGTGCCGCTGGTCGAGGCGCTTGATTCGGTCGGTGGCGCTTGCGGCAACTATGTCTACTTGATGGCGACCAAGAAGATCCAGCAGGAAGTGTCTACCGGCACCAGCCTGACTGTCTCGATGCAAAACGTCAATCTGTTTCCAAACATGGTCATCCAGATGGCGCTGATCGGCGAGGAGTCGGGATCGCTTGATGGCATGTTGGGCAAGGCCGCCGACATTTACGAGCGCGAGGTTGACGAGGCAGTCGCCAGTTTGTCGAGCTTGATGGAGCCACTCATCATGGTGTTTCTGGGCGTGCTGATTGGCGGCCTGGTAGTCGCCATGTACTTGCCGATTTTCAAGCTCGGCCAGGTCGTCTGAGGCGCATTCGCAACCAACACCTTTGCGCTTGATGATTTAATGATTGCCATGTTTGAAGCACTCGGGCAGACGCCCGCCATGGCGATGGCGTTCACCGCCCTGTTCGGTCTGTTGATCGGCAGCTTTCTGAACGTCGTCATTTATCGCCTGCCGAAGATGATGGAACAGGCCTGGGCGGCTGAGGCAGCCGAGTTGCGCGGCGAAGCCGTGACGACGCCGACAGCGTTCAACCTGGTGACGCCGCGCTCGAGTTGTCCGCATTGCGGTCATGCGATTCGCGCCTGGGAAAATATTCCGATTCTTTCGTGGTTGATCCTGCGCGGCAAGTGTTCGTCGTGTAGCGCGCCTATCTCGGCGCGCTATCCGATCATCGAGGCGAGCACCGCCTTGCTGAGCGCAGCAGCGGTCGGCTATCTCGGTTTTAATGCGGTTGGCCTCGCGGCCGTCGTCTTCAGCATGATTCTGCTGACGCTCGCGATGATTGACGTTGACACGCAACTGCTGCCGGACTCGATGACCTTGCCGCTGCTGTGGCTTGGATTGGCGGTCAATCTGTTCGGCCTGTTCACACCCCTGCGCGACGCTGTGATCGGCGCCATGTTCGGCTATCTGCTGCTATGGTCGGTGTATTGGGTATTCAAGCTCGTGACCGGCAAGGAAGGAATGGGCTACGGCGACTTCAAGCTGCTCGGCGCACTCGGCGCCTGGTTTGGCTGGCAATCGATTCCAGCGATCATTCTGCTCTCGTCGATCGTTGGCGCCGTCATCGGTATTGCGCTGATCGTGCTGGCCAAACGCGGCCGCGAGACTGCCATGCCCTTCGGCCCCTACCTGGCCGGCGCCGGTTTGCTGATGTTGTACTTGCGCGAGCCGATCAACACGATGTTGCTGCGCATATGAAGCCCGTCGGCGTGAAGCCGCCCTTCCTGGTCGGCCTGACCGGTGGCATCGGCAGTGGCAAAACGACGGTGGCCGATCAGTTTTCGGCGCTCGGGGTGACGTTGGTCGACGCCGATCTGATCGCCCATCAAATGACCGCGCCGAACGGCCCGGCCATGCCTGCACTGATCAACGCCTTTGGTCACGAGATTGCGGCTGCCGACGGCCGTATGGACCGCGCGGTCATGCGCGAAAAGGTATTCAAGGATCCGGGTGCAAGGGTACGCCTGGAGTCGATCTTGCACCCCATGATTCGCGCCGAGAGCGACGCCCAGGTCGCCGCCGCACGCAGCCCCTACGTCATGATGGTAGTACCACTGCTGGTCGAAACTGGCGGCCATAAAAAGCGCGTTCAACGCGTACTGGTAGTGGACTGTCCCGAAGAGGTCCAGATCGCGCGCGTCATGGCACGCAGCCAACTGCCGCACGATCAGGTGCTCGCGATCATGAAGGCGCAGGCCAGCCGCGCGCAAAGGCTGGCAGCGGCCGACGACGTGGTCGATAACAGCGGAGAAGCCGGCGCGATCGCCGCGCAGGTGCAGGCGCTGCATCAGCAATACCTGACGTTGGCGGGCACTGCCCGGCACTGACCGGTTTGTAAAGAAACGTCGTTTCATTCACAATCCGGGCAGTTTCGAGGAATCCCCATCAGGACCTGTGCGTTTTGATTCTTTACGAGTATCCATTCAACGAGCGAGTTCGCACTCTGATGCGGCTCGAGGATCTGTTCGAGCGGGTTGAGTATTTCTCGCGCAAGGAGCAGCCTAACGACCATCACGCAGCGCTGATGACCTTGTTTGACGTGCTTGATGTCACGGCACGTGCCGATCTGCGAACCGATACCGTCCAGGAGCTCGAGCGGCATCGGCTGACCCTGAACGCGTTTCGAGGCAGCCCCGACGTATCCACCGAAGCGTTGGATCAGGTGCTGGCGCAAGTTGATACAGCAGTCAGTCGCATGAATGCGATCACCGGCAAGACCGGGCAACACCTGCGCGATAACGAATGGCTGATGAGCATTCGCAGTCGCGCGATCATTGCCGGCGGTGCCTGCGAGTTTGACCTGCCGTCCTATCACGCCTGGCAGAACCGGCCAGCCTCGATGCGACAACGCGATCTGGCGAAATGGACCGAGCCGTTTCGGCCGCTGGTGAGTGGCTTGACGATTGTGCTGAAGCTACTGCGAGAGAGCGCGCACCGCTCGAAACTGCAGGCCCAGGCCGGCAGTTTTCAGCAACCCCTGGGTGGCAAAACCTATCAGATGGCGCAGGTTCGGCTGGATTCGTCGCAAGGCGCGATTCCGGAGATCAGCGCCAACAAATACCTGCTTTGGATTCGGTTCACTTCGCAAGACGGCGATTTGAGACCCAAGCCATTTGATGGCACCGTTGATTTCGAACTGTCGCTCTGTAACTTTTAGACCTCACTAACCTCCCCTATTCAAAGTCTCATCGTGGCCGAACGCAAACCGCCCCTGGTGAATTGCCCGAGATGCGGCAAGAAAACCGTCTACGCGACGAGCAATCCGTCGCGACCGTTTTGTTCACCGCAATGCAAGACCATCGATCTCGGTGCCTGGGCGTCCGACGAGTATGTCGTGCCCGGCAATCCGCTTGAAAGTGTCCTTGAGGATGATTCGGACCGCAAGCCGTCCTGAAGTGCTGATCAACTGACGCGCCTTTAGCGCATGCGTGCGATTCCGTGCGCGCCGCTCGCCCGCGCGAGCGCCAGATCCGATTCGAAGACAAACAGCGGCAAGCGGGTTGTCCGCGCCAGAGCCTTGCGAGCCGACGCCGACAGCGACTGATCGGCGATCACCAGATCAAAATTCAGTTCCGCCGCCCGATCAATGTCGGCTTGCTTCGAACAGATCACCGCCTGGATCAACGATCCGTTCAGCGCACGGCTGTCTTGCAGGCGCTGACTCGACCAGATCTGGCCGTCGAGGGCGTGTTGCTCGAATAGAACACCGCTGTCCGGTAATTCGTCATCACTTCGAAGCAGCCGCATCGCATTGGGCGACGTCGAATTTGGCTTTTGCGCCAGCGCATCGGCCGCGATGCAATGTATCTGCGTGGGCAAGGTCAGCCACTCGATAACCGGTAATGCCGCCGGCAGTATCGGCGTCACGCTGAGTTCGCCAACCTGCTGCCAACTCAGTTGCTGACCTTCCCGAGACTGTGGCACCCCGACGTAACGGGTGACTCGTTGAAAATGCAATCGAACATAGGCATGCGGATAATCAAACTCGCGCACGACCCAGGGCACCGATTCGGTCACCGTCAGGCCAAGCTCCTCGTGCAGTTCACGCGCCAGCGCCTGTTCGACCGACTCACCGACTTCGAGTTTGCCACCGGGAAATTCCCACCATCCGGCATAGGGTTTGCCGGGCAGGCGTTGGCCAAACAGTACCGCGCCGTCCTCGCGAAACACGACCCCGACGGCGACCTCGAGCGTCGCCCGTGTGGCGCCTGCGGGCGAAGCGCCAGCCATTGAAGCGATGATCGGCGACACAGGTTTAGTCACGTCTGCGCGCCCTTCATGCTCGTCTTTCAAGCGCGACGTTTGACCGGCTTTTTTCGGGTCGACAGCGCGCGCGTACCGGCATAGTCTTTGGCAAATTGCCAGGCGACCCGACCGGACCGAGAACCGCGCTCGAGCGCGAAGCGCAAGGCATCACCGCGCGCCGCGTCGATAGTCTTCGAATCACAGCCAAAGTGACCCAGCCAGTGCGATGCAATGCTCAAGTAATCGTCCTGGCGAAACGGATAGAACGATACCCAAACGCCGAAGCGCTCAGACAGTGAGATTTTTTCTTCACTGGTCTCACCGGGGTGAATCTCGCCATCGGCCTGATGTTTGTATTCGAGATTTTCCTTCATGTACTCGGGCATCAAATGACGGCGATTCGACGTCGCGTAGATGAGCACATTGTCGGACTGGGCGGCCACTGAACCATCGAGCGCCACCTTCAGAGCCTTGTAGCCGGGTTCACCGTCATCGAACGAGAGATCATCACAGAATACGATAAAACGTTCAGGGCGCTGCGCGACCAGATCGACGATGTCGGGCAAATCAACCAGATCGTCCTTGTCCACTTCAATCAGGCGCAAGCCCTGGCCTGAATACGCGTTCAGGCAGGCCTTGATGAGCGACGACTTGCCAGTACCTCTGGAGCCGGTCAGCAGCACATTATTGGCTGGCAGCTTTTGCACAAATTGCCGGGTGTTGCGCTCGATTGCCAGTTTTTGATCGTCGACGTTTTTCAAATCGTCCAGAGTAATACTCGAAACGGTTCGCACGGCCTGCACAAAGCCCTGCACGCCGAGCCCCGTGTGCCGACGACGCCAGCGATAGGCGGTCGACTGTTCCCAGGCCGGCGGGCGCGTCGAGGGTAGCAGTGCCTCGATGCGGTCGATCAGCTTTTCCGCGCGGTCGGCAATGCGCTTCAGATCATTCAGGGGATTCATCAGAGAAATTTCAGGAACTATTTCAGAAGCTGTTTCAGGAGCTATTTCAGGAACAATCTCAGGAACGATAGTCAGCGTTGATCGAGACGTAATCATGCGAAAAGTCGCAGGTCCAGACCGTCGCCTCCGATTGACCGCGAGCGAGCAGCACTCGAACCGTGATTTCGGCCTTCTTCATGACCGCCTGGCCCTGCTCTTCGCGATACTGCGGATGTCGGCCACCGGCGCTCGCCACATGAACGTCGTCGAGAAACAGTTCAATGTGATCGACGTCGAGATCGTCAATACCGGCATAACCGATCGCACACAGAATTCGACCCAGGTTCGGATCAGAGGCGAAAAATGCGGTCTTGACCAAGGGTGAATGGGCAATCGCATAGGCGACCTTGGCCGCTTCCGCTTCATTGCGCGCCTGGCTGACCGACACGGTGATGAACTTGGTTGCGCCTTCGCCGTCGCGCGCAATCGCCTGCGCCAGTTTCTGCGCGACCGCAACGATCAATGCAAGCACTGCCCGAGCGGCGGCGGATTCGCCGTCGGCGACCGATAGCGCGCCCTGGCCGCTGGCAATCAGAATAAACGAATCATTGGTGGAGGTATCACCATCAACGGTTACCCGATTAAAGCTCTGATCAGCGACTTCGCGGACCCAGCGCGTCAGCACAGCTTGCGCAACCGAGGCATCGGTCGCGATGAAGCTGAGCATCGTTGCCATATTCGGGCGAATCATACCGGCGCCCTTGCACATGCCGGTCACGGTGACCGCTTTGCCATCGATGACAGCGGTTTGCGAGACGACCTTGGCCACCGTATCCGTAGTCATGATGGTTTCGCCGGCGATTGCCCAGTTGCGCTCACTCAGATCTTCACGCGCCTGTGGCAGACCGGCAAGCAGACGTGCTAGCGGTAACGGCTCAAGAATGACCCCGGTTGAAAACGGCAGCACCTGTTCGGGTTGAATGCTCATCAGCGCAGCGAGTTCCTTGCAACTCGCGCGCGCATCAGCCAGGCCGCTGGCGCCGGTACCAGCATTGGCGCAGCCAGTGTTGATCAGCAAGGCGCGAATACCTGACATCAAGCCCAGATGTTCGCGACAGACCCGCACCGGCGCAGCGCAGAAGCGATTCTGCGTGAAGACACCGGCCACGTGGGCACCAGTCGCCAGCTCAATGACGAGCAGATCACGGCGATTCGGCTTTCGGATGCCCGCTCGCGCAGCACCCAGTCGGACACCGGTAACCGGATGCAGATCAGCAGGGTTCGGGGCCGACAGATTGACAGGCATGGGCTACTAGGCCAATCGACCGTGACACTGCTTGTACTTCTTGCCGGAACCACAAGGACAGGGGTCATTGCGGCCGATCTTCTCACCAAATCGGCGAAACGGTTGGGTGCCATCTTCAGCAGCCTCGGGAGGCGCCTGCAGGGCCAGCGCCAGATCTTCGGTGTCCTGCGAAGCGGCAGCCGCCGCCGCTTCGTTGAAGTCGGCGTGGGTGTAGCTAACCTTGCTCAAGTCGGGCCGCTCTTCCTCGACCTGCTCGAGTTGCTCGGCCGATTCAACCCGCACTGTCATCAAAATTCGAACCACGTCGTTACGTACTCGACCCTGCATCAGTTGGAACAGCTCAAACGCTTCACGTTTGTATTCCTGCTTCGGATTTTTCTGCGCATAGCCGCGCAGATGAATACCTTGCCGCAAATAATCCAGCGCCGACAGGTGTTCGCGCCAGTGTTGATCGATGGCCTGCAACATGACCGAACGCTCGAAACCGGTAAAGCTCTCCTGACCGACCAGATCAACCTTCGATTGATACGACGCATCGGCGCTCAAAATCAGCGCACGCAGAAGATCATCATCGCTCAGATCCTGCTTGTCCTTGAGCATTTGACTCAGCGGACAGCTCAGGTGAAACTCAGACTCCAGAACCTTCTCGAGTCCAGCGACATCCCACTGCTCTTCAATCGATTCATGCGGCAGGTGCTGGCGGAATAAATCGGTAAACACTTCGTGGCGCAAAACCTTCAGGCGCTCGCTGAGGTCAGTCGAATCGAGCAGGGCATTGCGATCGGAATAGACAATTCGTCGCTGATCGTTGGAGACGTCATCGTACTCCAGCAACTGCTTGCGAATATCGAAGTTTCGTGCCTCTACCTTGCGTTGCGCTGACTCGATCGAACGGGTCACCATGCCGGCTTCAATCGCTTCGCCGTCTGGCAACTTCAAGCGATCCATGATCGACTTGAGTCGGTCACCGGCAAAAATTTTGAGCAGCGGATCTTCCATCGATAGATAGAAGCGCGACGAACCAGCATCACCCTGACGACCTGATCGGCCTCGCAACTGATTGTCGATGCGGCGCGATTCATGCCGCTCGGTACCAATGATGTGCAAGCCGCCCGCGGCGAGTACCTCGTCATGCAGGCTTTGCCATTCGGAGCGAAACGTATTGACTCGCGCGCCCTTGTCGACCTCGGGTACAGCGGCGTCGGCCTGCAACAAATCGATCTGTTTTTCGACGTTGCCACCGAGCACGATATCGGTACCCCGACCCGCCATGTTGGTGGCAATCGTGATCATTTTTGGTCGGCCCGCTTGCGCCACGATCTCGGCCTCGCGCGCATGCTGCTTGGCATTGAGCACCTGATGCGGCAGCTTGTCCTTCTTGAGCATTTCCGAAAGCAGCTCGGAATTCTCGATCGACGTCGTACCGACCAGCTCCGGTTGGCCGCGCTGGTAACAATCCTGAATATCGAGGCTGATCGCGTGGTACTTTTCGCGCGCGGTTCTGAACACCTGATCCTGACGGTCGTTGCGCACCATCGGTCGATGAGTCGGAATGATCGCCGTCTCGAGCGAGTAAATTTCCTGGAATTCGTAGGCCTCGGTATCGGCAGTGCCGGTCATGCCGGCCAACTTGCCGTACATGCGAAAGTAGTTCTGAAAGGTGATGGAAGCCAAAGTCTGATTTTCGGCCTGAATCTCGACGCCTTCCTTGGCCTCCACCGCCTGATGCAAGCCATCGCTCCAGCGCCGGCCAGGCATCAGTCGACCGGTGAATTCGTCGACGATGATCACCTCACCCTCTTGCACCACATACTGCTGATCCTTGAAGTACAGCGAGTGTGCACGAAGGGAAGCCATCAGATGATGCATGAGGCTGATATTGGCCGGATCGTACAGGCTCGCGCCATCCGGCAGCAAGCCCATGCGCGCCAGAATCTGCTCGGTCTTTTCGTGCCCAGCTTCGGACATGTGAACTTGATGACCCTTGCGATCAACCCAATAATCACCCGGTGGCTCGGCTTCGTTCGCCTTCGCCTCATGCGCCATGACGTCGAGCAGCGGCGGTACCGAATTCAGTCGTTGATACAGTTCGGTATGGTCCTCCGCCTGACCGGAGATGATCAGCGGCGTTCGCGCTTCATCGATCAGAATCGAGTCGACCTCGTCAACGATCGCGTAATACTGCCCACGCTGGCGACGATCATCCGGCGCGTGCTCCATGTTGTCACGCAAATAATCAAAACCGAATTCGTTGTTGGTGCCGTAGGTAATGTCAGCCGCGTACGCAATCCGTTTGCCCTCGGTTTCCTGCTGCGACAGGATGACCCCGACCGACATGCCCAGGAACTGGTAAACCTTGCCCATCCAGTCGGCGTCGCGCGCAGCCAGATAGTCATTGACGGTCACAACGTGGACACCCTTGCCGGCCAGCGCATTCAAATAGACCGGCAGCGTGGCAGTCAGCGTTTTGCCTTCACCGGTGCGCATCTCGGCAATCTTGCCGTTATGCAAGACCATGCCACCGACCAGTTGAACATCGAAATGCCGCATGCCCAGCGCACGCTTGGCCGCTTCGCGACAAACGGCAAACGCCTCATTGAGCAAGTCGTCAACCGTCTCACCCGCTGCAATTCGCTGTTTGAACGCGTCGGTCTTGGCGCGCAGCTCATCATCACTCAAACCTAGAAGACCGGGCTCAAGAGCGTTGATCTGGGCAACGGCTTTGCGATAACCGCGCAGCAAGCGATCATTGCGACTGCCGAAAATCTTTGTAAGAAAGTTCTGCATACTTTGCAATGCTAAAACCGGTGGAGTTTAGCAGACACAATGAGGGTGTGATTCGGACTCAGGCAGACACTCACGGAAAGGCCATGCCGCGCTCACGGAAACGCCAGATCGCTCCCAAATCCACAAGACGCCGCGCAGTACACGACTATCGGCGCATGCGCTCGTTGCTCGAAGCAACGGTTGCCTTCAAATTGAGGCCAGCCTGCAGATACTTCAAGGGGTCTTGCGCAACATCGTTATCGCGCACCTCGAAATGCAAATGGGCACCGGTCGAGCGACCGGTCGAACCGACTTCAGCAATTTTTTGGCCCTGCTTGACGATATCGCCCTCCTTAACCAGCAACTTGGAGGCATGCGCATAACGCGTCACCACGCGAGCGCCATGATCAACATCGATCTGATTGCCATAGCTTGGATTAAAGCCGGCGAACACCACCACACCGGCACCGGCGGCGAGAATCGGCGTGCCGGTCGGTGCGTTGAAGTCAATCCCCTCATGCAGCGCGGAGCCGCCGGTAAAGGGATCGATGCGGGAGCCAAAACGTGAACCCATGAAACCATCTTGCAAGGGCTGATTGGTCGGTAACAATTTGGTCGCGACCGTCCTGAAGATCAACTCGGACTCGATCAGGTTCAAGGAGTCGACCCGGGTGTCGAGACCTTTTGAGGTCATGTCGACCGCGTTGCTCAATTCGCCCAGCGAGAATGAGCGCACTTCGCCAGTCAACGGCCCGCCGCGACCGGGCGTACGCGGCAAATCCGAGGACTTGATGCCAGCCATTTTCGAGACGCGCTCACTGATCGCGTCAATTCGAGCCACCTGTGCCTGAAGCTGGCCCAGCTTGACCGCCAGCGCGTCAATGTTCTGACGCACGAAGGCGTCACGACTCTCTACGTCTTTGGCGGCTGCGGCCGTGACCCACTGCTGTACGAACGGGACTTTGGCTTGGAAGGCGTGTTGGATAGCGACATAGGACAACAATCCGGTGCTGGCCAGCACGAGGAGCATCAGTGCGCCTACTGAAGCCAGGACCCAGCGCTTGCGCACGGTCATGGTCCGCGCTTGTTTTAATCGCGCATGTAAGACAATAATCTGCACTCAGCTCTCCACCTTCGAATACATGAGGACATCTTGAAACCGATCGCTGCCCGTCGCCCCTTGGATTGGTTAACTGGGCAGGTTTCGTTTCAAGACCTGTCTTTGCAGGCGGGCCGGCTCGCCGAATTGCAGACGTTGCTCGACCTGTGTGCGCCGGTAAAAGGTCTGAAGGTCAAAACCCTTGATCAGACCGTACTAGCAATATCAGCGCCAAACGCTTCAATTGCAGCAAAATTCAAACACCTCGAACCCACTGTTCTTCGAACCCTTACCGAGCATGGCTGGAAGGTTAGTCGAATCCGGGTTCGCCCGCAACTCGTTGCCGATATTGTAACGTCGGCTGACAACGAGCGTGCCGCCAAGCCAACAGTTCCTGCCGCTGGCATTGCCGCGATGGAACATTTACTGAAAAACGGCGTTGAAGGATCTCTGCAGACAGCAATTGCTCACTTCATTAGGAATCGCAAAACCAAGCCGCCTTGAGCGTTGCGAAACAGCCAACTGAACCAGCAACTGACAGACGGTCATTTCGGCGACTTGAACCACAGTTCCTCGGCAAATAATCCCGCAAAAAAAACAAAGGCCAGCACTGCGGAAATTTTCAACACCAGAAAAGTCCACTTCAAGTACTTGCGTTCACGCGTGAATACGTAAGCCCCGGCGCACAACATGCTCGCCAAGGCAGCCAACAGCGCCAACGTTCGCAGGAAGATCATCCTGGATTCCGTAACCCGCTGCGGTTCAGGCGAAGCTCCAATCCTGAGCGAACATGCGTGGTGCCTTGGTGCGCTCGGTAAACTGAACCAGCTCGAACGCTTGTTGCTCGAGCAGCGCACGCAAAAGCAAGTTGTTCAGCGCATGACCCGACTTGTGAGCGGAATAAGCCCCGATCAGCGGGTAACCGACCAGGTAGAGATCACCGATCGCGTCGAGAATCTTATGTTTGACAAACTCGTCGCCGGAACGCAGCCCGTCGCTGTTCAACACCCGGTATTCATCCATGACGATGGCATTCTCGAAACTGCCCCCCTGAGCCAGGCCAATCTGGCGCAAGGTCTCGACCTCCTGCATGAAACCGAAGGTGCGGGCGCGCGAGACTTCCTTGACATAGGAATTGTTGGCAAAATCGATCTCGACGACCTGTTCAGTGGCGTCGATGGCCGGGTGCGCAAAATCAATGGAAAAGCGCAGCTTGAATCCGAAATGAGGGTCAAGCCGGGCCCATTTATCGCCGTCACGAACTTCTACCGGCGCACTGACCCGCATGAATTTCTTGCTGGCCGATTGCTCGATGATCCCGACCGACTGAATCAGAAAGACGAATGATCCAGCAGAGCCGTCGAGGATCGGAATTTCGTCAGCGGTGACATCGACATACAGGTTATCGATGCCCAAGCCCGCCAGCGCCGACATCAAATGCTCGACGGTCATGACCTTGACCTCCGCACCGTGAGCGCCTGCCGGCGCGGTCAAGGTTGAGGCCATCCGGGTATCGGTGACTCGCAGCGCCTGCGCCTTGATGTCAACGGGTGGATCGAGGTCGATGCGCCGAAACACAATACCGGTATCGGCAGCCGCCGGACGCAGGGTCAATTCAACCCTGTGTCCGGAGTGCAAACCCACCCCGGTGGTGGTCACCCTGGCTTTGATGGTTCGCTGACGCATCATGACAACCGACTCATGCTGACAACGGGCTCATGCCAAAAATCCGGATGTGAGCCAGCACCACGTAAAGTTAGCCAGCCGCACTTCAGGTCAGACTAATTGCTTGAGAATGGTGCCTGCGTCGGACACCTCGAACTTGCCTGGGCCCTCGAGATTCACGCTCTTCACGATACCGTTATCGACCAACAACGAGAAACGGTTCATGCGAATGCCCATGCCACGGGCGGTCAGATCGAGCACCAGCCCCAGCTTGGTCGCGAATTCGGCGCTGCCGTCGGCCATCATACGAATCTTGCCAGCAGCCTTTTGCTCGCGGCCCCAGGCGCCCATGACAAAGGCGTCGTTAACCGACATGCACCAGATTTCGTCAACGCCCTTGGCTTTGAGCGCGTCATATTGACTCAGATAACTGGGCACATGCTTGGCCGAACAGGTCGGGGTGAAGGCGCCCGGCAATCCGAACATGACAATTTTCTTGCCCTTGACCAGGTCGGCGACTTTGAATGCATTCGGACCGATCGAGCAGCCGTTACCTTCAACCTCGACAAATTCGGTCAGGGTTGCATCAGGCAGACTGTCACCTACTTTGATCGTCATTGCAAAACTCCTTCATATCCAGATTGGCAAAGCCGCGATTCTAGTCCAGGAGGGCGCCCGGGAGGGTGCTCCGGTTAAGTTCCAGGAGCCTGCTGGGGTCGGACCAGGCGCCTGTCGGGGGCAAGAATGACTGCGGCGAAGCACGCCACAGTCAAGAATAATGGGTTCGCGGAAAGGTACTCCGCGATCGAGAACAGGCACGTTGGATTCGTGCCCGCTCTCGAGCGCGGCTCAGTCTGCTTGCTTGCGCAGGAACGCCGGGATATCCAGACGTTCGACACCACTTTCTTCCATCGCCGCAACGCGCGCCGAAGCGGAAGAACGCGGATCGCGCCAAACCGTCGGGGTATCCAGATCCTGATAGTTGGCCGGCTGCAGTGGCACGTTATCGGTACCGGTACGCAGGGCCACATGCGGCTGCGATTGCAGATGCGATTGCGGCACCAGCACCGGCTTGGCGCTGCGACGGCCAATGCCGGTTGCGACTACCGTCACGCGCAACTTGTCGGTCATCTCTTCATCGAACACGGTACCGTGAATGATGGTCGCATCCTCAGCGCAGAACGCCTTGATGGTGGTAATGACTTCATTGGTCTCGCGCAACTTGAGGCTGCGATTGGCCGTGATGTTGACAATCACGCCGCGTGCACCCGACAGATCAACACCATCGAGCAGTGGCGAAGCAACTGCCTGTTCAGCCGCCAGGCGGGCACGATCAATACCGGCTGCCTCACCAATGCCCATCATGGCCTTGCCTTGTTCACCCATCACCGTTTTGACGTCGGCGAAATCGACGTTAACCAGGCCCGGTACATTGATGATCTCGGCAATGCCAGCCACCGCGTTATGCAGCACGTCGTCAGCACGGGTGAACGCATCTTCGAGGCTTGCGTCTTCATCCATGACGTTGAACAGGTTCTGATTCAACACTACGATCAGCGAGTCGACATGAGCCACCATCTGCTCGATACCCTCCTCGGCGATGCGCATTTTCTTGGCGCCTTCAAAGTCAAACGGTTTGGTGACCACCCCCACCGTCAGAATACCCATCTCCTTGGCAATCTCGGCAACCACTGGCGAGGCACCGGTGCCCGTGCCCTTGCCCATGCCGGCGGTCAGAAACACCATGTTGGCACCCTTCAGCGCCGCCTTGATTTGCTCACGTTCAACCTCAGCGGCATTACGACCTGCACCCGGATTGGCGCCCGCGCCCAGACCCATTTCGCCGAGTTGAATAATATGGCTGGCCAGCGAACGGTTCAGCGCCTGCTTGTCGGTGTTCATCACAATGAACTCGACCCCTTCAACACCGCGCCCGATCATGTGGTTCACCGCATTGCCGCCCGCACCGCCGACACCCACCACCTTGATGATTGCGCCCTCAACGTCCGTATCGATCATTTCAAAGTCCATGCCTATCGCCTCCTGGTAGATGAGAAGAGATATGGGACAAGTTGCGCGGGGGTACCAGACCCGAGCGGCTTCTCCCATTGCCCTTCCCGATTGAAAAAACTGGGGAATCAAATTTAGTGCGGTCAAATTTTTGAGCGCTCGAGTTGCGAGTGCTTTGGGCTATGCGATGCGCGCAGCCGGCCGCAAGGTGCTGCGCACGACGCTTCGCCAAGGCACGATCCACCGAACACGATCGGCGGGCGGACGAGCGGGGTAAGCATGACCTCAGAAGTTCCCAACGAACCACTCCTTCATCTTGCGTAACGTGTCTTTCATCGAGCCGCTCTGCTCAGCCACCTTGCGGCCGCGATGGCGGTGCAGGCGTGCTTCTTCGAGCAGGCCGACCGCGGTTGCGAATCGCGGGGTTCGGACGACATCGGCGAGCCCGCCGTTGTAGATCGGCATGCCGAGGCGAACTGGTTTCAGAAAAATGTCTTCGGCGAGTTCGAGCATGCCGGGCAAGAGGCTCGTGCCGCCAGTAATCACGACACCGCTCGAGAGCAACTCTTCGTATCCGGACTCACGTACCACTTGATGCACGAGCGAAAACAGTTCTTCGACTCGGGGCTCGACCACGGCCGCCAGCGCCTGCTTCGACAAGGTACGCGGTTCGCGATCACCGATGCCGGGCACCTCGAGTTTGTCGTTCGGATTGGCCAGCACCTGCTTGGCGAGCGCATGGCTGAGCTTGATATCCTCGGCGTCCTGGGTCGGCGTGCGCAGCGCCATGGCGATATCGTTGGTGATCTGGTCGCCAGCGATTGGAATCACTGCGGTGTGTCGAATCGCGCCACCGGTAAAGATCGCAATGTCGGTGGTGCCGCCACCAATGTCGACCAACACCACGCCGAGTTCTTTCTCGTCGTCGGTCAGCACCGAATTGCTCGAGGCCAGCGGCTGCAGGGTCAGATCGGCGACTTCAAGGCCACAGCGTCGCACACACTTGACGATGTTCTGGACCGCCGATACCGCACCGGTGACGATATGCACTTTGACTTCGAGACGAACACCACTCATGCCGATCGGTTCGCGAATATCCTCCTGGCCGTCAATGATGAATTCCTGCGGCAACACATGCAGGATTTGTTGATCGGTCGGAATATTGACCGCCTTCGAGGTCTCGATGACGCGAGC
>JANLTP010000152.1:0-15156 GCA_031363055.1 Burkholderiales bacterium | reverse complement strand
CCCAAACCTGTTCGGGTTGCGGCGCGTTGCCGGACTCGCGGCCGAAAGGTATCGCAGGGCTTGGAATAAGAGAATGGACGTGTAGCGGTTGCGGTTCTGTACATGATCGTGATGTCAATGCTGCTCTGAACATTCTCCGTCGCGGGCATGCGACGTTAGCGGTAGGAATCTCCGTCGTTTAGGGCGGGGAGGATGTCAAGGGCAGGCTTCCGGGAGTTGACGAAACTGAGGTGATCGAGCATCGAATCGTAAACGATGTCGACGTTAGAATTAGAATCAAAGCAAAACTAAAGTCAAAGCAAAACGGAGATTAACTTGGCAGCGATCAAACTTTACGGTGTAGCCGCATCACGCGCGGTACGGGTAATCTGGATGTTGCATGAACTGAGGTTGCCGTTCGATCATGACCCGATCAGCTTTACCGAGGCCCGACTCAAAGACGCGACCTATACGCAGATTAACCCGAACGCCCGAATCCCCACTTTGGTCGTCGACGGGTTCGCGATCTATGAATCGCTGGCCATCAATTTGTATCTAGCCGAGAAATTCGGTGGTCCGCTGGCGCCGGTCGGCAATGAAGAGCGCGGGCTGGCCACGCAGTGGTCCCTATGGGCGATGACCGAGATCGACAAGGACATCACGACCTGGGCCTTCAATACATTTATCAAGCCGGAGAACGAGCGTGATGCCAACGCGGCGCAGATGGCGCTGACGGCGTTGCAGCGGCCTTTAAAGGCTCTGGAATCGTGCTTGCAGGGGCGCAACTATCTGGTCGGCAATCGATTCACGGTGGCCGACCTGAACGTTGCGGCAGTCCTGTATCGGGCACTTGTCATGGACCTGTCCGGTTATCCGAAATTATCGGTCTGGCTGGCGAAGTGCTGGGCTCGCGAAGCCGCCCTGTCGGCACGTCGGGCACGGGGCGATAAAGTCTGAGCATCAGCGCGAAACACCCCATTACCTCGCTCTACCTGGAGCGCATCAGCCGGCGCCCCGATGTGCTTGGCGGCGACCAGTTTCCCTGGAGCCTGCCAGTTTTTGCGGCGCTACGGTTGCTGCGTTTCGAAGCGCCGGTTACCTTTCTGGTCGGTGAAAACGGTTGTGGCAAGTCGACCTTGCTCGAAGCGATGGCCGTGGGTGTCGAAGCGACTGCAGCGGGTGCGCAGCAACCGCTCGACGACGACACCCTCGGTCCGGCACGGTTGCTGGCTGGCGGCTTCCGGTTTGGCCGCAAAGCATTTCCAAAGCGCAAGCTGTTGTTTCGAGCCGAAGACATTCTGGGCTTCACGCGCGGGGTTGTGCGCAATCTCGACGACATGCGCGACATCGAGCTTGATCTGAAAGCGGAACTCAATGATGGCTACGGCAAGGATCTCGCTCTGGCGGCCGTTGCCGGGCAACGCCGTCAGCTCGAGATTGCCTACGGCAAGGCGCCGCACGCACAGTCGCATGGCGAGACCTTCCTGGCGATCCTGCGGCAACGCTTGAAGCCGGCCGGTCTGTATTTTCTGGATGAGCCGGAAGCGCCGCTGTCACCGGCTCGAGTGCTCGAGTTGATGGCACTGATCCGCGATTGCGTAGCCAGCAAATGCCAGTTCATCATCGCTAGCCATTCGCCCATGCTGATGGCTCAACCCGATTCGCAGATCCTGAGTTTTCAGGCCGACACGATCCAGGCGGTGCCCTGGAACGAACTCGAGCACGTCAACCTGTTGCGTGCCTTTCTAAATCGTCCCGAGCAGTTTCTGGCAGAACTCAAGTCATGAACCCAAGATCGGTCGGTGCGAATTTGAGTAGGTTTGGAATAACCGTCGGCATCTCGGTCGGTGAGACACCAAACCAGCGCGCCATCGTTGCCGCATACTGATCAACTGCGGTGGTGGGTATCCAAACTCCGTTGCTGCCGACGTCATCCGGACCGTTCAGCGTCAGATTGGGGTAAGTGCCGTAGAGCGCGCCGCCTTTGACCGCACCACCGATCACCATTTGGTGATTACCCCAGCCGTGATCCGAGCCTTGCCCGTTACTTTGCAAGGTGCGACCAAAATCCGAAGCGGTAAAGGTAGTGACCTTGTCAGCCACGCCGAGCGCCACCGTGGCGTCATAAAACGCTGACACCGCTGCGCTGATTTCGCCGAGCAATTGTTGCTGCCGATTGATCTGATCATCGCCGTGGGTATCGAAGCCGCCAATGGAGCAGAACATGGTTTGTCGCTTCAGCCCCAGCGCATTGCGAGCGGCGATCAAACGTGCGGCCATGCGCAACTGTGCGCCGAGGCCGGTATTGGGGAAGGCGTTGTTGAATTGTTGGCTGGTGATGGCTTGCGAAAGCACACGCTGATTCTCGAGTGCCTTTTGAATGGTACCGAGCCAGGCCTGCTCAAACAAATGTGTACGTTGCGATGCCAGTACTTCACCAATCGACACCGACAAGGGGTCATTGCTCTCCGGCTTGTAGAAGTCAAAGCCAAAATTGCCGCTTGGAGAAACCTTGTAGGAGGTGATCGTCGAGCCGGTCTCCCAAAGGTTATTGCCGGCTAGTGAAATACAGGTTGCACCGCGATTGCTGTTCAGGGACTGCATGAGATCGCCGATTCGTCCACCCCAGCCGGTGCGGCCGGTGCCGTCGGAGATTGAGCTCTGCCATTGTGCTTGCTGATCGCTATGCGAGAACAGGTTTGGCGGTAAAGCAACGCTGCGGGCGTCGTATTGCGCCTTGCTGGTCGGAGCGGCGAGCGGCCCGACGTTGGCGACCAGGGCGGCCTTGCCGGTTTTGAACAGATTCTGGACGCCGGCCATGGCCGGATGCAGCGCATAGGTAATGCCATTGGTATTGGTCGGCGCGATCGGCAGCACTGCCGTTTGCGCCAGCGCCAGGGGGCCGCGAGCGCGCGAGTACAAACCGTATTGCCCGGCATCGCCTGGTATCAGCAGGTTATTGCCGTCGTTGCCGCCGAACATGAAGATGCAGATCAAGGCCTTGTAGTCGTCGGCAACTTGCGCATGGGCGTTACCCAGCAGCGCGTCGCCAGCTGCTGCGGTGATGCGCTGAAGTTCTGCAAACAAGCCGCGGCCGGCGCCGGGCACACCCAGGCTTGCGGTCGTGGCACAGGCGCCGCCTGCGCCCAGTAGAAATTTACGGCGTGCGTTCATGAGCTTCCTCAGGGTTATCGCTGAATGACAAATTCGGGAGAGATGACCACCAGGGCCAGGGCAATCTTGATTCGATCCTTGCGGTTCTTCGGATCAATCGAATTGATCGCTCGCAGGAACGAGGTGCGGGTCGCCGGCAGCATGCTGCCATTCATGAACAGTGCATTGAAGTGATCGATCAAGGTTCCTGCATCGGCCGCGATGGCATCGAACTTGGCAAAGTCCAACTCGACCCGGTTTTCGCCACTGCCGTAGCCGCCGTCCTTGATGAGGCGCGAGAAAAAGTTCAAGGTGCCGACCACTGTCGTTTCCGTGGTGATCTGGAACTCGGGTGAATACAATCCGGCCGCCGCAATCGGTCCCGGGTTCTTGAAGTCTGGCGAAAAGAAGTTGAACACCGAGGGTGATAACAAAGGGCTCTGTCCGAGCGCGTTATCGGCACTGTCGAGATAATGAATATCGGTGTGTCCCGACTTCGATTTTGCGTTCATGACCCGCAACATATTGGCCAGACGAATCACCGGTTCGCGTTGCTTGCCGAAGTTGCCCGCCGGTGTCGCGCGCGCTTCCGGATCGAGCAGAATGGCACGAACTAACGATTTCAGATCACCGCGAACGCCACTGCCGTTGTTGGTAAATACCGCTGCGACCCGGCCAATGTATTCGGGCGAGGGGTTGCTCGTGACCAGGCGTTGAATCAGACGACGCGAGATGAACGGCGGCACATTCGGATGCAGAAAAATGGAGTCGAGCGCCGCCGTCATGTCCTGCTGCGGTGTTTGACCCGGCGACAGCACGCGGCCATCGAGCAGGGTTTTGGCCGAGGTCGAATGTTTGCCAGCCCAGGCCTGCATCGGCGTCGTCCAGGCCTCTTCGCCATTGTGGAACTGGTCGTTCTTGCTGGTGTCGCGTCCGCCAAAGCTCCAGCCCGAGAAGGCCTTCGCAAATCCCTCGACCACTTTCTGGTCGTAGGTCGGAATCGCCACACCATTAGCGTCTTTCATGACGCTGCCGTCGGGATTCAATTTGACCAGACCGATCGAGAAAAGCTGCAGCACCTCACGCGGATAGTTTTCGTTCGGATGGGTACCCTTGGCCGGATCTTCTTTTTCCGACTCGATCATGTTCAGGTAGTAGCCCATGGCCGGGTGCAAGGTCACCTGTTCGAGCAGATTGCGATAGTTATCAAAGGCGTGGGCATTGATCATGTCGAGATAGGACGACATCCCTTGCGCGTTCAGATCAGGCGCGACATTCGAGATAACGAAAATCTGTGACAGCGCAAAGGCCACGCGTGAGCGCAACTGTGCTTCGCTATAGAGCCATTGTTGCCAGATCGCTTCGTAACTCATTTCGTCGCGCGGCTTGCCGTCGGTTTCGCGCGGTGATTGTTGCGTCACGTAGGCCAGATGCGACGGTGCGGCCAGGGCGAACTGGTGGCTCAACCATTGATCGTAGCCGGTGGTGCGAACCTGATCGATCTCGCTCGCATCGACTGGGCCGAAGCTGGCCTGCGACAGGAAGCGCGCGCTGTCTTCCCAGGTGCCCTGCGTTTCTTTCGGCGCGGCAGCGGCTTTCATCGTCGCGGTCGAGGAGACTGTGCCGTTGGCGCCGTCGGCCGAGGCAATCACGGTTGGCTCAGCCTGGCTGGCGGCACCGCCATCGCCTGAATTGTCGCCCGGTAACGACGGCAGACCGCAGGCGCTGGTCAGCAGCGCAGCGGCCGTGCAGAACATCAAAATTCTGGCATGTAGCAGGTCAAGCAGCGAGCGTTTGACGCGCAATAAAGGTAGCCAGAAGGGCAGAAGTACAAACAACTGGATCATGAGGCGATTCCGAAAATTCCCCTCGCTGGAATCGCTTTATATTTTTTAGCCGCTTTGTCCTTTGCCCTGAGTAGCTGTTGAGCGCACTCTGTGACGCAATTCACGGCGGCAACAAAGTATAGGGGACGGCTTTGACCTGGCTACAACAGGGGCGAACCAGGTGTCCGGCGCGATCGACCGTTGGTCGGGATACCGCTCGGTTTCAGCGCCTGAGCCGGATGCGTCAGGTACGCGGCGACCGCACTTGCGTCGGTGTTAATGTGATGCCTTACGCTGATCAATAACTTCACACCAGGAGACGATACCCATGAGCTTTGATCTGGCCATCAAGGGCGCATTAGTCTACGACGGTAGTGGCGCCGACGCCAAGCAGCAGGACGTGTACATCAAGGACGGTCGGATCGCGGAACTGGTTCGCGCCGGTCAGGTACCCGAACGTGGTGCGGCCAGACAGAGCATAAACGCCGACGGACTGGCGCTGATGCCCGGCATTGTTGATCTGCACACACATTACGATGCGCAAATCACCTGGGATAACACCTGCTCACCGTCGCCGGCGCTCGGAGTGACGACCGCGATTATTGGTAACTGTGGCTTCGGCATTGCGCCGTGCCCGCCGGCGCAGCGCGAAACCATGATGAAAAATCTGTCGGTCGTCGAGGGCATGGATCTGAATGCCTTGCTGACCGGTACGCAGTGGCAATTCGAGACCTTTGCCGAGTACATGGACTTTTTGCGTGCCCGCAACCCGTTCGTCAATGTCGGTGTGTTTGCCGGCCACTCGGTGATTCGAACTGCAGTGATGGGTGAAGCCGCTTCGCATCGCCAGCCAACGGCCAACGAACTGAGCGCGATGCTCGATCAGGTTCGAGCTGCCATGGATGCCGGTGCCATTGGCTTTGCGTCGTCGTTTTCACCGAATCATAGCGGCTACGGCGGCATCCCGATGCCTTCGACCATCGCCGGCGATGACGAACTGGCCGCGCTGGTCGGTGTGCTCGGCGAAAAAAATTGCGGCGTATTCATGAGTGCCACCGGGCCGAGAGCGACGCCTGAATATATGGAGCGGCTGGCCGAGCTGACCGGTCGGCCGATGTTCATCTCTACCGTGCTCACCATGTATAACCAGGCATCGCCTGAGTCTGGTCTGGCCCTCTACGATCGTTGCTCACAAGCCCAAGCCCGTGGCCATGAGGTTTACATCCAGACTAGCTGTCAGCCACTGGCGTTCGAGTTTACCTTGACCTCACCCTACACTCTGTTCAGTCATTCGGCGTTCGATGCGGTCAAGGCTTCGAATGGCGACTTGCCGAGGTTACTCACGGTTTATGCTGATCCGGCGATGCGGCAACAGTTTCGGGACAATCTGAAAAATCCTGTGGTGGGAATTCTTTTTTATGGCGACTGGAATCAGATTGAAGTGCGGCCGGCGCTCGAAGCCAATCTGCACTTGAATGAACGCACGGTGGCCGACATTGCCCGAGAGCAGGGGCTGGACCCGCTCGACTGGTTTTTCGACTTTGCTTTGTCCGAGGGTCTTGCGACCGTTTACGTAGGTAAGTTTTATCAGAATCTCGACGCGGGCGTTGCGCCGCTGCTCAAGCATCCCGCCGGAGTGATTGCCCTGTCAGACGCCGGCGCGCATCTGACTTACATGTGCGATGCCGGTTTTGGGGTGCACCTGCTTTCGCATTGGGTTCGCGAGAACGGTGTCTTTTCGCTCGGTGAAGCGGTACGCCGGTTGACCAGTCACCCGGCAGATTTGTATCGAATCGCCGAGCGTGGCCGCTTGAAAGCGGGCTATTGGGCCGATCTGCTGCTCTTCGACCCGGCAACGATCGCGCTCTCCAAGCTCAGCACAAAACATGATTTGCCCGGAGGCGGTAAACGCATGACCCGCAGCGCCAGCGGTATTCATGGTGTCTGGGTTAACGGCCAGATGACTTACGACGGCCAAAAATATTTGAATGTCGGAGTTAATGGACCTGGCCAGGTGCTCGACCGCTTTTCAGCCTGAGATGTCAAGGAAAGCGGCGGGCAACCTGGCGCAGTCAAATAAACCGGCGATTGCGACGAGGCGGTAGGCGCGATGATGTTGCAGTGTGCTACCTCGTCCAAGGCTAAGCCTTTGCGGGGCGGCTAGACTAGCGAATGATCGCCGATCAATGCCTGGGAGGGTATATGCAGATGCGTGCGCAGACCTGGGAGCCTGTCAAGGTTCCAGGCTATCTTGAATTGATGCTGGAACTCGATGCGCTGAATCAGGATCATCAGTTCCGACGACAACCGACGTATGCGTTTGCTTGGCTGGTATCCGGTTTTGTACTGGGTGGCTGGTTGGTCATGCAGTGGGCGTGAGCCCGCTCACTCCTGAAGCCTTAGCCAGCGCTGAGGCCGAGGGCGCCTTGAGCGGCGTGCGGGTGATTGATCTGACCTCCGTGCTCATGGGTCCATTCGCGACCCAACTGCTCGGCGACATGGGCGCTGATGTCATCAAGATCGAACCGCCGACCGGCGACTCGGTGCGCGGTATCGGACCGATGAAAAGCCCGGGCATGGGCTACGATTTTCTGCAGGTCAATCGCAACAAGCGCTCGCTGGTGCTGGATCTTAAGCATCCCGACGGTATCGCCGCATTGCTGCGCCTCATCGATACCGCCGATGTGCTCACGTATAACGTACGACCGCAGGCCATGGCCCGATTGGGCTTGACCTGGGCGCGACTGTCCGAGAGAAATCCCCGGCTGATTTACGTCGGAACCTTCGGGTACGGCCAGTCGGGTCCGTATGCCGCCAAGCCTGCCTATGACGATCTGATCCAGGGCGTCATGGGCGTACCTTCATTGGTCGCGCAGGTCGGTGACGGCATTCCGCGATATGTGCCGATGGCGTTCGTCGACCGCGCGGTCGGCATCGCGGCCTGCGGGGTCGTCTGCGCAGCGCTGTACCGGCGTGAGAAAACCGGCAAAGGTCAGTCGGTCGAGGTGCCGATGTTTGAAACCATGCTGCCGTTCGTGTTGGGCGAGCACATGGCCGGTGCGACGTTTGAGCCGGCCATCGGTCCGATGGGTTATCCGCGATTACTGGCCCGTGAACGCACCCCTTATCCGACTGCCGATGGCTTTGTCTGCGCGCTGATTTATAACGACAAGCAGTGGCAAAGTTTTTTCGAGATGATTGGTGAGCCGCAACGCTGGCACAACGACCCGCGCCTGGCGTCGATGACCACGCGCACTGAGCACATTGGCGAACTCTATGCCATGGTCGCGCAAGTGCTGCGCAACGGTAGCACCGCACAATGGCTGCAACGCTTCGACGCCGCCGATATTCCCGCCATGCCCTTGCATTCCCTGGAGTCCCTGCTCGAGGACCCGCATTTGAACGCGGTCGGATTCTTTCAGATGATGACGCATCCGAGCGAAGGGACGTTGCGAATGATGGCGCCGACCGGTCAGTGGTCAGCCTCGCCGCCCAGCATCCGACGACCGGCGCCGCGTTTGGGCGAGCACAGTGCCGAAGTGCTGGCGGAGGCCGGATATTCATTGGATGAAATTCGCAGACTCTCGGACGTGGGGGCGACACGGGTTCAGACATAATTCCATTAACTTATTATTGGCTAAATCATGAACGCGCTAGAAATCCAGCCCTGTACCCTCGATGAGCACTGCGAGGCCCTGCGTCTCGAGGTTCGCGAATTCATCGCCAAGACTATTCCCGACTATCCGCCCGAGCAGCGTGCGCGCAATTGGTCGCATGGCAATGCCGAGTTCAGTCGCAAGCTCGGCGAGCGCGGCTGGCTGGGAATGACCTGGCCGAAAGAGTTCGGCGGCCATGAGCGCAGCTCGCTCGAGCGCTACGTGGTGCTCGAGGAATTGCTGGCTGCGGGTGCGCCGGTCGGCTGGCATTGGGTAGCAGACCGGCAGAGCGGGCCGCTGTTGATGCGATTCGCCAAACCGGAGGTGGCGCATCGTCTGGTACCCCTGATTGCACGCGGCGAGTTGTCGTTTTGCATCGGCATGAGTGAACCGGACTCGGGTTCCGATTTGGCCTCGATTCGCAGCAAGGCCGAGAAGACCTTGAACGGCTGGTTGCTCAATGGCCGCAAGGTCTGGACCTCGGGCGCACATCGAGCCCACTATGCGATTGCCTTGTTGCGCACCGATCCGAACATGGCGAACAAGCACACCGGTGTCTCGCAGTTCCTGATCGACATGAAATCGCCCGGCATCACCATTCGACCGATCAAGAACATGGTTGGTGAGCGTGACTTCAATGAGGTGACTTTTGATAACGTCGAGTTGTCCGACGAGTGTCTGATCGGCGCAGTCGGTGAAGGCTGGAAGCAGGTGACTGCCGAGCTGGCCTTCGAGCGCAGCGGCCCGGAGCGCTACATGAGCAATACCCAACTGGTCATCGAAATGCTCGACGCCGCACATCAACTGAAAGCGCGTGGCGATACGGCGCTTGAGCGCCATGAAATCGAGCTGGGCCGGATCGTGGCCGAATATGCGACCTTGCGGCAGATGACCTTGGGCTTGGCCGGTATGTTGGCGCGCGGCGAGAACCCGGCCACCGCTGCGGCGCTGACCAAAGATCAGGGCGCGCTGCTGGAGCAGCGAATTCCGGAATTGGCCCATGAGTTGTTCAGTGATTTCGATCGACAAGGCGCGGCGTCGCTGGCCAAGGTCATGGATTTCACCACCCAGGCGTCGGTTTCGTATTCTTTGCGCGGCGGGACGCGCGAAATCATGCGCGGCATCATTGCGCGCGGATTGGATTTGCGATGAGCCAAGTTGACCTGAATCTGCAAACCATGATCGGCGATACCGCGCGCCGTATTTTCAACGACCATATCAATCGTAAATTACTCGAAGAGTTTGAAGGCGGGGCGTTTTGCACGTCTTTGTGGCAGCAAATTATTGATGCCGGTTTTGCATTGACGGTTGTGCCCGAAACAGCCGGTGGTGTTGGCGGGCAATGGGGTGATGCTGCCGAACTATTGTTTGCTGCGGGGGCGTTCAACTTGCCGCTGCCGCTGGCCGAGACCATGATTGGTAACAGTCTGCTGGCCGGGGCAGGAATACCCTTGCCCGACACGAGCAAACCCTTGGCTGTACTCGAGCGCGGCCAGTACGCTCAACTTGAAATGTTCAACGAGCGGGGTGTCGTCACTCTGTCCGGAGCGGCTCGCTCAGTTGCCTGGGCGCGCGATTGCGACTGGCTGGTCGTATCCAATCCGCTGGCGCCTGACCAGGTACAAGTCGCGCTGGTTGATTTGCGTCAGCCGAAAGCCATTACCTTGACCCGTGGCCAGAACCTCGCCCTGGAGCCGCGTGACGATCTGAGTTTTGATCGTGCCGGTTGCGCGGCGCAAGCGCTCATGACGAGCTCAACGCTGGCGCAGCCTGTGTTGCAACTCGGTGCGCTGGCGCGCTCCGCCATGATCAGCGGCGCGCTCAAGCAGGTGCTCGACATGACGGTGCGTTATGCGAATGAGCGCATTCAGTTCGGCAAACCGATCGGAAAAAACCAGGCGATTCAGCAGCCACTGGCCATGATGGCCGGTGAAGCCGGCGCCGCCCAGATGGCGTCGCGGGTGGCGTTGAACTCTGTGCAGGGATTTGACATAGCGGTCGCCAAGGTCCGCAATGGCCAGGCGGCGACTCAAGCCAATGGCATCGTTCATCAGGTCCATGGCGCTATCGGCTTTACTTACGAACATATGCTGCATTTCTCGACGCGACGTCTGTGGAGCTGGCGTAACGACTACGGCAGTGATATCTATTGGGCCAGGGCGCTGGGCAAGGCGGCGATTGCCGAGGGCGGTGCCGGCTTCTGGCCATCGGTGGCCGGGCGCAGCTTGATTCCGGAGCTCTAGTGGCGTACCGAGGCGCACCGAAGCGCGTGCTCGGCAATGACTTCATGGCATTCCAGAGTCAAACCAGAATCACTCGCTGCTCGATCAGCGTGGACAGGCTCATGCCGAGCAAATTGCCTGTGACATTGGCGTTCGTCAATGAATAGCTGAATTCCGGCGCGTTAAATTGGGCAGCGCCGTCGATGTCGGCGCGCAAGACCAGATCATTACCCGCGACCTGCAGTTGCAGATACCGTGAGAGATTGACGCTGGCATCGAAACCGCTGTCGACCAGCAGGCTGCGCAAATCAATCTTGTCGCCCTGGTTTTTGTCGAAATCGGTGATGATATCGTTGCCGGTCTCCCGTGTGACGGTCCGAAACGTGTCAGCGCCCAGGTTGCCGGTGAGCTGATCGTTGCCAGCACCACCGACGATCAGATCGTTTCCGCTGCCAGCGCGGATGACATCATTGCCGCCGTTACCGAAAATGGCGTAGTTGACGACGCCATACGATTTGTCGATGAGATCGGCATCGACCAATCCGAAGACCATGTTTTTGTAACGTAGACTGTCGCCCCCGAGGTCGGTAATTTGATTGCCACCGTAGGCGAGCTTTAGCGGTGCACTGGTATCGAATGAGCCCGTGAGAACCAGTTGTGAGGTCGCGCCCGTCGGGTTGAGCGTCGCGCTCGTGACCGAGTTGACGCCCGCGCCGTAAAACTCGGACGGATTCAAGGCGGTCGCGCTGGACAAGGGCTCGTTGAAGTCAATCGTCAGTCGGGTTGCATTGAAGCTGGCAGTCGTCAAGCTGCGGGCAAAGTCCGGCGAGTCATCGCTGCCCCGCACAAAAAGGTTGACCGTGTCGCCCCCTACGCTACTCGTGTAGCGACGATCGTAGGCATCGCCGTGGCCATCCAGCCAGTAGCCATAGGCGGGTGTATGAGCGAATCCGGCACCGGCGTCCAGGTAATCGTTTGAATCCAGAACGACATAAAGATTGCTGGTGTGGCTGGACGCTTGCGGATCGCCGGTCGCATTTTTTTCGGCGAGCTGATCAACGTCGGCTGCGCTGATCGTGATGAATTGTCGGTTAACGTTCGAAGCAAAATCCAGTTTCTCAAATCCGAACAGACCATGATATCCAGCAGCGTTGACCCGCTGGTTATCGCTTGCACTGCCGCTATCGCCACGTGCGTTGCTGACCCGATCGATCACCCGCCCCGGCATTGACATAGTCGGCGCCTGCGGTTGTGATCAAGTCCTGACCGACGCCCAGGGCGTTGTCGTGCAGGGTCAGCACATCATCGAGCAGGCCGGCAGTGTCCGAGTGTGTGGTGAGATCGTAACGGCCCGACGTCTGTGTGGCTTGAAGCCGGCTACCGCTGCTGCCGAACTTGACGGCCTCATAGGTATTGATCTCCTGCACCTCGGCCTGGCCGAGCGCGCGGTTGATCCAGATGACATCGCCTATTTCGCCTTTCCAGAATGCCCCGGCCGGCGCTGCATCGGCGCCAGGATGCGCGGCGCCAATCGAATAAGTGCTGCGCGTACCTGGTGAGTAGATTTGTGTGCTGAGGAACTGTGCGCCAGTGCCACTCGCATCAACGACGGTGCGGTAGTTGCCCAGGTCGGTCACGTAGCTGGCGCGACCGCCTTCGGCTTGGGCCGCATTGACGATTTCGGTAAAGGCCTGATCACCACTGCTGAAATAGCCGTTAGGGTCAGTGAAGTTCATCGAAACGGCGTGACTCAAGTTGTTGCCGTTGGCAGTGCCCCCGCCGAAATACAGTTGTGCGTGACCGTTGACCATATCGCGCATCAGCGTCGGCAACCGATTCGCGTCCGCATTCGAAGTTGCGGTTGCGATGCTGGCGCCCGCCGAAGCGTTCCACGAATAGACCGCCGAGCCACTGGGCAGGACCAGGCTGTCGGTATCGAACCAGATGACGCCGGCGCTGGCTGACCAGTGATCGCGATCGGCTGCGATCTGCACCGTGCGTCGGTCCGAGTTGATCACGCTGTGTGGCGATGCGTCCGAGCCTGGTCCAATGCTGGCCGTCAACGCACGTTCGCCGTCGGCGCCCCAGTGCGTGCCGGGATCGAAATTGACCGTCAGTTGCGTTTGACCGTTCGTGCTGATGCGGTCGGTGCCCACCGCAACGCCATCCCTATACAGCGTGATCGAATCACCGGCTCGCGCATTGCCCAGCCTGACATCAATGCTCGAGACGCTGTCGCGCTCCGGGCCAGTCAGTACATTGTCAGTGCCAACATTGTCGATCAGTATAGAGCGCGGTCGATTGACCGCCAGCGTGATGACCGCCGGTGCCAATGTAACGTTGCCGACCGCATCGGCGGCTGTAATGGTCGCTGTACGGGTGCCATCGGTCGTCGAACTGACACCATCGGCTGTCGTATCGGCGCGATGCTGATATTGCATCGCTCTGAGCAGTTCCTGGGCGTCGGAAACACTGGCTTCACCGCCTGGCTTCGTAAACACAAAGCTTGCGCCCGAGTGATCCACTTGCCAGATCGTACCAGCCAAATTCAGGGTCGCGTCTGCGGCAATGCCGCTGCCGTCGGCATTGAAGAGGACGTCACCGACAGCGCCACCCGCGACGCGCAGCGTTTCGGCAGAGCCGTCCTGAATGCCATTCAGCTTAAGGGTCAGCGAGGCGATCCGGTTGCTCGATTCAGCAATGCTGGCGCGACCGACATCGACCAGAGGCGTTGCGCCGATAACGTTGACCGTTCTCGCGGAGTTCTGGATACCTGTAGCACCGTCGAGGTCGATGACGGGTGCGCTGATATCGATGGTGATGATCAGCGGCGTGCCCGGCAGGCTCTCGACGTCCGAAGCATCGATCACGGAGTAGTTTATGTGGTGTGAACCTTCAGTCAAGGGCTCGATGGGCGTCAAGGTGTTGCTGGCGGCGTCAAAATGACTGGCCACCTGTACGCCATCAACATAGAGTCGCGGCGTCGTTCCCCCCGCCAGTGGTGGTATGGCAAATACCGGTCTCGCATCGTGCGTGAGGTTATCGGTTGACGAGACGCCACTGTCGGCAGTGGCGGTCAGATCAATGCTTTTGACGGTTCCGGTCGTCGAATCGGGAACTGATGTGCTGTCGCTGCGCTGTGTTGCGCTGCTACTGATGGCGAGCGCCGGCACGCCAGCGGCGAACAGGCTCATACCGATCGCACCCGGCGCCGATACTCCCGTCGCGCCGTCCAATGCGCCAACCAGCCAACCTTCCTCACCCAGAAGACCAACCGCCTTTATCGCTGTGCTCTTTGCGCCAGAGCCGTCGAGGGTGCCGGCTTCAAGATGAGCCAGCAACCGATTGTCGGCACCGAGGATCTGTGAGTCGCCAGACAGCACTTCATCGGCGCTGATATAGGTTCCGCTGTAGGCGTTCAACGATTCAGCGCCGACAGTCACCAGACGGGAACCTTCGATATCAGACCATTGGACGATCTCGAATTGTTGGCTGTCAGGAAAGGTGATGACCAAGTTGCGGCCGCGTCGAACGATTCGGGTTCCCTCGGGCAGTTGCTCGTTGCCGCCGACCCGCGAAGCTGTAGCCGCCACTTGAGTCGGTGGTCCGTTCGGCGACGCCCGAACCGTCAGCACCGCCGCCCTGTCCGCGCCTCAGCAAGACGAGTGTGTTCGCGATTCCCTCATTGTTTCGGGCGTTGCGCACGGCGCCTGTAATCGAGCCAGGACGGCCGGTCGCTTTTACCAGCAGGATCGTCTCGAATATCACGCTCGGGGATCTCACCAGGCCTCGCAAGGTGGTGCTCAGATAACCGGTCAGTGACGCTTTGAATAGATAGGCCGCTTCACCGAAGTTAAACGGCACCGCCAGGGAGTAGGCGCCGTCTGCACCTGTAGTAGCGAACGTACCATTCTCCAGTTCGACCCGTGCCCCGGCAAGACCGGTATTGGTCAGACCGTCGATGACGCGACCGCTGAGTTGAATCGGCGGCTGACCGCTGACCGTGATGATCGCTTTCCCTTGCACGCCCTCACTGGTCGCGAAGACGTTGACCACACCTTCAGCCACCCCGGTCACGGTTGCAGTAGCTCCGGTGGCATTGCTCACCGTTGCGATGGTCGGGTTTATGGATTGAAAGCTGAACGTCTTGCCGGTCAGCACGGCGCCATTGGCGTCCAGTGCTTGCGCGTTGAGTGTAGTCGTCTCACCGACGTTGATTTGTTTGGTCTCGGGCGTGATTCGGACGCTGGCGACGGCTGCGCTCGACGTGCCGGCGCCGCCGGAGCTGACCGCGGTACCCGAGTCGCCGCCGCCACCGCA
>JANLTP010000139.1:0-62108 GCA_031363055.1 Burkholderiales bacterium | reverse complement strand
CAACATGCGCGTGAGCAGCGCAGCCCGAACCGGTTCGCTTCACTGGAGGGTTAGGCGCGCCCCGACGTTGCTAAGTGCCGAAGCGGGCCACTGAGGGGGAGCGGACTGGTGCGAGTGCCTCCGCGAATGTCCCCCGCGCCGGCCTCTCGGCTGACGCTCCGCCCTGATTTCGCTGCCGCACTCACACCAGTCCGCTCCCCACACCAACTGTGCTTGGTGGAGTGTGGAAAGCCCGTGGGTGTTGAGTGGTCTTGCTTGTGATTTACTCAGCGCTGTTACGTACGAACATGCACCTCGCGGCAAGTGTCGACGGTGCACGTTGGTGGCTGATCAGGTCGGCGGGGCGTTCGGCGTAGCCGCATTAAGGAGGAGGCCGAAGGCCGGGGGACAGCGGCGTAGCCGAGCGCCTCGTCGACCTGGTCCCGCGCAGACGTAGCCGAGCGCCAAGTCGGCCGCAAAACCCATCAAGGCAACATGAACCCCAGACTGCGCGCCGCCCCGAAGTTCGTAATATTCGGAAAAACATCGCTGACTTGGGAATCGCTGAGTCCGAACCAGCGCGCCAAGGTAGCGCCGTATTGATCGACTGACGACAACGGTAGCAGTCGCCCCTGACCGACATCGTCTTCGGTGTTGACGCCGATGACGGGGAAGCGTCCGTAAATGTCCTTGCCTTTGACGGCTGCGCCAACCACAAAATGATGTGAGCCCCAGCCATGATCGGTGCCATCGCCATTACTGGTCAAGGTGCGACCGAAGTCCGATGCGGTGAACAAGGTGACCTGGTTGGCGGCGTTGATTGCCGGGCTGCTCATCAGTCGATCGAAATAGGCCACGGCTTGGCCAACGCGTTGCATCAGGTTGCCATGGTTCACGTTCTGGTTGTCATGAGTATCGAAGCCGCCGATCGACACAAAGAAGACTTGCCGTTTCGCCGACAGCGCGCTGCGTCCGCCAATGATGCGCGCCACCGATTGCAACTGCGCGGCCAGCGGATTGGTCTGGGTGGTGTTCGGGATCAGCGGCAGCGGTTCCATGCCGGCGGTCGGTAACATCGAGCTGTTCAGTTGCACCTGGGCATCGATTGCACGAGCGGTGACGCGTGCATGTTCTTTCTCGAACAGATTGCTGCGGTCAGCGCTGATGATCGTCTTCAACGTTGCGCCGGCACTGGCCGAGCCAAATAGCGTGCCGGTCAAGCCGCCAATTGCCACTGCGCCATTGTTGCCCACTTGATACTGAACCGTCGACTGGCCGGCCAGCCACACTGCGTTGCCGCTGGCAGATATGCAGGTGAAAGTTGTGTTGCCGTTCATGCTGGCCAACAGATCACCCATGCGGCCGCCCCAGCCAAAGCGTGCGCCCTCGGGCGAATAGGCTTGCCAGGTTGATTGCTGATCGTTATGTGAGAACAGCTTCGGCGGTAACGGTACCGAGCGCGCGGTGTACTGTGCTTTGGTGGTGGGCGCAATCAAAGGTCCGACGTTGGCGATCACGGCGGCGCGCCCGGCATCGAACAAATCCTTGATCGGCTGCAGGTTCGGATGCAATGCAAACTCGCGGCCCGCCTGTGCAGTGTTGGGCACAATCGGTAACACGCCGCCAGCCGCACCGACCGCCGCAAGGGCGATCGGGTCGGGTGGTGTTGATCGAATTTGCTGGTACTGTGCCCACGAGCCCGGATCGGTCGCAATGACCGTATTGCCTTGATCATTGCCACCAAAAAAGAACAGACATACCAGTGCTCGGTAATCCGGTGCGGTTTGCGCTGAGGCGGCGCTCATGGCCGCCAGGTTCAATGCAAACGGCATGGCTGCCGGGCCGGCGATCGACAAGGCCGAGGCGGTACGCAGAAACGTTCGTCGCGAAGTGTTTTGACTCATGATGGGTCGAGGTCCGTATTCACTTTTGATTCAAGTACTCAGGCGCGGCCAAAGTCAGGAACAGAGCCAGCATGACGCGATTACGCCGGGCAGTGTCGGCATTGGCTGCGTTGTTGGTGGGTATGGTTACCGAAGTGACCGCATCTCGAATCTGAGCCTTGAGTGCTGCACTCATCTGGCCGTAAGTCAGCAACAGATTGACTTGCTCAACCAATGCGTCCGGTGTGTTGGCGAGTACCAGCAGTTCGGTGTAGTTGGGCTGAACGTCACGCGGGTTGTTACTACCGAAGCCGCTTTGCACCGCGCTGCGCATGGTGTTCAGGTAACCGGCGACCGAAGTTTCATGAGTGATCTGCATCTCGGGTGCGACCAGTCCGGCGCTGCCAATGCTGGTGTTCGGTGGCAGGTAGCCAGGGCGATAGAAATTGAACACGGACGGCGAACGCATCGGCGTTTGACCCAGCGAGCTACCCGGGTCGTCGGTGGCGCCAATCAGAAAACGACCGGAACTCGAGGTGACGTTAGCGGCGCGCATCCAGTTGGCCATCCGTAAAACCGGCTCACGCAGCTTGCCCGCTTGGGGGTCAGCGAGCTTGGCCATGTCGCGCGCTTCCGGATCGAGATAAATGGCGCGGATGACCGCCTTCATATCGCCACGAACACCTTGGCCGTCATTGTTGAACGCTGCGCTGACTCGGGCAACATAGTTGGGTGAGGGATTACTCGTGACCAGCCGTTGAATTAATTGTTTGCCGACGAAGGGCCCGACATTCGGATGATTGAACAGGCGGTCGAGCGCGACCTGCAGGCTCGCTTCGGGATTCGCGCTGCCTTGCGCGCCAATGACGGTTCCGAGAAATCGTTTCTCCGTGACCGAGTGAAATTTCGGATACGACTGCATCGGTAAAATTTCTCGGTCGGGTGCCACCGAGCCACCCGAAAAACGGCTGTCCGATTTATCCGGTCCGGCCCAACTCCAGCCGGTGAATACCTTGGCCAGTCCGGTCACATCGTCGTTGCTGTAGGTATCGATCGGCTCGTTGCGCGAATCGAGTTTGACCGTGCCATCGGGGTTCAACTCGGACAGGCCAATCGTGAACAGTTGCATGACTTCACGCGCGTAGTTTTCGTCGGGCACCCGGCCGCGTGCGGGATCTTCCTTCTGATTGCGCAGATGCGACAGGTAGATACCCATCATCGGATGCAGGCTGACGTCTTGCAGCAGCGTGCGAAAGTTCCCGAAGGCGTTCGTCCCCAACATGTCGAGGTAACCAGCGCCACCGCGGGGCGTGTTCGCGACGGTGCTGTCGGTCAGCGAAACCACCCATATCTGCGACATGGCGAACACCAGTCGCTGTCGCAATTGGTCCTCGCCGGTCACCGCCTGACGCCAGAAACTCTCGTAGACCCAATTCGAACTGGAGCTGACACCCGCTGCCAACTGCTGGTCGAAGTAAGCGACGTGGCGGTTTTGAGCAAGCGCGAATTGTGCGTTCAGCCAGGCTGAGTAGCCACTGCTGGAAAGGGAATCGATGTCGGTTTGTTTGGGACCAAAACCGGTCTGCGACAAGAATCGGGCACCCTCGCTTTTGGTCGCGGGCAGATCATTGGCCGGTGTGCTGCCGTCAATGCTCGAGGCCGATGCGCCTGACGAGCCGCCGGCGCTGCCCTCGCCGTTACCGGCACCTCCGCAACCTGCAACCAGAGTAATGGCACAGACCAGTGCGAGCCAGACACTCTGACGTTGTATTGAGTTCAGCAACTGCACGCCTGCCTCCTGTGAGTCGTTCTTTGCGAAACGTCACGGAAGATAGGTCAATTGTTGTATGGTTGAAACAATCCGGGTGCCAGCGGCGTCGGCTGGCAGATGAACGGCAGATGAACGGTTGTCAGGGGTTCAGGGCTTGGAAACCGTTCGCTCAAAAACCTTATGCTCGCGGCTGATGGCACCGGCCGGATCGCTGGCATAGAAGTACTTGTCGCCGACCTTGTACATGACTTCGCAATAGCCGCTGCGCCCAAAATGGTTCACGGTGTCAAAGCAAATCTGATTGGCGTCGGTGGTCTTCCAGTCGCCGTAAAAAGTGAACTCGTGCATGGTTGATGAAATGCCTCTGCCGGTCAGGGTGCCATTGGCTTTCAGCGAGGTCATCAGTCGGGCGTTCTGTTCATTGCGGTTGTTCAGCGTGACATCCTTGAGCAAAGCCGACAGTTCGGTTTTGCTGAGTAACTTGCCGCCTGCATCGAGCACGGCGGCCACCGTCGACTGTGCCTGACACACGCTGGGATAGACGCTTGCATTGAGGATCGCACCAAGTGCCAGCACGGCGCCGAAAGATGAAGGAAGTAGTTTGAATCTGCGCATGGACGGTTTACTTGGAAGCTTCAATATTGATGAGCGAGTTTATTGTTGAGCGAGTTTAAGCGATTTGCAGCTCAGACGATTTTGTCAGCAATGGTTTGCGGATAGGGTTTCGACTGGACGAACGATTCGCGTGCCTCCAGGCGGTCGCAGTAGGCCGCTAAATCCGGGTACAGCTCACGGATCGGCAATTCCTTGAAGCGTACCGACAGGTAACCGACGACTGTGCCTGCGGCGATATCGCCGAGGCCGAATCGGTCGCCCACAGCCCAGGTTCGAGTACCAATCAGGCGTGCAATTTCACGCATACCGCCGTCGATCTTGCGCCGTTGTCGGGCAGTCCAGGGCGCGCTGCCGCCGTTCTCGCGTTGGCGCTCAAAAAAGGTCAGTACTACGGCGTCACAAACACCGTTGCAGAGCACATCGAGCTTGCGAGCGGCCAGGATCGCGTCGACGTCCTCGAGCAACAGAGGAGTGTCGGGAAATTTCAGTTCCAGCCAATCGAGAATGTAGCTTGACTCATAGACACCCGTACCGTCTTCGAGAATCAATACCGGCAGTTTCTCGAGCGGATTGTATTGCGGTGTCGCGGTCGTACTGTTCCAAGGCACCTCGGTCAGCAACTCAAAGGGGATATTCTTTTCGGCCAGTGCGATGCGCACTTTGCGTGCATACGGGCTGGGGGTCGCGCTGATGAGTTTGAGCATGATGATTCCAATCGAAAGGTTGCACCGAACCGCTTTTGTCGGTTCAATTGCGAAACAGGATGTTAGCCCGTTCTCGCAGTTGGGTTTTTTGGATCTTGCTGCCGTTTGGCCCGTTGACCGTCGGAAATTCGTCGACGAAAACAACGAACTTTGGTGCCTTGTAGGCAGCGATGCTGCTGCGACAATAATCGATGACACTGGCTTCGTCCAGGGCGTAACCCTGAATGTGACGCTGCCGGATTACAAACGCGATTGCGATATCGCCTTCGCCCTGCCGGTGTACGCCAACCACTTGCACACCCTGGACGCCAGCGCAGGACATCAGGCAAGCTTCGATTTCACTTGGATCGACCAAATAGCCACGCAGCCGCAGGCTGTCATTGAGGCGTGATCGATAGCGGAACGAGCCGCCTTGGCGCTCGCACAGGTCGCCACTGCGAAACCAGCCGTCATGTGTCAGGGCGCGCTGTGTCGCTGACGGATTGTTCAGATAACTCGAGAGTACGCAATATCCGCGAAGCTGCAGTTCGCCCGGTTCGCCGTCGGCCAATGGCCGGCCGTCGGCAGGGTCCACGATTCGAAATTCGATTTGATCCGAGATGGGTGTGCCACCGGGCAAACTGCGCAGTGCGATCGGCTGATCGATCGGGCGCATCGCCGTCAGTGCGAAACATTCGGAAGATCCGTACAAACCGCACAAGGTAATGCCGAACTGTTCTTCAGCGCGCGTAACGACGCGCGCCGAGAGGCCGACAAAATCGGCGAGTCCACCGACGCGAAGACTCGCGAGATTTGCGTCAGGGACATCGAAGATCAGACTGAACGAAGCATCTGATCCAAATAGATGGGTGATGCGATGCTGTGCAATCGCGTCGGCGGCCGCTTGCGCCTCAAACACGGGCAACAGGACACAGTGCGCACCGGCGGCGAGCGCGGCCAGGGTCGAGATGAGGCCGTAGACTCCGTAGAACGGCAGAGCACACAAAAGCGTATCGCCGGCTCGAATGTCGAAGGCCTTCGCCGAGAAACGAGCGTGCTGCTCGACACTACCTTGATCGTGTACCGCGAGCTTCGGAAATCCGGTCGTGCCGGAGGTGCTGAACGCAAAGCAGGCGTCTGTGAGGATGGCGGTGCGGTCGGCGGCTGTACTGTCAGACCGGCTCTCATCCGGGCGTTCAATGCTCCGGTTGAGAAACGCATTGGCGTTGGACACCGACAGTACTTGCCGCAGTGATGGCAGTTCGGCTTTCAACTCGCGCGCGATTCGGCCATATTCCACACCCAAAAACTTGTCGACGGTCACTATTACTGCCGCCTTCGACACTTCGAGCAAGTGCTTGACCTCGCTGGCACGGTAACGCGTGCTGACCGGAATGACCAGCACACCCATTTGAGCCGCCGCGAATGCCATTTGCAGCCACAGTGCACCATCGGGCAACCACAACGCCAGCGCATCGCCCCGCGCAAGCCCCAATCGCGACAGAATTGACGTCGCCGACTGCGCAGCCGCATGTAGTTGGAGGCGGCTGCAGGTTATGCCAGATGCGGTAAAGGCTGGTTGCCCGGCATTGACGAGCAACCAGGAATTCAGCAGCCGTTCAGGCACTCTTCTTCAGACGCTCGTTTTGCGGAAACATGGCGCGTTTTGCGACATCATCCATCTCAGACTTCCAGGTAAACGACGTACGCAGCGCTTCGACGCGTTGTGCCGCAGGGCGGGCGTTGAGTTCGTCCAGCAGGCGCTTGACGTTCGGCAACCTGGCCCAGGTGTCGTCGCCTCCGAGCACGAATGGTGCAATCCTCGCCCAGCCCCACAAGGCCATGTCGACAATACTGTAATTGGCGCCCAGCATGTAGTGATGGTTCGCCAGCCGATCATCAATAATTTTCCAATGCCGGTTGGCCTCAAAGTCGTAGCGATTCAACGCATACTCTTTGGGTTCCGGCGCGACATTGCGAAAGTGCACTGCCTGACCGGAGTAGGGCCCGATGCCGCTGGCGATGAACATCAGCCAGGACAGCATATCGCCGCGCAGGGCGTGCTCGGTTTTGTCGGGCACGAAGCGATTCTCCTTGTCGGCCAAATACAGAAGAATGGCGTTGCTATCGAACACGACGGCGTCGCCGTCGACGATCGCTGGCAATTTCGCATTCGGATTGATTTTCATGAATGCGGCCGTGTGTTGCTCACCTTTTCGAGTGTCGACCGGAATGGTTTCGTACTTGAGTCCAAGTTCCTCGAGCAAGAGTGCGACCTTGGCCGGATTTGGCGCGGCGTTGAAATAAAACTTGATCATGTGAACGGTCCTCCTGGAAATTGGAAGCTCATTGTAGGGCCGTCGCGGTGATTCAGACCACGCTTTGATTCAGACCATCTTGACGGCGGTGCCACTTACGCTCACCATCATCATGCCGTTGTTCTCGCCTAGCACTTCGTAATCGAAATCGATACCGACAATACCGTTTGCGCCCAACTCGCGTGCCGCCGCTTTCATCTCATCCATCGCCGCATCGCGCGCACCGGATAACGCACGCTCATAACCGCCGGCGCGACCACCGACGACATCGCGAACCGATGAGAACATATCGCGAAAAATATTGGCACCAATGATCGCCACGCCATTGACCACGCCCAGGTACTGCTCGACTTTTGCACCTTCGCCGGTCGGCACGATGGTGGCGAGAAAAAAATCGTTGTCTGCTTTTGAGAACCAGCCCATGCTTTAAGCTCCTGTGAGCAATTGACCGTCACAACCGACGGATAAGTCAGCGCTTGGCCGCAGCCTTATAAACTGCATCGCTTTTGCCTACCGCTACGACCAGTACTATGACCTCTGAGTCTCGTACCTCGTATACCAGTCTGTAGCCAGCACCGCGTAATTTGATCTTGTAGCGGTTCTTGTGTCCGCTCAGTTTTGCCGAAACAATGCGCGGACGCACCAAGCGTTCGGCGAGCCGATCCTTGAATTGTTCGCGCACGGAGGAGTCCAGCTTCCTCCACTCCCTGAGCGCTTCCTCGAGAAATCCAAGTTCAAAGCTCATCAAACTTGATTTTGTCTACGCGTTGTCCTTTACGGGAATCGGCAAGGGCATTGAGTTCAAAGTCTTCGAGTTTTTCCATCAACGCCTCATACGCTTTGGCAGGCACGCAGTAAAAGGCCGGTTCGTTCCGGTTAAGAATAGCCACAGGGAAGCCATCGCCTGCAGCGACTGTTCCCATCGGATTTTTCTTTAACTCAGTAACGCTCGCACTGGTTTGAGCAAGAATTAAATGGGTCATGAATTTATCAAGGCGCTTGGTTAAGTGCGAATATTAGCACTAATAAGAGTGCTTTTAAAAGCGCTTTTGTTGCAGGCGTCGCCACTTGGTATCCCATTGGTCGCTGACCCTCTGGTATCCTGCCCCAAACACTACTCAACCTTGATCCCGGCCGCCTTGATGATGGGCCACCATTTTTCGATCTCGGCTCGGTGTAGCGCGCCGAGTGCCTCGGGTGTCTGCCGGTCGCGGGCGTAAATCTCCTGCCCCAGATCGGCCAAACGCGCCCGGACCTGCGGATCGGCCAGAGCGGCCACAACGGCAGCGTTCAATTTGGCGATGACTTCCTTCGGCGCAGCCTTCGGTGCCCACAACGCATGCCAGCGCGAAAAGTAGAACCCGGGCAAGCCGGCCTCGTCGACGGTTGGGATATCGGGTGCCGCAGCCAAACGGTTCGCAGCGGTCACCGCAAACGCCTTGATCTTGCCGGCGCGCACTTGCGGCAGGGAACTGGTCGGGTCGTCGATGATCATGTCGATCTCCCCGCCCAGCAAAGCCTGTAACGCCGGCGCCGCGCCCCGGTAGGGCACGAACTGAAAACGAGTACCGGTCGCGTTCTGAAAGAAAATGCCGCTGACGTGTTGCGGGCTGCCGGCGCCCGCCGTGCCCTCCAAAGCCTTGTCTGGATTGGCTTTGAGCCAGGCGATGAAACTTTTCAAATCGCTGGCCGGCACCGCGTTCTTGGCGACGATCAAATACGAATTGCTGGCAAGCAGCGCGATCGGCTCAAAATCCTTGAGCAAATCAAAGGGCAGCGCGTACACCGCGCCGTTGACAACGTGGGTGCTCCAATGGCCGATGCTGAGGGTGTAACCGTCGGGCGCTGCCCGCGCCACCCGACCGACGCCGATATTGCCGTTGGCGCCTGTCACGTTCTCGATCACGACACTTTGGCCGAGCGTCTCGCGCATGTGTTGGGCAAGAGTGCGCGCGATCACATCGGTCGGCCCGCCCGGCGCAAACGGTACAACGATGGTAATTGGCCGCGACGGATAGGCCTGTGACCAGGCGCTCGAGAGATCGATGAAAGTTACGGCGACAGCAGCGAGAATTTTTCTAATGAGCGAATTGATATCGAAAATCCAACGGAGCGTTTTTGACGGTTCGCCATTGTAGGCGTGGGCTAGCGCTCGACGTGGGTTGGCGCTCGAGAAGTAACCTCAGGCTTGAGTGACCGTCTGCAGTTCACTGAGCGGTCGCCCCGGAGCGCTCGACCAGCTCTTTCATCTTCGCCTGTTCCATGACAACAAACTCGCGAAGCTTGCTGCCACTGAGGTCTGGCATCAACGTAACACCTTGGTCGTCATGGTATTTGACGACGGCCGGGTCTTTCAGTGATTCGTTGAATGCCTTTGCCATCCGGTCGACCAAGGGTTGAGGCATGCCGGCGGGCCCGACGATCATCGCCCAGGCAGTGAACTGAACATCCGGATAGCCCAGTTCGATCGTTGTCGCCACGTCAGGGTGGCTCGGCAATCGGAGCGCGCCCGTTGATGCAAGCGCTCGCAGCTTGCCCGCCTCGATTTGGGGTTTGACGACAATCGAATAATCGAAGACAAAATCAAGTCTGCCACCCAGCAGGTCGATCATCGCCGGAGCAGAACCTTTGTACGGGACATGCGTCAACTTCGTGCCCGTGCTGGCCGCGAGCAATTCAGCCACCAGATGTGCCGCAGTGCCCGCACCCACCGAGCCGAAGTTCAGCTTGTCCGGATTTGCTTTGGCAAATAACACCAGATCCTTGAGTGACTTGTGCGGCGAATTAGTCGGCACCACCAGAACGAGTGGCGACGATCCGAAGCCGTGGATATAGGTGAACGAAGTCAGGGGATCGAAAGGCAGTTTCTTGTAGAGCGATTTGAAGCTGCCGAACGGCCCGCTGGAGGCGTAGAGTAGGGTGTTGCCATCGGGTTTGGCTTGCATCACATGCTCAGCCGCAATTATTCCGCCAGCGCCGGCCTTGTTATCGACCACCACGGGCTGGCCGAGCTTTTCAGCGAAGACCTTGGCAACGAAGCGCGTACCCTGGTCGCTGATCCCACCGGGTGCAAAACCAACCACCCAACTGACGGATCGGTTTGCCGAATCTGGTGCTTGAGCCCGCGTCGTTGGCAACTCAGCCCATAACGCTAGAAATATGCAGGCGGTGACGAACAAACACCTCAGCGAGTTTTTCATGTCCCTCCGGCAATTAGTTCTGAATCAAACTTTATTATGGAAAACCTGACAGCCTGCTATCCATTATGCCGTGTTGGTGACTGCGCGCCCGGCATTGCCGAACTGAGTGGTGCGTACCGTTGGCTTGCGCTCGTCATCACCCGCCAAGCCATGGCCGGCGTCAGCAACGCGGTTGGTGGCGCCAGCAGCGATAACACCTCGAAGAATCGCTTGCAGACGACTGGATCGGCGGAGGCCAGTGCATGTACCCGGTCCAGGTAGCGATTCAACAGGTGGTACCCCGGCGGCCGCTGTCCTTCGACCTGAGGAAAGCGGAAGTCTTCACCAGTCGCGATCGACCACGGAATATCAACGATTTTTCGGGCCTGCGAGTAGAAGCGTTTCGAGATGCCGTCGAGTGAATCCTGAACACAACTCTCCAGCGCTTTCGCTTCGGTGGCGGCCGTGGTCATGCCCTGGCCGTAGATGGGGTTAAAGCTGCACAGGGCGTCGCCCAGCACCAGGTAACCGGCGGGGAAGCGTTTCATGCGCTCATAGTGCATGCGTCGATTGGCCGGGAACCGATAGGCGGCAATATCGCTGAGCGGGCGGGCGCGACTGAAGAGCTCATACACTTCTGGAACCGGAATGCTTTTGGCGAAGGCCAGCCAACCCGCCTCGTCGGTGGGTGGATAATCGCCCACGGAGCCCGCCAGGGTGACCACCCAGCGGTCCTCCTCAGCGGCCAGGATCGCGGCATATCGACTACTTTCAGGCGGGTTGGCGGTGATCACGCCGCCCATTGACGAAAAGAAATCGCCGGGACGGCGCTCGAAGACGCGGGTTGCATAACCGACGTCCACCTTGACGATGGTCTCTTGCGGCCGCCCGTAGCCGTGTGCCTCAAGCCACTTCGGTGAGTGCGATCCACGACCCGAGGAATCAATAACGAGCTCGGCCAGGCAGCGTTCGACGCGACTCGGCCTGCCTTCCTCATGGTGCCGTATTTCCAGACCGGTCACGCGTTGCGCGGAAGTATCATGGCTCAGCCCGTGCACCTCGGCCGATTCAATAAAGCGCACATTCGGCAAGGCCTTGACGCGCTTGCGAATGGCCGCCTCCAGGCAGGGCCGGCTAACGGTCATGCCGGTCAGCCCGGACTGATGTCGCAGCTTCCAGCGGCCATACTGGTACCAAAGGAAATCACCGACCACATCGCCGCGCGGCGCACCGCGTGATTCGAGTTCGTCGAACAGGTCCGGAAAATACGCATCCATGACCCGGTAGCCACCCGCCAGCAGGCCGTGCGCATGCCCCGACTGTGGCACGCCCTTGCGCGAAACTTCTGTGTCCGGCAGCACATCGCGCTCGATGATGGTGACGTTGGCGAACTGATTGCTGAGTGCACGTGCGGCCAGCAGGCCACCCATGCTGGCGCCAATGACCAGCGCCGATTGATGGCTGTATGACATCTGCTTCCCCCGATTGGTGATTGCTTCGATGGTCTTGCCGTCGGCGTTGCCGTCGGTGTTGCTCTACGTATTACGTAAAGGAACGCGACTTGGACTCAAACCTTATCGAACGTGCTGATGAAGCACCACCCCAAAATGGGGGAGTCTGGGTTGCTTTAAAGCGTGGGTTGCACAGAGCAGATTCAAAGCAGTTGCTGCAAGTCCTCCAATTGATCGCCATACAGCGCCAGCGCGCGTTCGCGAACGCGCGGCAGATGGTAGGCAGGGAACAGCACCAGAGTCGCCTCGAATTCACAGAGCACCTGCCGGGCGACCCTAATTTTATGCACTACGGTGGGCCCGTCGGCGAGCGCCAGATAGTACGAATTAATGACGCTGTTCACGAACGGCATTTCGTTCGAAACACCGAGCGATCCGTGCAAGTGCAAGGCACGTCCGGCAATGTCATGCAGCACCTTGGGCATGACACATTTGACGGCCGCAATGTCCTTGCGCACCATCCGGTAGTCCTTGTATTTATCGATGCGCCAGGCGGTACGCAAGACCAGCAGGCGAAACTGCTCGAGCTCGATCCACGAGTCGGCAATCTTTTCCTGAACCATCTGTTTCTCGGCGAGGCGTTCGCCCTTGGTGACGCGCGACAGCACGCGCTCGCAGACCTTGTCGAAGATCATGCGGGCTTCGCCGATGGTGCGCATGGCGTGGTGAATCCTGCCGCCGCCTAAACGGGTTTGTGCCACCGCAAAAGCGCGTCCCTCGCCGCCCAGCATATGATCGGCCGGTACTCGTACGTTGTGATATCGCATGTACGCATGGCTGGCAATTTTTTCAGACTGCAGGCCAACGTCGCGAATGATTTCGACACCGGGCGTATCGGCTGGAACGATCAGCATCGAATGGCGCTGGTAGGGCGGCGCTTCCGGGTCGGTAACGACCATGACGATAAAGAAATCGGCATAACGCGCGTTCGATGAAAACCATTTCTCGCCGTTGATGACCCAGTTATCGCCCTCGCGCACGGCGCGGCTGGTGAACACCATTGGGTCAGCACCGCCTTGTGGTTCGGTCATAGAGAAACACGATACGATTTCGTTCGCCAGCAACGGCTCGAGCCAGCGCCGTTTCTGTTCGGGTGTGCCGTAGTGCGCCAGGATTTCACCATTGCCTGTGTCGGGAGCCTGGCAACCGAATACGGTCGAGGCAAAGGCCGAGCGGCCGAGTATTTCGTTCATCAGGCCCAACTTCAGTTGCCCGTAACCCTGGCCGCCGAGCTCCGGTCCCAAGTGGCAGGCCCAAAGCCCTTGCTTGCGGACTTCAGCCTGCAATGGGCGCACCAGCCGGATATTGTTCGGGCTTTTAATGTCATAGGGGCTGCCCAGTACCTCGTCGAGTGGCTCGACCCGGTTGTGGACAAATGTGTTCATCCAGTCCAGTTGCGATTGAAACTCGGGGTCGGTTTCGAAGTCCCAGGCCATGTCAGTGCTCCCCTCTTGAAATCATTGTCGAGTTTCATTATGACGCCAGCCGGTTCGGCGGCAGCCTGCCGTTGGGGTCAGGACCAAGCGATAATCAAAACATCAACCAAAACACCCATTGAAATCACTGATCAGGAGACGACACCATGCCCGAAGCTCTCATTATCGACACCTGCCGCACGCCACGTGGCATTGGCAAATTCGGCAAAGGTGCGCTGTCCAACATGCATCCGCAGCATCTGGGCGCTGCCGTCCTGAAGGCGCTGGTCGATCGCAACGGCTTTGACACGGCCGATGTCGGCGACATTATCTGGGGGACCAGCTCGCAACGTGGCGCGCAGGGCGGCGACCTGGGCCGGATGGCGGCACTCGACGCCGGTTACGATGTTCGCGCCAGCGGCGTCACCCTCGACCGATTCTGTGGTTCGGGCATTACCTCAGTCAATTTCGCGGCCGCCTCGATCATGTCCGGCATGGAAGACCTGGTGATTGCCGGTGGTACCGAAATGATGTCGATGCCGGGTCGCCGCAATGATGAAGGCCCGCTGATGATGGACAGCGGCAACCTGCGCTTGCGTGCCAAACACCCGCAGTCGCATCAGGGCGTTTGTGCCGACGCGATCGCCACGCTCGAAGGAATATCACGTGCCGACGTTGACGCGCTGGCGCTCGAGAGCCAGAAGCGGGCGGCGGCGGCGATCGCAGAAGATCGATTCAAGAAAAGCTTGATTGCTGTACATCGTGCCGATGGCAGCTTTGCATTGGATAAAGAAGAATTTCCACGCCCGCAAACCACGGCGGAAGGCCTGGCCGGGTTGAAGCCCGCGTTTACCGCGCTGGCCGATTTTCCGCTCGACGATCGGGGAACCACCTATCGCAGCCTGATTCTCGAGAAGTACCCGGACCTCAAGATTGAGTTCATACACCATGCCGGTAACTCATCTGGCGTCGTTGACGGCGCCGCCGCGCTATTGCTGGCCTCGCCCGACTATGCCCGCAAACACGGTCTAAAGCCGCGTGCCCGGGTGGTGGCGATGGCCAATATGGGTGACTCGCCTACCCTGATGCTTAACGCACCAGTGCCGGCGACCCGTCGGGTACTCGCCAAGGCCGGTCTGACGATTGATGACATCGACCTGTTCGAGATCAATGAAGCGTTCGCGGTCGTGGCCGAGAAATTTATGCGCGACCTGAAGCTCGATCGCAGCAAGGTCAATGTCAATGGCGGTGCGATTGCGCTCGGCCATCCGATTGGTGCGACCGGGTCGATTTTGATCGGCACCTTGCTCGATGAACTCGAGCGTCGCGATCTGAAGCGCGGCCTGGTGACCATGTGTGCAGGCGGTGGCATGGCGCCGGCCATTATCATTGAGCGGATCTGACCGGTTCGGCTCGAAACCGGCTGAAGTAGAGGGTGAACAAGGCCAATCCGGCAGCAACGCAGGCGAAGGTCAGCTCAAAGGCGACGATCCCCGGTCGATATCGTTGCCAGCCTTCGAGCATCCAGGTAATGGTCGCGGCACCAATCACGGCGCCGACGACGCGGGTGACGTTTAACAGGCCACCGGCGACGCCGCGTTCTTGCGGCGGCAAAATAGCGGTCGTCTGATCCATGTAGCCGATTTGAAAAAGCCCAATGCCCAGGCCGGTCAGTACCAGCGCCAGCCCGATCAACAACATCGATCCGAACGCGATCAGTCCTGCGACCAGGCCCAAGCCAACGGCGCACAACAAGAGGCCTGGAATCATCAGACGTCGGGCGGGCCAATGCGCCGGTATCCAGGAGCCCGCCATACCGGCCAGTACCGCTCCGGTTGGTGATAGGGCGAGCATGACGCCGATCTGCCTGGCCGATAATTTCAGATAGGTATCGAACGCGTACGGCAACAGCAGGAAAATCGTAAATCCGCTGAGGCTCAGTACCAGCGAAGATAATTGCAGACGTCGAAAGTCGGCGTCACGCAGATAGCGGATATGCAGAATCGGCTGCGGGAACCGCGATTCATGCCGAACAAAGGCGAACCCACAAGCACCTAACCAGCAGGCGAGGAGCAACAGTAAACCGGCACCAGCGTCCGGTCGGCGCGCAAGGTTGATGAGCATAATCAAACTGGCCAGGGTCAAGGTCAGCAACAGGGCGCCGAGATAATCAAAGCGCGGCTTGGCGTGTCGGACTTGTGGTGGCTCGGGCAGCCAGACGCTCAGCAGCAAGACCAGCAAGGCCCAGGGCGCCCGAAACCAGAATACGCTGGGCCAACCAAAGCGATCGAGCAGCAGGCCGCCGATCAAAGGTCCGAGCGCAATGCCCGCGCCCAGCAACATGACGTAAAGTGCCAGAATCGAGCGCCGCAGGTGTGCCGGAAACAGCAAGGTGGCGAGCGCCGGGCCACAGGCCATCGCCAAGCCGACCGTAATTCCCTGTACAACTCTGGCGGCGATCAACAGCGGATAGGTCGGTGCCAGGCTGCAGAGCAGATGGGTCACCGCACAACCGGCCATGCCGAGCTGAAATACTCGCCGATAGCCGTACAGATCGCCGAGCTGGCCGAAGGCCAGGGTCAAGCCGCTTTGAATGATGATGTACGAAGCGACGATCCACTGTATGTCACTGATCGTCAGACCAAAGTGAGTGGTAATGACAGGAAACGCAACATTGACCGACGAATCGAGCGGACCGAGCAGGCTGCCCATGCAGACTATCAACAGCGCAAATCGTAAACGCGCCGGTTGACTGGACAGAGTGTCTGGCGACGGGGTATGGTGTTTCATCATTTCTAGAAGACTACATGACAACGCTGCCGACAGTGTGGCCATGTTAACCAAAGGAATTTAAGCAAAATGAAACGACTCGCGATCCGATTTGAAAACGCATTGGGCCTGACACTGTCCGGTAATCTGAGCTTGCCCGGGCGCGGCGAGCCGCGCGCCTACGCAGTGTTCGCGCATTGCTTTACCTGCAGCAAGAGTATCCGTGCCGCCAATGTGATTTGCCAGCAACTGGCCGCCGCCGGTATAGCCGCCTTGCGCTTCGATTTTGCCGGCCTCGGGCAAAGTGATGGCCAATTCGGTGACACCAGCTTCTCGACCAATATCAGCGATATCAAGGCGGCGGCCGACTTTCTGGCCGCTCACTACCATGCACCGAAGCTTCTGATTGGTCATTCGCTGGGCGGCGCTGCCGTATTGCGTGCGGCCTTGAGTATTGACAGCGCGCTGGCGGTGGTCAGCATTGCCGCGCCCGCCGAGCCCGATCATGTTTCCCATCTGTTCGCCGAGCACCGCGCTGCCATCGAGGCCGACGGGCAGGCCGAGGTTATGCTGGCCGGGCGGCCGTTTCTGATTCGTAAATCCATGCTTGATGACTTCAGTGCGCAACCGATGTTGCAATGCCTGCCGCGATTGAAAAAGGCGTTGCTGGTCATGCATTCACCCACCGACGACACGGTCGAGGTCGCGAATGCGCAGTCGATCTATCAGGCCGCCAAACATCCGAAAAGTTTTGTCAGCCTGGACGGCGCTGATCATTTATTGATGAATCCCGGCGACGCCGAATACGCGGCCCATTTGATCTCTGCCTGGGTCGGTCGTTATCTCGGTGAATATCAAGCGCCGATGTCGCCGATGTTGACCGAGGACAATACGGTGGTTGCGAGTCTTGATGCAAACGCCAAGTTTGCAACCCGCATCAACGCCAACGGTTTCGAGTTCATCGCCGATGAACCGGTCGCGGTCGGCGGTGGCGATGTCGGTCCGAGCCCCTATGAAATGCTGTCGGCGGCCTTGGCCAGTTGCACAGTGATGACGCTGCAGATGTACGCGCGACTCAAGGGAATCGAGCTGGCCAACGTGACGGTCGCAACTCGTCACTCGAAAATGCATGCGACCGACAGCGCCTCATCCGAGGCCAAGCCGCAGAAGATCGACGTCTTCGAGCGCGAAATCCGTCTGCCAGCCGGGCTCGACGAAGCTACCCGACAAAAGCTGCTGGCGATCGCTGATCGTTGCCCGGTGCACAACACCTTGCATTCGGAAGTAAAAATCGAGACGCGGCTGCGTGGGTGAATAATCGCAGGTTAATATCGTTCGATTATTGTTCAAGTGAGTAAAGCTGTGGCCAATCGTCGAACCCGTAAAATCGAACCCAAAGCACCTCGGGGATTATTCGTCTCCGCCACGGCTGCGTTACTTTTGTCGGCCTGCGCTACCGGTATCCCCGGCCTGGGCCCAAAGAGCGCTGACGGCGGCGGCGCTGCGGGGACTGCCCTGCCGGAACTCGGTGCCGACGGCCCTTCAGCAACCACCGCCGTCGTCGAAAACAGTTACACGATCGATGGTGCGATCTTGCCGGTAGTGCGCGGCACAACTCGTACCGGTACACGAGCCGATATGCGTCGCAGCGATTCACTGATCAACTTCGATAACCGCTTGCTCAATGCGGTGGCGGGCGATCGGCGCAGCGCCGATATCGTGCGAATCGACCGACAGCTTGTCTGGACCTTGGAGCCAGCCAACCGGCGGTATACGGAGTGCCCGATTACCGGATGTGCGCAGCCAACGCAACCGGCGCAAAAGCCCACTGAGGAGCGCAAGCCCGATCAGCCCGCCAAACCTACCGAGCCTGAGTGTCCGGTCACGGTGAAGACCAATGAGCTCAAGGTACTGAGCAGTGGCGAGCGAAAAACTGTCAATGGCTTTGCGACCGAGCGGTTTCAGATCGGCTGGACCGTCGAGATCGAAGACAAGCAGGGTCGGCGCAATGGCAACAAGGTCATGCTCGATCTGTGGACCACACCGGAGACCGGTGCGGTCAAGGATGTTCAGCAGATGGGCGAGAACTACCAGCGACGCTACGCCAGCGCGCTGAACACGGGTGAAAATCCGATCGGCAAGTTTGTGCCCCGTGAGGTCCTGGGCGCAATGAGTACGATGATGAAAAACATCGATCCGCGCGATGCAAAAACCATGGCGGCTTGGGGTGCAGAATTGCGCAAGGTCCGAGGTTATCCGATCCTCACCAACATGACCTGGAATTCGGAGGGTTCCGTGTGCAGCGAATCGCAGGCGCGTGCGGGTGGTGGATCGCAGGGTCTCGGGGGCTTGTTGGGCGGTATCCTCGGCGGCGGCAGGCCTGCGGGCGGCGCAAGCGGCAACAGTGCGCCGCTGGTCAGCTATAGCAATGAAGTCAAGACATTGGCGGTGCGACCCGTCAGCGATACTTTGTTTGTGCCACCGGCGGATTATCAGCGCAAGTAATTGCGGATCGCGCCTCTTCCAACACCGCTATCGAAGCTTCACGCGTTACCGTCGGAAATTGATCAGATTCGGGGTTCGGCTTCAAGGCTCTTGCAATGCCGCCATCCGCCGTCATATGGCGACCTATGAATCTGCTGTTGCTGTTCGGATTTTCAGCGCTGATGCACGGCTACGTCGGCGCGCGGCTCGTGCCGTCGCTATTCACCTGGGGCTTGAATAGCCCCTATCTGACGGCATATCCCCCAGCGCAAACTGCCTGGTTAGCCTTGAGCGTCCTGTTGACCTGTTCAGCCGTTTGCATTCCGCTTGGCATCCTAGCCCTTCATCTTCGACCCCGTCGTCTCGCGGACGGCCTGGGCTGGGCGGCACTGTTGTTCATGGGCTTGTTCTCTTCCTTGCTGGTGCTTACGGTCGCGCGCGATTTGTTGTTGATCATCGCCGTGCTCGTGCGCGCCCTATCACCCGAGCTGTTCGATTGGCCGACGCTGGCTGGTGAGTCAGCCTTGATAGTCGTTGTCCTCGCTTTGACGGTAACCGTACTCGGCTTCATCAATGCGCGACGCACAGCAGCCGTCGTCTTGGTCGATGTGCCGATTGCCAATTTGCCGGACGCATTACATGGCTTCACGATCGCGCAGATCAGCGATATCCATGTCGGTACTACCATCAAGCGAGGCTATGTTGATGCCATCGTGCGCACCGTCAATCGACTCGACGCCGATATGGTCGCGGTCACCGGTGACCTGGTCGACGGCAGCGTTGCCGATCTGGCGGTGCATGTCGCACCACTTGCTGAACTGACATCGCGCCATGGCACCTTTTTTGTGACCGGCAATCACGAGTACTACTCGGGTGTCCATGCCTGGATTCGCGAGCTGCGCCGGCTCGACATGACGGTGTTATTGAACCAGCATGTGGTCATCGAACACGACTCGGCCGCGCTGGTCGTGGCCGGCGTCGCCGACAGCAGCGCGCATCATTTCGATCCATCGCATCGCAGCGATCCGCACGCGGCGGTGGCAGGCGCGCCCGCCCATATCGGTATGCGTCTGTTGCTTGCACATCAACCGCGCAGTGCCGCTGCAGCGGCCGATGCCGGCTTCCAGTTGCAATTGTCCGGCCATACCCATGGCGGCCAGTTCCTGCCCTGGACATTCCTGGTTCGACTGCAACAGCCGTTCACCGCCGGCTTGCACAAGTTGCGTGACCTTTGGGTCTACACGAGTCGTGGTACCGGTTATTGGGGACCGCCGAAGCGTTTCGGCGCGCCGTCGGAGATCACCAAACTTCGGCTGGTACGTGCGATGCCGGTATCGTAAACCTTTTTTGCTTCGAATCGCAGCGCGCCAGTGGCGAAGCGCCGGGCTCGCAACCGAAGCAACTCGGCGGATGAGACCGCCGTACTTTGGCATCAAGGCTTAGGCGAGGTGAAGATCATCGAACCTGACATAGACCCGATCCGTCAGTATTAGGAAGTTGGAGCTATTGTGTATTGTCGATCACATGCCATCATGTAGATTCACGAACGCTCTCGAGGATCACTTAATGAATTGGAAGTCACTGATCCAGCGCCTTGCAGGGGAAAGCGTCAGCGCTAGCCCTGCGGTCGAGGCCAGAGTGAGTCGAGCATTCGATTCAGCCTTTTGCCTTGGATTCAGTCAGTTCAACGAGTTGATGCTCCTTCTCGGGCTTGACCGCCTATCGCCGGACCTTTTCGACTATATTTTCCTTGGGCGATTTTCTTCGGGGTCCGACGACGCACCCACTGTCTGTAGCGTCGAAGAGCTCGAGATCGGTGTCACACGCTTCGAAAAGTTTGCGCTCTTGAATTTTGGAAATGTGAAACGCGCATTTCGTGTTTGTTCTCGCGACTCCGACGCACTTCGAGCGTTCGTAGAATTTTTTACCCCCTTGGAGCCCGCGCGCTTCATCAATCGTCGTCCACCGTTCTCAGAACTTGAAAGTATCGCTACCGAAGATTTACCGTTACTTGGTTATATCGCTGGAGCAGAGGTGAAAAGGCAGGTCGACAAGGATCCGAATGATCCGGAAATAAAAGCTTTGAAAGCGAGGCTTGAAGGCGCAATTCAGTCGGGCACATCAAACCAGGAGGCATACTTGACGTCAGAGCATTTAGACGTTTATGTCGCGACATCCATGCGAGAACGTCACGAATTCTTGTTTGTGTCGAACTTCTGTGCTGAGCTCTTTTCTCACGCGGATATCAATGACCTCAACCTGCGTTACTTTGACCCGACACTTGCCTATGCGGCGGACCGTATCGACAAGGGTTTAGCAGAAGCATTGATGCTCAAACGGGCGAATTGCACAATTTTTCTGGCCCAGGAGAGTGACACATTGGGGAAGGACTCTGAACTCGCATCGACGCTCGCTCAAGGGAAGACAGTAATTGCGTTTGTACCCGAAGTCGATAGCAAGTATTTTCAGAATTTCTTGTCCCAGCTTATCCCAACTGATTCGACTGCCTCTGAAGAGTGCGTTCTACTTCTCGGAAGTTTAAAGTCTGTTTCGCCGCACTTGGCGTGGTCGGATCCCGTCGTGCGCGGTTGGCTCGGGGCTGATCCGACGCCTCATGTCGAACTCATTCGTAGCCGACTCGAAACAGAACTGGCGAATCACTACGACCGTCGTGCGAAATTGCTCAAGGACACACATCCGTTAGGTATTCAGGTGCATTTGGTAAACGGTGTTGCCGTTGGGGTGTTGGTTGTTCGATCGATCGATAGTTGTGCGAGGCTTCTCAGAGCAGTGTTGCTTCAAACGATGGAATATGAGGTTGAGCAATTCCCACAACGAGAGGTGCGCGCAAATCCCACCCATTTGGTTCTTCGCGAGAGTATCTCAGGAAGCATTTATCGTGTTATGACCTACAATCCGATGCTTACAAACGCGTTTTGGAACTTCTACGTCAGGAGAACAGTTTGATCACAAGCAAACCAGAAGCGCAGACTGTTCCGCCGAATCTACCTGTAGCTCAAAGTGCCAGGCTGGTCACTGCAGCGCCCCGAGCTTTGAAGGAAACAAAAGATCTACGGCGGTTCAATGCCTACACCCACGACTGGGCGTCAGTTGTCGCGAGTCTGCACAACAAAAAACATATTGAGTGAAGGCAGTTTGAGTGAAGGCAGTTTATGAGGGGTGATCGCCGTTGAGACCGTGCAATTCCTGCGCGGTGGCGCTGAGGGACGGAGCAAATGAGTCGCGCGCTGCTGCCGCCTGCACCCAACGCCGGTAAGTCATCCAGCGCCTCTCTTGCGTTTCACCCGAACCGGATTGGCCAGCAAAACCGGCACGATCAACAGCAAATAAAGAAACATCGTCGCCAGGAACACGTCATTTACCGCCAGCGTTGCCGCCTGCTGGTCTATCAGGCGCTCGAGCTGCGCGCGAATCTGTTCCTGATCCATGCCGACATTTCTGAACGGATCGAAAAATGGCTGATCGAGCGACCAGCCTTCTCGGCTTGCCGCCTCGATCAGATGCACGCGGTGATGTCGGCTGCGCGCCTCCCAGACGGTTGTGCCGATCGAGGTCCCGAACGCGCCGGCCGAGATGCGCACGAAGTTACTGAGCCCCGAGGCCAGCGGCAGTCGATCCGGCGGCAAGTTCGAAAATGAAATCGCTACCGTTGAAATGAAAAACAGCGCGCCACCGATGCCCTGAAAAAACATCGGCAGGACAATGCTCATGAAGTCGGCCTGAATGGTGAACCGTGACCGTAACCAGAACGATAACGCGAACGACATGAACGCCAGCACTGCAATCGAGCGGGCATAGCCGCGGTCGATCGCCCGTCCGGCCAGCGGTGTGGTCATGATCGCGATGGCGCCGACCGGCGCCAGCACCAGTCCGGCCCAGGTGGCGGTGTAGCCCATTGACTGCTGCAACCACAGTGGCAGCAGGACAATATTGCCGGAGAACAGCGCAAACCCGCCTGACAGACTGATGACGCCGAGCGTGTAATTACGATCACCAAAAGTTCTGATCTCGACGATCGGATGATCATCGGTCAACTCCCAGACCAGAAAGCTGGCGAAGCCGATCAGCGCCGCCAGGCCAAGGACAACGATTGAAGTGGCAGCTAACCAATCGTCGTCCTTGCCGGTATCGAGCATGATCTGAAATGCGCCGACCCAGATGACGACCAGGATCAAGCCAATGGCGTCGACCGGGATTCGACGCCGCACCGATTCGCGACGCCGATAAATGATCCAGGTCAACGCGGCACAAGCCAAACCAATCGGAATATTGATGTAGAAAATCCAGGCCCAGTGCAGGTTGTCACTGATCCAGCCGCCCAGCAGTGGGCCGACGATCGGCGCAATCAAAATGGTCATCGACCAGACCGCCAACGCGGCGCCGGATCGCTCCGGCGGATGGCTCGCCATCACCAGTATTTGCGATAGCGGCATCATCGGACCTGCGACCAAACCTTGTAGTACTCTGAACGCGATCAACCACTCGATCGACGGCGCCTGTCCACACAGAAACGATGCCAGCACGAACAGCAGTACGCTGGCGACAAACAGGCGCACTTGGCCGAAGCGTTGGGTCAGCCATCCAGTCAGCGGCATCGAGATAGCCGTTGCAATGCCGAAGCTGGTAATGATCCAGGTGCCCTGATGTACGCTGGCGCCGAGATCACCCGCGATCGCGGGCAGCGAGACATTGGCAATGGACGAGTCGAGCACATTCATGAATGTCGCCAACGACAACACCAAGGTGCCGAGTATGCGCTCCGCGCCTTGCAAGGGTGGGTGTGCCTGGGGCTGTTTGGAGGTTTTGTCGGACATCCGGGATACGTGCGGTCAGCGGCCGATGCGAGACTTGGGTTCGGATGTCTCGCGCTCGGACTGCGCGTGCTCGGGAACCACCAGATTTGCCTGAATGATTCGCAGCGCGGCGCTATCGGCATCGGCTTCGGCTTGCGTCGAGTCGAACGACCCGGTCTGCGAAATCACCTGAGTCGGCGTTTCAGCCAGCAGCTTTCCATCTTGCTTCGAGACGTCGATCTCGACGCGCATGGACAGCCCAACCCGGAGCGGATGTTCAAGCAATTGCGTCGTATCAAGCGTGATGCGTACCGGCACCCGCTGTACCACCTTGATCCAGTTGCCGGTGGCATTTTGTGCCGGCAATAAAGCGAACGCGGCACCGGTTCCAACGGCAAGACCAGCGACGGTGCCGGTAAACTTGACTTGATTGCCATACAGGTCTGCGCTGAGGCGCACCGGCTGACCGAGACGCAAGTTCGCCAACTGCGATTCCTTGAAGTTGGCATCGACCCAGACCTGCTCGAGTGCGACCAGGGTCATCAGCGCTGTACCAGCCGCAATTCGCTGCCCGACCTGGACGCTGCGGCGAGCCACATGGCCGCTGAGCGGCGCTGGTATGGTCGTGCGGTGCAAGGCGACGTGGGCGGCCCGTAGTTTTGCCGCAGCGCGGCGCACATTCGGATGATTCTCGACGGTGGTGCCGGCCACCAGCATACGACTGGCGCTGCGGCCTTCGCGGGCCGTGTTGAGCGCGGCGCCCGCTACTGCGATTGAATTGCGCGATACCGCAGCGGCGGCTTCGGCGTGGCGAATCTCCTCGTCGCTGATGGCGCCGCTATCGGCCAATCGCTGGCGCCGCGTCAAGTCACCGGCAGTACGCACACCATCGGCGCGAGCGCGCGCCAGCTCGGCACTGCGAAGGGTAATCTGCGCGCGCAAGCTGCCATCGCCAGCGTAGACGGTTTGCAATTCACGGACGGTCTGCGCCAACTCGGCTTCGGCCTCGGTCAATGCGAGCCGCGCGTCGGTCTCGGCCAGCGCCACCAAAGTCTGACCGGCAATCACACGATCGGTTTCGCCGGCGTGAATTGCAACGACTGTGCCAGGCGTCTGTGCGGTAACCAGCACGAGGTTGCCTTGAACATAAGCGTTATCGGTGCTGATGTAGCGCTGGCCATGCTCGAGCCACCACCAGATATAAACCGCCGCGCCGACCAGTACCGCCAACAAGACCAAGCTGAGTCCGAGTCGCCGTACGCGCGGGTTGCCATTGCCACTACCGTTGCTACTGCCCTTGCCAATGCCCTTGAGGCCAGGTTCGGAATGGGATGCGGCAGCGGCGGACGAGTCTGTAGAAGTCATGGAGTCTGTGGCGAACGAGAATCATTGAACCCCAAAGCATTATCTCGGGTTGACGTCTACAACCAAGTTGTTTCATTAGTCGCCCCGGCGGTCCGATCCATCCGATTTGACCCTGAGCATTGGTCTGAATAGACTGCGGCAGCACCGGTTAGCGGACGCCAATGAGCATCCGCCCGGCCAACCGATAATTTGCCAGGGAGACTGCATTGCGTATTTCACTATTTCGATCGTCGCTGAGCCGTGGCGCTGCATCGGCCGCGACGGTGTTGCTGCTGTCGTTGGTCGGCGGCGCTGCGCTGGCGCAGAACCTGTCGATTGCCACCGGCGGCACTGGCGGTGTTTATTACCCTCTGGGCGGCGGCATCGCTTCGGTGCTATCGAAATTCGTGCCAGGCATGCAAGCCACCGCCGAAGTGACCGGTGGGTCGGTCGACAATCTGAAACTCATTGGCTCTGGTAAACCCTATGTCGGCTTGGTCATGTCTGACGCAGCGTTGGATGCCGCCCAGGGCAAGGACAAATTCGCCAGTGGCAAGATTCCGCTCAAGACGCTGATGATCCTGTACCCGAATCGCATGCATGTGGCCACAGTTGAAGGTACCGGCATCAGCACAATGTCGGACCTGAAGGGCAAACGCGTCTCGACCGGATCACCGGGCAGCGCCACCGAGGTAATGGCCTTTCGGGTCATCGAAGCGGCAGGCCTGGATCGCGACAAGGATTTGAAACGCGAGCGGCTCGGCGTTGCCGAATCGGTCAACGCACTGAAGGACAGAAAGATAGACGCATTCTTTTGGGTGGGTGGCCTGCCAACCGGCGCGGTCACCGATCTCGCCAATACCCCGGGCACAAAGATCAAGATGGTCGACCATGCCGATACCGTCAGCAAGATGAACGGCAAATACGGCGATCTCTATATCGAAGATGTGATCCCGAAATCCGTTTACAAGGGCATGGACACCGATAACAAACAGGCCACCGTGATGAATATCCTGGTGGCCCATGAGAACATGGATGAGAAGACCGCCTACAACATCGTCAAGACGATTTTCGAGAAACGTGACGATCTGATCGCCGTCCATAAGGAAGCCGCCAACTTCAAGCTGGAGAGCCAGAAGGCCAGCGCGACGCCAATTCCGTTTCACCCCGGAGCAATCAAGTACTTTACCGAAAAAGGCATCAAGCTGAACTGAGCGCAAAGTCTTGAGTGATATAGCAGGTGTCAGTGCCGAGGCGCTGAAAAAGGCCGAGTCCTTTGTCGAAGCAGAGGAGGGTGCCGCCAACAAGCTCGGTGGCGCGCTCGGTCTGTTTTTGTTGCTGGGCGCGGTGTCGATGTCGCTGTTCCACCTGTACTCGGCCTATTCGATTGTGCCGACCCAGACCTTGCGCTCTGTACACGTTGCATTTGTGCTGTTCCTGACGTTCATCGCGTTCCCGATTGCCCGGCGATTCCGCCATCGCGTCATGCCGTGGGACTGGTTCGCAGCGCTGGCCTCGGTGGCGATTGTCGGCTACATGATTCTCGGTGGCGACGACTTCACCGACCGAAATACCTCGCCATTGCCCTGGGACATCGTGTTCGGCGTGATTCTGATTCTGCTGATCCTCGAAGCGATGCGACGCACCAATGGTTGGGTGATGCCGATCGTCACGCTGCTCTTCATTGCCTACGCCTTCGCCGGTCCGTCGCTGCCGTCGCCGTGGACACACAAGGGCTACGATCTGGGACGACTGGTCGGGCACATGTACATGACGCTTGAAGGCATATTCGGCGCCGCCGTCGACGTCTCATCGTCGCTGATCATTCTCTTCACGATTTTCGGCGCTGTGCTGCAGTTTTCGAACGCCGGCAAATTTTTCATCGACTTCTCGTTTTCGGCGATGGGTGGCAAACCGACCGGTGCTGGCCGCACGGTCGTACTGGCTTCGTTCCTGCTGGGTGGCCCGTCCGGTTCGGGTGTCGCGACCACCGTCACCTTGGGAGCGGTTGCCTATCCGATGCTCTCGAAAGTCGGATATGAAAAAAATGCCGCCGGCGGATTGCTGGCGGCAGGCGGACTGGGCGCCATCATTTCGCCACCGGTGCTAGGCGCAGCCGCGTTCCTGATCGCCGAGTACCTGAAGATCTCGTATCTTGATGTGTTGCTGATGGCAGTGATTCCGACGCTACTGTTCTATCTGGCTTTATTCCTGATGGTCGAGATCGATGCCCGCAAGTACGGTATGCGCAACACCCAGTTCGAGAAGGTTGCCGGCGTCTGGGAACTGACCCGCAACTATGGCTTTCACTTCATTTCACTGGTCTCGATCATAGTCTTCATGCTGCTCGGTTATTCACCGGTGCTGTCAGTGTTCTGGGCAACGCTGCTGGCGGTGCTGACCAGCTTTATTCGCAGTGACTGTGCGCTGTTGCCGCGCAATCTGTTCGGCTCCTCTGCCGGCTCCTCGGGCGGCTTCTGGCAACGCTTGCGCCAATCCGGTCTGGTACGCGCGCTCGAAGGCGGTTCGATTGGCATGCTGAATGTCGGTACGACCTGCGCCGGCGCCGGGCTCATTGTCGGCGTCGTGACGCTGACCGGACTGGGATTGAAATTCAGCTCGATCATCCTCGCCTATGCCGGCGGCTCGTTGTTGCTGACCGCGATCTACACCGCGCTGATCGTCTGGATCGTCGGGCTGGCAGTACCGGTGACGGCCAGCTATATCATCTGTGCGGTGATCGCAGCGCCGGCCCTGATCAAACTCGGGGTGCCGGATTTTGCGGCGCACATGTTCATCTTTTATTACGCGGTACTCTCTGAAGTTTCGCCACCGACGGCACTGTCGCCGTTCGCTGCTGCGGCGATCACCGGCGGCGATCCGTACAAGACGACACTGCAAAGCTGGAAGTACACGATGCCGGCGTTTCTGGTGCCCTTCATGTTCGTACTCGATCCGGCCGGTCAGGGCTTGTTATTGATGGGTTCGATCGCCAAGCTCGGCACGGCCGACTGGGGCTCGATTGCACTAGTGTCAGCGACTGCGGCCGTGGGCATTGCCGCACTGGCCGGTGGCTTTCAAGGCTGGCTGCTGGCAAAGACGCGCGGTCCCGAGCGCTGGCTGCTGCTGGCCGCCGGATTGATGTTGGTGTATCCGAACCGTATCAGTGACATCGGTGGCCTGTGCCTGGTGATACTGGTAGTGTTCATGCAGTGGCCCAGGCGTAATGCCTGACGTCGATTCGTTTGACTCGAATCTTTATGCCCGTTATTTGCGGGGCAGGACACTAGGTCTCTCAACAGTTGGCCGCTGCCTTGATCCACTGCTGCAGGTAGTCTGCATGACTACGATCGACAAACAGATCGTATCCGCCTGCCGAATGCAAGGGAATCAGCATGATCTGCGCTCGCGCCAACAAGGTTCGGGCACACAAGCCCTGTTCAAGCGACTCGAGATCCAGCGAGCAACCTTCAGACAAAACCCGTGATGCGCCCGAACCCTCCAGCCGAAGTCCGACAAAGGCGTCAGACACGACGGTTACCGAAGCATGACCGGCGTCTGTTGAGAACTGCATGAGCTTTGCAGCGAGTCCTTGCTCATCGGGTTCAGGCACGCGAATCAACCACTGCAAGGGCGCCATCCAATAAATTGCGATATCGCTTCGACTGATGCAACGATTCGCGAGTCGCGGCAGTTCGATCTGCAGGATAGCCTGAACGGCGTCAACGGTGTCCTCCAGGCAGCGCAGATCGACGAGCCCTTCGTGAGCCAGCCAACGGGCCTGCAAGCTGCCGTCCGGGTGCAATACAAAAGGCTCAGCCATGCAAGCGAGTTCCATCCAGGTCATAGAAGACCGGCGCTACAATTTTCGCGCGGATAGTCGATAAGCCCTTGCCAGCCTCGATCGTCACATTCACCGTGTCGCCGATGTGTTGTTGGCCATTGTTCAATAGAGCCAACGCGATTGAACGACCCAAGCTGGGACTCATGACGCTTGCCGTCACATAGCCGGCTGACGACTCGTAGCCTGCGGGCAGGGCGACCTGCCCGGCCTGTTTGGGTTGAATATTCTGCGTATTCTGCGGATCTGGTGAAAGGATCTGCGCGCCTTCCGCTAGCACCTGTTGTGGATCATCGGTCATCAAGCCAACCAGCGTGCGGCGCGGTTGATCGGGCGTCTGCGTTTGATGTAACGTTCGCTGTAACGTGCGCTGTAACGATCGCTTGCCGATGAAGTCGGGTTTTGCGAACCGCACTGCCCAACTCAAACCGAGATCACCGGGCGAAACCAATCCATCCGCCTCATGCCCGATCGAGATGTAGCCCTTCTCGACGCGCAAGACATGATTCGCCTCTGAACCTACTGGCTGCAGACCGAATGCGCCGCCGGCCGCGTGGAGGGCTTGCCACAGTCGTAACCCGTGCCTGGCCGCGACGTTGATCTCGAAACTCAGTTCGCCGGTAAAGCTGACCCGAAACACGCGCGCGGCGAGACCCGCTACTACGCCGTCGCGAACCGACATGAATGGCGAGGATTTTCGAGTCAAATCAAGATTGGTGCCGACTACCGACAACAGATCGCGTGCCAGCGGACCGCAGACCACCGCATTCGCCCATTGCGCGGTCACCGGGACGATAAATACGGCACCACCGGTCCAGACCCTTTGACGCAGATATTCAAGCCAGGCATGAACGTGCTCGGCGTTGCCGGCCGTCGTCGACACCCAGAAATGCTTCGAGGCCAGCCGAAAGACGACACCATCATCGAATAGGCGGCCGTCCTCGCGCAGCATCAAACCATAGCGACCTCGGCCCGGCTGTAGATCGGCGACCGAGCCCGCATAGACCCATTCGAGAAACTCGCTTGCCGCCGGGCCGCTGACTTCAATCTTGCCTAGTGGCGAACTGTCGTAAAACCCGACTGTTTGGCGAACCGCTAGACACTCGCGGCGCACGGCATCAGCCATCGATTCGCCCGGCTGCGGGTAGTAGCCGGGGCGGCGCCAGTTGGCGCCCGACTCGTACATCACGGCACCGTTGGCAATATGCCAGCCGGTCATGGGCGTTTGGCGAGTCGGCCGGATCAACGGGCCGCGCTCGAACCCGGCGACCGTACCGAACTCGACCGGTGTGTAAGGCGGGCGAAACGTCGTGACGCCGATCGCATCGGGTGGTACGCCCCGCAAGTGCGCGAGCACGCCAATGGCATTGACATTCGAAGTCTTGCCCTGATCAATGCCCATGCCAGTTGTTGTATAGCGTTTCATCAACTCAACCGACTCGTAGCCTTCATTCAGAGCCATCGCAAGGTCGGCCGTGGTGACATCATTGGCAAAGTCAACGAAGGCTCTTTGCCCGCGCCGTAACGGCGGCGCCCACCAGGCGAGCACCTGATCGAGCGAAGGATCAAGCGGAGGAGCAAGCGGAGGAACAAGCGACGGATCAAATAACGGATCGAATAACGGATCGAGTAACGGATCGAGTAACGGATCGAGTGCGAAATTCGGCGAAGAGCGATCGGCAGACGAGCGCCCGAGCGCCGCTACTGCAGCCAGGCCTGCCGCATGGCCATCGGCAAAACAGGCGGACAGACTGACGCAAGCGTTGGCGCTACCCGCGCAACGGCTGGCTTGCCTGGCCGCGCCCGGAAGAAAACTCGCGCTGGTCTGATCGTAGACCACTTTGCCGCCGGACTGCGAATGCAGATGAATCCTCGGGTTCCAGCCGCCAGACATTGCGATGAGATCACACTTGAACTCGATCCGTCGCGAAGGCGCGCCCTTCGCCGTCGCAGCGTGGTCAGCCAGCGGCTCAACTTGAACCGCCTGCACCGCTTTGCGGCCGCGTACCGCCGTGACTGAATGCGCAGCCAGCACTTTGATGTTCAGAGCCGCGGCCTGCGCCAGCAGCGCTGCAGGCACTTGCGCGCGCACATCAACGATCCCGACAATACCAATTGCCAGTGCAGCCAGATCGAACGCCACTCGATAGGCGCTATTGTTGTTACAGGTGATCAGCACCCGCTGACCGCAGGCGACCGCATAGCGCTGCGCATAAGCAAGTACCGCGCTGGCCAGCATCACACCCGGCCGGTCATTATCGGCAAACAGGAGCGGGCGCTCAATCGCTCCTGTGGCCAGTATTACCTGGCGCGTGCGGATCTTCCAGAGCGTCTGACGGTGATTGTCGTGGCGTTGAACCGCAGTCAGGAAGCCCTGATCGTAATAACCGGATACCTGGGTAGCGGCCAGCCTGCGCACATGAGGCATCGCGTCCAGTTCCGTAATCGCCTCTGCAAGCCAAAGACGGCCTTCACGCACGGTCTGCGAAACCGTCTGCGATAAAGGCTGCGATAAAGGCTGCGATAATGGCCGTGATACCGGCAGTGATAGCGGCAGCGATACCGGCAGTGATACCGGCAGCGAGCCGCCGGCCTGCCCCTGATCATCGGCGAAAATAACTCGTGCGCCGCTGCGACCTGCCACTAACGCTGCCGCGATTCCCGCCGGACCGGCGCCGACGATCAGGAGGTCACAATGGACAAATTGCTTGTTTGTGTGGGTATGCCTTGCCTGCCCGGCTGGGTCGTTTGACAGCACACCCAGCCCGGCAGCGCGCCGGATCCAGTGCTCGTAGAACGGCCAAGCGCCGTTTGGCCCCATGAAGGTCTTGTAGTAGAACCCGGCCGGCAGCAGTCGAGCGAGCCCGTCGTTGATTGCGCCAACATCGAAGCCCGGACCGGGCCAGCAGTTCAGGCTGCTAACCCGAAGCCCCGGCTCTAGCGCCAGCGTGGTTGCCAGCGCCAGCGGTTGTTGGTGCGGCGCCAGCACACGAACAATCGCATTCGGTTCCTCGTCGCCGATTCCCAGCACACCGCGGGGGCGATGAAACTTGAAGCTGCGGGCGACCAGCTTGACGCCATTCACCAACAACGCAGACGCCAGGGTATCGCCCTGCAATCCCGAGTAAACGCGTCCATTGAATACGAATTCAATGGCTCGATCGCGATCCACTCGTTCACCGCCTACGATGGCTGCGATTCGGCTCATGAGTTCCGACCGTTGGCAGAACCTTGCGTGAAGTCGTTGTTGCGCGTGTCCCGCTCAAGCTCGAACCATTGCTGGCAGCCATGCTGATGCCACCAATGCTCGCGTACCTTTGCCTTGCGGTTGTTGCGGTTGAATAGATAGTCGGACCACTGATGATCGTCGAGCGCGGCTGGATCCAGTGGTCGCAGTTGCAGTTCACCGCCATTTTGAAACTCGATCTCGGCTCGTTCGCCGCACCAGGGACAGGGGATGAGCAACATGGATCAGCGATTCGAAGCGCCGGCAGTTTCAAGCAGTAGCGAACCACGCTCGAAACGCTGCAACGAAAACGGCGCAATCAAGGCATCGGGTTGGCCATTGGCAATCAGCGCGGCGAACGCGGCGCCACCGGCCGGAATCGCCTTGAAGCCGCCCGACCCCCAGCCCGTGCTGATAAAAAGTCCGGGAACTGCCGTGTTGCTCAGGATGGGGCTGGTGTCATAGGACAGATCGATGACACCGGCCCATTGCCGGAGAAAGCGTACACCGGCAAACGCCGGAAACAGTTCAACCAGACTGGTCATGATCTCTTCGATTACCTGAAAGCTGCCCCGTTGGGCATAGGACGCGTAACCATCCGGGCCACCGCCAATGACCAGTTCGCCCTTGTCTGACTGCGATAAATAGATGCCCAGTGCTGGCGCGGTCACGACGATATCGAGCACCGGTTTTAGTGGCTCAGAAACAAAGGCTTGCAAGGGCAGGGACTCGATCGGCAACCGCAAGCCAGCCATCGCTGCGAGCTCGCTGGCGTGACCGGCCACGGCAATCCCCAGTTTGCGGGTCCGTATGACGCCTTGCGTGGTTCGCACGGCAACCACGCCCGTGCTGTCGCGATCGATGCCGGTCACTTCGCAGTTCTGGATAATGTCGACGCCGGCGGCATCAGCCGCCCGCGCATAACCCCAAGCGACGGCGTCATGGCGAACAATACCCGCGCGCCCCTGCCACGCACCGCCTAGCACCGGTAAGCGCATCTCCGGCAGGCGGTTGAGTGTGGGCAAGCGCTTGTAGACTTCATCGACCGACCAAAGTTCATAGTCGGCGCCGACCAGCCGCATTTGATGGACACGCCGCCGCGCATCACGCAGCTTCGCCCAGCTCTGAATGACTTCGAGCTGGCCGCGCTCACTGACCATCAAATTAAAGTTCAGCTCACGCGTCAGCGCTCGCCAAAGTCGCAGATTTTCTTGCTGGAATCGAACACTGGGCTCGCGCAAATAATTCGAGCGGATGACCGCCGTATTGCGCGCGGTATTGCCGCCGCCCAGCCAGCCTTTCTCAAGCACCGCAATGCGTCCGATGTGATGTCGCGACGCCAGGTAATAGGCACTGGCCAGCCCGTGACCGCCGCCACCCACCAGCACTGCGTCATATTCAGTGGCCGGCGGTGGACTGCGCCAAGCGCGCGGCCAGTGTTCGTGCCAGCTTAGCGCGTTACGCGCCAGACTGAAGATGGAATATCGCGTCAATGTGTCTGTGTCAATGTGTCTGCGGCTCTGGAAAGATAACGCTGATATCATAAACGTGCTCCCGGATGACGCGGGCGAGGTGCGGGAAACGGAAATTGAAATTGATGAAACCCATCATCTTTTACGGCTTGGCCTTGTCCGGTTACAGCGCCAAACTGCGTATCGTGCTCGAGAACAAGGAAGTTGCCTATGAGGAGCTCGAACCGCCCGATGGCTATCGCTCGGAGGCCTATCGAAGAATAGTGCCGATGGCTACGGTGCCGGCGATTATCGTCGACGATCTGGTGCTGTCCGAGTCCGAAGTCATCGCAGAGTTCCTCGACGAGCGCATACCGGAACCGAAGATGCTTCCGAGCGAGCCCCTGCTCAGGGCACGGGTGCGATTCCTCTCGCGGTTCCACGATCTGTATCTCGAACCCGCTGTTCGTGCGCTGTTCTCGCAGCTTGACCGGCAGCGCCGCGACGCGCAGTTCGTGCAGGCCCAGGCCGCTCAAATCGACCGTCTGGTGGATCGTTTGAGCGGCTTTATCGAACCGCAGCCGTTTGCGCTGACGCCGACTCTGGGCTTGGGCGATTGTGGTTATGCAGTCACTCTACCGTTGGCGCGAATGCTATTTGATGCTCTCGATCGCACGCTGACCTTGCCTGCAAAAGTGCAGTTATGGCTGGCCGAACTTGATCGGCATCCGGCGGTGATTCGTGCACTTCGCAACTGGTCGCCCGCCACCCGGAGCTGGATCGCCGCCCGCGCCGATGCCAATGCAAACGGTAGTTCCGATCCAAACGGTAGTTCCGATGCAAAGACCCGGCGGCCGACCCTGCTTCGAGCCGACTGGCAGTTCATCGAAAAAGATTCGCTTGAACGGTTTGAGACCGCCGACTGGGCGCAGCTCAATCGTCAGCGCAGCGTCTATTTCGCCGAGCAGCAGGCCCGGCAGGTGCTGCAAATGCTCAGTGTGACACATGCCGATTCGAGTTTCGGTTATCGAGTCAATAACTATCAGCACTGCCTGCAATCGGCAACGCTGGCCCAGCGCGCCGGACTTGACGAGGAAGACGTTGTCGTCGCTCTTCTGCATGACATTGGCTTCGTTGCGGCTTCGGAAACCCACGGCGATTTCTCGGCTGCGTTGCTGGCACCCTATATTTCGGAGCGCAACCACTGGATGTTGCGCCATCACGCCGTGTTTCAAAATATCCATTGTCCCGGACTTCCTGGCATTGAACTGAACGCGCGCGAGCAATGGCGCGGACATCCTCATTTCGAATGGACTGCCCGATTCGTTGCCGACTTTGATCAGGCTGCGATCGATCCGGATTTTGATCATTTGCCGCTCGAATTTTTCGAGCCGATGGTTAAACGAATTTTTGCGCGACCGCCGATTCGGCGCACCACTCGAACTGGAACTGGAACTGATCAATGAGCGCCTGGATACGAATGATTCCGCTGGCCGACGCGGTCGGTCGCCTCAAAGAGTTGTACCAGCGTGTGACCACACCGCACGGTACGGTCGACAATGTCATGCGCGCCCACAGCTTGCGGCCAGAAACCATGGAAGGCCATCTGGTGTTGTACAAGAGTGTGCTGCACAATCCAGCCAACACCTTGCCGTTCTGGTTTCTCGAAGTGGTCGCCTCGTTTGTCAGCATGACCAATCGCTGTGACTACAGCTTGACTCACCATTTCACCAACGCACGGCGGCTGATTGGCGACAAGACCCGCTCGGACTCAATCTACGAGGCCTTGCAGAATAACCGCCCCGAAGCGGTTTTTTCCGGCAAGGAGTTGGCCTTGTTACGTTACGCCCGCAAGCTTACCGCGCAGGTCGGCGATATGCATCGATCCGACATCGATACACTGCACGCGGCCGGCTGTGATGACGGCGAAATTCTCGAAGTCAATCAGGTCTGTGCCTACTTCAATTACTCAAACCGGTTGCTGAACGGCTTGGGCGTCACAACCGAAGGTGACGTCATCGGCTATTACTCGGAACAAGACGCGGCGCAGGTCAAACAATGAGTTACGCCAAAGCGCGAGCCATCGCTGTCGATGATATTCCAGTCATTGATGTGTCGGCCCTGCATCACACTGATAAAGCAGGCCTGAATGATAGAGCAGGCCTGACTGAAGTTGCCAAAGCCATGCGCGAAGCGGCGGAGCACACCGGCTTTTTCTATGTTCGCAATCACGGCATTGCAGCGCAACTGATCGCCCGCACCGACGCCATCGCAAGGCGCTTTTTTGCATTGCCGATCGAGCAAAAACTACGGCTTGTGCCGAATTCTCATCATCGTGGTTTTTTGCAGATCGGTCAGGCCAAGATGCACGGTAAGGCCAAGCCGGATCTGAAGGAAAGCTTTATCTGGGGGATCGATGTCGCTGCCGATGACGTTGACGTGCTGGCCGGCAACCGAATGCTCGGACCGAATCGCTGGCCGGATTCGATACCCGAAATGCGCGCTACGTTGAATGAATATTTCGACGCGGCCAATCACTGTGGTCGCGCTTTGCTGCGCGCGTTTGCCGCCAGTCTCCAGGTTGATCCTGATCATTTCACACGCAACTTTACCAAGCCTGTTACCCGCGGCTCGCTGGTGTATTACCCGGCTCAGCCAGCCGAGGCCGGTGACAAGCAGTTTGGTGTGTCACCGCATACCGACTATGGGGTCATAACACTGTTGCATCAGGATGATGTCGGCGGCTTGCAGGTATCCAATCGTCGTGGCGAATGGGTCACCGCGCACCCGATTGCCGACACGCTCGTCATCAACGTCGGTGACCTGCTGGCGCGCTGGACCAATGATCGTTTCAAATCGACGCCGCATCGAGTCATCAACCAGTCCGGTCGTGAACGGCTTTCGATCGCGGTTTTTGTCGACCCGGATTTCGATACACCGATCGAACCGGTGGTCGCGTCTGGCGAAACGGCTCACTATGAACCAACCCGGTGCGGCGACTACATTTTGGGACGCTTCGACACTTCATTCGCCTATAGAAAGGCACCATAAACGCGCCTGTCTCATGGGATGACCGATAGCCGCTGCGCGCATCGGTGACCGCCTCGGTGTCATGCTAGAGTAGATCGTTAACTTTCAATCAATGACGGGAGCCTCCAATGAACAGGTTTTGGCAACAGACATTTCAGTGCGTCTTCAAGTCTTCGGCGGTATTGGCGCTGACCCTGATGACGATTCAGAGTGCCAACGCGGGCGCTATCGAGGATATTCAGCAGCGCGGCAAGATGATCGTCGGGCTATCGACGTTCGTGCCCTGGGCGATGCGCGCGAAAAATGGCGATCTGATCGGCTTCGAAATCGATGTTGCCCGCAAACTCGCCGAAGACATCGGGGTCGAGGTGGAGTTCCAGCCGACTGCGTTCGATGGCATCATCCCCGCGCTTCAGGCGAAGAAGTTCGACCTCATCATTACCGGCATGGCGTTAAAGCCCAAGCGCAATCTATCGGTCAATTTCACCCGCCCCTATGCCTATCTGAAAGTCGGTATGGCCGCCAACAAGGTCAAGGCCGAGAAAGATGGCCTGAAGACGCTGAAGGATTGGGACAATGCCAAAGTCACGCTGACGATCAAGCGCGGAACCGCGCCCGGTGAGACGGTGGCGCGCTTGTTTCCCAAAGCCAAGTTGCGTCAGTTTGACGATGATGCGCAAGCGCTGCAAGACGTCTTGAACGGCAATGCGCATGGCTTTTTGACCTCCGAGCCCAAGCCAACCAACTACGTGCTTGACAACCCGAAGGAGCTGTTCCACCCCTTCGGCGTCGGCCCCTGGGATCCGACCGCGTCCTCTATCGCGGTTCGCAAGGGCGATCCGGATGCGCTGAATTTTCTGGACAACTGGATCATCTACCATGAGCTCGACGGTTGGTTGCAGCAGACCCATGACAAGTGGTTCAAGAACCGGGACTGGAAAAAGCTCGTCGAGTGACTTCATCAGCCAGCCTCGGGCCGGCAATTTCACGCGACGCGCCGACGCGTAGCAATCGCGCGATTCCGTGGTGGCGATCAACCTGGTTCGATTTATTGCAGTTCGCCGCGCTGCTCGGGTTCATTGCCTGGTTCACCTGGCGTGGCGCCAGCGCCATGGGTTATCGCTGGCAGTGGTACCGGGTGCCGCGGTTCTTTTACAAGTTCGTTGATGGCGAAATCATCTGGGGGCCGCTGGTCAATGGATTGCTGGTAACGCTGGAGATAACCGCTTGGGCGATGTTGATGGCTTTGACCATTGGCCTCGTGGTTGCCGTATTGCGGCGCTCCGACTCCATCGCCGGCCGCCTGCTCGCCACGACCTACCTCGAGGTCGTTCGCAACACGCCTTTGCTGGTACAGGTTTCAATTTTCTATTTTGTACTGCAGCCGCTGTTGGGTTTCAACAATCCCTTGTGGGCTGGCATCATCTGCCTGGGTTTTTTCGAAGGCGCATTTGCCTCCGAGGTGATTCGCGCAGGCATCAATGCGGTGCCGCGCGGACAGTGGGAAGCCGGGCAAACGGTCGCGTTGTCACGCATCGATCTCTATCGCTTTGTCTTGCTGCCGCAAGCAGTGCCGCTCATGTTGCCGCCGATGGCGGGTGTGCTGATCAATCTCATCAAACATTCAGCGGTACTCAGTTTTGTCGCGGTGTTCGAGCTGACCACCGAAGCACGAAACCTGATTGGCGATACCTTTCTGAGTTTCGAGATCTGGACCGTGGTTGGCTTGATGTACTTGTGCCTGACCATCAGTCTGTCGGCCGTGGTCGCCCGGCTTGAGCGTAGAACTCGATCGCGCGCCTGAACTGATGCCCACTGCAACAGCACCCGACGCCATTCCATCGCAGCCATCGGATTCACGAGCGCCGCCGCCGAAGCGTCAGCGTAGCAGACTAACGCCGTTGGATGGATTGGTGTTCGCAGTTGTACTTGTGGTTGTTGCTTACGTCGGTTATCGCGTCAATTCGGTACTGGTTTACCAGTGGGACTGGTCAGCAATCCCGGGCTACTTTTTTCGCCGCGATCCTAAAACCGGCGGCTGGGTGGCGAACCTGCTGATCAAGGGACTGCTGACGACCTTGCGAATCGCCGTCTGGGGCATGATCATTGCCACGCTGCTCGGCGTACTGATAGCGCTTGCGCGAACCAGTCGTCGTTTGCTACCCCGGTTGATTGGCTGGGCGTATGTCGGATTCATTCGTAACCTCCCGGCCGTGCCTTTCCTGTTCCTGTTTTACTTCTTTATAACCACGCAACTGATGCCGATGTTCGGTATTGACCGGTTTGTTATGAAGGCGTCGCCAGCCACCCGCAGTGTCCTGCAATTGATGTTCGGCGACCTCGCACTGATCCAGAATTTTGGCGCCGGGGTTATGGCGCTGGCATTGATGATGGCCGCCTACATCGCCGAAATCGTGCGGGCCGGAATCGAATCGATTCCGAAGGGGCAATATGAGGCCGGTTATACCGTGGGCTTGAGCCGGCTGCAGATCACCTGGTATGTCGTGCTGCCGCAGGCGGTACAGCGCGTCATACCGCCTCTGACCGGCCAACTGATTACCCTGATCAAGGATTCGTCACTGGTAGCGCTGATTTCGATTCAGGAACTCAGTTTCCTGGCGATGGAGATCGCTATTTCCGAGCGTCGCTTTTTTGAAGTCTGGATCGCAACCGGTTGCATCTACTTTGTGATTTGCTACAGCCTTGCACTGCTGATGCGTCGGCTGGAACGCCGTGCTGACCCCTCTACTCGCTGACATCGACCTGATGCACAGCATTCGAATTGCGGAGCTCGATTGAACGACGCCAAGACTATTGAACCCATCGTTACGATGACCGGCGTCAACAAGTGGTTTGGCCAATTCCATGTGCTCAAGGACATCGATCTCATCGTTCGCCCGGGTGAACGGATTGTGGTCTGTGGTCCATCGGGTTCCGGTAAATCAACCCTGATTCGCTGTATCAATGGTCTCGAGGTACACGAGGAAGGAAAGATTACCGTCAACGGCATCGCACTGGACCCGGATGGCCGGCATGACGAGGCGATTCGCGGTCAGGTCGGCATGGTGTTTCAGCAATTCAACTTGTTTCCGCATCTGACGGTGCTGGAGAACTGCACGCTGGGTCCGATACGCTCGCGCGGTCTGTCAAAAGCCGACGCGCAAAAGCTCGCCATGCAATACCTCGAGCGCGTGCGGATTCCCGAGCAGGCGGCCAAGTATCCGGGACAGTTGTCGGGTGGTCAGCAGCAACGAGTCGCGATCGCCAGATCGCTGTGCATGACGCCGCGAGTGATGTTGTTCGACGAGCCGACTTCGGCACTCGACCCGGAGATGATCAAGGAAGTGCTCGATGTCATGATCGATCTGGCGAACTCGGGTATGACCATGATTTGCGTCACCCATGAAATGGGCTTTGCGCGCACCGTCGCCAATAAAATGGTATTCATGGATTCAGGTCGGATCGTCGAGACAGCACCACCGGCCGAGTTCTTCAGCAGTCCGAAGAGTGAACGCACGCGGCTGTTTCTGAGTCAGATTTTATCGCACTGACCCTGTTGCACTGACCCTGTCGCAACGAGCGTTCGATTCGATTGGTGTCAGGCAATCGTTCGATAGGCGGTAATCTCGAACTCCACCAGAATCGCCGGATCGAAAAAATTCGCAACACCGATAAACGACAGCGCCGGCCGCACTTGCGTGACACATTCGGCATGGGCTCGAGCGGCTGCTTCCCATTGGCCGGTGTCGAGCATGTAAACACGGGTTGCCAGAACATCGGCAAAGCTCATCCCGGCCTCGGCGAGGGCCTTGCCAATGACTGCAAGCGATTGCCTCGATTGGCCATATAAGTCTCCGGGGCACAGAATTCGCCCGTCACTGTCGGCCGGCGAAGTCAGGGAAGTCTGGAACAACGGCCCGACTCGAACCGCCCGCGAGTAGCCATAACGAACCTCCCAGGGCCGTCCGCTGGAGATTTCCTGACGGTCACTGCTGACCGTAGCCGGCAGTTCTCGGCCAGCGGGTGAACGGGCAGTGTTGGGCGAGCCGGGGCTGCTTGTTGAATCGAATCTGTCTGGTTCCATAGCCGCTTTCCGTTGGCGCCGTCAAGCTTACAGGATCAGACTCGGTTGCTGACGCTCCCATCCTGACTTTAAAAAATCGAACAGTCGCCGTGGCTCACTGACTGGGCCAACCAGATCATTTGCCAACCCAGGTGTTTCAGGTGACACTTCCGGACATCAAATTAAAGTTGAGCGGCTTCGCCGAGCGTTCCCGTTGGCGGTATCACGATTGACGCCGAATCGCTGGCGCACGTGGAGGAAAAACCAAGAATGATGCGACGAACACTCCTGCTCGGGTCGGCCGCAGTGGCCGGCATCGTGGGCTCGCTGGCTATCGGCTGGTCCGCACTGCGCAAGCGAAAGGCCCCGGTGCCGCTGGACATCCAGTGGGTCTGCAAGCCTCTCGCGAGCGCTCGCTCCGGGTTCGACATTCTCTCTGACGGACGCATTAATTGCTGGATCGAGCATCAACTCATTCGCGGTGTCACGCCGAAGATGCTGGTCTGGTGGTTCAAGCACCTGGAGGGCGACATCCTATACGATGGGCAGCGCTTGAATCGCTATTGTGTGTGGCATCCGCGCGACCACATATCCATCGAATACTCGAGGCGCAACCCTGACGGGACGATCGGGGTTGGGTGCGTGATCCATCTGACCGAGATGTTTGGTGCCAACCCGGATTACTTGATGGACGTACATACAGAGATCACGAAGCTCGATGAGCAGGGCTTCGCCCATCGGCCACGGCTTCACGGACTCCGACTTGCGCGAATGGACTACGAATTTAACGGCGTTGATTTGGGTACGCTCTATCGCAACAGCCTGACGGTGGGCGCGCAAGGGATCGTCGGATCGATTGTCAACCCACTGATTCGAATGTTTGCCTTCGACGAGGCACGGGGCCGCGCCTGGATAAAGCACAACATCGAAGAGGTGGGCAACTTTGAATCGTTTCTGCCGCAACTTTACGGCGCAGAGGTTGGCGTTGAACCCAGAGGGGAGACGCGACCCAACCCCACGGCTGAGCAGCCAAGCCTTTGAGATCGGAACTATGACAGCTCGTGCAGGCCGGTCCAACATTGAGTTTAGCAATGTGTCCAGCACCGTGGTTTACGAAGGAAACCAATATTACGATTAACGGTCTGCAACAAGGCTTTTATTGTTCGTGCACGAATCGGTGAGTCTGTGGCGAACGAACTGAACTTGCTCGCAATAGAAACCATTCGGTCAATCGATTCAGGCGCACGTCGATCGTCGACTCCTGCCTCCTTGGCCAAACGCAGCAGATTTACCCGCGACGGCGCCTTAGCCTCGCCACATACGTCCATCTGATGCTCACCCGCAGGTCCCTCGCTGTAGGTGAGGTCATAAGCCGGGGCCAATCGCCAGTGCCGGTCGCGCCCCAGACGGAACGAGAAGTTTTTGCAATGATCATCACGATTATTGAACACCACGTTGAACACCGCGCGCTCGAACGCCTTTTGAACTTCGCGTTCGTCGTGCGTCAACAAACGGGTCATTCGCAGGAAGGTCGTATAGTCAACCGATGATGGCAGCCGAAAGTCCGCATGCAGCGTACCGGCCAACGTGTGCATCGGTACCCTCATTCCGTCTTCAATGTCGAATCGGCGAATACCGAAGCACGCCAGGCGACTGTCGAGATCGAAGTAGCGAGTATCGGGCATGTCCAATCCGCAGGACTTTGCCAGGTTCGAGTACAGGAATTCAATCGCGCAGACTTCCTTGTGCTCGGATTGGGCCTGAAATTTCATCAGCCAAGCCTGCCCTGGATTCGATGACTCGGTACTGAGCTTGCCGCTGAACGGATCATAGTTGACGAGCACTTTGGGGCGGGCACCGTGCGGAGAGCCGCCGATCAGGGCAAGGTTTCGTAGCGCCTCGCGGTCGTTTCCGGTGATGACCACTTTGGCCTGTCGAGCCAAGGTGCGAAGCTCGACGGTTTGCGCTTGCAGCGCCTGGTCATCAGCCGGAACGAAGCTCAACGCGCCAAGCGCCCGATCGCCAATAAAGCTCAGGCGATCCAGGGGTGAGACGATAGCGGGGTCGCGGCCGATCGAGCGAAACAGTCGATCCATGAGAAACAGGCCCCAGCCGTCAGGCAAGGCATCGTAGACGAGGCCCGGGAGTCGCATCTGATGCATGGGGAACCGGCCATAAGCTTGCGCTCGAAGCTTCAGATGTCGAGGTGATAGCTCGAGCCCTTGCCGTAAGGCCTCAGATGAGTACTCGTACAGAAGTTCGCTGCCGTTGTCTGCCAAGGTACCGAGCAGCCAGTCTTCTCCCCAGCCTCGATACCGAACCTCAAGCCTTTTCAGCGTACCTTCCTCGCTGGTTTGTTCGAAGCACGCACTCGGCGCGTGGGCGCCTGCACTTGCGCCTGCAATTCCATATCGGCGATCGAGCGAATTTCAGGCAGGAACAGTGCACCCAGTTGATCGACGAGACCGAGCGCTTGAACGACCCGCACCAGGGAATTTAGTGTGCTTTGACCTTTGTTTTCCAGTGACACTACCGTACCGCGCGAGACGCCAGCACGGGCTGCGAGTTCGGCTTGTGTGAGTCCTGCCGAAAGCCGTAGCGCCTTGAGCCGGCCGCCGAGTTGGACGCAGGCCTCTGATGCAGACGCCATTTGAAAGTCGAGTATATTGACCATTAATCAGATTATATTGGTTCCATGTCTAATTTTATAGTCATTAAATGATCGCCGGCAGAAGCTCGCTGATTGACCCGGTCAGCAAGGCATCGGCCAAATCATCCATCGCGGTGGCTTGCGCATTGATAATCACCACACGCGCGCCGGCCTGTTTGGCCAACGGTACGGCTTCGGCCACCGGAAACACTTGCAGCGTCGAGCCGACAGCAAGGAAGAGATCGGCATCGCCCGCCACCTGCATGGCGCGATCGATGACCTCAGGCACCAGGGCCTGGCCGAATGAAATCGTATCGCTCTTCTGAATGCCGCCGCACTTCAGGCAGGCCGGATCGGCCTCGCCAGCACGAACGCGCGCCAACGCCTCCTCCATCGGTGCACGACGCCCACAGCCCCAGCACATGACGCGTCGAATAGTGCCATGCACTTCGATGACTTTGTCGGCCGAGGTGCCGGCGATTTGATGCAACTCATCGATATTCTGGGTGATCAGCGCATGCAGTTTGCCGCGCTGTTCGAGCTTGACCAGGGCAAGATGGCCGGCATTGGGTTTGGCGCTCCAGGCAGCATTCGACAGCCGGGCTTGCCAGGCGGCCACCCGTACTTCACGATCGGCCAGATAGTTTTGGATATTGCTTTGCTTCTCAGCCGCAGGGTTGCGGGTCCAGACGCCTTGCGGTCCGCGAAAATCGGGGATCCCGGAATCGGTGGAGATGCCGGCGCCGGTCATGACGACAATACGCCGGGCTGAATCGACCCAGGTTCTTACTTCGGCGACGAGCGCGCTGGTAGGGTGTGGCATTATTGGTTCTGAAGATTATGTAAGCAGCAGGTCAGGATTGATTTCCGCTCACTAGTTTACGACCCAATTCTCCAAGGGCACATGGCGTCGTGACCAGCCAGGTGCTTCAGTTCTGCGGTGGTCCCAGCGTTTGAAGTTCTTACATCCGAGGTCTTTATGCTGTTATACGAACACCCCTTATCGTCCTACGCGCAGAAGATCAAGATTGCTTTGCGCGAAAAAGGTCTGCCGTTCGAGGCCAGAACTCCTGAGGATCTGGGCACCGGAAAAGCGGATGGCCCGCTGGCGAAGGCGAACCCTCGCATCGAAGTGCCGGTGCTCATCGACGAGCCCGATGTGCGGATCTTTGAGTCCACGATCATTCTCGAATACATCGAGGAACGCTGGCCGGAACCGCGCTTGCTGCCGCGTCAACCGGCTGCTCGTGCGTTCGCGCGCGAGACCGAGGAAATCTGCGACACCCAGTATGAAGCGCTCAATTGGGGCTGGAGCGAGGTGCTCTGGTTTCGCCGCGCCGAAGGTGAACTCGCGCGCAAACTCGAAGTCGAAGTGCGGCGCCAGACTCGCCTGATGCAAGATTGGCTTGCGGCGCGATTAGGCGACGCTGACTGGTTTGGCGGTGAGCAATTCGGCTGGGCGGATGCGGCAGCGGCACCGATGGTCAATCGGTCGGTGCACTATGGTTTTGCGCCGCCTGTCGGCAGCTCGCTAGCGCGCTGGCATTCGCGCATTCGCGAGCGCGCATCGGTGGCGCAGACCTTTGCCGAGTTCGATCAGGCCCTGAAGATGATGGGCGCCAACCCGGATCGATATCGCGGTACCGGTGCCAAGCGTGAGTATCGCGACCACCGCCTCGAGTGGATGATCAAGTCCGGCGGTGTCGAGGTGGTGCTGGCAGGGTTGCGCGATGGCAATATTCGATTTACTTGGCCTGGGAATTCAGGAGTCTGATCGGTACGATCAAACGCTCCGCACGATACCGGTAACCTGCTCAAACAACCAACAGTCCTTTCCAGGCAGTCCTCAGTCGTTTCTGATCCGCGACGCTCAACACGCCGGCTTTGCGCAGGATCAAGCGGTGATCCAGGGTGAATAACTTCAGGCGAATCACGCACGGATGAGTAAGACCTGCTTCTTGTAAATTTGATATCGAACAATCCGCAAGCCAACGGGTTTGCTCAGCACTGGTAATCATTGCGAGCACGCTATGATGCGCAGCCAGATTGAACTGGCCATCTGAAACAACCAGAGCGGGTCTGCGCTTACTCGCCGTTCGATCCGTAAACGGAAAGGGCACGACTACCGTATCAAAGGCCTCTAATTTCAAGCGTGCCATTACAGATGCTTAAATGCCTGATCATCCAGCACGCTAGACCATTCTTGCAAGGTTCCTTCCAATGCTTGGGTAAACGCAATGTCCAGCGGACTCGAGCGCCGCAGCTTGACTTCGTCGCCCACGATTTCAAAGCCGACCATATCGCCTGCACTGAGCTGCAGCACTTTACGAACGCCGGTCGGGATAGTGGTTTGGTATTTGCTGGTTAGTTTTGATGAGTAAATAATGGTATTACTTTCTTATTTCCTTAAGATATCGGATCTTACTTAAAGGAAGGGGTTTGTACAAGTTGCCAGTCCTGGAAACCGCTGCTGGTTGCAAAGGTGCCCTGTCCCTTGAACCGGTTCCAAGGATGGCCGCTTTCGTTTCGTCAATCAGGCACATTGCGAGCGGTTTGGCTTGTCCCGTGACCAGATCATTGGCCGCAGCCGAGATGAACTCACACAGGAAGCGAGTAACGAGCGGGTCCGCCAGCACCAAGCAGCCGCACTGGAGGGTATTGAGCAGCGCTTCGAATATGAGGAAATGCTCGATGGCAAAATTCATCGGATCGAATCGCATCTCATCCCGCATGTCGGGAGCGATGGCAAAATCCAAGGGTTTTTGTTCGACCGGCGTCGATGTTACCGACCGCACCGCTGCCGAAAACACCCGGCGTGTGCTGACGATGCTCCTGGAGAGCACGACCGACTTTGTAGTCCAGAGCGACTATAAAGGGAATGTCGCCTATATGAATCCGGCGGTCCGCAAGGCAACCGGCGTCGGCGCAGCGTCCCCATTGCATCACCGCCGTTTCACGGAATTCAACACCCCCGAGACCAATCAACTATTCGATGAAGTGATCCTGCCCTCGCTGCAAAACAATCCGGTCTGGCTTGGGGAGACCACTGTCAAGGTCGCGGGCGACCGGCGGCTTGCAGTCAGCCAAATGGTCATTGCGCATCGTGACGCCAAGGAGAGAATCTTCCGCTACTCCTCGATCATGCGGGACATCTCCTCAGAAAAGGAGGCGCGAGAACAACTGGCAAAGCGCACTGCCATTCTCAAAACGGTCATTGAGGCGATTCCGGCGATGGTGGCGGTAGTGGGCATGGACCGCCGGTATCGCTTCGTCAATAGCGGATTCCGCCGTTGGTATGGTGGCAACAATGACCAGATTGTCGGTCTGACCATTGAGGAAGTCCTCGGGCGGCACGACTATCAGCACACGCGCAAATGGGTGGATAAGGCGCTTATGGGTGAATCGGTCAGCTATCAACGCCAAATTGCCCGTGCCAGCGGTACGAAACACATTGCTGTCAGTCTCATTCCCCTATGGCTGGACGCTAGCCGGCTCGACGGTTTCATCAGCGTCGCACAGGACATCACGGAGCAAAAGCAGGAGGAGGTCCGCCTCTTGCAGCTATCCAACCGCGATGCGATGACCGGTCTGCTGAACCGGACGGGGTTTGAAAGTTTCCTGACCCGCAGTGTGGACGACGGCTCAGGGTCTTCACTGGCCCTGCTGTACATCGACCTCGACTACTTCAAGGCAGTGAATGACACCCACGGCCACCCGACGGGCGACCAGTTACTGCAGGCATTTGCAGCGCGGCTGGTTTCACTCGTGCGACCAACGGATGCTGTGGCGCGCCTCGGCGGGGATCAATTCGCCATCGTGCTGGTCGGCGCGCGCGAACTGGCCAACGCCGATCGAGTTGCAGGCAAAGTGGTCGAGGCCGCCGGGCTCCCCTTCGCGATCAACGGATTGCAACTACAGATCGGCGCCAGTGTGGGCATTGCCTTTGGCGTCGATAACCAGGTCGGCTGGCGGGACTTGATAGCCCGAGCGGATGCGAAGCTCTACGAAGCAAAATCTTCGGGGCGAAACTGCCACGTCGGCGGTACACAGATGTAGTACCGAGATCGATCCACAACGGCCCGGCCTTCGTGTCAGATATTTGCCGAACCGCACGCTAAGCGCGGGCAGTAGACATGCGCCCAGCAACTACCCGAACCTTGCCGGGTGACGCCTTCCAGATGGCAAACGCGCCGTACAAACCGCAGAGAATCGCAATCCAGAACGCGGCAACATAATTGCCACTGTAGTCAAACAGCCGTCCGGTCAACCAGGGGCCGACGGCGCCGCCGGTAATCGCACCCAACATCAGCATGCCGAAAATAGTACCGTAGTGTTTGCCCTCGAAAATCTCTGCCGGGATGGCACCAAATACGGCGGTTGAACCGTAGCCGATCAGCCCCTGCAGAAGAATCAGCGCATATAGCAGCGTCATGCTCGGATGGTTCGCCAGCGCGAGCAGGACCAGGTAGGTTCCGCAAAACCCAAGGCTGCTGAATGCGTAAACCGGTTCGCGGCCGATACGGTCCGACAAATAGCCGAGTGCGATCTGTCCCGGGATACCGGCCAAGCTGACCGCGCCGAGCGCCCAGGCGGCATCGTGCGTGGAGAAGCCAATATCGATCAGGTATTTGGTTTGATGTACCTGCACCGAATACCAGACATACATCATGCAGAAATAGCCGGAGGCAATCCACCAGAAGCGAGCGGTGCGCATCGCCCGCGACAAGGTCCAGTCAATCGCTGCCCATTCGGCATCGACGATATTGGTCCTGGGTTTTGGCTGGCCAGCAGCGCCCGCAGCGTCGGTCATCGGAGCCGGATTGGGGTCGATGCCATCCGGAAAAAGGCCGAGCTCCGAAGGTTTTTTGCGCAGCAGCAGATTCAAGGGCAGACCGACGACCAGCACAATCACCGCCAGGGTGAGGCAGGCGTGCCGCCAACCGCCGGATTCAATCAGTGTTTGCATCCACGGCAAGAGCAACATCGAGCCAACGCCCACACCGGAGAACGCGATACCCATAGCCAAGCCGCGTTTTTGCACAAACCAATTCGGCAAGAATAGTGACTGGCCGCTGTAGCCCATGCAGACGCTGCCGCCGCCGACCAATACGCCCAGCGTCAAATAGAGATGCCAGGGTAACGTGCCCAAGGTCGCCAAACCCAGTCCGGCAACAATCGCGACTATGCCCAGCAGCAACACGAAGCGCGGACCGTAACGATCCATCCAGCGTCCGAGCACCGGACTCATGATGGCCGACACCAGAAAGCCGAACGAAAACGCACCGGCCGTCACGCCACGGTCCCAACCGGTCTCGGTCAGGATCGGTGGCAGCAACAATGAAAACGCAGTACGCGCGTTGACGCCGAGCGCCATGGTGACGAAGGCTACCGCAATGATGACCCAGCCGTAAAAAAAAGGCAGGCGTTTGACGAGGCCGGTAACCATCAGTTCAACGTATTCACGGGTTCAGTTGAACCGTCACCAGGTATTACGCAATTCACGCAGCTTCAGAAACACCGTACGCGGATCAGGATTCGCCGGCAGATCAGGAAACGATTCGCGCAGTTGCGCGATCACCGATGGGCTGGTCAACCGGAAAAAAGTATTGACCTCGCGTTCAACCGCCAACGTTGAAACGTAAGCCTGATCAACATTCTGGCCGCTGACTGCACCGAGCATTTTCTGCGCGGCTTGATTATCAGGCTCGCGGTTCAGCGTAAAGCGCAAGTTGTTCTCGATGTAGTCGTGGCCCGGATACAGCAAGGTGTCTGGCGGCAATTTCTCAATCTGTTCGGCGAAGGTCTTGTACATCTCGCCCGGTGACCCGCCGTTGTGACAATTGCCGGCACCGGCATTAAACAGGGTGTCACCCGAAAACAGCGCTGGCTTGGCGCCGCGTGAACACAGGCAGATATGACAGAACGTGTGGCCAGGTGTGTCAAGCGCTTCGAGCTCGACGGTTTTGCCGACCTTGACGACGTCACCGGCCGACAGTGCGCGTGACATGCCAGGAATTTTTTCGCCGGCGTTCTTGTGCGCCAGGATTCTGGCGCCGGTGGCCGCAACCATCGCGGTATTGCCGCCGGTGTGGTCGTGATGTTCATGGGTATTCAAAATTTGCGTGATCTGCCAGCCTTCGTCCTTGGCGGCTTTCAGGCACTTATCGACATCGACCGGGTCGATGGCCAGCGCCTCTCCGGTTTCGCTGCAGGCGATCAGATAATTGAAGTTGCGATAGTTGTTGCCGGTCCAGATCTGTTTGACGATCAAGGCGTGCTCCTTGGTTGAATCATTAGTTGAATAGTGGTTTGGATAGCTGGTCGCATGTGCGGCTGAATGTTTAGCTTGAATGGTTGAGCCGAATGTTGGGGCTGAACGATCATTGCAAATTTAATATACGTCGATTCTCGCTCAATTCATGGTCAGACCAGGAATATGGCGGCAGGTTTTGGGATCAACTGACCCTGGAGGTAAGTGATGTCAGAACCGTAGTCGGCGTCGTCCCCACTGCCGTCGTCCCCGTCCCCGGCGTCGCTGCCGTCGCCCATCAGATACGGAACAACATAGATCAGTGATTGGCCCGATTGGTGCTCGAGCAGCGCCACCAACGCGCCTGCCTCGTCCTCGGTCTGAGCCGCACGTGCCGGATCCGATAGCCCAACGCCGTGATAAAAAATTCCGGACGCAACGATCTCCCGCGCTTGCGCCGACTCACGAAACGTTGACTCAAAATAGTTCAGCGCTTCGGAGGCACTCAAATGCCGATCCCGCTCGACCATCAAGGCCGAGCCGATGACTTCGCCGGCGTTGTTGATCGACGCCGCATGTGCGCCGAACTGTCTGCGCGCGTGAAATTGCTTGACGAACGGCAACAGAGTTGCAAGCAGTTCGTCGAGTTGAGGATGCAGGACCATGTCGGTTAACGGAGTTATTGCTTCAGGCGTTGGTTTTTGGTCACTCAATGGCGGATATGGCGCGATGCTGCCGCCTGGATCCGCTGCGCTTTCAAGATCACCGGTCGATCAACCATCTTGCCATCGACCGCTACCGCTGCGCCATTGGATTCAAGAATCGCCTGCATGACACGCGCGGCCCAGACGATCTCCTGCTCGCTGGGTGAGAATGCCCGATTGACCGTGTCAATCTGGCCGGGGTGAATACACAGCTTGGCGCCGAAGCCCAGTTGCCGCGCATGTTCGGTATCGGCCAATAGTTGCTCGCGGTTATGGATGTCGACACTGACGCCGTCGATCGGTGACTGCAGGTTGGCCCGTCGCGAGCGCAGCACGATCTGCGATCTGAACAACAACAAGGCGTCGCCTTCACCGGGAATGCCGAGGTCAACCTGAAAGTCCAGAGACCCGAATGCGAACCGCTGGACATTAGGCTGGGCCGCAATCTCGGCCATATTTTCGAAGCCCTGCGCAGTTTCGATCAAGGGGATGATGAATTTGTGATGGGCGGCGCACAGGTTCAACACGTCGCCTTCCAATTTTTCCGTCTTCGGAATCATCAGGCCGGCAACGCCCGGCAGTCGGGCCAGTTCGATGTCGTCACAATACCACTCGGTGTCGATCGAGTTGATGCGAACGATGACCGGCCGTTCAGGCCGCAGCCACTGCACAACGGCCGCCCTGGCCGCTGATTTTTTGGCCAGTGCAACCGCGTCTTCCAGATCCAGGATGACCTGATCGGCGCCGCTGGCCAGGGCCTTCTCGAAGCGATCGCTGCGATCGCCGGGTACGAACAGGTAGGAACGGTCCATGCTTTGCGCCAGAAGAATAGCCAAAATGCGGGCAAGGCTGATAATGTAACGCCACCGTAGTGATTTACCTCAGGGGCTTCGAATTTTGGCAAGGCCGCATTGCTCAGGCTAAACTGGGCAAGCTTCGGGCTCTTCGACATAATGCGAGCGGTGAAGTTTTGAACAACTATTTCAGGGAGACGTTTTCATGCGCGCATTTTTTAGCGCCAGCATGCTGGGCTTGAGCCTGGCACTGGCCTCGTCGGCTGCCGTGGCTCAACAAAAACCGGCCGAATTGAAAATCGCCATCACGACCTTCTTGTCGGGACCGGCAGCGGTGTTCGGCGTGCCAGGCAAGGCGGCGGCGGAATTGGCGATCGATGAAATGAATGCCGCCGGCGGCATTGGTGGCGTCAAGATCAAGCCGATATTCATTGATGAGGGCATTGGCGGTGACAAGCTGCTTTCCGAGTATCGCCGTGTCGTACAGGAAGAGAAGGTCGGTGTCACGATGGCCGCGATCTCGAGCGGCAATTGCAATGCACTGGCCCCGGTTGCCGAAGATCTGAAAATTCTGAACGTCATGTGGGATTGCGGCACCGAGAAAATTCTCGAGTCCCGTCGCTACAAATACGTGGTGCGCACCCAAGCCAATGCAACGCCGGAAATGGTATCCACCGTCATGCATTTGCTCAAGCTCAAGCCGAACTTCAAGACCATTGCAGTAATGAACCAGGACTATGCCTGGGGCCGGGATTCCTGGGAAATTTTCATCAACACCTTGCGCTCCTTCAAGCCCGACGTCCAGGTGGTGGCTGAGTTATTCCCGAAGTTTGGCGCGACCGACTTCAGCTCCGAGATCAGCCGTCTGCAGGCGTTGAACCCGGATGTCATTCTGACGACTTCCTGGGGCGGCGAGCTCGACACCCTGATTCGGCAAGCCTCACAACGCGGTCTCCTGAAGTCCTCGACCTGGGTCATGCCATTGGCCGAGAGTTCGCTGGAGCGCGTTGGCAAGGCGATGCCAGACGGCGTGATCGTCGGCATGCGCGGCGATCACTATTTCCTGCATCCGGAATACAAGGACGACGCCAAGCACAAGGCCTTTGTCGAGAAGTATCGTGCCAAAACCAATCAGTACCCGATCTACTCGGTGTATCACGCGGTGGCCGCACTGCAAGCCATTTCCGACACCTACACGGAGGCCCTGAAAGCCGGCAATGGCGCCTGGCCGACGTCCGAGCAGTTGGCGGATACCATGCGCAAGCTCAAGTTTCGGGGGCTGACCCGCCCGGTCACGATGCGCGAAGACGGTCAGGGTCTTGAAGATCAGATGCTCGGTGTGACCAAGACGACTGCAGCCTACGCGTTCCCGATCATCGACGGGCTGACGATTTATCCGGCTGAGCTGACCACCAACCCCGTTGGTACCAAGTCGCCAGAGTGGGTCAAGACGCTTAAAATCGACATGCTCAAGGACTCGAGGATCAAATCGTTCTGATCAATGCTGAGCGATATTCGGTCAGTGTTCGTTCGCGGTCCGTTCTGTGTCTGTTCAATGTCCGGCCAGAGTCCGGTGGGTGACTAGCCGGTGAATTCGTCTTTGCTCGTGCTGGCGCTGCTCGATGGCATCTCGCAGGCGGCGCTGCTGTTTCTGGTGGCGCTCGGCCTGACGTTGATCTTTGGCGTGTTGCGTATTCTCAATGTGGCACACGGCAGCTTCTACGCTTTCGGGGGTTATGCAGCGGCCAGCGTCGGCACCTTGATCGCACGCGGCGACTCCATACCCTTGTCGCTTCTGGCGCTGGTCATTGGTGCCTTGCTGATCGGCCTGTTGCTGGGCGCAATCATAGAGTATGGCCTCATCCGCCGAATACTCGATGCCGACCCGGTCATTCAGTTATTGGCAACCTTCGCGGTCTTCATGATTCTCGAGGATTTGCAACGACTGATCTGGGGTGCCAGTCCGGTGTCAGTGACTCATGCCGCCGATGCCATGGGCACTGTAAAGGTCGGCGCGGTCACCTACACGACCTATCAACTGCTGATGCTGCCGACGGCGGCTGTGCTGGTGTTTTTTGCACTGCGCTGGTCATTGGGTAACACGCGCTTTGGTCGGCAGATCATGGCGGTTACGCATCACCGCGAGGTGGCGCAAGCCATCGGTATCAATGCCCAACGTATCGGTTTTCTGACGTTTTGTGTGGGTGCCGTGCTCGGTGCCTTGGGCGGCGCGCTGGCCTCACCGACGACTTCATTGGTGCCCGGCATCGGCGGTGACATGCTGGTGCTGTCGTTCGCCGTCGTTGCGGTGGCCGGCTTGGGTCAGATCACGGGAACCGCGATCGCGGCTCTGATCATCGGGCTGTTGCGTGCGTTGGCGGTTTATGTCGCGCCCGAGGTCGAGGTCCTGGTCCCGTATCTGATCATGGTTTGTGTGCTGCTATGGCGACCGCAAGGTTTGTTCGCGGTTGCCGAAACGCGCCGGGTCTGACCATGGCGACGCGTGCCGCGCTGATTGTTTTATCGGTCCTGGTGCTGTTGGTCGGAATGCTGTTCCCCTGGACCCGCACGCCACTGATCATCGGTTTATCGTACGGTTTCTCCGCGCTCGGCGTCTCCATTCTGATTCGCTCGGGTCAGGTCTCGTTTGGACACGCCGGATTTACCTGCCTCTCGGGCTATGCAGTGGTGGCGGTGTCGCGCAATTATCCAGGCGTCGATGCGCTGCTGCTGCTCTTGCTCGGAGCGCTGATCGGATTGTGCAGCGGCTGGCTGGTCGGACTTTTTGTGTCGCGTTATCGGGCCATCTTCTTTGGCATGCTGAACCTCGCGCTGTCGATGGTGTTGTTTTCGGTGCTCGGCAAGTTCTACAACGTGACCGGCGGCACCGACGGCCTGCGGATGGAGCGCCCGCCGTTGGCCGGCATGACCCTTGAGCGTGCCGATTTCGAATCCGCCTTGTTGATCATTTCAGTGCTGCTCGTGCTGGTTTCCTGCTGGGCGATTCAGCGCTTTTATCGCTCGCCGATGGGCCAGGCGCTGGCGGCGATCAAGACCAATGAGGTACGACTCGAGTATCTGGGTCTGTCGGCGCGATCGATCTTTTTGACGGGCTATTTGGCATCCGCCCTGTTGTGCGGTTTCTCCGGCGGCATGTTTGCGTTGATCCAGGGGTTGGTCACGCCTGAAATGGGTTACTGGGTACGTTCGGGTGAATACGTCTTCATCGCGATTCTGGGGGGCACGGTAGCACCGGTCGGCGCCTTTATCGGCGCGATTGCCTTCGAGTTCTTGAAGCTCTATGCGGCCGCGTTGCTGACCGGCGCCTGGCAACTGGCGATTGGAACGGTACTGCTCATTTTGATATTCGTCGCCCCATCGGGACTGTCGGCCTGGCTGGTGAAGCTCGATCGGCGTGCGCATGGATAACCCGAAAAATCCGGCGTCGGGCGATGCGCCGTTGTTGTCGACCCGCAAGTTGTCACTGTCGTTTGGTGGTGTCGTGGCCGCCGCCGATATTGATTTTGATTTGTTTGCGAACGAGCGCCTGGCGGTGATTGGTGCCAACGGCGCCGGCAAGACGACCTTCATCAATATGGTCACCGGTTACCTGAAGCCGAGTGCCGGTACGGTGCGCTTCGCGGGTCAGGACATCACCGGTTTGCATCCGCGCGAGATCGTTCGCAAAGGCATCGCGCGCTCGTTTCAGTTGCCGCAGTTGTTTCTCGAGCACACGGTGCGCGAGAGTATTGAACTCGCGGTGGCCGCTCGCAGCGGGCGATTGGGCGTTTTTCGGGCGCTCGCAAACAGTGTGTCGAAATCCGAAGTCGACCGGGTGCTGGAGCTGGTCGGGCTGTCAGCGCGTGCGCGTGACCTGTGCGGCAGCCTTCCCGAGGGCCATCGCAAGTTGCTCGATGTCGCCAAGGCGCTGGTGCTTGATCCGAAACTGCTGATCATGGATGAACCCACCAGCGGCGTGGCGGCCGACGAAAAGCATGCGCTCATGTCGACCATCATGAAAGCGCTCGATGAGCGTACCGTGACCGCACTGTTTGTCGAGCATGATGTCGATATTGTGAATAGCTACGCAACCCGGGTCTCGGCCTGGATCTCCGGCAAGATCGCGGCCGACGGACCGCCGCAGGAAGTCATGAATAATGCCGAAGTCCGGGCAGTGATTCTCGGGCATTGATCATGTTGACCTGCCACGTATGTTTGCCCCGCCACGCATGTTGACCCTCCACCCATGATGGCCCTCGACCCATGTTGACCCTCACCCAAGTCTCGGTCGATATTGCCGGAATTACGGTTCTGCGTAATATCTCAATGACCTTGCAATCAGGCGCGACTTACGCGGTGCTGGGGCGTAACGGCGCTGGTAAAACCACCTTGCTGCGAACCATCATGGGCTTTACTCGTCTGCGCGAGGGTAGTGTGTCGGTGTTCAATGAAAATCTTTCCGATCACAAACCGTTCGAGCGTGCGGCCATGGGAATCGGCTACGCACCTGAAGAACGGGTGTTGTTTCCAACAATGACGGTGCGCGAGAATTTACGTTTGCCGTGTGAAGCCATTGGTATGCCGAATGCGGCGATCAACACCCGGCTCGACGAAACGTTGGTCGTGGTGCCGCAAATTCAGGCCATGCTGGATCGCTCGGCGGCTGCGCTTTCGGGCGGGCAGGGCAAGATGGCCGCATTGGCGCGCGCCCTGATGGTCGGCACCCGGCTGATGTTGGTCGATGAGCCGTTCCAGGGTCTGGCCCCCGCGCTGGCTCGGCAATACGCGGAAAGCCTGAGTCGTTTGTACGAGGTCCGCCCGGAGTTATGTATGGTGATTACCGAATCCAATCGTGCCCTGCTCGATCGTGTGCGTTGCACGACGCTCGAGCTCGAGCGCGGTGCGTTGGCGGTGCAGCAATGAATAGTGCACCGATGAATAACGCGCCCTTGTCCGGCCTGCTAGTGGTGGCGCTTGAACAGGCGGTGGCCGCGCCGTTTTGTTCCAGCCGCCTGGCCGATGCAGGCGCCCGAGTCATCAAGATCGAGCGACCCGAGGGCGATTTTGCGCGCGGCTACGATCGCGCGGTATTCGGCGAATCGTCTTATTTTGTCTGGATCAATCGTGGCAAGGAGTCGATCACGCTCGACTTGCGGCAAGCCGGCGACAAGGCGCAACTGGCCGCACTGATCGCAGGGGCCGATGTGTTTCTGCAGAATCTGGCGCCTGGCGCGGCCGACCGCCTGGGCTTTGGCTCGAGAACCTTGCGCGAGCAATTTCCGCGTCTGATTACATGCGATATTTCCGGTTACGGCGAGTCCGGACCGGGCCATCAACTGAAGGCCTACGATCTGCTGGTCCAGGCCGAGAGCGGATTGGTCGCGGTCAGCGGCGCCCCGGGTCCCTGGGGGCGCATTGGTGTTTCCATTTGTGATATCACCGCTGGCATGAACGCGCTGATCGGCATTCAGCAGGCGTTGTTGCAACGTGAGCGCAGCGGTGTTGGCAGCGGTATTCATGTCTCCCTGTTCGATTCGGCCGCCGAGCTCATGGCGGTGCCGTATTTGCAGACCCGCTACGGTGGCAAGGCGCCCGAACGGGTCGGATTGAAGCATCCGAGTATTGCTCCCTACGGTGCATTCGTTGCCAGCGACGGCCGCGAGTTTGTGCTGTCGATTCAAAATGAGCGTGAATGGGCGAACTTCTGTGAGTCGGTCATGCAGACACCCGATCTGGCGCAGCACCCGAAGTTTGCCGACAATAATTTGCGCACGACGCATCGCATGGAGCTCGAGGCGATGATTCAAGCGGTGTTCGGTCAACTCGATTATGCGCAATGTGTAGGCCGCCTGAGCGCAGCGCAGACCGCTTATGGTGCTATCAACTCGGTGCAGGATCTGATCGATCATCCGCAACTGCGCACCCGCCCTGTCGAAGTCAATGGCCAAACCGTGTTGTTGCCAGCGCTGCCGTATCTGACCGAATGGGATGAAGCCCGCTTCGAGTCGCCGCCGGCGCTGGGCGAACAGAATGAAGCCTTGCGCAAGGAGTTCCGATGAGCCGAACCATTCGAATACCTGGCCGTCTGCAAAAACGCAGAGCAATCATGCAGTGGCTGGTGCCCGGTGTGTTGACCGCTACACTGATGCGCCCGATCCGGGCCCAGTCCCAGCCCGGCAAAGTGACGCGACTGGTCGTCGCCTTTCCGCCCGGTGGGCCGGTAGATTTCATCGCACGGATGTTTGCCGAACAACTGGCCAGCGAGTTGGGTCAGCGAGTGATTGTCGAGAACAAGGCCGGTGGCAACGGCGCGATCGCGGCAGACGTGGTGATGCAATCGCCGCCCGATGGTTCGGTACTCTGGTTCAGCAGTGTCGGAGCGGTGGCCATCAACCCGTCGCTCTATGACAAGCTCAGCTATGACCCGGTGCGCGATTTCGCCCCGGTATCGCTGGTTGCGAACAATGTTGAGGTGCTGGTGGTCAACGCCGGCAATCCCGCCAATACTGCGGCCGAGTTTGTGGCGGCCAGCAAGGCCCGCAACGAACCGACCGCGATGGCCTCAAGCGGCATTGGCAGCATCCCGCATCTTGCCATTGAACAATTGGCTGCGGTTGGCAGGGCGAATGTCCTGCACGTGCCTTACAAGGGCATCGCGCCGGCCATTACTGATCTCATCGGCGGTCAGGTCCAGGGTCTGTTTGGCGATGTGCCGGGTCTGATGACTCATATTCGGTCGGGCAAACTCAAGGCGATTGGTCTGGCCGATCGCAAGCGCCACCCATTGCTGCCCGATGTGAAGACACTCAGTGAGCAAGGCCTGTCGGGGGTGGATACCAATAATTGGTATGCCTTGTTTGCGTCTGCCAAAACGCCACCTTCGGTCATCGCGACCATCAATCAGGCGGTGCGAAAAACGCTGGAGTCAGCGGCCGTGAAAGAAAAGTTTTCGGCCAGCGGTGCCGAGGCCGCGCCAACTACATCGGCAGAGCTGGCTGTGCTGCTCAAGGCCGACACCGAGAAGTGGGCGCAAATCATTCGCAGCAAAAAAATCAGAGGTGAGTGAGGTCTGAGTGAGGGTCAAGAGCACTGAGTAACGGTTTACTTACCGGCCCGTTCTTTCTCGGCAACCAATGCGGCCAACTCCGGGCCCGTCCGGTAGTGCGGCACCCGGGCGTACGTATAACGCTTTACGCGCTGCAAAAATGCGTTTGATCCCTCGACTTCTTCCTTCCAGTATTTGTCGGCCAGCGCAATGTTGCCCGGCACGTCGAGCTCGAACCCCTTGACCGAACCGATACCACCGAACATGTAAAGTTTGCCGTTAAAGATGCGATAGCTATCGCCGTCGCCACCCCAGGGAATGCCGTAGACAATGCCATTGGCGCAATAGCCGCCGTACTGCGGCAGGTAGGCCTGCGGGTTAGCGTCGAACTTCGACTTGTTTTCGGCGCTGACAAAATACAGGCTGACCCCCTTGTAGTCGCTGCGATGGGTCGCGCTGCCCGGACGGGCCTTGTTCTCGGTAAAAAAGGCGACGACGTCATAGCCATCTATCAACAGCCGGCCAGCCTCCGGCGCCGGCTTTACATTGACGGGTCGCCAGCCTTCATTTGGACTCTGGGTGATCAATGGCGCGCAAGCGCTGAGCGCCAGCGAGAATGCAAGAAGCGCTGCAGTGAGCGTGCGTTGAATAGTCATCATGGCGTCATCCCGGTCGTCGCATTCATCTGGTTGTCTGATCCCGGTATTCTCTGCTATGTTTGGCGGATCCGAAAATTACCCTGACAGGCTGCCAGCCATCCTTGCATGAAGTCCGAGCCGCACAGTCCTATCTCCCGCGAGGCACTGGCCGACGGCACCCTGCTGCGCCGCTTCACCGAACTGTCGTTGGCCAACACCTTGTTGGCCGCCGACGAGCGCCTGGCGCGGTTTGAATCGCTGTTGGCCAGCGTTCCCCCCGACCATGATCTGTGGGTGTTTGCCTATGGCTCGATGCTCTGGAACCCGACCGTCCACTATGCTGAAGCGCGAACCGTCACGGTCGCCGATTGGCATCGAACGTTTTGCTTGCGCAGCGCGGTCGGCCGCGGCACGCTCGAGCAGCCAGGGCTCATGCTCGGCATCGAGCCGGGCGGGTGCTGTCAGGGGCTGGCCTACCGACTGCCAGCCAGCGTCATCCGCGAGGAGATGCACCTGCTCTGGCAACGTGAAATGTTGACCGGCGCCTACGAAGCTAAATGGGTCAAGGGGTTTTGCGCGAATCAAATTGAAATTGCGCTGGTCGCTTTTGTCATTGATCCGACGACGCAGGCCTATGAAGGCAGCTTGAGCGAAGACGCGCAGTTACAACGGATTCGTCACGCCGAAGGCATTTTGGGCAGCAATCGTGACTATTTGTTCAAGACTCGTTCACACTTGCGCGGTCTTGGAATTCGCGATGAATATATCGAACGACTGGCCGATCAATTGATCTAGCAAAGTTCGTTGAATTCACCACCATTGCAGGACTGGATTGACCGTTCATCGGGGATTGAATCAATTTGATCTGTCCAATGAGTCCGTGGCGCGCGTTAGTGCTGAGAATTTGACGAATGATCGCTGTTTATTCCTCTGACTCATTGCAGGCGCAAATCGTACAGGCGATTTGTGCGGCTCATCGGATCGAAGCCCGTATGCTCGATCCAGCCGTCAAATTATCGCGCCACCTGGGTTCGCTCAAGGCCAAGGACATCCGGCTCGCATTGTTTGTGGCTGATCTGGCCGACCTGCAGCGTAACGGCTATTCGGTACTGCAATTGCGTGCCGAACTGAAGGCCAGCGGCGTGCGCGGCAAGGTAGCCTTGCTGGTTTCCAACCGGATTGTCATTGACCCATTGATCGAGCGTTGGGCCAGTGTCGATCAAGGCACCTTGCTGAGCATTCCGGCGATGAATCTCGGTCAGCGAGAAGAGTCAATTTTTCCGGTCGCCAATGAAATCTCGGGTGCTTTGGGTCGATCGTTTGATTCACGCAAGACCGGACAGTTTTTGCATGGCCTTAATCCTGCCGCGTTTGCCAACCACACCATGGCCCGGCTGCACCTCGAGACGAATCGATTGGCCCGCGAAGGTATCAGCCTGTCCGACATGATTGACTGGCTCGATCAGGCGGGCGAACTGAAGGTTGAGACGCGGCAGTATTTGCTCAAGTCGTATGAGGAATGTTTTTTGGGTAGCGAACTCGCGCAAGGACTGGCTGCGCACTGGCAGGTATCGGTTGAACGGGCCATCGAGATTGGTAACTGGATGGTTGACGCCGGGCTCTTGTATCACGTCGCGCGTGAACGCCACCTGGAAGCGGAGAACTATTTTTATCGGCTGTGCTGGCCCAGCGCGCGGTTGAAACCGATTCGGATGGCCAAGGCGATCGCGCGCATGACTGACGCCGAGGGCGGCATTCCGATCGCTGATCGCAGCTATCGTACCCGCCGTTATCCGAAGTGTTTTGTCGGTAGCGAGGCGGTCGCCTGGTTGCGCAGCAATTTGGGCATCAGCCTGAGTGAGGCCATCACCTGCGGTCAAACCTTGATGAATCTTGGCATGATTCGGCATGTGCTCGACGAACAGGATTTTCTGGACAGCGAAAACTTTTTCCGCTTTGAGAATGTTGAAAGCTACTCAGTTGACTTGCCGCTCGCGCCCGACCCAGTAAGGCTGGCGCAGCACGTACTTGAGTAGTTTGCCGCTGGGATTGCGCGGCAGCATGTCGAGAAAATCGACCGACTTCGGGCACTTGAAATGGGCCATCCGGTCGCGACTGAATGCCATGATTTCGCTCGACGTGGCCGAATGCTCCTTGCGTAACACCACACAGGCCTTGACGGCCTCACCCCAGCGCTCATCAGGTACGCCGATCACGGCACAATCGGCGATGGCCGGATGTTGCATCAGCATATTTTCGAGTTCAGCCGGGTAGATATTCTCACCGCCCGAGATGATCATGTCCTTGATGCGGTCGTGGATGAACAGATAGCCGTCGCGCAAGTAGCCGGCATCGCCCGAGCGAAACCAGCCACCGCTTGCGTCGCGTCCCTCGGGGAACGCTTGAGCCGTTGCGTGGGCATTGCGCCAATAACCGGCCATGTTTTGACGACTGCGAATCCAGACCTCCCCGACTTCGCCGTCCGCGCAGTCGCTGGCGCTGGTTGAATCGACAACGCGAAGTTCAACGCCGGCACCGGCTCGGCCAGCGGCGCGCAACAGGTATTGGCGTGGACCATCGGGGTCATGATCATCGGCACGCAAATAAGTAATGGCGCCGGTAGTTTCGGTCAGTCCATAGACTTGCAGGAATTCACACTTGAACGTGCGCATCGCCTCGATCAAGACGGCGTCGGTAATCGGTGAGGCACCGTACGACATCTGCTTGAGCGTTGAATAGTCGGCCTCGCGAACGCCCTCTGTGTTCAGCAACATCTGGATCATCGCCGGTACGAACAGCACTTGGCTGATCCGGTAAACGCCAAAGGCGCGCAGAATCCAGCGCGGATCGAAGTCCGGGTGAAACACGCTCTGGGCGCCCAGCGAGTAGGTCATGAGTCCGAGACCGACGCCTGAAATGTGAAAGGTCGGCAACGTATTCAGCATGATCGAACGCGGGTCGAGGCCGAACTCCGTGCCGAGTTCCTGGAAGCAGGTCAACAGATTGGTGTGGGTAAGCTCAACCCCCTTGGGTAATCCGGTCGTTCCCGATGAATACAACTGCAGCGCGGTTTCGTCGGGCGCTGTGACATAGGCGGGCGTGCTGGCTTCGAACTGCGCCAGCCATCTCAGAAATCCCCGGCGGCCGTCATTGACTTCGTTGGCTTGGTTGGCTTCATCTGCTGCATGGCCGTCGTTGCCTTGTGTGCAGACGACGGTCATCTGTTGCGCATAGGGCGTGCTGGCGGCGAGCTCGAGAAACTGCTCGTCGCACAGGAGCATTTTGGCCGCGCCGTTACTGAAGATGAACTCGAGTTCGGGTGCCGCCAGCCGCCAGTTGACCGGCATGCAGACCGCGCCGATCTTGCAGGCGCCAAGCAGCAAGATGATGCATTCCGGTGTCTGTTTGGTCAGCGCTGCGACCCGGTCGCCCGGGCGTAGGCCCATGGACAACAATCCGTTTGCTGCCCGATTTGCCGACGCGTCGATCTGCGCAAAACTCCAGTCGCGCTGTAAGGTGCGGTAGGCGATCCGATGGGCCAGTACCTGCGCTTGTTGGGTCGAAAGTTCGTTCAGCGTGTTGGCTTGCATGGTGATCACTTTGAAGTCAATCCTTTGCAATCAATCGTCAGTGGAATCAGTCGATGCGGGC
>JANLTP010000125.1:0-4820 GCA_031363055.1 Burkholderiales bacterium | reverse complement strand
CTCTAACTTTTGGATGCAACGGATATTTGAGGCCGCTGATCTGGGCAGTTCGAGAGCACAAACAACATGGGCATGAACGCACTATTCGGTTTGGAATTCTCGAATATTCCAACCTTGAATTTACGAATGGAATTCAATCGGACCTACGCATTTGTTTTCAGCGACGCAGCGGAGGCAGCGCTAAAGCCACCACTTGAGCCAGTGGAGGCACCAATGATGATTTGGCTTGGCATGCCAGGTGACCTTATGTCTATTTTGCTACAAAGGGCTATTCTCGGCGTAGAGTCGTATCTTCCCGCAGCACTTAAGTTCGCGTCGGCCCAGCTAGGAATAGCTTCGTCAGAGCTTTTCAGAAAACTGAATAATCCGTTCAGCTTCGCCGGACGAACGACCGCTTCAAAGCTATATCACCAGATGCCATCGGCGGTACATCCGGAACTTAGCCTCCAGTATCTTAATCAGAAGCATTATGATCGCAACCTGAGTTTCTACAAGCTTGTACGAAATCCGCTTTTTCATGGTCAGCAGCTACAAGAACCGAGCATCGTTTCACTTAGGCTTGCCTTCGATCATTTGGCCATAACGTATGAGTGGATCGACCGTTGGCATGATCCGGAACTGCGGATTCCGGGTGGAAGAAGTTTGGCAAACGTTCGCAACCGTTACCCGCTGATCGTGGATCCGAACGGTGTTTTCTAACGCGGCGTTCAGCGCTGTCAAGTTCCAAGGGCCGGCGCTTTTGTACTGCGGCTCGCCGCACGTGAGCCCGAACTTGAAACTCGCCGGTAAGTCAGGACGACAGGTTCCAAAATCGGGTCGGCAGTACACTATCGTCAAGGAGGCCGCGATGGTCACTAACTTGATTAGCCGAGATCCAGAGATTATGAGTGGAGCACCGTGCTTCACGGGTACGCGAGTGCTGGCCCAGAATTTGTTCGACTATCTGGAGGGCAGTTCGACGCTTGAGAACTTTCTGGAAGACTTTCCCTCTGTGAGCCGAGCAACCGCGGTAGCGGTGCTAGAAGCCGCAAAAGAGCGACTGCTGGCCGATGCGCCTTCTGTTTGACGAATCGGTACCGTATCGCCTGAGAAAAGCTCTGCCGAATCACGCGATTCGTACAGTGGTCGAAATGGGTTGGGGTGGAACAAAAAACGGCAAGTTGCTGGTTCTAGCGAGCGAGAGCTTTGACGCGATAATCACGGTGGACAATAATCTTGAATACCAACAGAAATTGACGACACTTCCCGTCGCGGTAGTGCTCTTAAGCGCGAAATCGAACGAACTGGAGGAATTACTTCCGCTGGTCGGTGATCTTGAACTGGTGCTTTCCTCGTTGCAACCCAAGTCGTTTATTCGGGTTGGGACTTAACCTAGTGTTACATGCCGACAAAATTTGCAGGTTCGCGCGTTAGAACTGCGCGGTCGCTCCAGTGCGCGAGCGCGCGAGTTTCGCCGATGAATCTGAACAATATCCGTCACAACCCCGGCCCCGACTCCTTGCAAAGGTTTCTTCAGATCAGCGCAAATTGGAGGTCAAACCGAACAACATCGACAGATATCGAGGCGCTATAGTTTCAAAATTTCGTACGTTTCCGTACCTGTCAATCGAGTTTCCCGGTATGGACGTTCGGTAAAGCCGTGGCGTGCTCCTTGGCTTCCTTGCGCCGATACGGCTGGCCATCCAGTGCAATCTCCTCAGCGTTGTGGATCAAAGTACCTCAAAACCGGTAGACGAAAGTGCTCGTTGCCGCCACCATGAACCTTCTTTACTTTTGCTCAGAATTCAGTCGGCAGTTTGGCTCAAGTTTAGATCGACGCCGACAATTGAATTGACCATCGGCCGGTACCGGGTATTCTGCTTTTTGTCTTCCTGAATCCTGAAACATATTCCGCAAGCCCGAGGTGATCTTCATGCCGGATGACGCACCACTTCACTATCAGACGATCCAGCAAGTTGCGTCAAAAATTGCCGCCGGAACATTGTCGCCGGTTGCGTTGACCCGTGCGATGCTCGAACGCATGGAATGTATCGACCCTCTCGTCAAGAGTTATGCCACCGTCATGCGCGAGCATGCGCTTGCGGCCGCCGCGACGGCTGAAGCGGAGATCCGGGCAGGCCGATATCGCGGCCCCTTGCACGGCGTGCCGATCGCGGTCAAGGATCTCTGCTACACGAGCGGCGTACGGACGATGGGCGGCACGCCGGTGCGCAAAGACTTCGTGCCGTCCTTCGATGCGACGGTGGTCGCAAAGCTGGCGCAGGCCGGCGCCGTGCTACTGGGGAAACTGAATCTCACCGAGGGCGCGATGGCGGGTTACCACCCTAGCTTCGATGTGCCCATGAACCCCTGGGACCGCAGTCGATGGACCGGCGTCTCGTCGAGCGGCTCTGGTGTCGCGACTGCAGCCGGCTTGTGCTTCGGTTCGCTCGGATCAGACACAGGCGGTTCGATACGTTACCCGTCCTCGGCCAATGGCATTGTCGGCCTCAAACCGACCTATGGCCGGGTCAGCCGGCACGGCGTGCTGCCGCTCGCGGAATCGCTCGATCACGTCGGGCCGATGACGCGCAGTGTCGCCGATGCGGCGATCATCTTCGATGTCATCGCGGGCCCTGACTCGAATGATCCGACCTCGCTACGCGAACCGATCGAGAGCGCGGTTGCCTCACTGGGCCTAGGTGTCGAGGGGCTGCGCATCGGACTCGATCGCGACTATGCGCTCACAGGAACCGACCCGCTCGCGGCGGCGGCGATAGAGGCTGCGTTGAAACCGCTGACCGACCAGGGTGCCCGGGTTGTCGAGGTGCGCATGCCCGATCACGAAGGCATTATTCCGGCGTGGTTAGTGTTGTGCGCATCCGAAGCGGCCGCTGCGCATTCAGCGAACTTCCCGTCGCGTGCAGCCGAGTACGGCCCCTACTTCCGGGAGTTCCTCGAGTTCGGCGCGGCTGCTTCTCCGGCGAGGCTTGCCGAGGCACGCGCGTTTCGCGCGGCGTTCTCCTCGCGATTCCATCTACTTCTCGAAGGGATCGATGCGCTCGTCTGCCCGGGCGGCGGCCCGCAGTTCCTGACCTCACGCGAATTGCTGTGCAGTTCGATGACGACCATTGTCGAGGCCGGTCTAGCCAATCTGGCAACCCACGAGCCGCCGCTCAAGGGTCATGCAGTGTTCACCATACCGATGAATTTTGCGGGGACGCCAGCGATTGGATTGCCCTGCGGATTCGCATCGAACGGCATGCCCTACGGCATACAGTTCGCCGGCCCGCGTCTGAGTGAAGCCGTGCTTTGCCGGATCGCTCAGGCCTATGAGTCGGCGACGACCTGGCATCTGCGGCATCCTGATCTGGATTGTTCAGACGGGCCATAGAGCCTGTACAAACTGAGGTAATCCATCAATGATCAGCGCAAAGCGGATTCATGCGATGAAAAAGGACCATAGGTTCCAAAATCGGAGCGGCGTTAAACTATCGTCAAGGAGGCCGCGATGGTCACCAACGCGATTCATAAGGTGGTTGGATGCAAAGCTTCTTCACCCCAATAGCCGCCAGCTTCGTGTTTGCGGCAATCACTGGCTGCGCCATCACCTCAGTTCAGCTCTCCGGCGATCGGCCGGCTGAGGGGCCTTGCCAGGTCGCCGGTCAAAACGTCACCGCCCTCGTTTTGTGGGGCACTCAATGGCGCGCCGATCAAAAGGACGTCGCTCAGCGGGAGGCAGCAGCCGAACTTGGCCTGTCCGAATACTTTGCAAAGTCTGGCTGCTTCTCGAACACACGCCTGGTGCGCCGCACCGCGACCTCAGCCTTAACATTGCAGTTCGCGCGCGAAGCTACCCAAGCCGCTGACTCATCGGCAACGCGGGTGTTGGCCGTGACGGTGCGTGAACTCGGTCCGGTCCTCCAGGTGTTGTCTTCAGCAGCGCTTGTCGAAGGGGGAACTGAGGTCGTTTTGCAGGTGCAGTCGTTCGAGCTCAGTTCAATCGGCAAGCCGGCCGAGTTTGTCGTTCACTGGAAAAACGGCGGTCCTGGCGTCATCAAAGGCGTTGCGACACTGCCGCAAGACATGCAGGCCACTCTAGCGGCCAGTCTCGAGGCTCGGCGGCAGTGACGGCAGTGACGGATGACATCCAGTTCCGATCGTGGCTCGCTTCGCAAACTTCGTGCGCCTAGTTGGCGTCGGTCACAACGTCCCTGGAGATCACAGATGCCGGCAGCCATGGTTTCGGCCCTATGCTTCACAGTCGCACTCTTTATGACCACCGCCTACTTCCTGATGGGCTCTGTGCCACTGTTGATCCTCAAACACGACACGCACATTGACTCCCGATTCATCCGTGGCTTTTATGATACCTACTATCTGGCAGCGATGTTCTCTGCCTCCGGCACTTCATTGAGCTACGCATTTGCGGGTCGACCCGCGTATGCCATCGGAGCCGCCGCGCTCGCGATGTTGGCTGCTGTACTTCGTGCGAAGGTCCTTGGCAAGATGGACCTGCTTCGGGCCCAGATCCAGGCCGATCACGCCGGCGCGATTCCGGGGTTTCGAAAAACGCATCTCACGGCGATACTGATCAACTTTATTCAAATGATCATCATCGTGTGGAGCCTCACAACCTTGTCGCTATAGCGCGAGCAGAGCTCCTCACCACTTTTCCTTGAAGGCGGCCATGAATCGACGAGAGTTCAATTTGACTGTGACCGGATGTGCCGCTGCTGCACTGCTGCCCACAACCAATCTGCGCGCCCAAGGCTGGCCCGAGCGACCGATCAAATGGGTGCTGTCGCAAGCGGCCGGTTCGGGTCCCGATAACGTTGCGC
>JANLTP010000111.1:0-40999 GCA_031363055.1 Burkholderiales bacterium | reverse complement strand
ACGGCAAGATCGACGGCTCCTGGTGGACCATCGGACATCCGAGCGCCAATATTCAGGACCCGGCGACTACCTGCGGCGCGAAACTGGTGCCGGTCACCGGACCCGAGGTCGACAAGTTGCTGCGCGAGAAGCCGTACTACGCGCTGGCAACCATTCCGGGCGGCATGTACCCGAACAATCCGACCGACATTCAGACTTATGGCGTGCTCGGCACACTGGTCGTATCGACGCGCACAGCGGCCGATGTGGTTTACGTCATGGTCAAAGCCGTGTTTGATAACCTCGATGAATTCAAGAAATTGCATCCGGCGCTGGCTAGCTTGAAGCCCGAAAGTATGGTCAGTGCCGGCCTGGCGGCGCCCCTGCATGAAGGGGCTGCGCGCTTCTACAAAGAGAAGGGCTGGATCAAGTAAGTTGACCTGTGCTGATGACACCTCACTGGTGACACCCATCTAATGGTCAGTGCACAGAATCAGGTCACCAGTGAACCCGCCGCTGCGGTCGATCTCGATCAACTGGTCAAGGAAGCGGACATCGGTGGGCGCGAGCCCAGCGGTGTCAGCGCCAAAATTGTCGCGCTGGTGGCTGGCTGCTGGTCTCTGTTTCAGATCTGGTACGCCTCGCCGCTGCCGTTCATTCTGCGCTTCGGCGTTCTGAACGACACCGAGGCTCGCGCGATTCATCTGGCGATTGCGACCTTCCTTGCCTTCATGGCTTTTCCGGCCTGGCGCCGGTCGTCGCGAACTCAAGTACCGATATCGGATTGGCTGCTGGCCCTGGTCGGGGCCTTTTGCGCCGCTTACCTGTTCTTTTTTTACAACGAGTTATCGACCCGCCCGGGCAAGCCGACGCAGTTCGATCTGGTGGTCGGCGTCGTCGGTGTGATCATCATGCTCGAGGCGACGCGTCGCGCCATGGGCCTGGGTATGCTGATCACGACCGGCATGTTTCTACTCTACGTTTTTGCCGGCCCGTATATGCCCGATGCCTTGCAACACAAGGGCTCGTCGTTGCAGCGCGTGATTTCGCATATGTGGTTGACCACCGAAGGTGTCTACGGGGTCGGGCTCGGTGTGTCGGTGCAGTTTATTTTTCTGTTTGTTTTATTCGGTACCCTGCTGGATCGCGCGGGCGCCGGCAACTACATGACGCAAGCGTCGTTCGCGCTGCTCGGACACTTGCGCGGCGGCCCGGCGAAAGTGGCGGTGGTATCGTCAGCGCTCAATGGCGTCGTGTCCGGCTCATCGGTCTCGAACGTGGTGTCGGGCGGTATTTTCACGATCCCGCTCATGATGCGTACTGGTTATAGCGGCGTGAAGGCCGGCGCGATCGAAGCGGCGTCGTCGATCAACGGCCAGATCATGCCGCCGGTCATGGGTGCGGCCGCTTTCCTGATGGTCGAGTACGTCGGGCTGTCCTACCCGGAGATCTGCAAACACGCAGCGCTGCCGGCGATCATCTCCTACATCGCCCTTTTTTATATGGTGCATCTTGAAGCCATGAAGGCCGATCTGAAGCCGTTCGCGCGCGGCTACAAGCCGACGTTTGCGCGCGCTTTGCTGGGCTGGTGTTTCGGTCTCACCGGCACATTGGTCGCGTTGATCGGCACCTACTACGCCATCATGGCGGCGCGCTGGGCGTTTGGCGAATCGGCGTTCTGGGTCATCGCGCTGTTCACGGTCCTGTGCTTCATCGGCTTGCTGGCATTTTCATCGCGCTACCCGGATGTACCCGAAGATGATCCGCACGCCGTCAATATTGCCACGCCGCGACCGTGGACGATTTTGCGCGCCGGTCTGCATTTCTTCATACCGATCATCGTGTTGCTTTGGTGCATTACGGTCGAAGAACTCTCGCCCGCCACGTCGGCATTCTGGGCGGTGATGGCGGCGTTGCTGCTGACCCTGTTTCAGCCGGTGCTGCTGGCGCTGTTTCGCCGTCAGGCAACCGTTCGCGCCAGCCTCGTCAAGGGGCTGGTCGACATCTGGCAGGGTTGTGTGCTGGGTGCACGCAATATGATCGGCATTGCGGTTGCCTGCGCCAGTGCAGGCCTGATCGTCGGTGCGGTCACCCTGACCGGTGTCGGGCTGATGATGACCGACTTCGTCGAGATAATTTCCGCCGGCAATGTGCTCATCATGTTGCTGATGACGGCGGTGATCTGCCTGTTGATCGGTGCGGGCGTACCGACCACCGCTAACTATATTCTGGTGGCCACGTTAATGGCGCCGGTCATCGTCGAGCTCGGTGCGCGCAGTGGCCTCGTGATTCCGTTGATTGGCGTGCATCTGTTCGTTTTTTATTTCGGCATCATGGCCGATGTCACGCCGCCGGTGGGACTGGCTTCCTATGCGGCAGCGGCCATTTCCGGTGCCGATCCAAACGCCACCGGCATGCAAGCGACCTGGTACAGTTTTCGCACCGGCGTCTTGCCGTTTGTCTTCATCTTCAATCCGGCGCTGATGTTCATTGGTGTCTCGAGTTGGTGGCAAGTCGTTGTGGTGGCGATCAGTGCCACGCTGGCGGCGCTGCTGTTCGCCGCCGCCACGATGGGATGGTTCCGGGTGCGCTGTCGCTGGTTCGAGATTGTGGCGCTGTTGGCGGCCACCTTTTTACTGTTCCGCCCAGACTGGCTGATCGACCAATTTGTTCCCAAGTATGTGGTGGCGCCAGCCAGCGAGATCTTCAAGACCGCTGATGGTCTGCGCAAGGGTGATTGGGTGGTCGCCGCCATCGCTGGCGAAAATATTGACGGTCGCGCGATCAGCAAGACCGTTGCCATTCCCTTGGGCGAGGGTAACAATGGCCGCGAGCGTCTGCGTAACGGTGGCGTCACGCTGACTGCCTTGGGCAACGAGATCGAAATTGCCAATGTGAAATTTGGCAGCCAGGCGAAAAAGCTCGGCGTCGAGCAGGGTTACAAGATCGCCGAGGTCAAGCAGTCGAACCCGAGTCGACCCAGCGATTATTGGGCGTTCATTCCGGCCTTGCTGATTGCCGGCTTCGTGTGGTGGCGGCAGGGTCGTCGTCTCAGACCATGAACCCCAGATCTTTGGTCGTGAAGTTTTTCAAATTCGGAAACACCGTATTCAAATCGGTGGCCGATACGCCGAACCAGCTCGCCAGCGTCGCACCGAACTGATCGACGCCGAGGTTGGGCAATAGTCGACCGCTACCCACATCGTCGGGTCCGTTATTGGCATAGAGCGGCGGATCAATGGCGCCACTGGTCGTTGTGCGGCCATAGAAACGGCCGCCTTTGACCGCAGCGCCCATCACAAAATGATGCGAGCCCCAGCCGTGGTCAGAGCCGTCGCCATTACTGGTCAAGGTTCGGCCGAAATCCGAGGCCGTGAAGGTGGTGACTTTATCCGCCAGGCCCAGCGGTCCCAGCGCCGCGTAGAACGAGGCCAGTGCGTTGTTAACCTGCGTCAGCAAGGCCGGATGCAGATCGACCAGAAAGTCGTGCAGATCAAAGCCGCCCAGCGATACAAAGAATACTTGTCGTTTGGCACCGAGCGACTGGCGCGCTTGCAACATGCGGGTCACCATGGCCAACTGCGCGCTTAACGGCTCAGTCGAGAAACCAGCAGGCTGAGCAATACCGGCCAGCACACCGGATAGTTGGCCGTCGGCCGAGATCGCACGTTGAACGATCTTGGCGTGTTCCTGTTCCATCAGATTGGTGCCCGATTGCTGCACGATTTGCTGCAGCGCTGTCGCCACCTGGCTCGAGCCGAACACGGTGGCGGTCTTGGCTTTCAGCGCGACCGAGCCGGAGGTGCTGATCTGATATTGATTGATACTCTTGCCGGCCAGATACACCGCGTTACCGGTGACCGAGATGCTGGTGAATACCGACGAGCCGTTGCCACTGGCCAGCAGATCGCCCATACGACCTCCCCAACCGGAAACAGCGCCTTCGGATTCGAGCGATTGCCAGATCGATTGTTGATCGTTGTGTGAAAAAAGCTTCGGTGGCAAGGGCACATTCTGCGCCGTGAATTGTGCCTTGGTGGTGGGCTGAATCAAGGGCCCGACATTCAGATTCAGCGCCAGGTGGCCGGCATCCCAGATCGGTTTCAAGCCGGCCAACTCCGAGGCCAGCGCAAAACTGCGTGCACCGTCGACGGCGGCACTCGAGGTCAGTGCAGCGGTTGTCTGGGTATCGCGCACCCGTGCCAGCGTCTGGCGAATTTGCGCGTACGCCGCGTAGCTGGTGGCGTCATACGGAATGACCATGTTGTTGTGATCATTGGCGCCATACAGGAACACACAGACCAGCGCCTTGTAGTCATTGGCGCTTTGAGCGGATGCTTCACCCATGGCGGCGAGATTCAACATCAAGGGCGCGGCGATACCGCCTGCGGACAAGGCTGAAGCGCGCTTCAGAAATTCGCGGCGGCCGGGATGATTCGGAATCGATAAAATTTTGGACATGATGCGCTCCTATTTCTGTACCAGGTATTCGTTGCAGGTCATAACCAGCAGCACGGTAGCTTGCACGCGACGCGTACGATCAGCGTCGCTGACGCCGGCAATCGAGTTGACGGCCGCGCGAATCTGATTGATCGTGGTGCTTGAGAGTTGCGCACCCGACAACAACAAGGCGACGCGATCAACCAGTGCATTGACGTCGGCAGCGAGCGCCAGATAGTCGCTGTAGACAGATTTCACTTCACCGATACCGGTCGAGACCGCCTGCTGCAGATAATTGATATACCCGATCGTGCTCGACTCATTGGTAATCTGCAGCTCGGGCGCCACCAGTTGTTTGGCACCGATGCTGGTATTGGGCGGCACATAACCCGGCCTGAAAAAATTGAACACCGACGGCGAGCGGAATGGGCTCTGTCCGAACCGGGTTGAGGGGTCCGAGGTGTTGCCAATATTCCATTGGTCGGTGGGTGAGCTTGCCTTGAAGGTTCTGGCCCACTGCACATAGCGCAGCATCGGTTCGCGCAGCTTGCCCCATTCGACGACGGTGAGCTTGCTGTCATCGAGCGCCTCGGAGTCGAGCAGTACGGCCTTGATGACGGCTTTCAGATCGCCACGCACCCCGGCGCCGTTATTGTTGAAGACCGCAGCGACGCGCCCCACGTAGGCGGCGCTCGGATTGCTGGTCACCAGCCGTTGAATGAGTTGCCGGCCGATGAAGGGGCCGACATTCGGATGATTCGCGAGGGTGTCCAGCGCGATCTTCAGGCTGGTAACACCATCGGTGCCAGCGGCGATGGTGACGCCGAGAAATTTCTTCTCGAGGCTGGAGTGATTGGACGCGACTAGAATCATTGGCACGCGCATATGCTCGGGATTGGTGTTGGTCCGAGTTACACCGTAGGTCCAGCCGGTGAATACGCGGGCCAGGCCCAGGATGTCGTTCTGATCATAGGTCTCGACTGCCTTGCCATTCTGGGTTACGGTAGTGCCGTCCGGATTCAGGCGATAGATGCCGATCGTAAGCAGTTGCATGACTTCGCGCGCATAGTTCTCATCGGGCACTCGCCCGGTGGCCGGGTCTTCCTTGCGATTGCCCAGCATGTTGAGCCAAAGGCCCATCGCCGGGTTCAAGGTGACGGCCTCGAGCAAGGCGCGATAGTTGCCGAAGGCGTACTGCTCGAGCACATCCATGTAAGCGGCGGCCGCGAATTGCCGGTAGTTCGAGTTGACGGTGGCTGCGACAACGAAAATTTCAGACAGCGCAATGGTGATTCTCTGGCGCAAGGTGTCGGGCGAGGCAATCAGTTTTCGCCACAGCAAGTTATCCAGTCCCAAATTGCCATTGACGGCGGTCGACAGATAGTTATTGGCAACCAGCCAGTCCCAGCGGCTGGTATCGGTGGCCAGTGCGAACTGCTCGTCAAGCCACCCCGAATAGCCCTTCGCTTTCAACTTATCCACATCCTCGGGCAAGGCGCCTAACGATGCTTGACTCAGAAATCGAGCGGCCTGTTTTTCGGTTGGCAGGGGTAGATTTGAAGTGGGTGCGGGTGAGGGTGCGGGTGCGGGTGAGCCCGGTGTTGATGGCGCCGGTGCGGCTGGAGCAGCGCTGGCGTTCGGGTCGGCGCTGCTATCGCCACCGCCACCGCCGCAGGCGGCCAGCCAGGCACTGGTCAGTGCAGCACCGGTCAGTCGCGCACTTCGCAGACCATCCGGTAGTGCCGGGCTCGCAGGATCGGCGGCGGCGGTGGCTTCCTTGAAGACTGTTGATTCGCTCATGAACGCTGTACTCCGGTGTTGGCTCGGTTTACTCGGTTAGCTCGGTTTACCAGCCCGGATCTTCGCATGCCGAAATGCGCCACGGCAGGGTTTGTGTTCAACGGTTACAGATCAGCGAGGGCCAACGACGAAAGTTACATTTGCTTACCGGTGGCTCACGATTTTCACTAGGTTGGCATCCGCGTCGCCGCAAGGGTCATCGTCAAACGCGGTGTCACCACGCGGGTCGTGTTGCCCGCTGATTTGCAAATCGGCGAACGGGTAGCGGCTGTTATCCATCAAATGCGAGGGCGTGACCCGCGATAGCGAGGCGAAAATATTATCGACTCGTCCTGGGAATTGCTTTTCCCAGTCGCGCATCAAGGTTTTAATTTCACGTCGCTTCAGATTCGCTTGTGAACCACACAGATTGCACGGAATGATCGGAAACGCGCGCCAGTCGGCATAGGCCGTCAGATCCGATTCGCGCACATAGGCGAGCGGGCGAATCACGATGTGCCGGCCATCATCAGACACCAGTTTCGGTGGCATTCCTTTGAGTTGACCGCCAAAAAACATGTTCAGAAAAAATGTCTCGAGCATATCGTCGCGATGATGTCCAAGTGCAATCCGCGTAGCCCCCAACTCGCCGGCGACGCGATACAAGATACCGCGCCGCAGTCGCGAACACAACGAGCATAGAGTCTTGCCCTCGGCAATGACGCGCTTCACTGTCGAGTACGTATCTTGATGCTCAATGTGAAAGGGTACGCCCAGGCGCTTCAGATAGGCGGGTAAAACGTCCGCTGGGAAACCGGGCTGCTTCTGATCCAGATTGACGGCAATAATCTCGAAGGCAATCGGCGCGCGTTGGCGCAAGGTCAGCAGCAAATCCAGTAAAGCGTAGCTGTCCTTGCCACCCGAGAGGCAGACCATGACCCGATCGCCAGGACCGATCATGTTGAAGTCGCCGATCGCCTGACCGGTCTGACGCAACAAGCGTTTGTGCAGCTTGTTACGCTCATAGGCGATCTTTTCCTGCGCGCGCGTTGCTGGCGCAGGCGCAGTCAGCGGATCGGCGGGGAGCATCAGAATCGCTCGGTAAGAAACATGACGTCACGATTCAGTGGCATCAGATGCTGGCCGCCGTCGACAATCAGATTGACGCCGGTGACCGCTTTGGCCTGCGCCAGATACACAACCGCTTGAACAATATCGTCCGGGCCGGACGACTGCGGTAACAACGCAATTTTGCGGGCCTGCTCGAAGCCGCCGCCGCTCTGTTCCCACGACTGCAAGGTCGCGCCGGGAGAAACACCGTTGACGCGAACGCCTGGCGCAAACGCCATCGCCATCATTTTGGTCGCGGCCAGCAGTGCCGCCTTGCTCAGCGTGTAGGAAAAGAAGTCAGGGTTCAGATTTTCAAGTTTCTGATCCAGCAGATTGATGATCACTGCATCCTGGCCGCTTCGCTGCGCCGCCTCGTGAAGTTTGCGCGCCAGCAACAGCGGCGCCGCCAGGTTCGGTCGCATATGTTGCTCTAGTCGACTCATCGAGAAATCGGCCGGCTGATCGAGTTCGAACACGGAGGCGTTATTGACCAGGCAGGTGATCGTGCCGAGCTCGATGCTGGCCTGATCGAACAGCGCCAGCACTTGTTCCTCGCTCGACAAGTCGGCCGCGAACCCGGCGGCGCGACGCCCGAGCGCATGAATCTCGGCGACGACGGCTTTCGCTTCGTCGGCGGACCGATGATAGTGAACGGCAATATCCCAACCGGCACGCGCCAGTCCCAGGGTAATCGCCCGCCCCAGCCGCTTGCCGGCGCCGGTGACCAACGCAGCACCCGATGCACTCGTTGAAACACCCGCCGATGCACTGGTCGATACACTGGTCGATACACTGGTCGATGCACTGGTCGGTACACTTGTATTTGAAGCCATTGATTACACCGTTACAATTTCGCCATGTCGCCACTTGATTTACCGCCACCTTCGCAAGACGCGCAGGAAGTCAGCCAATATCTGGTCCAGATTCTACGACGCAGTATTGATCGCGCCGACGGTTGGATCAGTTTCGAGCGGTATATGCAAATGGCGCTCTACGAGCCCGTGGTCGGTTACTACAGTGGCGGTAGTCGCAAATTCGGCGCCGCCGGTGATTTCACGACGGCACCCGAAATGACGCCGCTCTATGGCGCCTGTCTGGCCACGCAGATCGCCCACTGGTTTGAACAGGTTTCCCCTCGGGTGCTTGAGTTTGGCGGCGGTAGTGGCGTCTTGGCCGCGCAGATTCTCAATGAGTTGGGCCGCCTGGGGCATCAGAACGTGCGCTACGACATGATCGAGTTGTCGGCCGATCTGCGGGTACGACAGCAACAGACTTTGCTGACGTTGGCGCCGCAATACGCGCATCAGGTCGAGTGGCTGCTCGAGATGCCGCATAGCGTCGAAGGCGTGGTTATTGCCAATGAATTGCTCGATGCTTTGCCCGTGACGCTGTTCAAAACCCAGGGCGAGCAGGTATTTGAGCGCGGCGTCGTCTGGTCAAATGATGATGAACCCGGCTTTCGCTGGCACGATCGGCCCGCCGACGCCGGACTTGCGCGACGGGTGCGCAGCAAGCTCTCAAAATTCGGTTGGCCTGCGGCAAGCGAATCGCGCGCTGCAAACGAATGGCCCGCCGAGTATGTGTCGGAGACGTCGCCCTTGGTCGAGGCCTGGGTGACCACCTTGACCGAGCGCATCAAAAAAGGTGTCGCGCTATTTATTGACTATGGTTTCCCGGCGCGTGAGTACTATCATCCGCAGCGCGCGCAAGGCACACTGATGTGCCATTATCGGCACCGAGCGCACACCGATCCGTTTTTCGCGCCCGGCCTGTGTGACATCACCTCGCATGTTGACTTTGATCTGGTGGCCGAAGCCGCCGCGCTGGCCGGTGGTAGTGTGCTGAGCTACTCGAACCAGGCGCGCTTTCTGATTGACTGCGGACTATTGGACCGACTGGCCCGCTTTGATGTCAACCAGCCGGTCATGTACGCAAAACAATCGCAGGCCGTTCAAACCTTGCTCAACGAGAGCGAGATGGGCGAATTGTTCAAGGTAATTGCGATTGGCAAAGGTGTGAAGGCATCAAGTTGTGAAGAAGCGAAGGTGTGAAGGCGCGGAGGCATTGCGGCATGAAGGTATGAAGACGTGATCCGCTGGTTGCTGGCGACTGCGCTGGCACTTTTTCTGTTCTCGGGCGCCATGCCGTATTTGCGCAAGCTCGGTATTGGCCGGTTGCCCGGCGACTTGAATTTTCGCTGGCTCGGTCGCGACTGGTCGGTACCGCTGACTTCGACGATTTTGTTATCGCTGCTGGCGATGGCCGTTGCTCAAATTATTTGATTATTGAGTGGCGAGCATCAGTCGGTAAACCTGAGTACAAGTCAGCAAGCGCAGTCGAGTTGGCGGCTCACATGCTGGCCCTTAGCGTTGCGAACGAGCGATCCGGCGCGCCGCTGCGGCGCAATTGCCATTGAATGTTCGTCAATTCGGGGTGTGGTTGCGTGATGTTGGCTTCCAATATCGATGAGCGGCCGCGCGAGTCCTCGCCGAACAGAGTGACCAATGGACCGCGAACCGTTGCTGCGGCAAACGTCAGACGCTCCTTGTCGATTCGCAATCGCGCCGATTCGATGCGCTGGTAAGTCTGCACGACATCGAGCTCGATATCTGTGCCGGTGTGTTTTCCGTGCAATTGTGCGGGAACGACCCACAACATGAGCTTGGCCACTTTTTTCAGCCCCAGCCGCTTCTCGGGCGCGTCGATAACGACTTGCGCTTCAGGTAACCAGTCGCCCATGTCCCAATCATGCGATACCAAGCGTACGCCCGGACGCAGACCCAGCAGTTTCGGTCGCAAGGCAATATTGACGTCGGGCAACAAGTACAGGGTGATGACACTGGCACGGCTCAGGTCGGTTTCAAACAAATCCCTGATCTCGAATTGTGCCCGCGCGGTGACGCCGGCGCGGGCCGCGAAGGTGCGCGCCTGGTCGACCAGGTTGGGATCAATCTCGACGCCTCGGGCCATCGCGCCGTAACGCAGCGCGGCCGTGATGACAATACGGCCGTCGCCTGAACCGAGATCAAGCACCGTGTCACTGGCGGTAACCTGGGCCATCTCGAGCATGCGCAACACGACATTGTCTGGCGTCACCACGAACGGTACATCCAGGTCAGCCGGCAACGACTGTGCGTGCGCAGCGGTTTGCCAATCAGTGATGAATGGCAGCGCCCACGAGGCCAGCAGGAGCGCATGAGCGCTACGACGTCGAGAGGGGTCCATGTGACATTCTCAGTGTCGATCAAGCAAGAATTGGCTGAAGAATGCTGCGAGTTCGCCGTGCCCGTCCAACGGTAATACGGTCGATACGTACTGATCGGGACGGACGACGACGATGGCGCCCTGCTGGCGGTCGATGCCGCGCAGATCGAAAATGTCGGGGCCGCGCTCGAGATCGGGGCAATAGGCCTTCTCGTAATCGATAAGTCCAAAGCACCCCTTGCGCGGCAGCAGAATGGATGGCAGTTCCGCCACCTTGAGCTGGCGGTGTCCCTGCTGGAAAACCGCGCGAACGTCGATCACGCTATCGAGGTCGATGTCGGACCCGGTCGGCGTGAAGCGGCGGATCGGCGAGTTCGACGACTCCACTAAAAAGGCGGCGAGTTCGCGCAGTCTGGCTGCACTCGCATCGGCAAAGGCGTAAACGCGCCAGGCGCCATCGGCACGGGCTGAGTGACCGAGTTGTACCGGCTTGGCGTCGGCAAGGCGTACAACGCGTGCCGAGTGAAAGCGCATGCCGATCGTGAAGCCCTTGGCGAGCGTCTGGTGGGTTGCTTTGGCCGTCAGTACCGTCGTCGGCGCGTAGTGCGTCGCAACGCCCGCCGTGTAACGACCCGATTTCACGAAGTACGCTTGCAGCTCTTGCGGATCGACGCCGCCAAGTTCCGGTCGGCTCGTGTCCAACGGCTGCGACGCCATGATCTTCGACCATTCCTTGTCGAAGTCAATCAACTCTTGGGCAATCGCTTGGCGTTCGGCAGAGTAGGTGCGCAGCAGTTCCGGCCCGGCGCGCCCGTCGAGAACTGCGGCGAGTTTCCAGCCAAGGTTGAACGAATCCTGCATCGAAACATTCATGCCCTGGCCGGCCTTTGCGCTGTGCGTGTGGCAGGCGTCGCCAGCAATGAAGACGCGCGGCAGGCGAGTACCAATCTGGTCCGCAGGGACATCGTCGAAGCGGTCGGTGACACGCTGGCCGACCTGATATACCGCGAACCACACAACGCTTTTTACGTCGAGCGTATAGGGGCGCAGCACGCGTTGCGCGGTCGCGATGACCTTCTCCTGGGTGATCTCACGCAGCGCCTCGCGTTTGTTCGGGTCGATCTCGCCCAGGTCGACATAGAGCCGCACCAGGTAGCCGCCCTCGCGCGGGATGAGCAGGATGTTGCCCTCATCCGCCGACTGGATAGCCGCCTTCAGGCGGATGTCCGGAAAGTCGGTGACGGCCAGCATGTCGACCACACCCCAGGCGTGGTTGGCGAAGTCGCCCTGCGGCACGGCGCCGATCGAATCACGCACGAGGCTGCGCGCACCGTCGCAGCCGACAACGTATTTGGCACGCACGGTGGTCAGTGAGCCCTTGGCGACATCGCGCAACGTGACCACGACCGGGCGCTCGTTAATGGACTCGTCGCCGGCCTCAACGTTCAGGGCGACGAACTCCAGGCCGTAGTTGGCTTCGAGTCGCGTCGGCGACCGACGCATGTAATCGAGCAAGTACTGCTGCAAGCGGGCTTGGTTGACGATGAGGTGCGGGAACTCCGACAAGCCGTCCTCGGTGTCCTGAATGCGGCCGGTGCGCTCGATCCGCGAGCGATCTTGCTTCGACGGACGCCAGAAGACGGTTTCGTTGACCCAGTAGGCCTCGCGGATGAGTTTTTGCCCCAATCCAAACGCCTCGAACATTTCGACCGTGCGGCAGGCGATGCCGTCGGCCTGACCGACCTGCAGTGGGCCGCCGCGTCGCTCAATCAGTCGCGTGCTGATGCTGGGGAAATTCGAGAGCTGCGCAGCTAGCAACGCGCCGGCGGGCCCGCTGCCAATGACCAGAACGTCGACCGCGTCAGGAAGCTTCGCCGCGAGAACGTCGGGATCGCCGGGTGCGTAGCCATTCAGATAAAACTGCATGTGGTTCCCGTGCGCCGGTCAAACCCGGCAAAGTGTCATGAATGGAAATTCCGTACGGTTAATTACTTGGCGAGCTACGTTGCACGGGCGAGCTGCGTTACTGCCTTTGGTTACTGCCTTCATTGGCAGCGATAGTTGCTGGCGTCCTCCATGCTGCCCGAGCCGTTGAACGTGGCAACTTTCGGGTAGGCACACAAAGGACGTGAACGCTTGGCCGACCAATCCTTCACTAACTCCGGGTTAGTGCCGCCCAGGTTGCCTTCGCCACGGACCGATGCCTTGACACTGTCCGGTGCGACGCCGCGCTCCACCCAGTTCACCAGCGGCGACAGCAGATCGAACTGATCGGCTGCCGGGCCGCCGGAGCAGTGGTTCATGCCGGGCACCGGAAAGTACCGTGCAAAACTGGCGCCGTCGCCCCCTTGCACCCGGTTGACCCGCTCCAGCCACTGGCGGGTATCCTCAGCCGAAAAAATGCCATCGCTGACACCGTGGTACAGAATCACCTTGGCGCCGCGTGCTTTCAAGCCCGCCAGATTGGTCGGATTTTCCTGCTGCGGCGGCGACATCAGCGACATACCCGACTCCTTGCAGGTGTCGTTGGCGGTCTGCGCCAATTCGAGACTGTTCGAAAGGTTCACCGTCAGGGCCTACAAGGGGCCCGGTTTTGCACTGAACACGGTACCGACGGACAACGGGTCCAGCGCCAGCGAGTTGGCAAACTTCCAGCGGGCCCAGTCGTTGCCGGCGATGCCAATATCGTGCGGGAACGGGCTGTAAATGGGCTTGTCATTGACGCGCCCGCCTTCGAATAAATTGCCGATCACAAGTTTTTGTGCGCTGCTCAGGCACTGCCCGGCGGCATCGCGTTTGTCCAGCGCGCAGGTCGGCACATCGCGCTGCAAACTGAACGCAGCTTGACAGGCTTGTGTCGCCATCACCATGCCGTCTTTGGCGCCATCGAGTGCATCACACTTTGCCAGAATGGCGCTGGCGACGGTTTGTCGTTCCTGGGCGGTAAATGCCGTCCCCAGATCGGCGATACGAGGTGCTTGCGGGCTCAGCGGATGCGGCGCGGTCGCCCCTGCGGTGGCCAGCGGCGTGAGCTGCTGCGCAATCCACAATTGCGCCACCGCTGCATTGGGCAAGCGATAGCCGGGTGCTCCGGCCAGGTAGCCGTCGTACTGCTCGCCGTACCGCGACATCGCGACCATCGCGTGACGCCCGCCATTGGAGCAACCGCCAATATACGAGCGGTCTGGCGCCTTGCCGTAAGCCTGCGCAATCAACGCCTTGGCCATGGGCGTGAGCTTGCCCACCGCCTGGTAGCCGTAATCGAGGCGAGACTGCGGTTCTGCGCCAAATACGGTGGTCTGCGCGCCGGTGTGACCGGCATCTGAACTGATGACGGCAAAGCCCTGCGCCAACGCGCCGGTGAGCGGGCCGCCGCCGAGGGCGCCTAACGCGGGTTGTACCACGCCGTCGAGTCCGCCGTTGCCTTGGTAATAAAAGCGACCATTCCAGTTCTTGGGCAAACGCATCTCGAAGCCGATGGCGTAATCGGCACCGTCCGCCCCTTTGCGCTCATCGGGCAATGGGGCGCTCGCAGGCACAGTCGTTGTCGTGGTGGTTGCGCATGAGGCCAACACGGCAGCCGCTGCGGTGCACAGAGCCAAGAGTCGGAGTTTGGATATCAATGAACGGCCAACCAGTCCGGTGCGGACAAGCATAAGTCTCCTCGCAAGTTTTGGAATGTTTTGACGTACTTTACCTTATGAGGTTCGACTTTATTGACGGGACAGGAGACTAAGCCACTTGGCTTGAAATTTTCCGACACCGAACGCGTCTGATTGCGAGTGTCTGCCGCTATAGTGGCATGAACTTCCGCGCGGACCTTACCCAGGAGACTGACCATGCGATTCGGCGTGTTTTACGAACTGCAACTCCCCAAACCCTGGCTGCCCGGTGACGAGCACAAGTTATTCAAGGAGGCCATGCAGCAAGTCGTGTTGGCCGACAAACTCGGTTTCGACTATGCCTGGCAGGTTGAACATCACTTCCTGGACGAGTACTCACATTCGTCCGCACCGGAAGTGTTCCTGGCCGCTGCTGCGTCGTTGACGAAACGGATTCGACTCGGTCATGGTATTCGTCAGGTCATTGCGAATTACAACCATCCGGCGCGCACCGCCGAGGCGCTGGCGACGCTCGATATCGTCTCCGATGGTCGCGTCGATTTCGGTATCGGCGAGGGCGCGACTCGCCTGGAACTCGGTGGTTTTAATATTCCGGCACGAGAGAAACGCGCGATGGCGCTCGAAGCCGCCGAGCAGATCGCCAACATGATGGTGCTGGACCCGTATCCGGGCTTCGAGGGCAAGTCGTTCACCATGCCGTGCAGAAATGTCTTGCCCAAGCCGGTGCAGTCGCCGCATCCGCCGATGTGGATGGCCTGCACCAATCGCGATACGATCAAGATCGCCGCCAGCATCGGTGTCGGGGCGCTGGCGTTTGCCTTCGTCGATCCGGAAGAAGCAACCAACTGGAGCAAGATCTACTACGACATCATCAAGAGTGATCAATGCGTGCCGATCGGTCACTCGGTCAACGCCAACCTGGCGATGGTCTCGGCGTTTTCGCTGCATCATGACCGGGCCGAAGCGATTGCTCGCGGTCAGACCAATTTCGAATTCTTTGGTTTTGCACAGGGTAAGTTGGTCGGCGAGGACACGGTTCCCGGGCGTACCCAGATGTGGCCCGAGTTCCTGAAGCGGCGCAGCGACACAAATGATGCGCTGATCGCAGCCGGAATGGCGCGTCAGCAGCGCCAAGCCAAAGGTATCGGCACCCCGGATGACATGCGCGCACATCTTCGCGCGCTGCAAGCGGCCGGCGTCGATCAGGTTATCGTCTTGCAACAAGCGGGGCGCAACAAACACGAGCATATCTGTGAATCGCTCGAATTGTTCGCCGCCGAATTGATGCCTGAATTCAGCCGCGATCGGGCTGCCCGCGAAGCCGCGAAGGCGCAGGAGTTGGCGCCCTACATTGCGGCAGCGCTGAAACGCAAGAACTGGATGAAGCCGCTCGCCGACGATGAGATCCCGGTCGTCAAAGCCTCGGTAAAAATTCCGCCGCCGCTGGTCAAGGCAGCTTGAGCCAAAATATAGGCTTGATCTTCCTCATCGCGTTCGATAATCAAGAGGGTAAGTTCACGCTGGATGGGTTGCGCAGTGCATTCAACGATGCGCGCTTGGCCTGCCGGCCTGATTCAACTGCTTCGGCTAGCGCTTGGGCCGTATTTTCGTCGAGCGTGTGATAGAGGTCACCATCTAGTCTTTCTCTTGTTATATTCAATGAAAGGGAGCGAGCGTTGAAGGTGCTTATTGTTTTCGCGCATCACGAACCGCTGTCGTTCGGCGCGGCATTGCTGCAGCGTTCGGTTCATGCACTACGGGACAGTGGTCATGAGGTGCAAGTCTCGGATCTGCATGCGATGAATTTCAACCCGGTGGCCGGTGCCGGCGATTTCAATGAACGGCGCTTCCCAGAGGCGCTGCAATATGACCGCGAGCAGAAGTTTGCTCATGAGCATCAGGCGTTTTCAGCCGATATTCAGGCCGAGATTGACAAGCTGCTGTGGTGCGATTTTCTGATCATGCAGTTTCCGCTTTGGTGGTTCTCGGTGCCGGCCATCATGAAGGGCTGGATCGATCGGGTCTTCGTCAATGGAGTGGTCTACGGCAAAGGGCGTCGGTTTGATACCGGCGGGTTGAAGGGGCGCAAAGCCCTGTTATCGATCACGACGGCTTGCCTGCCCGGCATGGTTGAACCGGATGGACTGTTGGCCAGTCTCGACATCAATTTATGGCATCTGACCAATGGCACCCTGGCCTATGCGGGCATGCAGGTGCTGCCGATCTACGCCGCCTGGTCGATTCACTACACGACGGAAGCGCAGCGACATCAGTATCTGGACGAATATGAGGCTTACTTGCGCAGAATCGAGCAGATCGAGCCGATTTTTGTACATCCGCTCGCGGACTTCGGCCCCGACTGGCGACTCAAGCCCGGCTTGGTACCCCGCACGGCTGCGCATCGCCGTCCGCCGGATCGCTGAAAACGGCTCAATGTGAATTCATAGTGAGTAATATCCATAGCTGCTAGCAGTCATGGCTATTCACTTTCATAGTGGCTCGCTGTCATGGTTGCTCGCTGTCACAATTGCTCACTCGGCAAATGAATCACCATACCGTCAAACGCTGCCTGCATCGGTATCTGGCAGCACAAGCGACTTTCGGGACGCGGGTCGGGGACGATCTCGAGCATGAAGGCCTCGGTCTCCGAGATGTCCGGAAACGCAGCCAGTCGGCTCGGGTCCATGTAGGCATGGCAAGTGCCGCAACTGCAGGAGCCGCCGCATTCGGCCAGAATACCGGGTACGCGATGTTCGACCGCGATCTGCATCAATGTTCGCTCGATCGATGCGTCGACGGTATGTACGATACCAGTACTCTCAATGAACGTGATGGTGACCATGACAGCGGATCCTTGATCAATCAGTTAAGCAATACAAAACCTCGATTCTATATTGACATAGACCGTCCAGACGGTCTATTATTGAGTGAATTATATTTTGAGAGACCTATTGAACGGTACCCGCGAAATGAGTGGCTGCAGCACGAGCACCGCTGAGCGTGCGTTGACCCATGCTGCTCCTGACTGGGCTCGTCTCATACAGGCGGACCGGGTGCATGGTGCGCTCTATACCGATGCAGCCATTTTCGAGGTTGAACTGCAAAAAATCTGGTACCGCACCTGGGTTTATGTCGGCCATGTGAGTGAGGTGCCGCTACCCAACGACTACGTCATGAAGTCCATCGGCCCGGAACCGGTCATCATGACTCGGGACCGCGACGGCCAGATTCACTTGCTTCATAACCGCTGCCCGCACCGAGGCAATCAGGTCTGTGTTTCCGAACGGGGCAACGCACGCAGCTTTACCTGTCCGTACCACGGCTGGACGTTTTCAAATCAGGGACAGTTGCGCGGCTATCCGTTTCCATCCGGCTACGAGGGTGTGGATCGCGACACTCTGGGGCTCGGTCGGGTGCCGCGCGTCGCGACCTACAAAGGTTTTGTGTTCGGCTCGCTGGCGGCCGAAGGACACTCCCTGATCGAGCATCTAGGCGCGGCCCGCAGCTCGATCGACCTGCTGGTCATGAATTCGCCCGAGGGCGAAGTCGAAATCAACGCTGGATTTTTGAAGCACCGGGCCCGAGCCAACTGGAAGTTTCTGGTTGAGAATGAAACCGATGGTTATCACCCGTCGTTTGTGCATGCGTCGATCTTCGAGGTCGCCAAGAGCGGCATCGCTGCGCTGTACAGCAGCGATTCGACTGCCGTGTCGAGGTACTTCGGCAACGGGCATTCTGAAAATGATCTGCGACCGGAGTTTCGACGTCTCGGCAAACCGATGGGTTGGTTCAACACCAGCGCTGAACGTATGCCGGACTACACCGCAAAAATGCAGGCAGCCTACGGTGAGGAGCGCGCCCGGCAGATCATGATCGACGGTACGCCGCACACCATGATCTTCCCCAATCTGTTCATCGCTGAAATCCAGTTGTTCGTGATCCAGCCGTTAGCGGTGAACGAAACGGTACAACATGTGACCGCGCTGCAGTTCAAGGGCGCCCCCGATCTGAATCGCCGCATGCGACAACAGACCATGGGCTCGGTCGGGCCGGCCGGATTCCTGTTGGCCGACGATACCGAGATGTACGAGCGTACACAACGTGGCGTGCAGGCACTTAATCCCGAGTGGCTGTATCTCGGTCGTGGCAATCATCGCGAGCGTATCGATGCCGAGGGCTTCCGGATTGGCGACGCGACCGACGAGGTACCCTCGCGTGGAATGTGGGGCCACTATCGAACGTTGATGGAGGCTGATTGATGGTTGACTCAGCCAGCCTGGTCTACGAATTGACGCAGTTCATCTATCGAGAAGCGCGCCTGCAAGATGACCATGAGTATGACGCCTGGGAGGCGCTCTGGACTGATGACGCCATCTACTGGATTCCCGCCAATGGTGACGGCGGTGATCCCGAGCGCGAGATGTCGATCATCTATGACAATCGATCGAGAATTGCGTTGCGCATCAAGCAATTTCACACCGGCAAGCGTTTCAGTCAGACACCCCGTTCAAGGTTGCGTCGCATCATCTCCAATGTCGAACTGTTAGCGGTTGCGGGCGACGAGGTCCGCGTGACCGCCAATGCCATGGTGTTCGAGTCCAGCCATCGCGGCGAGACGATCTGGGCGTCGAGAAATGAATACCATTTGCGGCGCGAATCGGGTGTCCTGCGTATGGTCATGAAGAAAGTTATTCTTGTGAACAACGATCGGGCGCTGTCGACGATGGCGTTTCTGATTTAGCTTTTAATGGCCAGGCGCCAACGGACCGCGACGTGAAGACACCGATCAACCAAGCTGATGATAAAAACCGATGAATAAGCCGATGAATAAGCCGAACTGATGAAGAAGCCGAACTGATGAATAAGCCCAGGAACTCTGAAGCGTTGGTGGCAAGCGGCCCGGTTCTGCTCGACCTGGATCCTGACGGCGTCGCGCATCTGCGACTGAACCGGCCGGAGTCGGCCAACGGCCTCGACATCGAACTGCTCAAGGCCTTTCATGGCGTGGCGATGCAGATCCACGGCGACCCGCGTGTGCGGGCTGTTTTGCTGACCGGCGAGGGTAAGAACTTTTGTGCTGGCGGCGACGTCCATGCATTTGCGGCCAAAGGTGCGGACTTGCCTGATTACATTCGGATGGCGACTTCGTATTTGCAAATCGTCGCCAGCCTGCTGATACGCTTGAACGCGCCGGTGATCGTGTCGGTGCAAGGTTTTGCGGCCGGCGGTGGTGGCATGGGCCTGGTCTGCTGCGCTGACCTGGTGGTGGCCGCCGCCTCTTCAAAATTTCTGGCCGGCGCCACCCGCGTCGGCATGGTTCCGGACGCCGGTGTATCGGTCAGTCTGACCCAATTGGTGGGACTGCGCAAGGCGATGGAAATCCTGATGCTCAATCCCGTCATCACAGCACCGCAAGCGCTCGACATGGGTCTGGTGACCCGGGTTGTCGCTGACGATCAATTGGCCAGCGAATCGTTGGCGTTGGCGCGGCAGTTGGCGGCGGGCGCGCCGGCTGCGCTGGCGGCTACCAAACGATTATTGTGGAGTGGCATCGGCCAGGGTATCGAGGCTTGTATGCCTGAGGAAAATCGTACGCAAGCGCAGTTGTGCGGCATGGCCGATGCGCTCGAGGGATTGGCGGCCGTGATCGAGCGGCGTGCCCCCCGGTTTACCGGCCACTGATCGGTGAGCGCTGTTCAAACCGCTGCGCAGCTCGCCGGTCGACGGGTGTTCCTCACGGGCGGTGCGCACGGCATCGGCGCGGCGATCGCACGTCGTCTGGCGGCCGAAGGAGCACAGGTGCTGATTGCCGATCTCGATCTGAGCGCGGCGAACCGGCTCGCCGCTGAAATCGGCGCCAGCGCGGTCGAGCTGGATGTCACCGAGCTCGATCGGGTGGCGCAGGTCATTGGCGAGCATGAGCCCTTCGATACGTTGATCAATAATGTCGGTGTCGATCAGCATGCGTTCTTTACCAAGACTCGAGCTGCCGATTGGCGCATGTTGCTGGCCGTCAATCTGGAGGCCGTGTTCGCCACCACACACGCAGTGTTGCCGGCCATGCAAGCCGCCGGGTTCGGGCGAATCATCAACATCGCCTCGGAGGCCGGACGCCTGGGCTCACGAGGCGGTGCGGTTTATGCCGCAGCCAAGGGTGGCGTCATTGCGTTTACCCGTTCAATTGCCCGCGAGAACGGTCGCAAGGGGATCACCGCCAATGTCATTGCACCGGGACCGATTGACACACCCTTGTTGCGCAAAGCGGTCCAGGCAGGCGGCGACAAATTGCGCGATGCCATGACCGCCGCAACCTTGGTGGGTCGTCTCGGATCGGCCGACGAAGTGGCCGCAGCCGTTGCCTTTCTGGTCTCGAAGGAGGCCGGCTACATCACCGGCGAAACGCTCGGCGTGTCGGGCGGCATGGGTTGCGGGCAATGAGCGTGGCTGACGAAAACGCTGTCGACGCGGTCATCGCGCGAATCAGCAATGTTTATCGAGGCTGGAATCGTTCGACCCCGGTTGAACAGATGCGCCGCGATTGGGAAGAGCTGTATTCGGCATCGGCGCCGATGATCAACTGGTGGCCGATTTCTGCCGGTGGCGTCAGCGCATTCTGGGTCAACGCATTCCGGGTCGGTGAAACCCGTTTGGAACAGCCGGCAGGCCAGCCGAGCGAGCCGGTCCTGTTGTTTGTACATGGCGGTGGCTTCAAGGTCGGCTCGGTCCGCTCACACCTCGAGCTCATCGCCGAGATCAGCAAGGCCAGCGGCTGTGCCGTGCTCGGTATTGACTACCGGCTGGCACCGGAACATGTTTTTCCAGCCGCCCTCGGTGATGTTTTGACCGTCTATGATTGGTTGCTGGCCCAGGGTCATGCGCCACAGCGGATCGCCCTGGTCGGTGATTCGGCCGGTGCCGGCCTGTGTGTGTCGGCCATGTTATCGCTGCGGGCCCGCCAGCAGCGCTTGCCGGCCGCAGCGGTGCTGATGTCCGCCTGGACCGACCTTTCGGCCTCGGGCGAGAGTTTTAACAGTCGCGCCAGCATCGACCCTATCAATCAACGTCCGGTGGTTCTGGCGATGGCGCAACAATACCTGGGCACGGGTGGCCGCGCTGACGATCCGTTGGCGTCGCCGCAGTTGGGTGAGCTGCAAGGCTTGCCGCCGCTGCTGATGCAGGTCGGATCGCGCGAGACCTTGCTCGATGACACACGCGATTTTGCCAGCAAGGCTCGACAGGCCGGGGTGTCGGTGCAGCTCGAGGTCTATCCACAAATGATTCACGTGTTTCAGTTATTTCCGCGTGACTTGAAAGCCGCGCGCGATGCGATTGCCTCAATCGGGCAGTTCCTGCAGTCCCATCTCGCTGTGCTCCGACAAGCCACCTGAATGAGTTCTCAAATTTATGACGTAGCGGTGATAGGAGCCGGCGCAGGTGGCTTGTGTGCGGCTGCGCGTCTGGTGGCCGCCGGCAAAAAGGTGTTGGTCATCGAGTCGCGCGATCGGGTTGGCGGACGTGCGTCGAGTGAGCAGATTGATGGCTTTACCGTCAATATCGGTGCGATCGCCATCGAGTTGGGTGGCGTCTTCGAAGAAACCTTCGCGATGCTCGGCGTCGCCCTGGATTTGCGTGAACCAAGTCCGGCAACCTTGTTTCGGATTGATCGAAAATTGATCAATGTCTCGAAGGGCGGCGGCTGGGGTCTGCTACTTGGAGGCTTCACCAAACAGGCGGCCAAGATCGGCGCCAAATTCGCCGATGCACGCGCTGGCGATTTGCCTGAGGCCAAGCTCAGCACGCAAGAGTGGCTGAATACCTATACCAGCAACGAAACCGTGCACGCGATTTTTCGCAATTTGTGTGCCGCCATCTTCGCGGTGAATTCCGATGAGTTACCAGCGCGTGCGTTTCTGACCTACTTCGCGGTCAAGGGTGCGTTCAAACGCTTCGGATTTTGCCCACGCGGCACGATCGGTCTCTGGAACGATCTCGCCGACGGTATTCGCCGACACGGTGGGGAAGTCTGGTTGGACAGCGCTGCAACTGCATTACATACGTCTGGCGCAAGGGTCACCGGCCTTGCGGTCACCAAGGCCGGTATTACGCAACACATCGATGTGCGATCGGTCATCAGCAATGCCGGCCCGACTGCATCGGTGGCACTGGCCGGCGCCGAAGCCTTCGGCAGCGGCTACATCGAAAAGGCGCGAACATTGCCTCGGCCGGCCGCCAACATCGTGATCAACTTTGCCACTCGTGAACGATTGGTCGATGCGCCAGGTCTCGTGACATTTGGCAAGACGCGACGCTTGTGCAATCTGGGCGAGCTGACCGCTACCTGTCCCGAACTGGCGCCGCCCGGATGGCACTTGTATGTCGCCTACGCGGTGCCAAAGCCGGCGATTGGCGATTTCGACGAAGCCACCGAAGTGGCGGCCTCATTGCAGGATCTTCGCGATGAGTTTTCGGGTTTTGACGCCGCCCGGATGTTGTCGGTTCGAGTCATGCGCGGTGAGTGGCCGGCGCAGCGCTCGTGCGCCGGTTATGACCTGTCGCAGGATACGCCGCTGCAAAATTTCTGGCATGTCGGCGATGCCGTCAAGGACTATGGCGATGGCGGTACTCAAGCCTGTGCGTTCACGGCGAGAGTGGCGGCACAACGCGCGTTGGTGCTGTTGAATGAAAATTGATCGCGTGCAACGATGACCTCATCGCAACGATGAATATTCACGGCGGTGTTGTTCGATTTATCGTCGCCGATCCGGTGCGGTTTGATCATGTTTGACACTGCGTCGCCTGAATTGCCGCTGCGGCTGCAGGCGCTTTTGCAAAGCCACTGGGGCCGCCCGGTTCGAGTTTCTGGCTTGCGGCTTGCAAGCACCCTACAGCGCGGAACCAGAGTTCCACTCGCTGACCGCGTTGGCCGGTGTACGAGGACTGCCGATTCCGCAAGCACTCGCGTTCAGCGACGATGAATACGTGCTGGGTGCGCCGTTTCTCGTCACGCAACGTATGGACGGCGATACGCCAATGCCGTGGAAAGGAGCGGCCGATGAACGCGGCGAGGCGATGAATCGCTCGCTCGGCAGTGACTTTGCAGACGCCCTGGCCGCTATTCATGCGTTTGATTGGCGGGCAAGCGAGACGGCAAAACGCTTACCGCCGAAGGCTCTGGTGAATGTTGCCAATACGGCGGTGCTCGAGCTGAATCGTTGGGCGAAACATGCCGGTTTACCAGGCAAGCGGACACCGCCCCAGATGCACTACGCCGAGCGCTGGCTCGAAACCAACGCACCGGTTGCTGATCGAATTACGGTCGTTCACGGCGACTACCGAGTTGGAAATTTCTTGCAGCGAGACGGTCGGATTACCGCAATCCTCGACTGGGAACTGGTCCATCTCGGCGATCCGCATGAAGATATTGCCTGGGCCGGATCACGGACCTTCTCGGGCGGTACGACGCGCATCGGTGGATTGATCGAGCGCGAAGCGTTTTACGATCGCTACCAGCAACAGACCGGCTTCGTCGTTCGGCCAGAACGGGTCCGCTACTATGAAGCGCTGGTACAGTTCAAAATGGCGGCACTACTGATCGATGCCTTGCAGCGAATTGAATCCGGCCGAGCCGATGATATTCGAATGGCCGCGATGGGATTTCAATTGGCGCCAATCTTGCTGGAGCTCAACCGATTGATCGAGCTTGCGCCGTGAATCAGTCCCTGCCAGCGCTGGTCGATGGTCTGCTGTGCAGTTTGCGCGAGGTTGTGTTGCCGGAGCTCCAATCCGATCACGCTAGAGGCCAGTTGGCGGGTGTGCTCGACGTACTCGGCAAGTTCGAAAGTCTGCTGGTCTGGTCACCGGATCTCTTGCGCAGCCAACTCGAGACGATACAGACCGGCTGCTCTGCCATCATTGCACGGGCAGTGGCGGCGGGTGTTGTGGTGCCGACTATGGTCAGTTCGAAGTTAACCACAGAGCCAACCTCAATGCCGTTGCGGCAGGCCGATCTCGAGCGGGCTTTGAGCGCGGCCGAACAGCAACTGGTTGCGCTGACCGACTGGTTGTTCGAGCCGTCCAACGCGCTCACGACCGATACTCGCGCCGAGCTCGATCGCCTGATGCGTGAAACGCTTCGCGCAACGTTGATGAGCGAGCGACGACTGATTGCCCGAGCTGACTTTACGGCGATGAATTCGCCGGGGCCAACCGTGTCCGTAGTGTCTTGTCCGTAGTGTCCGTAGTGTCCGAATATTCATAATGTCCGTCAATGGAGAGCGTAAATGCTGACCTCGCAAGATGACCTGATTGGTCACCAGACTGCCGCGCCATTTGCGCGCGCCGGCAATGGTGATCCGCGTTTTACCGAACGATTCTGGTATACGGCGCATCCGATCGATGGCCGCGATCTGCTGATTGACATGGGTCTGGGTTATTACCCGAATCGCGGTGTCATGGACGCCTTTGCAGGTATTACGGTAGGTCGTCAGCAACATACGTTTCGGGCGTCGCGAAGGCTCGGCTCCAACCCTTTGCAAACCGCCGTCGGGCCGCTGCAATTTGAGGTCGTAGAGGGTATGAAACGGCATCGTTTGAGCCTGGCCGACAATGACTCCGGCATCAGCTTCGAGATCGAGTTTGAGGCGAGCTTTCCAGCGGCGCATGAAAAGCCGAGTTATCGTGAACGCAAGGGCGAGGTTTATGAAGACTTGTCTCGCATGACGCAATTCGGGCGCTACCGCGGCTGGATCGTGGTGCAAGGCGTTCGCTACCTGATTGAACCTGCGACCTGGATTGGGCAACGGGATCGCTCCTGGGGTGTGCGTGCGCAGTTGCATACCGACGAGCATCGGCCGCCGGTTGTGGAGCCTACCAATTTCTTCTGGACCTGGGCCATGTGCCAGTTCGACGATAGGGGTGTGCTGCTGTTCATCAAGGAGCGCGCGCCGGATCAGGCCTGGTATCTTTCAGGCAGCGAGTTTCGACGCGCCGCCGATGGTAGCGTGACGCATCGCGAGATGACTGCGGTCAAGCATCGCTACCAATGGGCCGACGATGCGCTCGGGCAGACGATCACCGCTGCCGATTTCCATCTCGAGTTCGCCGAGGGGCCGCCGCGTGATCTGCATGTAGAAGGTCTGACGCCGCGTTTCTACTTGAAGGCCGGGCTCTACGGCGGATTGAAAGGCTGGAATCATGGCGATGACCGCGGCGAGTTCTACAGCGAGCATGAAGTCTGGAATCTTGACGATGCACAGACTCGGGTGACGGCGCGCACTTTGTCTGATCATGTCCTGCGCGGTACCAGCGAGGGTCAGGTCGGCTATGGCATCGCCGAGTACGGTGTCGCCTCGGGCTATCAGCGTTATCTGGCACCGCAGCGGTTCCCGGTGCTTTAGGAAAACGAGCGCAATCGTGCAATTGACCCAGGCCTTTACTCGAGCCGTTCAAACCCGCGCGCGCAACACGGCCACCTGGTGCGGTGAACGAACCCGTACCTGGGGCGAACTGGGTGAACGGGTGCCGCGGCTGGCAGCAGGTTTTCGTTCGCTCGGACTGCAGCCGGGCGATCGGCTGGCGGTTCTCGCGCTCAACAGCGACACCTACATCGAGCTTTTTTTCGCGGCGGCCTGGGCGGGTCTGGTGTTGGTACCGTTGAATACGCGATGAACCGACCCCCGTCGGAATGCACTCCTACGAGGCAATGATTCGTTCCTCCGCACCCATGGCTGACGAATGTGGCCGCGACGACGATCTGTGCGGCATTTATTACACCGGTGGTACGACCGGGGCAGCTAAAGGTGTCATGTTGTCGCATCGTAATTGTGTTGCCGCCTCAATTAACTGGATTGCAACTCTGCATTTTTCCGAGCAGACGGTCTACCTGCATTCGGCCGGCTTGTTTCATCTGGCCGGGGCCTCGCCGGCGATGGCCTTGACGATGGCGGGAGGCACGCACATCTGTCTGCCGAAGTTTGATGCGGTGCTCGCCTTCGAGGCGATTCAAAGGCATAAGGTCAACTATTGCCTGTTCGTGCCGACGATGATCAATATGCTGATCAATCATGCGCAATTCGAGCGCTACGATCTGTCCAGCGTCAGGTACTGTGAATACGGTGCTTCGCCGATGCCGGACTCGGTGTTGGCGCAGGCCATGCTGAAGTTGCCCAGTTGGGAGTTTATTCAGGGCTATGGTCTGACCGAGTCGGCCGCATTGGCGCTGAGTTTGCCGTGGCGCTACCACTTCGAATGCGAAAGCTTGCCAAGCAAACGTCAAGCGGCGGGACGGGCGGCCTACGGCATCGACGTACGAATCGTCGACGATACCGGCCAGGAACTGTCGCGCGGCCAGACTGGAGAAATTGCCCTTCGCGGTGCGCAAATCATGCTGGGCTACTGGCACAAGCCCGAAGCCAGCGCCAGCGCCTTGCGCAATGGCTGGTTACACACGGGTGATGCCGCCTATATGGATGACGTCGGTTTTGTCTATATTGTTGACCGGGTCAAGGACATGATCATCAGCGGCGGTGAAAACATCTATTCGCGCGAAGTCGAGAATGCGATACACGCGTATCTATCCGTTCGTGAGTGCGCCGTGTTCGGAGTACCCAACGAGCGCTGGGGTGAATCGGTGCACGCGGTCGTGACACTCAAGGAGAGTCAAACAGCGAGCAGCGAGCAGATCATCGAATATTGTCATCGGTTGATTGCGGGATACAAATGCCCGCGAACCGCCGAGTTTCGCGATGCCTTGCCGCTCTCCGGCGCCGGCAAGATCATGAAGAACGTTTTGCGTGAACCGTATTGGGTTGGCAAGACGAAGGCAGTGAATTAATGGTTGCCGGGCAGTCTGTGAGCGTGCGATGCAAATAACGGTACGGCAGCAATTACAGAGGTGCTGGAAATTGCGCGCCCTTGAAGCCGTGGACAAACACCTGGCAGATTCGTTCCGACAATTCGGCAGGCGAGATCGCGCCGCTCTTCTGATACCAGGTAAACGTCCAGATGATCATGCCGAACAGCAACATGGCGTAGGGACCGCGAACTTTGACCGGCGCCATCAGTTCTGGATTGATCTCCTTGAGCAGACTCACCATCAGATCGACCAGACGCGTCTCGAGCTTGCGAACTTTTTTGCGCTTGGCATCCGGCAGGTATTTCAGATCGTTCATCAAAACCAGATGTTCATCACGCGAATTCGCCGCCCGTTTGACGAAAGCGCTGACGTAGCGCGAAAACCGCTCTTCGGCCGACAGGGGCAGCGCGACAATGGCGCTCAGCTCGGCGGCCTGTTCAGTGATGTGTTCGCTGACCATGGCAAACAACAAATCTTCCTTGGCAGGGAAGTAGTGGTAGAGGTGCGATTTTGACGTGCCGCAGGCGGCAGCCACTTCAATCATGGTGGCGCTGTCGAAGCCCTTGCGCGCAAACAAGGTGGCGGCGCGGTTTAAAATCGATTGTTTCTTTGATTCATAGTCGTCAGCGCGAACGCGAGTCATGCAGTACCCCTTATTGATAGCCCGACGGGACGGACTATAATACAGAAGGCCAGTTTTACAGAAGGCCGCATTTGCCCGCAGTCATCAATCAACATGAAACACCACACCATGTCCGCCTTTGAATTCAACGAACCAAATCTGCTCGACGAAGACCACCGCATGATCCGCGCGCAAGTGCGCCGTTATGTCGAGGAGGTCGTCATGCCGCAGGGCGAGGCCTGGGAGGCCGCCGGCGAAATTCCGCGTCAGGCGTTTCGTGACTTTGGTGCGCTCGGTTTTCTGGGCATGCGCCATCCGGTTGAATACGGGGGTGGTGGCCTGGGGCCGATGGCCTCGACCGTGCTGGGTGAAGAACTGGCGCGCTCGACGTTCGGCGGCGTAGCGTCTGCGTTCACGGTACACAGCGATATGTCGATCGCCCATATCGCCTTGCGCGGCAGCCACGCTCAGAAACAAAAGTACCTGCCGGCAGCTTGTGCCGGAGAGAAGATCGGTGCCGTCTGCGTGACCGAACCGCATGCCGGCTCGGACGTTGCCGGCCTGAAGACTCGCGCCAAACGAGACGGTGATGGCTGGGTCATCAATGGCTCGAAGACCTTCATCACTAATGGTGTCTACGGCGATATCTACATCGTCGCGGCTCGCACCGATCCGAACGCCAAGGGTAGTCGCGGTATTTCGCTGTTCATCGTTGACAAGGGTACGCCGGGTTTGAAGATCGGTCGCAAGTTCGAAAAGCATGGCTGGCGCGCCTCCGATACCGCTGAGCTGTTCTTCGAAGATTTACGCGTACCGCCGGACGCGTTATTGGGCGAAGAGGGCAAGGGCTTTTACTACATCATGAGTACCTTCCAGAACGAACGACTGGTAGCGGGCGCGATGAGCGTCGGCCAATGCGCCAAGGCGATTGAATTGACGGTTGAGTACGTGCAGCAACGCCAGGCCTTCGGCAAGAGTTTGTGGGAGCAGCCGGTGGTGCGCAACAAGCTTGCCTGGATGGCCTCAAAGTCGGCCGCCGCGCGCGCCCTGGTGTATCAGTGCGCGCAAATGCTCGAAGAGGGCAAGGATGCCGTGCGTGAAGTCTCGATGCTCAAGGCCTACGCCTGCGAAATTCTGCAGGAGGTGGTCCACGGTTGCCTGCAGTTGCATGGCGGCACCGGCTACATTGTTGGCACTCCCATCGAGCGGATGACTCGCGACGCCCGCATTTTGACCATTGGCGGGGGCGCAACCGAAGTCATGCTCGAGGAAGTGGCGAAACGAATGTAACCGCTAGGGCGTAATAATCACCTTGCCGGTCACCTTGCGATTCATGAGGTCGTTGAGCGCCTGAGCACCCTGCGCCAATGGATATCGCGCCGAGATGTGCGGACGCAGCTTGCCCTGCGCTACCCAGGTGAACAGATCGCTGAGGTCGGCATGAAAATGCTTCGGCTCACGTTTGGTGAAGTCACCCCAGAACACACCGACCAGCGAAGCGCCCTTCAGAAGCGCCAGATTCAGCGGTATCTTCGGAATTTCGCCATTCGCAAAACCCACGACCAGATAGCGGCCGCGCCAGGCGATGGATCGAAACGCCGGTTCCGCATAAGCGCCGCCAACCGGGTCGTAAATGACGTCCGGTCCTTTGCCATCGGTCAATTTCTTGATCGCCTCGCGCAGATCTTCGGTGCTGTAGTTGATCGTCGCATCGGCGCCGTGTTCGCGGCAGACTGCCAGTTTTTCTGGGGTCGATGCGGCGGCAATCACCTTGGCGCCCAAGGCTTTGCCAATTTCAATCGCCGCCAGTCCGACGCCACCGGCCGCGCCCAACACCAGCATGGTCTGCCCGGCCTTCAATTCGCCGCGATCCTTGACCGCATGATACGAAGTGCCGTAGGTCAGGGTAAATGCGGCTGCGACATCGAAATCGATACCGGCAGGAATCGGAATCGTGCGCTCAGCGTCGACCAGCACTTTTTCGGCGAAGGCGCCATGACCACAATTGCCGATCACGCGGTCGCCCAGCTTGACATGCTTGACACCGTCGCCGACGGCGGACACGACCCCTGCGAATTCAGCGCCCGGTGCAAATGGCAAGGTCGGCTTGAACTGATACTTGTTTTGAATGATCAGAACGTCCGGGAAATTGGCCCCGGCCGCTTTCATGTCGATGACCACCTGACCGGCCGCAGGCTTGGGGTCGGCAACCTCCTCGAGCACCAAGGTGTCGGGCAGGCCGTATTGCTTGCAAAGTAGTGCTTTCATGAAAGTCTCCTGATGCTGGTAGGATTCCGAGGGGCTGCCCAGTGGTGATGTTGATTGGGTTGCCCCTCGGCAAGGTAATTCAAACAAAGAGAGGGAACAGAGCATGGCTCAAATCGTTCAGATCGACAGTTTAGACGCCCTGGCAAAAATGGTCGGCAAGGAAGTCGCCGTTTCCGACTGGGTTGAAATTACCCAGGAGAGAATCAACAATTTTGCGGCCGCCACTAACGACTTCCAATGGATTCACGTCGATGTCGAACGCGCCAAGGCCTCACCGATGGGCACCACCATCGGCCATGGCTTTCTGACCTTGTCGATGATCGCCGGCTTTTCACAGAGTACCTTCAAGGTAGACGGCGTGCGCATGGGTATTAATTACGGTCTGAACAAAGTGCGCTTCACGTCACAAGTACCGGTCGGCAGCAAATTGCGTGGCCGCTTTGTGTTGAAGGAAACCAAGCCTATCGAGGGCGGCCTGCAAGTCATGTGGAATGTCACGGTCGAGCGCGAAGGGTCCGACAAGCCGGCGGCGATTGCGGAAACCATAGGGTTGATGTATCGCTGATCGCGCGCCGGGCGAATTGTCTGTTGCGCAATTTGCAATTTTGAATTTGCAATTCGGGGTCAACTGCGCCAATCATCGGCCGGCATGATGCGATGCATGAACTGGTCGAACAGGGGCACGGTGAAGGCTGTGTCACCGTGGTTCGGACTCCAAATCATTCCCTTGGAAATCAATTGATTTCGTGTTGGGCCGAGCGAGGTTACCTTGCGATTTAAAACGATCGCAATGTCTCCGGAGCGATGGGGTCCTTCGCCGAGTTCCGCCATGGCGCGAAGGTAGCGCTTTTCAACCGGAGTCAGGCGGTCGAACCGAACTCGGAAAAAGCTTTCGTCAAGCGCTGCGATCGCTGCTTTTGATGCTGACTGCACATCGGTCAGTGCGATTGGTGAATGTTTCGCGGTATCCCATGCGTGCTTGCCCCATTCTTGAAGGAAATAGGGATACCCTTGTGTCTCCCCGACGATACGTTCGAGCGCATCGCCGTCAATCAAAACGCCTTGTGATTGTGCGGGCTTGGAGATTGCGAGCCTGGCGGCAGGTGCGGGCAACGGGCCAATTTCGGGGAAATCGAATAGCCGTTCCGCATACGATTTTGCTCTGCCCATTCGGCCGCGCAGTTGTGGCAAACCCGCGCCGATCAGGATGACAGGTAATCGGCGTTGAGCGCATCGATGTAACGCGGTGATGAGCGCTTCCAGCTCAAGCTCCTTAACGTATTGCAGCTCGTCGACGAACATGGCCAATGCACTGTCAGCCTCTTTGACGGCGGCGCCGGAGGCTTCCAACAGCGCCTGCATGTCATGCTCAAGGTCGCCGTTATCGGCCAAGCCCGGTTCGGGGTCGAAGTCGAATCCGACTTCGATATCCTGGTATTTAACCTTGAGAGATTTGGCAAAACCGGCCAAGGCTCTGAGTGCCCGCTGTGCGAGATCGCGAGCATTCTGGTTTCGCGACAATCGGAGTAGTGCTTGCCGCAGTTGTGGTGCCAAAATGGCCGGCAGTGAACGATTCTCGGGGGCTTCTACCCGCAGCGTTTGGATTCCCTGAGCTTCGGCATCATCGCGCATTCGGTCCAGCAGAACGGTCTTGCCGACACCCCGTAGTCCGACCATCAGCACGCTTTTGGTGGGTAGACCCAACCGCGTGCGTTCAATCGCGATTCGCACCGTTTCGCGTAATTCGTCTCGACCTGCAAGTTCCGGCGGCGGTGTGCCCGCGCCCGGCGAATAGGGGTTTCTGACAGGGTCCATAGGAGGAGTTTATACGGATATTATTTGATTTACAAGAATCTTATAAACTTCCTAATATCTGTCAAATTATAGGTTTGGTGACCCCAAACCCCAAACCCCAAAGTAAGACGGTCGACCTCAAACTGACAAGGATATTTTCAGCGCATCAGCTCCAGCAAATCCTGAATCCCGGGCAGTGTCTGCGCCTCTCCACCCTCCAATAGCCCATCGGCGAGCGCCCGTTTGTCGCGATGCAGCTCGACGATGCGCTCTTCGATCGTACCTTGCGCCACCAACCGATACGCCGTCACCGGCCGGGTTTGGCCGATGCGATGTGCACGACCCATGGCCTGGTCCTCAGCCGCCGGATTCCACCACGGGTCGGCGATCACCACATAGTCGGCCGCCGTCAGGTTCAAGCCGAATCCGCCGGCCTTCAGGCTGATCAGAAAAAAGTCACCTTGACCGGCCTGGAATGCTGCGACGCGTTGGGCGCGCTGGCGCTCGGGCGTTGCGCCATCGAGCGTTTGAATGGAATGACCAGCCGCCAGCAGAGCGTCGCGAATCAGGTCGAGAAAATCGGTGAACTGGCTGAAGATCAGGGTCTTGTGTCGATTGGCGACCAGTTCCTCGGCCAGTGCCAGAATTTCCTGGATCTTCGCGCCGGGCTCGCCGAACTCGGGCGTCACCAGTCTCGGGTCACAGGCCGCACGGCGCAGGCGCATCAACTGCGCGAGTACTTGCAGTTGACTCTGGGCGCCGCGCTCGGAGACCAAGCCCTCGGCGGCTTGCAAGGCGTTGCGGCGCAAGGCTTCATAGTGGGCCTGCTCACGCGACTCAATGATCACTGGCTTGATCATCTCGATGCGCGCCGGCAGATCGGCCAAGACTTCCGCCTTGGTTCGACGCAGCAGGAACGGCGCAATCAGACGGCGCAATTTGCGCAGTTGATCGATATTGCGGTCACGCTCGATCGGCACCGCAAAACGGGCGTTGAATTGCTGATTGGTACCGAGCAGGCCGGGATTCACAAACTGCATGATCGACCATAAATCATCGAGTCGATTTTCCACCGGTGTGCCAGTGGCTGCGAGCCGAAAACCGGCGTTGAGCGCGACCAGCGCCCGGGCTCGTGCCGTGTTCGTGTTCTTCACGGCCTGGGCTTCATCGGCAATCACGCTGGCCCACTGAATGGCGGCCAATTCATCGCTGTGTTGCACCAACAGCCCATAGCTGCAGACGAACACGTCGTTCGGTTTGGCATCGGCGATGCTCGCCTCGCGCTCGACCTCGGAGAGTTTGATGATGTTCAAGGACGGCGCAAAGCGCCCGGCCTCGATAACCCAATTGGCGCCTACCGAGGTCGGTGCGACCACCAGTGCCGGGCCGATTGTCGCGCGTGCCAATAACAGGGCCAGCGTTTGCACCGTCTTGCCCAGGCCCATGTCGTCAGCCAGCAGAGCACCGAAGTCGGCCTGCGCCAGTCGCAGAGCCCAACGCACACCGTCTTCCTGATAGGGCCGCAATTGCGCTTGCAAATTCGCCGGAATGTGGAAGTCCTCGGTCTGCGCCGCCTGCCAGCGTGCCAGCCGCTCGGTGGTTCGCCGATCGAACTCGATGGCACTGTCGGCGCGCTGCGCTTCGAGCCAAGCGCCGGCCGACTGGGCGATCTTCAGGCTGCCATTTTTCTGCACGCTCGAGAGGTCAGCGAGGTCGGCAATCTGTTCGCGAAGCCGTTCAGTCAACGCCAGATAACGGCCTTCGCCCAGCGCCACAAAGCGCGATTTGTTGGCGCTCAGTTGTTCGATTAGAAATCGCATGGCCACGACTTCGCCGTCGCTGGTTCTGAGTTCGCCGTTCAATTCAAGCCACTGACCGACGCTTTTGACCTTGACGTGAAGCTGGCTTGAAGCGACCGTCTGCACTTTCAGCGGTTTGCCCTTCGGCCAATCGATGCTGTCGAGCCAGCGACCGTCGGCAACCGCTGCGGCCAACAGTTCGACCAGGGCGAGTGCTGCATCGGGTTCGGGCAAATGGCGCACCGCGCGATCGTTGTCCGGGCCTCGCTCCCAGGCGATGCCTGCTTCATCGAGTGCCGCACCGATATCGCGTTCAATTGAGCGCTCGGCGCTCAGGTCGCGCTTGGCTTTGAGGGTCTCGCCCGCGAGCATCGCCACAAAATTCTCGCGGCCTTCGCCCGGCGGTATTCTCGGGCCTGCTTCGCCGAGGGGTGCGACCACGAGGCGCAGCCGCACACCGCGCTCCAGGGGCTCGATTTCCGCGCGCAGACGACCGCTGACCGACACTTCACGGGCCTGCAGGTCGAGTTCGCTGTGTACCTGGAAATGCACCGACAATGAGGCCAGCGCCGCCTGCAATTCGGTGCGCGCTTGCACGGGAACCGCCAGACCGTCGCGCACCAACTGTGCGACCCGAAGCTGCGCCGGGGTGAAGCGGATCACCCGCACGCGATGGCCAGTCACCACAAAACGCATCGCCCTCAATGCATTGTGTTCCTGCTCGTCGCGCAGACTTGAAAAATAGGGCTGCCCATCGCTTTCAGCAACCCAGGGGTCAGGAATCAGTCGCATGCGCCAATAGCCACCTTGCTCGATGACTTCGATTTCGGCATTGCCCTCGACCAACTCGACGATCTGCTGCGGGTCTGTTGACAGCACCACACCCGGATGGCCGATCAGTGCCTGTGCCGCCTGTGCGCGATCGAGTACCGCGAGATTCTGATAACGCTCGAGCCGGACGCAATGAGCGACCTTCAGATCATAGGCGGGCAACTTCTCGGGCTTGAGCAAGCGCCGCAACGGTATCGGCTTGGCCTTGCTCCAGCCACGAATGCCATGCTTTTGCTCGAGCGGCGTGACGTTGCGCAGGCGATGGTTATCCAGCTCCAGTTGCCAGATGATGCGCGATGGCTGGTTGTTTGCCGCAACGGCGCGCGCTGCCGGAGAATTCTGTCCCAATGCGGAAATGGCCGCGAGCGCTTCGCGCCATCGGACCTGCGGTGGGTCAAACAGGAACGTCGCTGCCGGCACCTTGCCTGCGGCCAATTCGAACGCGGACTCCGCCCAGCTCGATAGCGCGTTCAGGCCGCATCGTTCGAGTTTTCCGATCAGCCCGCCGTAACGGCCACGATCCAGCGACTTGTCGGCCAGCCAGGCGCGCAGCAACACTGGAAACAGATCGCCAAGGCCGGCGTGTGCATCAAAATGGCTCCAGTTTTCTCGGGGCGACAGGCTCGCCGGTTTGCGCGGCGAGTCGCCCAATCGCATATCGATCGCGCCGGCCCATGCGCCCATCAAGGTCGACGGGTCAGCGTTGCGCTTGCCGGATTCGGCGATACAGTACTTGCGCGCGGTGGTCAGATCGCTGGCGCTACCGCTGGCAAGCAAGGCGGCCGGATACAGCCAGGATATAGTGGCCGGCATCAGGTTCTTGCGTGAGCCGGCGCTGCGACTGAAGGACTTCAATGTTTCGGTGAATACCTGGATCGCTGCCTCGACCGCCACGCGGCCGTGGGCGAGCAGGGCGGAGCAGGCCTTGTGGTAATCGACATGAGCGTTTGATAGGCCTGCGAACAATGCGTCGGCGCGATCGTGGCGTCCGGCGAAGCGGTACCATTCCGACAGACTGACTCGTGCCTGGAAGGGCAGCGATGACCACTCGGCACGGTCCAACCAGGCGAGTAGCGGTAGCACTCGAACGTCGAGGCGCCACAGACTGAGGGTCACGCTGCGCGCGACCAGGCTCAACAATACGCTGCGATCCGCGCGATCGGCCAGGCGCTCGTCGAAGTGGTGGAGCAGCAACTCGCTTAGCTCATGTTCGAGATCAAGGCCGTTATGGGCTGACCCTTTCAAGATAGTCTGGAATCGTTCCGGCGTGCAACCGCTGTACAACTCGAGCCGCAAGACACACTGCGCTTGTCCGCTGCTACTCAGGCCGTAGAAGTAGCCTCGGGTTTCAATTCGATTGCTGGCCAGCACCGCTGGCTTTAACGCGACGAAGCGCGGCCCCAGCAGCGCTTGCCGGTAACACTCGCGACGGTAGTCACCGAGCAACTGCCATTGCCCCCGTTCATTGAGCGCCGCCTTGCCTTCGGCCTTGTATTGCCCGAGCACCTCGAGCAGCATGGCCCTGTGAAACTGTACGCCTCGAGTGCTCCGCAGGCCGGCGTCGCGCAGTATCTCGAGCACAGTGGTCAGCGGCTGCGGCGCCCACAGCAGCGCCAGTGCATCGGTGATGACGGCCGCATCCGCGGTCAATGAAGACAATCCGGTCAATGAAGTCGACAGGTTCAATGGGCCGGATGCGGGTTGCTGAAGTCGGTTGATCGACTCGTCATCGGGATCGATCAGAGGAAGTTGAGACATGAGAATCCTGCGGCAATACCTGCCTGATGACGATCATCGTAACGCTAATTGAGCGCGTGGTAGAAACTACGGAGCCAAGGTTCAGGCAGACGGACAGGCTTGGGATAAACTGAGTGCCCGAACTCCAAAAGCAGAGCATTATGGTCAAAGGTAACCGCGCGAATCTGCCGAACCGTCGGCGTGCTGATCAATATCGCCCTGTTCGCGTCGGGTTGAGCGCTGCCGCGACGCTGGTCTTGCTGGCGTTGCCAGCCGCCGCATCAGCCGTTGAACCTGCCTCCATTTTAAATGCGAGCGTCAAGAAAGTTCCTTCGCCCCCTTGGTCGCAAGGTGACCAGAAGGGTATGGGTAATACCCAAGGCGCAGGAACCTGGGGGCGCTGTGCCTGGCATCTCGCTCAACCGGGCGCGAAGTCTTACGAGGTGTCCCATGAGCGCTCGAATACGATGCCCAAGAGTCCGTTCAGCGGACCCTACACGGTCAAGCCGAAAGCGGTTGCCGGCATTCCGGGAACTGCACACGCATTCAATGGTGAGACCTTGAATGACGGTGCCGAGCCGAATCAGCAGGGCACACAAATTGATGCGCTCGGCCATTTTGCGGTGTTGAAAAATCCGTGGGATGGCAAGGCCGCTTTCCCGGCCGACGATGCCACCTACTACGGCGGTATGTCGGCCAAGGATGTCAAGCCGACCGCCGACTCGCCGTTGTTGAAACTCGGGGTTGAAAAAATTCCGCCGATTGTGACTTCAGCCATCTTGCTGGACGCGAAGAAGTTTGTCGGCGGTGGTACTGCGATGAAGGCCGGTGAACTGGTAACAGCGGCGCACATTCAGGCCATGTTGAAAGCACAAGGCTTGGCGAAACGCGGCATTCAACCGGGCGATGTGGTTTACGTCTATACCGGTTGGAGCGATGGTTGGCAGGACCCCGACACGAACAAGACCTACTACGCCATGGCGCCGGGTCTGTCTTACGACGCGGCCCAATTTCTCGGCAAGAAAAGTATTGTCGCGATTGGGCTGGATACGCCGTTTATTGATCCGGTGCCCGACGGACTGTTGGCAGGCAAGGCGGGGCCAGCCGCCGGCGTACCGGCCGGTCTGCCGTTCGCTGTGCACCACCATATGTTGACGCAGAGCGGCGTACATCATCTTGAAAACGTCAAGCTTGCCGAGATGGCTCGGGACCGCGTCTGGACGTCCTGTACGATGGTGCTGCCGCTGCTCGAGCGTGGCTCAGCGGGTTCACCGGTGCGACCGGTGGCGATTGGCAAGGCCGGGCAGTAGAAGAGGTCAAGGACGAGACCAAATCGAACGCCGGTTCACTCGGGTTCGAACCGGCTGGCGCGCCATGCCAGGGCGGCCTTCAAGCCGTCGGCGCGTGCGATATTCATGAACTGAACCTTGTCCGGCGAGCCATGCGACTCGATGTTGTGATCGATATCGAGCGCAGCCGCCAAGGCCGATTCAATGCCTTGAATATCGTAGGTTCGCTGGATCGCCTTTTTGGTCTGACAGACGAGATCGGGGTCCATCTTGGCGATATTGCGCGCCACTTTCAGTGCCGTGATCAGATGTTCTCCGACGGCGACCACCTCGCTGACCAAACCCATCTGCATGGCAAGTTCGGCGCCGATTTTGTCCTGTCCACTCAAGATGATCCGCTTGGCATGTTTCGGCGAAGCGATCCAGGGTAATAACAGCGTCACAATGCCGGCGCCGAATCTGAGTTCGGGTTCGCCGAACACGGCATCTTGCGCTGCGATTGTGATGTCGCAAGCCAGTGCCATCTCGAACGCGCCGGCGATGCAAGGGCCGTGTACGGCTGCGATGGTCGGCTTCGGTGATCGCCAAAAACGCATCGTGGTGTCGAAATCCAGATCAAGTATTTCGCGCCAGATACGCGCGCCCTTGGGATTGCTTTGCATCTGATCCTTGAGATCAAATCCTGATGAGAAGCCCTTGCCGGCGCCGCTCAGTACGATGACCCGAACCTGGGAATCTGCCTCGGCGCAATCCATCGCGGTATTGATCTCCAGCAACATCGGCTTGGACAGCGCATTCAGGCGTTCTGGTCTTGCCAGTTGAATATGCGCAACACCCTGCTCGAGTTCATAAGTGATGGTCTGGTAAGTCGTCGTTGTGTTCAAGATGTGTTCCTGGTGAGTTCCTGGTGAGTTCAAGGCCGCGGCTTGCGAAGCTGCCAGAATTGCCGCAACCGAGCGCGAATCTGTTCGAGCCAGCGCCGCGTCAATCTTCTGCTCAAACGAATCCACGGATGTTCAAACACCAACTCATACAGTCGTGTCTTGTACGCCTTGAAGCGGTTGTATAGCCGATTGAACCAGCTCAGCGTCATGAGCTTCGGTGCGGTCAGCGAGAAGACTCGTGCGACCATGGCAGTACCGACCACTTTCGCCAGCACAAAGACGGCCATTCCCGCCAGCTTCTGGCCGTGGCCGATCAAATACAGGCCTAGAAACTTGAACGGCAACAGCAGCACAGCAGGTACGGCGAACACCAGCAGAGCCCCATAGGGCGGCAGCCTCGAGATCGCGCCTTCCAGTACACGAAACACCCAGAATCGGCCGAGGCGCGCCATCAGCATCAGCAGCGGATTCCATAGCCAATCGATGAATCCGAGTAGCAGCGCCGCGACGATCGCAAATGGCGCTCTGATCAATCGCTTCCAGAACCGTTGACGTTTGATTGACGATCGAGCGATGTCGTCCTTGACGGTATGATCCGCAGACCATTCGGGTTGATTCTGTTGCGCGGCCTCAATCGCCTGCAAACGCGCTCGTTGCACGGCGAGCTTGATCGCTTCGCCGCGGGTTGTTGCGCTTGTCACTGCGCTCGGCATTGCTCTGGTCAAAGTCTCGCCATCGACGGCCTGCGCCGCTTTGGCCGAATCGACCGCGCTGGCGACCGCCAGACTTTGGCGCAATCGCGCCAGCGCTGATTTAACTATGGGTTGGTCCTCAGGTCGGCCGGTGCTGAATTCAAGTCGCACGACCTGCAGCAGTTCCTCGAAGCGTTCGGGTTTTCGAAATCCATCTGCCTGTGAAAGCAGCCGAAGCTGCTCGCCGGCGCTGGCCACATGGGCCTGCGCAATCGCAGTCGCATTGTTGAGCGCCAGCAGTGCCAGCGTGCGACATTCGGTGGGCACGCGCAGTCGCTGACAAAGCTGCGATAACGCTTCGAGCGCCGCCTCGCCGACGACGGTCGTCTGATCGTCTGGCACATGTTCGTCTGTCCCGTGTTCGTATGGCGCATGCCGCAGCGCCTGCGCCCAGAGCGCAAACCGGACCGCCAGCGATGCTCCGGACGCGGCGGCGGCATCGAGTGTTTTCATCCAGTGTCCGGACGCGCCGCTGAGCTCGGGCGCAATCCGCGCCAGAGCGCCGCATGCGATCAGGACTTCAAACATTCGCGACGGCTTGATCTGCATGAGCCCACGCGAAACCTCTTGCCACACTCGCTCAGGTACCAGTGCGTCGACCTCGCCGGTGCTGACCATGGCACACATCAGTTCGTGGGTCTGCGGCGCAATGCTGAACTCGGCAAAGCGTGCCGCAAACCGCGCGACGCGCAATATTCGAACCGGATCCTCGACGAAGGCCTCGCTGACATGTCGGAACACGCGAGCGCGCAAGTCGGCTTGTCCGCCGTACGGGTCGATCAGAGTGCCGTCTTCGGCTTGCGCAATTGCGTTGATGGTCAGGTCCCGCCGCTGCAGGTCTTGCTCGAGCGTGACTTCGGGTAAGCTCTGAAAGCGGAAGCCCGCGTAACCCGGCGCCACTTTTCGCTCGGTTCTGGCCAGCGCATATTCCTCATGGCTTTGCGGATGCAGAAACACCGGAAAATCCTGGCCTACCGGCTTGAATCCCGCATCGAGCATCGCTTGCGGGCTGGCGCCGACCACGACATAGTCGCGATCGTGAACGGGCAGGCCAAGCAATTGATCGCGCACGGCCCCTCCGACCGCGTAGATCTTCATGGGTTGATCAGCGCGGGCCGCCGTTTTGATCGCCGCTCAGGGCGACGCTGTCAGCGGGGGCGTCCCGGTATGGCTCGTCCTCGGCGAGGTATTCGTGTTCGGTCAACGCTTCCCGGGTCCAAGCCTGCATCGCCGGCAGGGCGCGTATCGCCGCACCATAGTGCTGGCAATCAGCCGGCAAATCAATACCGTAGGTTTGAAGTCGAGTGACTATCGGTGCAAAGAATGCGTCAGCCGCACTGAACGCGCCGAACAGAAACGGGCCACCCGAAGCGGCCAGCAATTCGCGCCACATCTCGACCAATCGATCGACATCTTTTTGAACGGCCTTGTTCCAACCCTTGCCGGGCAGGTGCGCTTCGAGATTCATGGGAAGCTGAGTGCGAAGCGCACCAAAGCCCGAGTGCATCTCCGCACAAATCGAGCGCGCACGTGCTCGCGCCTTGAAATCCTTCGGCCAGACGCCACGGTCCGGAAAGCGCTCGGCCAGATACTCGACAATGGCCAAGCTGTCCCACACTGAAAAATCGTCATCGATGAGCACTGGAACCCGGGCCACCGGCGTGTAGCGCGCCAAGGTCGATTTGAACCCATCGGTGAACAGGCTGAGCCGGTGTTCGACAAACGGGATCTCGAGTGTTTGCATCAGCAGCCACGGACGCAATGACCAGGAGGAATAATTCTTGTTACCTATGTAGAGCGACAGCATAGGGTTTCTAACGACTCGCTTTGGCGCGCGCGAGTGAGTGTAAGTCGGTGTTCCCGGACAAATAGCCTGGAGCAACGGCGCTCAGACTGGACGGCGTGATGCCCAATGCCAGGAAGCCGGCTGCTTGCAGATTGACCAGCACGTTATCAACCTTCAAGGAGGCAAAGTTATCACGCGACATCAGGGTCGGACCGGGCATGAACTCCAGCAGCGTTGCTTGTAATTTTC
>JANLTP010000104.1:0-2006 GCA_031363055.1 Burkholderiales bacterium | reverse complement strand
AAGCCCTGGCCAAGGCACAGGCTCGCGCCGAACACGAAGCCCGATTGGGCCGCATTCTCTTTGGTGCCCTGAATCAGCTCAAGGGCACAGCACTCAAGATATCGCAGTTGCTCAGCATGGAACTGGGTGTACTGCCGGAAGCGATGCGCCACGAACTCGCACAGGCGCACTATCGTGTCACGCCTTTGAACCGGGCCTTGGTCGTCAAGCTGCTGCGCCAGGAACTCGGACGCGGGCCGGGCGAGTTATACGAACACTTCGAATTACAGGCCTTCGCTGCCGCCAGTCTCGGGCAGGTACATGCCGCCGAGCTCAAGAGAGGCGAGACGGTGGCAGTGAAGATTCAATATCCGGGTATGGATGCCTCCATAAGCAGCGATCTCGATCTGATTCGAAAAGTACTGAACGGTTTGTTGGCGGGAACATCGACATCGCCGCACGCCGACCTCATTGACCGCATGAAGGTCGACGTCGCAAGCAAGTTGAGTGAAGAGCTGGACTATCAACGCGAGGCCGTTCAGTTGCGCTGGTTTCACGAACATCTATCGCTGCCCGATCTGGTGGTGCCGCTACCCGTAATGGCGCTAACCAGCCGACGCGTTCTGACGATGCAACATCTGCCTGGCCTGCATCTGAACGAATGGTTGCGCACGGCGCCCAGCCGGCAAGAGCGCGATCACTACGGCCAGTTGTTGTTCGATCTTTTCATGCACAGTGTTTTCAAGCTGCGCAAAATACAAGCGGACCCACATGCCGGTAACTTTGTGTTCATGGGCGGTGGTCGGCTGGGTGTGCTCGACTTCGGTTGCGTCCACGAATTGAATCCGACGTTTTGCGACACGATTTCGTCGGCGTGGTCCAGTGTCCTCTTCGATCCTTGGAAAATCGATCGGCTGCTCGAGGCGTATCAGCAGATGCGCATGGTGGAACCCGCGATGACGCTTGATGAATTCAAGACTCAACTGTTACCGGCCATCGCCGACCTGCTGCGCTGGCAAGGCTTGCCGTTTTTGGTAGAGGTCTATGACTTTGGCCAGCATCCGCCACCGCAACCCAGCGTGCAAGACCAACGCCAGGCCCTGCAGCACCTGCAGCACCTGCAAGCATTACCGCCCGATCAAAACAGACATCGCGTCTGGATTGGTTACTGGCTGCTGTTCGTCGCCAGCCTGCACACCCTGTATGCCGTGATTGCGTTTGGCGATCTCTATGGCCGCATCGCAGTGCGTGGCGTTTTTAATACCGTCGGACGCGACCCCTTGACCGCTGCCGCCGTGTGGTTTGTGCTGTTTGGCGCCATGATGGCCTTGATTGGCGCCGCTATCGTGAGCCTGGAGCGCAGCCAACAGAACAGTAACTTTCGCATACTCGGCATTGGACTCCTGCTGCTCTGTACGCTGGGGATTGTGCTGATGCCGGCATCCGGCTTCTGGTTGGGCTTGCCGGCGGCCTACGGATTGCTGCGCTCTCCCTGAGCGTGGGAGAATCCGGGCATGAAATCCAAGCCCGCTGAATCACCGGAAACGACGCCGTTCGGAAGACTGGCCGAAGCCGGCATGCACCGGATTATCGGATACCAACTGGCGCAAGCGGCCATAGCGACGACCCAGGTGTTCATCACGCAGGTCGGCTCACCCTTCGATCTGCGGCCGGTCGAGTTCACCATCCTGAGCCTGGTCGATGAAAACCCGGGCGTCTCGGCCAAACAACTGGCGCAAGCGCTCGCCTTCACAGCGCCGAACATCACCATGTGGATCGAACGCCTCGAGGCACGGCAATTGATCGAGCGTGAGCGCAACCAGAGTGATCGGCGCGCGCAACACATCCGGACCACGGCGCAGGGATCGACAATCGTGCGCAACGCCGTCAGACTGCTGGCCGAGGGCGAGCAACATCAGTTCGCCGCACTCAGTGTCGGCGAACGAGTTATTCTGATTGAGTTGCTTCACAAGGTGGCGCGCTGTCGCGGCAAATAATCGCGAAGTGTTGCGTGGACTTTCAAATTT